>NZ_JAATHD010000013.1:0-147562 GCF_011947265.1 Paenibacillus sp. HB172176
CGCAGCCAGAGTAAGCCGACACGCTCGAAAAACGACATTTAATTTCGGGCGCTACAGTCCATGGTTTCAAACTGTACGGCGAATCTACCAAGCATTTGCTTAGACCCCAAACTGAATCCACCACGAGCGACAACACCTCCTGTAAAAAAAGAGGTTTATTTCACATGCCCTGCTTCTCTAATGTTGCGCACTTTCCACACAGTAGTTCATGTGAATGACGGAATAGACTAAATTTCAAAACTTGTTTTCCATAATTCGGAGATCCTAGTAGAGTCCGCAACGAAGGCATCACGGATTCAGGTTAACATATGCATTTGAAATAAATCAACCACTTTTTACAATAAATTCCTTGTTTTTTCGACAATAACTTTCTTTTGACAATAGAGATGGTATATTGTGTCCAACTGAATCTGTGATGTCATCAGTTCCTAGTCTCATATTAAGCTCGAGTGTTAGGTAAATAGTGATAAATTATTTGATTGATATGACACCGTCAGGGATAGACTTGTGTAAGAGCTACTATGCGATACAACCAAGGCATGCGATATAACCCCTTTGATCTAAAAGGGGCTATTATCGTGGTTGCGGCTATTGTGTAGTTGTTGGACTAGGCGAATGCTTAAAAGATTCGATGCTCAGTCTGAAACCATGGACTGTAACACCCAGAATTAAATTTCGTTTGTTGAGTATGACGGTTGAATTAGTTAGCCCGCGGCATATGCATCTCGGGCAGAGGCACCTTGCCCCAATCGATGTCGGACGCCAGGTAGAAGCTGGTGTAGCAGGGCTGGTTATAGACGACGTTCTGCCAGGCGACGCCGGTTCTGTATTGGGCGTCGTGCATGAGCGTGTACAGCTTTCGGTCGGTAAGCTCAGTGCTTGTGTAGATTCGGATCGCCAAGCTGTCCGCGGTTCGCACCAGAAGCTCCTCCCGCCAGTCTCCCCATATATCGGCGACCAGGCAAGGATTGCCCTTCGTTCCGTTGTTGGACCGCGCCCCTTCCGCCGTCAGCAGGCGGCCGCGCTTCCAATCCTCGATCGTCACGGGCGAGTCGAAGGTTCCGCTAATAATCTGCGTCGTCATATTCGCCGCCCACTTGATGTTCATATTGGTGCTCGGCGCCTTGGCATCCATAAGCTCGCCCCTGGCCGTCATTAAGCCGAAGGATGCCGGGCCTTTCACATCTTCGCTGGGCCATACCTGCATTCCTTTATAATCGGGGTCAACCTGTCCCGTCATCCCGCGTCCGACATCCTCGGTCGCGAAGCCCCCGAACAGCACCTCGCCGGTAGCCGCATCGCGCAGCGTGTAGCCGTAGGGCCCCCATACTCCGCTTTCATGCACCATAAAAATCTCCAGCCCGGGTCGATCCGGGTCGATGTTCGCGACATGAAGAGCGTCACCATGTCCCAGCTTGACGAGCCTCCCGGGAGCCGCACTCCCTTCCGGCAGCACACCCTTCGAGCTGTACAGCAGGCTGCCGTCATGATCAAGCGTGGCCGAGCCGTAAATAATTTCCTGGCAGCCGTCCCCGTCGACATCCGCTACGCTCAAGGAGTGGGCGCCTTGTCCGGCAAGCTCGCCCCATATCGGACTCCGGCCGTCCTGCTCGCGCAGCGTGTCGCCGAACGGGTTGTTCATCGCGACCCAGCCGCTGTCCGCGCACCATGTCTCTCGAAGCTGCTCCCCGTCCCACGAATAGGCGACAACGACAGCCCTCGTATAATAGCCTCGCGCAAACAGGGCATAGGGCTTGCTGCCGTCCAGATAAGCGACTCCCGCAAGGAAGCGGTCGACCCGGTTGCCGGGCTCGATGCGATTCCACGAATAATCGCCCCACATCAGCCCGTCGTCATGACGTCCGGGGTTGTAGCGAATCGTCTCCAGCTCCTCGCCCGTCTCGCCGCGGAAGACGCTCAAATATTCCGGGCCTTTCAGAATGAAGCCTTCGATAGCTCTCAGATTGTTGCGTTTGCTGCGACTCGGCGCATAGTCGTCGAAGAAATAATCGGCGAGTCGCTCCGCGTCCGCGCGGGACAAGGGATAGCTGCAGGCGCGCGCAATACCGAAGCACTCCTCAAGAGAAGCCGGCCAATGCCCGGCGAGCACCTCCTCATGCGCATGCCAGCCGAGGAACAGCTGCACAATATGCTCATAGTAGTCCTCGGCGCTGCAGCGATAATCGTCTGCGTGGCCGTAACCGGCGGCGATGTCCTCGGGCGGCATCGTAATGTACGCTTCGGATAGCAGACGGCCTCCCGGGTCGCGCTTGACAACGCGCGTGCCCGGAGCCGTCTTGAGCATGACCTCCGCCTTCCCGTCTCCGTCGAAATCATAGACCAGGAGCTGGGTGTAGTGGGCGCCCGCCCGTATATTTACGCCGAGATCGATACGATACAGCAGCGTTCCGTCCAGCTTGTAGCAATCG
This sequence comes from Paenibacillus sp. HB172176, assembly GCF_011947265.1. Taxonomy (GTDB): domain Bacteria; phylum Bacillota; class Bacilli; order Paenibacillales; family Paenibacillaceae; genus Pristimantibacillus. The sequence continues at coordinate 2,430 of NZ_JAATHD010000013.1, forward strand.
ACGTAGACAGGCCCGGTATAGCCGGAATGTGATACATCTTTGGCATTCGAAGGCTCCCATTTGACGAAAAATTCATACTTTCCGTCCCCGTCCACATCGCCGATGCTCATATCGTTGGCGGAATAGCTATAGGCTTCTCCGGCAGGGGTAACGCCGTCCGCAGGCTTCTGCAGCGGAAGATCATAATAGCCGTTCTCCCAAGGCCGCGCCTCCTCGCTGCGGTCCATCTCCCGTCCGCTCTCGACGGCGCTTACCGCGTACGAGCAGGAGGGCGATCCGCCGCTGTCGAGATAGTTGGTGCTGTCGCTCACCTTCGCGATTAGCTCGCTGTCCCGGTACACATGGAAATCCCGGCCTGTAAGGCCCGACTCGCCATGCCCCGTCGCTTCATGACCAAGCAATCGCCAGCTGAGGAAGACGCCTTCGGAAGTAGCAATAGCGACCAAGCCGCGATCCAGATATTCAAGCTGCATGAGGGAATCAACTCCATTCATTATTATCCTTTTACTCTAACGCAATGAAAGGGTATAATCTTCTGTAAATCTTGCCTAAAATGTTCAAAAAGTCGCATTTATTGCACAAATTCTGCGCCGAAAGAACAGGAGCATCTCTCATGATCATCTTCTATAACGATGCAAATACCATCAAAATCGATTACCGCATACGAAGCGGCAGCTTCACAATGGAGGGCCATCATGCCCATGACAGCTACGAGCTCTATTATCTGTTCAGCGGGGAACGCGATTTCTTCATTCGCGATCGGACTTATCGGGTGAGACAGGGAAGCTTCGCGTTCGTGGAGAAGGAGGAACTGCATCGCACGATTGATACGGGCACGTCAAATCATGAGCGGATTGTTATCAATTTCACGGATGCGCTGTTGTTCGGGTTGCCGCGCTGCGGGCACAACGGCGTCATAACGCTGCCGCCGCAGGAGCAGTTCAAGGGAGAGGCAATTCTGCGCGAGCTCGTGGCCGAGACGCAAGGCGACGCGGAAGGGCGCGACGTGATGCTCGAAGCGCTGCTTCGGCAATTGCTGCTGCTGGTCTTCCGAGCACAGACGAAGTCGTCCCAGCAACAGGAGCATCAGCCTTCTGCCGTTCACCGAATGATGTCGGAGATTGCCTCCTACATCAGTGCGAATTGTGAAGATTCGCTGCTCCTGAAAGATGTAGCGGAGCGTTTCTTCATCAGCCCGTACTATCTGAGCCGCAAGTTCAAGCAGTGCACAGGCTTCGGCTTCGCGGAATATGTGCAGCTCGTACGCATTCGGGAAGCGCAGCGGCTGCTGCGAGAGACGAATCTTGCGATGCTCGAGGTGGCGGATCGATGCGGAATCGGGGCGCTCGCTCATTTCCACAAGCTGTTCAAGAGGATTAGCGGCTGCTCGCCGCTGCAATACCGCAAGCGCTATCGCGCATAGCAATGATGCTTACTTATAAGTAAGTTCCCTACTAATCATTCCTAAGCGATGCTAAGCTGATGTTAACCAAATCGAGGAAGGCGTCCATAGGAATGGACGCCGGACAATCGGGCATATGGTATGGGGCTGACTTGCGCAAGGTTAGCTTCTTACCGACTCCGCGTCCAATCGCCGCACGGCTCTCCAGAAGGAACCAATCGCTTCTCGCACGGAGAGATCCGTCAGCTCGATATTGCCTTGAAGATGAGCTTTCATCATATAGACGAGCGCGCCGTAGTGCATCTGAACCATGATTTTCGGGTCCAGCGGGATGAACTGCTCCTGCTGGACGGCTTCTTCATAGAGCTTATTCATCGGTCCGCACCAGCCCTCCACATAGACGGCTTGCTTCACCTCGTCGTAGATATACGGCGAGAAGGAATACTGCTCGATGAATTGAAAGCCTTGCGGATAGGTTTGGCCAAGCTCGACAACACGATTCCAGCCCAGCTCGAATCTCTCGCGAATCGTGCCTCCTCGCCCTAAGCCCTCGCGTACGTACTCGCCGTTAAATGTAACAATAGCTTTATATAATTCATTCACAATATCTTCCTTGCTCTTAAAATAATGATAAATATTCCCTGTAGATACCTTCGATTCCTTGGCGATCAGCGCCATCGAGGTAGCCTGGATCTCCTTGCGGATAATCATATTCAGCGTCGTCTCAAGAACAGCTTGCTGCACCTTGTTATAGTTTTGAAACATAAAACTCCTCCATTCCCGCCCATTAAAACGAACGTTCATTCTAATGTTAGCATACTCGGGATGTCCGGTGCAGTCAATAACGAAGCATAGGATAGTCAGTTTCGTTATAGCGGCTAACAAACCAGGAAGACTGCGGCTGGCATCGGTTCGCATGGGCGGGGCGGTGGTCGTTGACTATTAAGCGGCAGCTTGTCATCCGAGTTTAGCCTCCGCTTCACACATCGGCAAGACGCTTCAACTGAAATTGTCGGCTATGGTTTCCAAATATTGCTCGATCGGCACGGAATTCCGAAGCTTCATCAGATCGTTGCCCGCCTTTCCAACCACTGTACGGAACTGGTTGCTCCTTCTCGTCGCCAGATCTTCAATGGCATCCACGATAATTTTGGGATCATCCAGAGTATCGTCGTCTCTTGCATTCATCGCTTGCAGGAGCTTCTCCATCAAGCCGTCATAGACATTAATGTTCGCATTCTTGCTCCAAACAATTCCTTCTTTGAAATTAGTTCCTTTTGAGCCGCCCTGTTCAATTAATCGAAGATCGATGCCCAGCGGCTTTAGTTCATAATACAAGCCTTCTGTCAATCCTTCCAGAGCAAACTTGGACATATTATAAAGCGAGCCGAGCGGCACGGCGGTCGTGAGCCCCATGAAGGAGCTAATATTAATGAACATGCCCCCTCCGACTGTTCTAAAATGCGGCAGAAACGCGCGAATCACATTAATCGGTCCTCGTGTATTCACGGCGAATTGCCAATCGATCGCATCTTCTTCGGCAAATTCCAACGGACCGTACGCGCCCATTCCCGCGTTATTAATGACAACGTCGATGGTACCGAATTCGGCGATGGCCTTCTCCGCAGCAGACTGTACTTGATCGACCTTCGTTACATCCAATTTGTAAATCTGGATGTTATCGTAGTTCGAGAGCTCCGTCTCCTTCTCCGGCGTGCGCATTGTCGCGGCGACATTCCAGCCGAGCTCGGCGAATCGGATCGCAGTCAATTTGCCGAGTCCCGAGCTTGTTCCTGTTATGAATACCGTTTTTTTCATAAACAAAACCTCCATTTAATATAAATTGAACGTTCGTTCTATTAATTTAAATATTAGATCGAATGTTCATTCTATAATAATGCGAACACCTTGCTTTGTCAATTATCATGACTCGCGATGTTTTAAAGGATGCCCTCCAGTTTGCTCAGCATAATGCCGTCTCCTTTATGCAAATCCAGACTTCATGGCAAGTACGGAGCCTCGTGAGTTTGTTAAAGAGTTGGCGAGGGTGCTGGATGCGAAAACTTCCTGTTAAATTGTTATTAAATAGTATAATCTATACAGGAACTCTATCTGTAATCTGAACAATCATTGGGATGGGAGTAGGATGGAATGGCTGTAAATGGACTAATACCGATCTATAAATCGGGAAAAGCGCTTCTGCAGGAAATACAAGCAACGAAGCTCCCTGAAGGCGGGGTAGCCCTATGGAGCATGGGACAGGCCGGAGTTTTAATCAAAGGCAGCGCTTCCCATGAAGTAATTTGCATAGACCCTTATCTAACCTTTTCGATTGAAACGACTAATCCCCACACCGAATTCAAACGCGAAATTCCGCCGCCTCTCTCAGCTGAGGAGCTGCAAGCGGATACGATCCTTCTTACGCATTTCCATGGCGATCATATGGACCTTCCTACGATTGAAGGGGTGTACCGGTCCTATCCGGGCACACGATTCGTAGCGCCTGCAACGCATGCGCATCTGATTCGGGAGACGGGGGTGGAGTCGAGCCGTATCATTCCCGCAAAGCATCTTCAACCCGTTTCCGGCAGAGGGATCTCCATAACGCCAGTGGCGGCCGCGCATACGCAGTATGAGACCGACTCGGAAGGCAATCACTGTTATTTGGGCTATTTTATTGAGATGAACGGGGTGCGAATTTATCATAGCGGCGATACCGTTGTCACGCCGGAGCTGCTAGAGCAAGCCAAAGCATTTAGGCCCCACATCTCCCTTCTGCCGATTAATGGTGGGGATTATGCGAGAACGTCGCGAGGGATCGTAGGCAACATGAGCTTTCGGGAGGCGGCGGACTTCGGCGTTGAGATTGGCACCGATCTTCTCATTCCCGTTCATTTCGATATGTTCCCCAATAATCGTGACAACCCGGCCTATTTTGTAGACTATTTGTTTCAAACCTATCGCGCTCAAAAACATCATATGATGGTTCCTGGAGAGCGATTGATCTATTTCAAATAGCCTTTGAGCAGCAAACCTTGATGGGCCTCGTGCCTTTCAAGGTTTTTTTGTTAACATAGAATTATTCTATTTTATATTAGCGAATACTAATATAACTATTTACTTATATAATTGAATGTGTATAATAAGAATTGTCTTAAGAATGCGCAACGAAAGAGGTGCAGCTTAGTTTGGAAACCGACAACATGGCAAGCATTGACGAAGTAGCGGAGTCGATGAAGCTCCTTGGAGATAAATCCCGCCTATCCATCTTGTCCATGCTCAGGTATGGGGAGATGTGCGTGTGTGACATTGTCGCGATATTGAACACAACGCAGCCGAATGTCAGTCAGCATCTGAAGAAGCTGAAGAGGGGCGGGCTTGTGGTCGAAACGAGACGCAAGCAGTGGATGTATTACGCCTTGAATATGGAAGACAAGCCTTATTTGAAGCAAATTATCGAAGGGCTTCCTTCCATGGAGGCACAGGTGAAGGCGGCGAAACCGCAAGATTGTTGTTAGTTGGGGAGGCTCTATGTTAGCGACTGCGTCCATTATTTTTCTTATTACATTGGTATTTGTCATTTGGCAGCCGAGAGGCCTGAACATTGGCTGGTCCGCCAGCGGGGGAGCGGTCATTGCGCTGATCTGCGGCGTTGTGAGCTTCCATGATGTATGGGATGTGACCCAGATTGTCTGGAATGCGACCTTGGCGTTTGTGGCGGTTATTCTTATCTCCTTGATTCTGGACGAAATCGGGTTCTTCGAATGGGCTGCGCTGCATATGGCCCGGTCCGCCAAGGGGAACGGCACGGTGATGTTCATCTATGTCATTCTGCTTGGAGCCGCCGTCGCTGCTTTCTTCGCGAATGACGGAGCGGCCTTGATCCTGACTCCGATCGTCCTGGCGATGGTTCGGGCATTGAAATTCGATGAGCGGATGATTCTTCCGTTTATAATGGCGAGCGGCTTCATATCCGATACGGCTTCCTTGCCGCTTGTCGTAAGCAACCTCGTCAATATTGTCTCGGCGGATTTCTTCGGAATCGGATTTGTGGAGTATGCCAGCCGCATGATCGTTCCGACGCTCTTCTCCATTGGAGCCAGCTTGCTTGTTCTGTATCTCTTCTACCGGCGAAGCATTCCGAAGCACTATGATCTCGCCCAGGTCAAGCAGCCGATCGACGCCATCAAGGATATGCGATTATTCCGAATCTCCTGGGTCATTCTAGCGGTTCTCCTTGTCGCTTATTTAATCAGCGAGTTCATTGAAGTGCCGGTGTCTATCATCGCAGGAGTTGCGGCCATCGTATTTCTTCTGCTGGCCAGGCAAAGCCGGGAGATTCATACCTGGAAGCTGGTGAAGGGCGCGCCTTGGGCGGTTGTCGTCTTTTCGATCGGCATGTATGTGGTCGTGTATGGTCTTCGCAACGTCGGCTTGACCGATGAGCTTGGCGATCTATTCGAGTGGGTCGGCGATCAGGGATTATTCGTCGCGACCGTTGGCTCCGGCTTTATCGCCGCGATTTTGTCGTCCATGATGAACAACATGCCTACGGTTATGATCGACGCCTTGGCGATTGACGGCACGAATGCAATCGGCATCCTGCGGGAAGCCTTCATCTATGCCAACGTCATCGGCTCGGATCTCGGTCCCAAGATTACGCCGATCGGTTCCCTTGCCACCTTGTTATGGCTTCATGTTTTGCAGGTCAAGGGCGTTAAGGTTTCTTGGGGGGCGTACTTCAAGACAGGCGTCATTCTTACCGTTCCGGTATTGCTGATCACCTTGACCGGCCTCTATCTGTGGCTGAGGATCGTGAATTAACCAACGATATAAGTTGAACTCATGGTTCTTTCGTGCAGGATGCTGCGAGAACAGATCAATCTTCCGATCGCTGTTGTTCCCCAATTTCTTCAATTTATTAAGAGGTTGAAATTTCGGGAACAAAGGTCAAAGCGGATGCTTACGTTGTAGCTTTCTTACAGAAAGCTTTCGGCTATCGCTTCTCCAGAATGATCTGTCCTCTCCGCTAGCTACGTAGAATTCTTCCGTTCAACTTATATACATTTCATAAAGGGGAAATGAGAAATGAATAACAAACCGCTGGTATACTTCCTGTGCACGGGCAATTCCTGCCGCAGTCAGATCGCCGACGGATTCATGAACACACTCGGCGGGGACAAATACGAGGTGAAAAGCGCAGGGCTCGAAGCGCATGGACTGAACCCTCGCGCGGTTCAAGTCATGAAGGAAGCTGGAATCGACATTAGCGGCAATCAGTCCAATGTCATTGATCCGGAGATTTTGAACCGCTCAACCTACGTCATCACGCTATGCGGACATGCCGACGAGCATTGCCCGGTTATTATGAATCCTAATGTGACGAAGATGCATTGGGGCTTCGAGGATCCTGCCCAAGCGAAAGGCACCGAAGAAGAGATCATGGCCCAGTTCCGCAGCGTACGCGACGCGATCAAGTCACGCATTGAAGCTTTTGTTCGAGACGGTGAATAAGATGAATCCTTCGATTATGAGAATGCATGTGGCCGTCAATTGTTCGGATTTGGATAAGTCTCTAGCCTTTTACCGCAGCTTCTTCGGGACTGAGCCTGCGAAGGTCAAAGACAATTATGCCAAGTTCGAGCTGGACTCTCCCGCGCTGCATTTCTCCTTAAATGTTCGACCGTTTGAGAAGAAAGGCGTGTTGAACCATCTTGGCTTTCAGGTTGCCAATACCGCAACTGTGCTTGCCATCGGCGAACGCCTTCGTCAATCGGGCCTGTTATTGATCGATGAGATAGACACCACATGCTGCTACGCCGTGCAAGACAAGGTGTGGGTGCATGATCCGGACGGCAACGCATGGGAGATCTTTTTCACCAAGGAGGATTCGGAATTTGAATCCGCCGGCGAAGTCAGAGATATTTCCCTTTGCTGCGCTCCTCCTCCGGCTCAGGCTAATGTGGAGCTTACAGATTTCCGCAAGAAGAATCATTAATATTCGATCTTCATATTCAAGCACTGTACGGGCCTTGCAAACGTGGCTCATGCAGTGCTTTTTTGATAGTGTCAATAATATTATCCTGCTACTGCGTCTTGGCTCTTTCGGTTTCCCTTCGGAGCGTGTGCTTCCTTATAGAACTCCAACACGAATCTGCGCCATTCCTAATTGAAACACTGCCTGATTTGCTTGTATTCGGATCCGAAAAATATACAAATATATATATTTTTTGTCATCAAAGAAAGGAATATGATAATTTGTGTCGAACAGTATTTGTCGTAGTTCTATAAGACTATGATTTTTTGATAGTAAGCCGCAAGTATGAAACCAATGATTTTAGATAACGGCAAACCCGACCGAAAGGCGGGGACGCAAAGCCACGGGCCTGGGACATTCGTCATGAAACGACGAGTGTTACGGCAGCCGGGTTGCCTCATTTCTTTGGTTTTTTTATTTTCAAGAATGGGAGTTGGATGAGAGAAATGATGTCAAGATCTAAGGTATTACTAAGCATGCTGTGCGCTATATTGCTTCTTCAGCTAGCCATTCCGGTTCATGCCCTGGCATCCTCCGGGTTGCAGGAATTCAAGGTGAACTTCATTGCGGAAGGTGTGCAAGAGGCTAATGGTTATCTGTCCGATTACGGCGAAAGCTATGGCGATCGCGGCGATGCTTCCTATGGATGGGATACGGCCCATACCTCCCGGACGGTTACGTCGGTTACCTATGCGGTGTACGACACTTCCCTGATGTATAGTTATATCCGCCTGAAAGGCAATGCAAGCTGGGAAATCGATGTTGAGAACGGCAACTATGAGGTGCATGTGGCTGTCGGCGCTGTGGACAGAGACAGCATGAACACGTTGCAGGTTGAGAATCAGACGCTGTTTCAATCCGAAGATGTGCCGGCCGGCGATTCGCATGTATCGCGGACTACTGTAGCGGTAACTGACGGTCGGCTGACGCTGACGGGAGGAGCGACGGAAGGAACATCGCTTCAGTACATAGAGGTCAGGCCGCTTGTGATGAGCAAGAAGGAGATTATTCCGCCGACTATCGGCTGGCCGGCAGATCCCAATACCACCGCAGGACACTTACTCGCGCTTGGCGGAGCCCAGAATAACGAGCACCGCGCCGTTCCGGCTATTCCGATACCTGGACTGGCAAATGAAATCACTCGTTTCATGAACGAGCAGGCTGCAGATAAAGAGGCGGCATGGCAGACCTACATCGATCAAGCGGTGAATTGCTCGGGCTGCTCGCCGGAGCAGATCAACCAGGCCATTGCTAATAGCTCCGGTGCTGCGGCCTATATTCGCGCTGGACATTTGAATCTGGATAATTCTGCGACCTTCGGTTCTCAGGGCAAGCCGGTTTTCCTGATAGTGGACGGCATGAATACGAATCAGGCTTTGTCTTTAACGGTATATGGAACACTGATCGTTAACGGCAATTTGAACGCGAATCAAGGCGGCGATTTCCGCATTATAAGTCCTGATCAGCCTGAATGGACAGGAGGCGCAAGCTTGCGCATTGCGGGAACCGTCCATCTTAATAATGATGCGAATGTGGAGGTTGACGACGACTTGCTGGTCGGCGCGCTCACTTACAATAGCGGAGATTTGACGGTATCGGCGAATCGGTTGATCGTCGAGAACAGTCTCCACATTAATACCAGAGTAGCGATGAACATCATGGAGTATATGGCCGTCGGCGAGCTGGTGTCGAATAACGAGACGGCCAACCTGACGGTGGAGCAAGGCGACTTCTTTGTGAAGGGCAATGTGCATGTCAACAATAGCTTGAATGTGCAGACCGGAGGCGTGTGGGCCATTGGCGGGGACCTGACATCCAATCAAAAGCCTGACGTCGCCTCGGGCGTAGGAGACGAGGGGCAAACCTTGTTGAAATATGCGCAATATGGTCTTAGAGCGGATTATTTCACAGGTGCGAACTTATCGGGAGAGAAAATGACGGTGCTGGATCCCCAAATTGCGCTGAACGGGAAGTTCCCCGTGTCCTCCGATTCGTTAACGGACGGGACATTCTCCGTGCGCTGGACCGGAGAGCTCGAAGCGTACAGCTCGGAAACCTATACCTTCGAAACGGCGACCCGCGGCGGCGTGAGATTGTGGATCAACGATGCTCTTGTCATTGACAGCTGGAGTGTCACCGGCAACCAGACGCAAACCGGCAAGATTGATTTGGAGAGAGGAACAGCGAATAAGATTCGCATGGAGTTTAATGGAAGCACCAATCAGCCAAGAGCCGAGCTGTCGTGGTCGAGTCCTGTTATTTCCAAAGAGGTTGTGCCGTCTGCGCAGCTCAGGCCGTTCGCCATTCCGAGCTTGCTGGTTGTGCCTTCCGACTCCGGTATGGAGATGGTGTGGACATCTGCTTTCAATGCAGACGGCTATGAGCTCGAGGTAGACGGAGCTATATTGCCGCTCGAAAGCACGGTAGAGCAATATGCACATAACCCCTTGGACTCGGGAACCTTCCATACATACCGTATCCGAGCAGCAAGCGGAGATTTGCATGGCGGGTGGTCAGAGCTTCATGAGGTGTGGACGCTGCCTGGTGTTCCGGACAATATTGCTCTTCAATCGACGAGCGACTCCATTCGTCTGGACTGGGATGAGGTAAGGGGAGCGGTTTCCTACGAGGTGGAAACGGACAATACGATTATTAACGTTGGCTCGGAGCTGTCTTACGTCGAAGAAGATTTGAATGCCAATGTTCAGAGAACATTCCGCATTCGGGCCGTCAATTCCAGCGGACCGGGAATCTGGTCCGAGCTGTTCGCCAAGACGACGTTGCCGGGTATGGTCGGCGGCTTGAAGGCGACCCCGTCGGACGTCGCCGTTCACGTCGATTGGGATGCGGTTTCCGGGGCGGAGTGGTACGAGCTTGAGGTAGACGGACAGATCATGCGGTTAACAGGCACGCAATATGGGCATGAATCCTTATCGCCCAACACGGTGCATGAATACCGCGTTCGCGCAGGCAATTCGGAGGGTGACGGCGGATGGAGCGAGCCAGTCGAGACGATGACGCTGCCTTCGGTGCCGGCGAATGTGCGGGCCGAGAGCTTGAGGACGTATATCTCCCTGGAGTGGGATGCGGTAACCGGAGCGACCGAATATGAGGTGGAAGCGGATGGCGTTGTTCACAACACTGGACTAGATACGAGCTTCGTGCATCTTTCTCTGCTACCCAACACCGAGCATACATACCGGGTACGCGCGGGCAATGGGACGGTATGGAGCGATTGGACGGAAATTATATTGCGGAGCACATTGGCCGATGTGCCGGTCAATATACAAGTCGTAACGACGGAGCATGATATTGCTCTATCCTGGGATCCGGTTATCGGAGCGACGGGATACGAGATTGAAGTAGATGGAGGAATTGAAGATACGGGCTTGGAATTGAGCTATGTTAATGGAGGCTTGGCGTCTTATTCCGAGCATACGTACCGGATCAGAGCCCGCAGCGCGGGAGGAGTCGGCGAATGGAGCGAGACGGTGACGGCGATAACCATGCTTGGGAAGCCTGAGGGGATTCGGTTCCAAATTGCCGAGAACAGCATCGCCATGCAATGGGATGCGGTTGACGGAGCCGACAGCTATGAATTGCTGGTGGACGGGGCAGCCGTGAACGCGGGCTCCGCTACCCAATACACGCATACAGGCTTGGAGCCGAATTCCTGGCATGTATATCGGATAAGAGCGACTAATTCCCAGGTAACCGGCGAGTGGAGTGAAGCCTTCACCCAATTAACCGGCATTGGCACGCCTGTTATTACAAGCGCGGTGCCCTATAGCAATCGAATCAAGCTGACCTGGGATGCTGTTATAGGAGCTGACGGCTACGAGTTAGAGGCTAATGGCAGCGTAATCGACGTGGGCAACATGACTGAATATGTGAACGAAAATCTGTCTTCCGGACACTGGTATTCCTATCGTGTTCGGGCGCTGAGCGGAGGCGAAGCTGGTCCTTGGAGCGAAGCGGTATCTCGTTATACGTCTCTGACTGTGCCGCAATTCACGAATTCGTCGGCAGCCACCGACTCTATCTTGCTGGAATGGACCGCCCTTTCAGGCAATCCCCAGTACGATTTGGAGCTTGACGGCGAGATTATAAGCGGAATGACGGCGAGCAGCTACAGGGATTCGAATCTCGAATCCAACACGATGCATGTCTATCGCGTGCGAAGCCGCACGGGAGATCAGACGAGCGAATGGTCTCAGCCGCTGGAGAAGAAGACGGTTCCTGAGCTCCTGGCAAGCGTAGGCGAGAACACGATGTTCAACCTGATTGTGGTTGCTCCTCCGAAGCCCGAGGCGTCCTACCGAACAATTGTCGTCACCTATAACCCGGACGAGGTGGAAGTGCTGGATCTATGCACCATAACCCCGACGGCTGAATTATCGACGGGAGCTATCGAGCAGGCGAAGCTTGTTATTCAACGATTTGTTCCAGGGGAAATTGTCATTCGGGTGCTGGATACCGGCAACACATTCGTGAACGGAATTCGTTTCTTATCCAATACCAATGATCCATCGAAAATAACCTATGTCGTGAAATGAAGCATACAGGAAGCAAGGAGTGAATGTTTTTGAAGAGATTGTTTCTGACAGTTCTAAGCCTGATCATGATCCTTTCTTTATTCATGGTGCCCAGCCCTGCGTTCGCACGAAGCAGCGTGGATATTGTGTTTATCATTGATAAATCGGGAAGCATGGATTCTTCCATCAGCGGGGTCAAAAATAATGTTAATCATTTCGCCGATCTGCTTTCGGAGAGAGGTGTATCCTATCGGCTGGGATTAGTGACCTATGAGGAATATGTGACGCGTCAAGCTTTAACCGACGATGTGCAAGAGTTCAAGAGGCAAGTTAGCCAGGTAAGCACTGGCGGAGGCACAGAGAATGGTCTGGACGCCATTATGAATGCGGCGCAGAATTATCCTTTCGATGTCAATGCCAATAAATATTTCGTCTTAATTGGCGACGAGAACATATACAGCATCAATGGGCATACGGATGCGAGCGTCATCCAATATTTGAAGAGCAATCACATTACATTGACTGCTATCGGAACGAGCAGTATCCAATCTCAATTCAAAAAATTTACAGATGAGACCGGTGGACAATATCTGGATATTAGCAGTAATTACAGTGAACTGCTAACCAAAATATTTGAACAGATTCAGCGTATCCCTACGCTGGAAATCGTTTCCCCAAGGGAAGGCGATATCGTGAATGGGACAAGCAATACCTATGTGCCGTCGGTGAAGGTGACCGATCCGGACAGCGATCAACTGGAGGTGTCCTACTTCATTGATAATCGCTCCAACCCGGAAAACAGCAAAACGGTATCCAATTCTACAGGCGAACAAATCGTCCAGTTTAACGCAGCCTCCTTCGCCTCGCTGACGGAAGGCGAGCATACGATGAAATTCGTGGTTAACGACGGCACGGATGAAGCGCAGGATTCGGTCCGATTCCGTTTGGACAAGAATCCGCCTTCGCTTGCGACGCCGACGGCAAGCTCCACGGCCACATCCATCACGGTCGGAGGATCGGCAACCGACAGCGTTGCCGGTCTTCATTCCGCGCCTTATCGCTATACAATCGGATCGGCAGCAAGCAGTTGGACATCGGCGTCGAGCTTCACCAAGAATAGTCTGACGCCGAATACCTCCTATTCGGTGAAGGTTGAAGCGCGGGATGCGTTAGGACATACAGCGAATCAGTCGCTGTCCGTCAGAACCGAGGCTCAATTACCCGGATTGACAATCAAGAAAAGCGGAGAAACCTACATCGATTTGTCATTCAATCAAGACAGCAATCCGGCTAATACACCTTATCAAATACGGATTGGCAATCAATATGTGGGCTCGACGGGAGCATTGACGAATGCAGTGAGCTGGCTTACCTTATCCGGCAAGCAAGTAAGAATATCCGGATTAACGCCGAATACTTCCTATTCCGTTAAAGCGAAAGCCAGGAATGCGGTAAATGAGGAAACGGCGTTTACCACGGTTCAAAATACGAGAACATTGGCTTCTCCTCCTGAGGATATCAGCGCTAATAGCAATCAGAGATCCATTGTGTTGAATTGGACGTCGATTGCCAGCATCTCATCTTATGATGTGGAAGCGGATGGAGCGATTGTGAGCATCGGTACGGCGAACGCCTTCACGCATAATGGCTTGAATCCGAATACGGAGCATACGTACCGGGTTCGTGCGAACAATGCGGGAGGAATCGGGGGATGGAGCTCTCCTCTTACTGTGTACACGCTGCCGGATCCTCCGGCCGTGCCTTCAGGAATTTCGGCAACGCCGGGTCAGACCGAGGTTCGGCTGTCTTGGGACGCCGTTGCCCGCGCGGACCATTACGAGGTGGAGATCGACGGAACGATTCATAACGCGGGAGACGCCTTGGTCTATACGCATGACGGCCTACAGCCCAAGACGGAGCATGCGTACCGAGTAAGAGCGGTTAATGCAGGCGGTATTGGAGCATGGAGCGAGCAAATCAACGTCAAGACGCTTCCTTATCCGCCGCAGACGCCGCGGCTTCTCGAAGGACAGCCGTCGATCTATGAGATCGAAGTATCATGGAACGCATCGGATGAAGCGGATCGCTATGAGCTGGAGGCGGACGGACTCATTATTAATATGCAGAACAACAGGACTTACGTTCACGAAGGGCTTAAGCCTGTCTCGGGTCATACCTACCGAATTCGAGCTGTCAATGCGGGAGGCAAGAGCCCGTGGTCCGAGCAGCTCGACGTAACCACACATCCCGAGCAGCCGTTAACGCCGACGAATGTCATGACGACGGCCGGTCAGGATCGAATCACGCTTATGTGGTACGCGGTCAGCTATGCGGAGGATTATGAGGTGGAAATCGACGGTTTGAGAACGGTCAAGGTTTCCGGCGTGCAATATACGCATGAAGGACTTGATCCGGAAAGTCGTCATACCTATCGCATCCGAGCGCGCAACATAAGCGGATACAGCGAGTGGACCAAACCGGTCGATATGGAAACCTTTCCTGCGGTGGAAGGGGAAGGACAGAGCATGTCGCTGACCAATATGGCGGCCATTGTGACCAACCAGGCGATTACATTGACCTGGGAAACGGTTGAGCCGAACGCTCGCTATGAGATGGAAGTGGACGGCGTGCTGTCCGATCTTGGCGACAATACGATATTCCATCATGGCGGATTAAGCGCGAATGAATTCCATACGTACAAAATTCGATTGAACACCGGAGGCGAGCCGGGCCGCTGGGTAGCGGTATTATCCTTGTCGACGCTTTCGGATCCGCCGGATGCCCCGTCTGCTCTGGAAGGATTCGGCGACAATTATTCGATTGAATTGCGGTGGGATGAAGTCAGCGGCGCTACGGGCTACGATTTGGAAATCGACGGCGAGACGATTGTCGACGCAAGCGGATTGGATGCTTATGTGCATGACGAGCTGGAGCCCGGCACTTCTCATACGTATCGGCTCAGAGCCAAGAATGAAACGGGCGTCACGGCCTGGAGTCCGTCGATTGTGCGAAGCACGACCAGTCCCACTTATGTCCTTGACAGCGCCTTGAACGAGCATTTCGATCTGTCGCTGCTGGCATTCAATGTGCAGGACTTCAGCGAATTAACGTTTGTTGTGACCTATGATCCCAATCAGTTGGAGGTTGCGGATCTCTACCAATATTCTCCGGAGGCGGAGAAGGCGTCGGGCAAGCTGGCGAATTCGGGTCTTACTGTCTCGTATGAGCCGGGACGCGTCTCATACAAGCTGCAAAGAAACATTGTGCCTGGCACTTCCTGGTCAGGCGAAGTCGTTACCTTGACCTTCAAATCTAAGAGCGACGGCGAGAAGGCCGTCGATGTGATCGTGGAATAAATGAAAATGGCGGTGAGCATATGGCAAGGCGTGTAGGGAAAAAGGGATATAAATGGGTAGCGTTAGCGCTGGCGGTGGTCTTGTCGGTACAAGGAATCGTCTATCTCGTTGGAAATGACAGCGGGCGCAGCGCCGATTCCGTGTCGGCATTGGAATTAGAAGGAGGCTCCGAGGGCTCCGATGATGAAACCATCGCGTCGGATATTTCAAATCTGACCGGGGTTAAGGCGGATCAAGTGCTGGAGTTAAAACAGACGGGAATGTCTTGGACCGAGGTGCTGGAGCAGCTAAAAACCGCGGAAGGCGGAACGACGGCAGATAGATCCAATCGCAGCGAGACGCTTACGGGAGCGGGTATGCAAGAGACCGTGGAAGCCTTGCGAGCAGTGGGCTATTCGGACGAGGATATTCTCGAGGCCAGACTGTTGTCCGAACGAGTCGAATTTCAATTGGAGTCGATTGCGGGAGACACAGGCATAGAACAAACTTCCGCTCTTCCGAATATAGAACAGGAAACAAGCAAGCTCGAGCGAGCGGCTCTGGACGTCGCGCAGGTGTATGACGCTTCGGAGGCGGTGCGCTTTATGCTTCAGCTTGAGGAGAAGCTGGGCGGCCGCGAAGCTGTTCTGGACGAATATCTGCTATCGCTGCAGCTCGGAATCGATTTGACGTTGTATGCCGCCGATTCCGACAGCTATGAGCAGCAGAAGACCGAACAAAGCGCAGGCCTTCTTCCGACAGAGAAGATAACGGCGGCCCGATTGGAGGAGCTGATGCTCTCTCGCATCAATCCCATTATTGCGTCGGAAGACGAAGAAGACGCCTTGGCGGCGATTCAAGCGGAATCGGAAGTGTCTGCAGCCGCCGCTATGACCCCGGATAATGATGCGATCACCGATAAGCAGATGTCGGCGCCGGTGCCGGAGGTTTTGAATGTGAAACCGGTCAATCCGGCAGACAGTCTGCGTCAGGAAATCGATGCGCTAAATCCCAATTTACGACAAAGAGGAGCAATGAAATGAATAATCGATTAAAGAGAGTGACCCAAATCATGCTTGTCGCTCTGGCGCTCGGAGGCGTCATGCAGCTAGGCACCGCGCTTGCAAGCGCTGGAATGTTCAAGTTCGGCGAGGAGCCTGCGGTTGCGCTAGCAGCAACATCAGCGGCCGAGACATCCCAGTTGTCTGACAATTTATCAGCGCCGGCTTCGAATGAATCGCCTGCTATTACGAGCTATGCGCAATGGCTTGACGCCTTCCATGTGCATGAGACGCTGCAACAGGAGCTGTCCGAATGGATGGCAGATGGTCACAAACGCTCCGACATGATGATTGGCTTTACGTTCCTTTATCATCAGTACGGCATGATGAGCGAGCTGCTTCCCATGGTGGAAGCGAGGGAAGCGGGAGCTTCCTGGGCGGAGCTGTTCAGCGACTATGTCGATGAACATGGAGCGTTCGAGCCGCGCGCGTTCGATATGAACGAGCTCGAAAGCTTGACGTCGTCGTCAAGCCTCTCGGCGGATGATATTATGATCGCCGACCGGATTTCGTTCGTTTCCGGTGAATCGGTTAAGGAGCTTCTGGCGCTTAAGCTGGAAACGAATAAGGCATGGCAGGATATCGCGACAGAGCGCAGTATCGTCAACGGCTCGTCCGAGCTGCCTCGCGTACAGATAACCGAGAAGCAATTCGCGTTGTATTCGGATGAGTCGTTTTCTGAGGACCGCGTAGCCCAAGGTTTTGTTCTCGCCAACAAGCTTGGCACGGCTCCTGAGGCTGTTATTGCTTCCATGAAGGAAGGTCATTCGGAGACGGAGATTTTGGCGGAGGCTTTGGAAGCGCAATATGAATCCTACTAAATTTATTCAGAACGGCTCAATTGGAGGTGCCAGAGGTTGAAGGATTGGAAGCTCTCTATATCTGTATTCATACTATTATTCTTATTTCTCATACCCGCCCCCGGGGCATCGGCTGCAACGCTTGAGGATCAGATGAACAATCTGGTCGGGCCGCAGCAGCAGTACTCGACGAAGCTGTCGCCCGTCTACTTGCGGACGAACACGACGAGCGAATCGATCAATCCGCAGAACGGCGCGTTCACCTTGGTGCAGAAGGATTATGAGCTGCCAGGGCGCAACGGGCTTGATCTGGAGATCACCCGTATCTACAAAGGCGACAATGCGAGCATAAAAGAAATGTCGGCGAAGTATGTGAGCGGCGCATGGGTCGACAGGGTCGAATTCGATCTGGATTCGGCGACCTTTTACGAGAATCGGTATAATCTGGGCGTCGGGATGCGCTTCTCATTCCCGAGCATAGAGATCAAAGAAAATTCGGATGATACGACCTATCAATATCTGCATACCGAATCGGGCGATGTGTACCGGTTAAGACCGGTAACGATGGACGGCGAGGTTGTATCCGTGCCTGACGGACAGACAATCAAGGATGTCGTTATTCGGGAATCGGATGAATTCAGCAACGGACAGCCGGAGGGCGTGTCCAAGTACGTGATGACCGGCAAGGACGGCAAGAAGACTTTTTTTGATAAAGACGGAGTTATATTAGGCATTCAGGATCGGTATGGCAACCGCATTGTATTCGAGAACAAGAGCTATGCGTACAAGGTCGGCGACAAGTCGGTGACGAAGAAGCTGATTTCGAAAATTACGGATACGGTGGGGCGTATCGTGACCTTCGAATACAAGGAAGACGATTCCTATCAGGCAAAGAATGCGTCTGCGACGGCCTATGGCAAGGAAGAGAGCTACAAGCAATCGCAAAATCCGGACAAAACGCATACCGGCGATCTGGAAGGCAAATTCCAGGTTATCGTGCATCTCCCTGACGGACAGAGCATTGTCTATGACAAGACTGCCGCGCTTGTGGACAGCGAAGGGCATGTGCTTCGCACGCGTTTGCAGCGCGTATTCGACCTGGACGGTCTGCCGAAATATCATTTCTGGTACGAGCAGGCTGATCTGGGCTTCACCTTCACGAACAAGAACGACTACTCGGTCTACAATCGCTATGAGAGCTTGTCGCAGATTGATTATGTCAAGACGAATCGCGTCACGCGCTATCTCTACGACAAATATCGGAAGACGCTTAGCAAGGACGGCAGCATGGAATATCTCAAGCTGTTCGAGAAACGGGAGCTCGTGAAGACGGGATTCGACCAGGCGGCGGATAAATTCGAGGATCGGTTTGCAACGACTCTTCACAACAAGCAGACCTATGCTTATACGAATGAAGCCGACGGCTTCGGAGCTGAAGGCTACGACGAGAACGATTACAGCTATCTCGAGGATACATACCGCTATTATACGGAAGTCACCGACGCAATGAACAGCAAGACGAAGTATACCTATGACGGTCTGCATCAGTTGATTCTGACGGAGAAGTATGGAACCGACCATAAGGAAGAAATCATCAGCGAACGGGACGGCATGCAACTCGTTAAGAAGCTGGAAACGATTCAGTATGATATCAAGAACGGCGCGGTGCAGGGCGAGCCGGTGCGGAGCATCGAGAACTATCATTATGACGAATACGGCAATCTTACGCATTATACCGGTCCTGAGGCGGAGCGGGACGAGAGCGGGGAGCCGGTCGATGCCGAGCATACAACCGTCTATTCGTACGCTTACGATAAGTTCCACACCCTCGCTTCGAAGACCTGGAAGCAGGATCGGAATACGACGAATCAAATCGTGAACGAAATCGACGACTTGGGCAATGTGACCCGAGAGACGCGCATTCAGACCGATGATCCGGGCAATTGGATCCTCTCTGACTACGACTACGATGCTTATGGCAATGTAACCGAGAAGACCATCGCTTCGGGAGGCGAGTCCTTCACAACGCATTATGAATACGGAATCGATGGGGACGGACAGGATGTCCAGGGCGCTTATTTGACGCGTGAATACGGCTATGTCGATGGGGCGACATCAGACATGAGTTATGCGTATGACTTCAACACCGGCAATCGCAAGGCGGAGATTGACGCAAGAGGCAACCGCGTCAACTATCAATACGACAGGCTCAATCGTCTGGTGAAGATGGAAAATCCGGATGGAGGCGTGGAGAAATACTCCTACGAGGACAAGGGCTATTCGAATTTCCTCATTCAATATACTGACGCCGGGAATTCGGCTTGGCAATACGAATATAACATTGCCGGCTCGCTGCTGGGCGAGAAGGTCAGGATGGATGGGGCATGGAAGACGCTCAGCGAAACCGAATACGACGCGCTTGGACGCAAAACCGTGGAAACGGACGCTAATGGGCATGAGACGCGCTATGCTTACGACAGCGCGGGCAGGTTGGTTCGCAAGACGATGTATGACAGCCAGCATGCGCTCAAGGGCACAATGAATGTGGCCTACAAGATCGGGGCGGACAGCGAGACGCCGCTTCTTATGACCATTACGGACGAAGAAGGTAATCCGCGGCGCTACTTCTATGACAGTGCCAATCGATTGACTCGTCTAGAAGAATCGCCGGGAGAGGGAGAGCTGGCGGTACGCAGCTACACCTACGATTATTCGGGCAATCTGATCAAGGAGAAGGATGCGCTCGGCAATGAAACCAGCTATACGTATGATGCCGCAGGTCGGCTACTCGAGAAGCGAGATGCGCTTGATTATAAGACGTCTTACGTCTACGTCGGGATGAATCAGCTTGCCGAGCAGCATGAACCCGGAGGCAAGCTGACCTCTTATACCTATGACGAGCAGGGTCGGATGACGGAGAAGCACGTCATGGCCGAGGGCTCGGAGAATTATGATTACGAATCGTATAACTATGACCCGTCCGGCAATGTGCTGCGATATCGCAAGGGGCAGCATAAGAACGGGGAGGATTTGGCGGCATCGGACATTCACTATGAATACGATGCTATGAACCGTGTCGCGGCCGAGAAGGCGGCGATGGATGATTCTCGCACTGATCTTGTTCGCTATACGCATGACAAGCTTGGGAATCTCGTATCGACGGTTCAATATGCGGATGCGGCGGGCCATAAGCTTCGCGTGTACGAATACGGCTATGATTATGCCGGACGATTGACGGAGGAATCCGGCGTTTACCGGGAGAGCTTGGCAGGCGGCGGGACAGAGGAGCACGGCGCTTACAGAACCGTTTACAATCGAGATCTTGCAGGCAACGCGTTGGAAGTGAAGCGCGATAACGGCAATGGATGGCTGGTGACAGCCTTCGTTTACGATCATTTGAATAAAGTTACAGAGAAGCGGGAGCCGTTCGGCGCGGGCGTGAAGACAACAGCTTACCGCTACGACAAAATCGGCAGATTAATATCCGAGACGCGGCGCGTGCAAGGCGCTGACGAGACGAAATCGTATGTTTACGACGGCATGGGCAGACTTGTGAGGATGACCGACCCGCTCGGCAATGCGTCGAGGTATGTCTATGACGGCAATGGCAACCGAATCAAGGAGATCGATCCGCGTTATTCGTCGCAGCCGGCAGCGGAAGCGCCGGGAATCCAGTATGCTTACGATGAGCTGAATCGTCTTGTGAAGACCACCGCTTATGACGGGGAGAATTCGGTCGTCGTCGCTTACAAGCAGTATGACGGGCGAGGAAATGTCATCCTCGAAGCGGATGGAGAAGACTATAAGGAAGGGGACCCGACGGCGTCCGAAGGCAATCGCTACGTCTATGACGCGGCGGATCGTCTGGTGTCGGTGATTACCGCTCAGACGGCGGCGGACAACAAGAAGAATGCCGCTTCGCATATTACGACGCAGTATGCGTATGACGGAGCAGGTCAAGTGACTTCGGAGACTGACGCTTATGGCAATGTTACAGCTTATGCGTATTACTTGAACGGCTTGCTGAAGGAGAAGCTCTACCCTGACGGCAGCAAGGAAACGTATGATTACGATCTGACGGGCAAAGCATGGCAGGTATTCCGCAACCGAAACGGGGCGGAGATGACGACCTTCTTCTCCATCTTTGATCAGCCGTACCAAGTGAATTATCCCGACGGCACAACGGAGACAATGACCTATTCGCCGCTGGGGAATATGACGCGCAAGCTTGACCGCGGGGGCCAGGAGCAGCGGATCGACTATGATGCTTCCGGCAACCTGGTCGCGCAAACCGCTTTCGTCTCCACTGGGGCGAATCAGACCTTGTTCAAGCGTCTGGAGTATGCCTATGACGAAGCGGGTCGCAAGCTCAGCTCCGAGACCTTCGCCTATACCGAGCCGGCGGGAGGCGGAGCTGCCGTCAAGACATCGGCAGGAGACAAGACCCAATACGTCTACGACAAAGCAGGCCGTCTGCTCCGCGTTGCCGGTCCGAACGGACGCGAGACGGAGCTGGCGTACGACCGCGCCGGCAACATGGTGCTGAAGCGGCAGAAGGTGGCCGACGGCGACTACGATATGACGCGTTATGCCTATGACACGCAAAGCAGGCTGATCACCCAAACCTTGCTCGTTCGCCTATCGGATCTGGCGCAGGACGAGCTGGCGGGAGCTGTATTCGACGATGTCTATGCAGACCGCGTTCAGGCGCGAACGGACTACGCGTATACCGATAACGGCAAAGTAAGAAGCGTAACCGATGCGAAAGGGCATCCAACAAGCTACGAGTATGATCTGGATGGACGACTTGTGAAGGAAACGAACCCGCTGCTTGCGGAGAAGAGTTACCGCTACGACCTTAAGGGGCAATTGATTCGAACAACGAATGCGATCGGCTTCTCCAGCGCCTATGAATACGATGCCGACGGAAGGCTGCTGCGGGAGAAATCGCAGGCGACCGACGGCACTCTCGCGGTGAAGCGGTATGTCTACGACGCGGTCGGCAATCTGCTGAAAGAGATTAAGCCGAACGAATACAGATCGGTACTGGATCATGATGAATCCGTGCTGGAGATGGCGGGAACCTCATACACCTACGATGCGATGAATCGCAAAACATCGACGATTTCACCGGAGGGACTGACGGTTGAAGTCATTGCTTACGATGAGTGGGATCGGCCTGTTAAAGTCGTCGATGGCATTCGCTATACGGGCAGCATGGACGAATCGACAGGAACGTCATTCCTCTACGACGGTCTTGGCCAAGTCATTCGCCAAATCGATGCGATAGGCCATGTATCGAAGATGGAATGGGATATTCTCGGCAATCTGGTGAAAACCGTTGACGCGAAGGGCAATATTACCCGCTTCGAATACAGCCCGGACGGCAAGCTGCTGAGGAGCATTGAGGCGGATGGCGGCAGCATGCAATTCACGTACGACAAGCTGGGCCGCAAGCTGACCGAACGCAATCCGCTTGGCGCGGTGACGACATATGCCTACAATTCGTTCGGCAAGGAGAAGAGCGTAACGGATGCGCTCGGCTACAAGCTTCAGAAGAAATACGATCTGTCGGGCAACCTTGTTCGCTCACAGGACAAGCAAGGCAGCGTCACCTTGTACGAATACGACGCAAGCGGCAAGCTTGTGCGGCAGCAAACGCCGCTTGAGAAGGACGGCAGCGGCAATACCGTCTATGCGGTGAAGGGCTTCGTCTACGATTCCGCGGGCAATCTGCTGAAGGAGAGCTTGTCTTCCTCCAAGGACGACAGCTTTGTTCGGGAGACGGTGTACACCTACTACAATAACGGCCTGCTGCATACGTCCACGGACAGAAGTGGAGCCATGACCAAGCATGAGTATGACCGCAATGGCAACATCGTGCGTACGGACACGATGCGTTCGGCAGGCTTGTACGATATCGAGAAATTCACTTACGACGCGTCGAACCGCATGCTCGCGCAGATTCGTCTGGCAGCGGAGTCGGAACTGGATGAGCAGGCGCTGACCGACGCGGAACGCGATGCCGAGGATGAAGGATACGTCAAGCTTGTGACCTCTTACACTTACGACGTGCTTGGCAATCGGACGAAGGAGACCGACGCCCGCGGCAACGAAGTTCGGTATGCGTACGATGCGCTGAAGCAATTGACGAGCGTGACGCGCAGCTATGGGGATGAGGATGTATCCCGGACGTATGCGTACGACGAGAACGGAAACCGGATAAGCGAGACGGATGAGAGGGGTTATGTGACCTCCTATGTCTACGATGCCATGAACCGGGTCTTGTCGGTAACTGATCCGGAGGGCGGCCAACTGGCGTACGCGTATGACCTCGCAGGCAACAAGCTGTCTGAAACGAATGCGCTGGGACACGCGATGAGCTATGCCTATGATGCGCTGAATCGTCTGGTTACGGTGAAGGATCCTTACGACGCAGTGGTGAAACAAAATCTGTATGATGCAATGGCACGCATCATCAAGGAAATCGACGCTCAAGGCTATGCCTCAGCAGCAACCGACGAGGAACGCTACGGCGAGCAGTACGTCTATGATCTGGCAGGCCGGATGACGGCCAAGACGGATCGCGAAGGCTATGAGACGACCTATCGCTACAACCCGGCAGGCGACCTGGTCACGGAGACCAATCCGATGGGCGAGACCTACACCTACGACTATGACAGTGCGGGACGACTCATCACGGTCACGGATCCGCTGAATGTCGAGACGGCCTACAGCTACGATCTCGCGGGCAACAAGCTGGATATGACCGACGGCAGAGGCAAGGTAACACGCTACGCCTACGGCTCCTTCGGTCTGCTGCTCTCCATGACGAATGCAGACGGTTCAAAGACATCGTATCGCTATGACCTGGCACAGAACATGACGGAAATGACCGATGCGCTTGGACGCCACACCCGTTATACCTATGACAGCCGCAACCAGATGCTGGAGCAAGCTGTTGTCGAAACAGGCGATGCTGTTCGCTATACGTACGATGCCGTGGGCAATCGGGCGACCATGACCGACGAAAGCGGCGAGACGGCTTATGCGTATGACAAAAATAATCGGGTCGTTTCAATTACCAGGATCGGAGCGGCTTACATCGCCTATACCTATGACGCCGCAGGCAATGTGCTCTCCGTCACGGACAAGATGGGCAATCGGACCGACTATACGTATGACAAGTCAAGCCGCATGGCAACTGTCGCGTCGTCAGATCAGACCACGACGTATACGTACGACATAGGCGGCAACCGCACAGCTATCGCCTATGAAGGCGGCGTTCAGGAACGGTATGCATTTGACCGGAATAACAAGCTCATCTCGCTGAAGAACCTGCGTCCAGACGGCAGCCTCTTGTCTTCCTATGACTACGAGTATGACGGAGCTGGTCGCGAAATAGCCAAGACCGACAGCTACGGCAAAACCAACTATTCGTATGACGGGGCAGGACGTGTCACGAAGGTGGAAGCGCCTGGCAAGACGACCGTCTACGCCTACAACAAGAGCAGCAACCGCATCTCGATGCATGAAACGTACACCTCCGCGCAGCCAAGCGGGTATACCGATGTAGCGAGCGGCGAGGAAGTAAACTACCTCGTCAAGAAGAGTGAGTACTTATACTCCGGCGCGAATGTGCTTCGCCAGCTTGTCGAGAAGATGCTGGACGAAAATAGCAAGGAGCTTCTGGAGAAGCAGACCGACTTCTTGTATGACGCGAACGGCAACGAGCTGCGCCGTCAGACCAGCTATATTCGCCCGCATAATCGGGAGATGAAGCAAGTGACCGGCGCTAATCCGAGCGGGGACGGCCTTGCAGAGGAGCTGTACACGCTCTTCGACAAAACAAGCAATACCTTCGACGGCTTCAATCGCTTGAAGCAAGTGGTGCGCATTCAAGACGGCGTTCGCAGCAGCGTGGCCTACACGTAAGACGGCGATGGCCTGCGCACACAGAAAGTAACGCACAGCTCGAAGGATAATCGCGTAGTCGAGACGAATTATGTCTATGACCAGCAGCATGTTGTGCTCGAAACCGACGCGAACGACAACCTGAGCGTTCGTTACGTGCGGGGCATCAACTACATCTCCCGCGTGGATGCGGCAGACAAGCCATCGTACTTCCTGTTCAACGGGCATGGCGACGTTGTGCATACCGTCTCGAAATCGGGAGACATCGAGAACCAGTATGACTACGACATCTTCGGGAATCCAATCCTGACAATCGAAGTGTACGCAAGCGCGATTCGCTATGCGGGTGAATTCTACGACGTCGAGGCCGGGCTCTACTACCTGCGCGCGCGTTATTACGACCCGTATATCGGTCGGTTTATTTCGGCGGATACGTATTGGGGCGAGGATAATAGCCCGTTGAGCTTGAACTTGTATACGTATACGCATAATGATCCGATTAACTTTTGGGATCCGACGGGGCACTGGGAGCAGGGGGATGAAGATCTCAATGTAGAGGCACAAGCAAAGATTATCTCACTTACCACTGCTTATTACAGTGCGGATACTAAAGCGGAGAGAGAAGCTATTCAAGCGCAGGCAAGGGCAATAAGAGATGATGAAAAAAATAAGCAAGCTGTTGTGACTCCGCTAGAATTTAATAAAGGGTCTATTCAAAATATAAATAATAAACTCAAAAATAGTTCTACGGGGTATTTTTCAGGAGATGACTGGAATTCGACCTTGAAAAAAGAGGGAATTCAGACGAATGTAGAACGTCATCAAACAGAGGCAACTGATCTTTATACCGTAACAACGGGCTTAACCGCAACAACGACAATAGGTAGAACCAATTTAAGCGTGGAACTAGAAAATACACATTCGTACAATACGAATACGGCAACGACCAAGGATAGTGCATCAGCTAATCTGAAGTTATCGTATAACGTAAACGCGAATGAGGCGAAGTTTGTCCAGAGCATGGCTTCGGAGGACACGACGTTAGAGCAAGTACTATATGTACTGGATACACTGGAGCGTAGCGATGGAAAACTATCAAAGTCTGATTTGAAGAATGCAGGATTGGAGTATCACTCGGGACTTTTGTGGACAAGTGTTGGAGATAATCTAAGTACAATTGAAGCTGCCTATGATCTTAGTACAAAAGGATATAGTGTAGTAGAAGGCGAAATTGAATACCAAAAAGAATTGTCAGCAAAATTTCAAGAAGGGCTTAGTGTATGGGCCTTAGGTGCAGCAGGTGGGGGTTTTAGAATCAGTACTGCTCGCCGCAGCGATATCGCATCTACTGAAATAACGGCAACCCGAGCGAACAAGACGAGCAAAACAACAGCGGAAACGTCGAATGGGTATAAGCGTAGTTCGGAGCAGAAATTAAAAATTGATGGTTGCCAATGCTTCACCGCCGGGACCAAGGTTCAAACAGAAGCTGGAGAGAAGAATATTGAAGACATTGAAGTCGGAGATAAGGTTCTTTCCAAGGATGAAGAGACTGGTGAGGTAGCGTACAAAGAGGTTACAGCGACATTTAATCACGAAACGGGAACAGATGAGATTTACAAAATTCATGTTGGCGACCAAGTGATTGAATCGACCTTTAATCATCCATTCTGGGTAGATGGCAAGGGATGGACGTTCGTCAAAGACCTCAAGCCTGGTGACTTGCTTGTCCAGAGTGACGGGCATACACTCAAGATAGAGAGCATCGAGCTGGAGCATGAGAAAGCTACTGTTTATAACATGACGGTAGATGAATTCCATACTTATTTTGTAAGCGATCTTGGGTTTTGGGTGCATAATACAGATAATGAAAATTGCAGGGTGTATTATGCAAGTCCAAAACACGACCCCAAAACAGGTTGGGGTAGCCCGAATCCGATTCCTAATAACGAAGTTGGTCAAAAACTGCTGGATGGAGCTTATTCGTCTTCAAAGAATAAACAACTTTATAATGTTTATGAAGGCAAATTAGTTAAGTTTCAGCCTGATTCAAACGGGTCATGGCATCCTTATGCTGTTGCTAATCCTGCTAAGGAGGTACCGACTGACGTTTTAAGACAGATGCTAAATGATGGCCTTATTACCAAAACGGAATATAACAAATTTCTAAAAAATAACTAGAGGTGATTTTTTGAAGGTGTTTGGGGGCTCCGACAGATTTTCTTATGGATATAAATTCCTTGATAATCCCTTTAATGAACAGGGTATTTTGGGGGAGTCGTGGGGGTTATTTGAACTAAGAATTAATGGAAAGGACGTTTGTAAGTATATTCAAAATCATCGTCAACAAACATATACGTGGAACTTGATTTATCTTGTTGAATGGCTAATTGAAAATCTTGACGGTGCAATAAATGATTCCTCTTATCCAATACCTGTTTCAGGGAATGATATTTTTGAGTTAAAAAGACATTCTGAAATATATTTAGACGAAGATGAGGAGGATTGGGAAAAGTGGTTTGAACTAAAACAGGACTGGGAGTTCCGGCACTCATGGATATCGGCAAGAGCTGGTTCTTTCCTTGCTGATGTAACATTTAGAAGAAATAATTCGGATGTAGAAATTTCATGGGACAACGAAGATTTGTATGAAGAAGTTGCATATGTTCACTTAAAGGGTGCATATGAATTACCCTTGCAAGAGTTTATTGATATTACCAACAGGTTTGTAAAGGAGTTTCTCAGTGATTTAGAAACAAAATGTCGAAATGAAAAAGAGAGAGAATATCTACAAAATTTAAGAGCAAGATGAAAAATCTATACAATAGACCTTGAGGTTATTCCTCAAGGTCTTCATATTATCCCATCTTATGTGGCTCCATAGTATGAGATGTCGTGTAAGGAGAGACATGGTATTCACATTCAATCCTGCATTCCCGAAACAATTATAACGAGGCGCTCACAACCCGCATTGTTATCGGTTTTTCTTGAAATTCATAGTTATAAATCGTTATAACGAGTTTCTGGAAGAATTAGCGATAAACCCAGTCATATCAAGCCTTTTCAGACCCTCGTTATAATTTGACCGGGAATGCAGGTTCAATCATAGATTATTGTAATGTGGGTGGCCCAAAGTGAGTCCAGTGAAGGCACAAGGCACGATAAGCGCCTATGAGCGCAGTCGATGGTCAAATCATTTTGAAACTCAAAGCAATCCGAGAGTTGGGAAATATAAGGGAGTGAAGAACATTGGCTAAGAGTATCCGATATAAAATAGGGGATATCTTTCTTGTTCCGCTTGAACGTGATCTCAATGGAGTTGGAAGAATTCTAAGTTCAAGCCAAGCGACTGTTCTTTTAGAACTATATCGCATGAAACCAGTAACAAAGGCTGAAGAATTTAATTTTGAAGAAGCGATACAAGAAAAAGCTCTTATCATGAGCTGGTGTTATGATGATGCCCATCGTAAGGGGGGGTGGAAAATAATAGGGAATCAACCTGTTAAAGGTGAAATAGAAATGCCGTACTTTTGGACACAAGATGCAGGAAATTTAAAGTATTACATTAGAAAAGGAACAATGGATTCATTCAGGACAATTGGAGAACGTATCGAAATAGCAAAGGAAGAAATCCATAACTATGATCCTTATGGAATCGGAAATGAAATATCAGAACGGAAGAGATATATCAAGAAGCTGGTCCTTGCAGGACTACTTCACTTGGGAGAGTAAAACGATGGGAACATGGGGAATGGATTTATTTGATGATGGAAAGTAGAGAGAAAAAACGGGTAGTTCTCGATGTGAGCACTGTTCATAAATCGGCGGAGCTTCACGCTTTACTGAGAAAGGAACTAAAGTTCCCGGAATTTTATGGAATGAATTGGGATGCTTTTTGGGATGTCATTACAGGAATGGTTGAATTGCCTGAGACTCTTAGTTTTGAGGGATGGGATAAACTAAAAGTTGCTTTACCTGAAGATACTAAAATTCTCAGCAACTTGTTGTATAAATTTAACGAAGAGCATCCCAACTGGAAATGCAATGTAATTTTTAATTGAGAATTACAACAAGAGCCTTATATACGCTAACCTACAATATTTCTGGAGGTGCTTGATGGGAATTTGGGGCGCAGGGATTATGGATGACGATTTGGCGCTTGATATGAAGAGCGAGTTTGATGAAATCATGATGGAAGAGAGAGACGTGGTCCGCGCTACCGAAACGGTGTTAGAAGTGTTTGACGATAGCTTGGAGGATGAAGATGAAGGAACTGTCGTTATTCTAACTCTTGCTTATCTGCAGGCGCAAGCAGGAAATTTGTTGGAGCTGATTGCTCGACGGGCATAGGAATTAATTGAATCTGGAGAGGGACTCAAGATGAACAATTGCTGAGTGACCGGAAGCGTGCTTTGGATGAACTGAAGGAACAAATCTTGAACAGCTTAAAATTGTAAATTTAACAAGACAATGCATTCCAGGTTTAGATCGGAGGTTTTCGTATGCAGGTGGAACAAAAGAACGTGAAATTCCTTATAGATGGGGAACGTCGAATATATGGACAATTGTTTTTATACGAAGAATCCCCTGATGATGAGGATATGGTTCTGTTAGAGGCAGAATTAATGGGAAAAGAATTTAAATTCAAGAGCGAGAGTTTTTTTTCTGCTCTCATCGCTTTGAGAAGAGAATTGGAGAAAGAGGGTATACAAATTTTGTGCAATGGATCGGCTCGAAAGGTGTACCCCTCCAGGATGCAGCTATCTATGGGGAGCGGGAGATTGGCTTATATTCTAACTATGGGTCAACAAGCTAAAAGCTCAGATATGGTCGATATCTTTGATTATGATGATGAATTTGAGTTTGTTGCAATTAACAAGCAGGTAATATACTACAATGAATGGTTGAACAGTATAATCTTACAGAAGTGATTTGCAGATATATAAGTAATACGTAAAGTGAATCGCAAGATAGTGAAGGTCGAATTTGTGATTTAAAATTTACGGTTGGAATCTTGATTGGCCCTGCACCTTTCAAGGTTTTTCTTCGGGCTGTGGCGAGCAGTACGCCTATGATCTGGCGGGCCGGATGACTGCCAAGACGGATCGCGAAGGCTATGAGACATATTACGGATGGTCCTGATGTTCCTCATATTGGATATCAAACTGAAGGAAAGCAAAACCAAAGTGGAGGTGCAGTAAGAGGACATAAATTTGTAGATGATGTGCCAGTCAATAGATCAAGATAGAGAAACCGGAAAAACCGATATTATTATAGAAGTAGGGAAACAGTTATCCCTACTTCTATTTCTGGAGGGATATTATGTGGGATCTTAGAAATCAAATTTTAGATGCAGCTAAGTTATTGGCTATTAATGTTGAAGAATTGACAGAGGAATACTCATGTACAATAAAAGCTGAAGTGTCAGAGAATTTTATTAAAGGTGGGGGCGAGATTAATTGGGAAAACTTTTTGAATAAAGAATCCATACAAAATGATGAAGCATGGAGATGGGTTAGTGATTATATCGGTGATTCTGAAGCCATATTATTTTTTAACAATGATGATGAAAAACTAGCGTTTAACTTTTTAAAGGTGAAGATGTAGTGAGCATACTGGGAGAGATGTTCAATGTTGAATTCTACATAACGAATAAACGGTGTGATTATTTATTGTGCTTTAATCACCATGATTATTTAATAGCTTGTGGCGAGGCAATAAATTGGATTAAAGACAGAAAATTATAATTTAGGGCTATTGCACTCTGGGGATATAAATGCAGCGTGCAAGAACGCTCATTCCAAAAATCCGCTCGAAATCACTGACTGTCCTTGTCAGTAATTATAGTGTACACTTCGAACAGGAGGCGATTCATGTGGTGAAAAAATCGAGTGATTTGCCGGTTATGTCCTTTGACAGTCCATTGTCTTTCGAGAGTTGGCTGAGCGATAATTATGATACCTCGCCCGGCATCCGATTGCAGATTGCGAAAAAAAATTCCGGCGTCGTTACGGTTTCCTATAACGAAGCGCTAGAGGTTGCCTTATGTTACGGTTGGGTTGACAGTCAGAAAGAAGCGTTAGATGCGAAAACATGGCTGCAGCGCTTCACTCCGCGCGGGGCCAAGAGCATGTGGTCGAAAGTCAATAAAGATAAAACGGAACAGCTGATTGCAACAGGGCGAATGAAGACTCCCGGATATCAGGCCATTGAAGCGGCCAAAAAGAACGGGAACTGGGATAAAGCCTACGAGTCTCAAAGCATCGCCTCGCTGCCTGAGGACTTCGCGACCCAGTTGGAGCGCAATGCCCAGGCTAAGGCGTTCTACGATACGCTCGACAGACAAAATAAATATTCAATCGGATTTCGAATTAACAACGCCAAAAAACAGGAAACCCGAGAGAAGCGGATCCGGCAGTTCATCGAGATGCTTGAGAATGGCGAAAAAATTTATCCTTAACCCCATTGATATATCCAACTCATCAAAGGAAGGTATGGCGAACGATGTCCAAAGCAGACCATATGCTGTCCATTCTGTGGTTACTCCGGTCAGGTAGACGAATGACCGCTAAGCAGCTCGCGAACGAGCTGGAGATCCATATTCGTACGGTATACCGATACATCGATTCGTTGTGTGCCAGCGGGGTCCCCATTATAGCCGACTCAGGGCCAAACGGAGGTTATCGAATACTGGATCGGTTCACGGAGTCCCCCCTAATGTTCGATATGGATGAACAAAAGGCGCTGGCTCACGCTTCAACGTTCGCTCACGAGGCGGGTTACCCGTTCAAAGATGAGCTCAATCGGGCGATTAACAAGTTGAAGCGCTATACGAATGAAGAGCAGCTCGATCGAATCGAGCGCCATATGGAAGGCATCTCCATCATTAATCCGCCGATCGAAGAGATGCAAAGGAATTGGCTTCGGATTTTGGAAGATGCGGCTGCCGGGGGCAGAGCTGTGGAAATCGTGTACGACAACGGCAAGCGAGAGACTCCTAGCATTCGCGAAATCGACCCTTATGGCATTGTCCATTGGAAAGGGAGTTGGTATGTCGTCGGGTATTGCAACCTTCGGAAGGCGATACGCAGCTTCAGGGTGGATCGCATTTCCAGAATCGCACCGCGTGATCGTTATTTCGAGCGGCCTTCCGAGTTCTCTGCAAAAGATTTTCTGCTGCTCAACTTGCTGCCGAGCGCTTCCCATTCGGAATCTCTCCTAACCGTAAAGATCCGGGGCTATGAGCAGGCGCTGGACCTCTTATGCCAGCATTGGCTATTCAGCCATACGCTTGTCGAACGTAAAGAGGGACAAGCCTTATTCAAGCTTAGCCTGTCTTCTTTGGAATCCTATGTGCCTTACTTTCTTCTCCCTTACGGGAAATCGCTGGTCATTCTCGAACCGGACATGCTTATTGAAAGGCTAGTGGAAGTAAGCCGCGATATTGCGGCACATTACGAATCGATGCTGTCGGTTCGAATCCCGGATAGCAAAGGATGAACGATGTGAACAAATACGCCATGTATGGAAAATTGGCCGCCCACCCAGGTAGGCGAGACGAGCTCGTACAGACGATGCTGGAAGCGGCCAATCAGCTTGACTCTATGGAAGGCTGTGAATTGTATATCATTAATGTTACGGAGGACGATCCGGACGTCGTATGGATCACGGAGCTCTGGAGAGACGCCGAAGCGCATGCCGCTTCTCTTCAAAATGAGGATGTATTGGCGTTGATCCAGAAATGCAAGCCGTTGATTGCAGGCGCGGAACCGATAAAGCTGCGGCCCGTAGGCGGCAAAGGAATCTAGAGTCAGGTTCATGCAAAGAAGGGGTAGTTCCTTATTCGAGGAACTACCCCTTCTTCTTTCATCCCCCTCATAATGGCCTGAATGCCGATGGACAAGTAATGGAACGGCAGCTGCTATCCGCCGATAAGAGTTGTTGTAATGATTGAACCGGACGGCAACACGATCAGATTTCCAATCTTCGTTTTGTCCTATTATATCCGTGTTTATTATCTAAAGCTTCGGCCTTGATTGTCGTATAATTAGCGTGATACCCGTTTTCGGAATGGCATTCTATGCTATGCTAGGATGGAATCAAATGATATTCGGAGGTTGGTCGACTTGCGAGGGCTGATAAGGAACGGATATTGGACCAAACTGATGAGCTTCGGTCTCATATTGGCTATCGTGCCGGTGCTGGTTGTCGGTATTTTGTCCTACGAGAAAGCTTCGTCTACGGTAAAGGACAAGGTCATTAACGGCAACCAGCTTAGTTTGGAGCTTATTCATTCTAAGGTGGAGAAGGAACTGAAATGGATTGACCAGTTTGCGGACAAGCTGCTTAATTCCAATGCTGTGCAAAAAACGCTGCCCTTTCCGCTGGGCGACCGATACGAAGATGCGCAACGGCTGAACGATATCGAGCAGCAGATGAATTATTTTCGCTCGTTCGAAATCGATATTAAGGAAATCATTCTGGTTAATCTTCAGCAGAAGTGGCTTGTCGGATCGGGATCATCGCTAGGCACCTTTCTTCGCTACGAGCCAGCTGAATTAAGCTCTGCGTATCCGAATTTACAGCAATTCATAGCCAGCGGGAAGTCCAGCTATTGGGAGACGCAGAACGATCGTTCGGTATTGCTGTACCGAAGAGTGCCTGCTTTCGACCCGAATCCGTCGGGGGCGGTCATCGTACGTATTGCTTCACCGGACATTAGTGAATTTAGGGGGGCTTCAGAGCAATTTGGAGAAGTGCTCATTCTGGATAAAGACAGCCGAATCGTAGCAAGCTCTGCGGAGGATTCCTCGGACAGCTTCGACGAAGCGCTGATCGATCGACTGTCGAGGAATCAGTTGGAATTGCATGGCGACAAGGGAATTATCGAACGCGACCTGGATCGTCAGAGGGTCGGGATTACCTATACCAAATCTTCCTTTAACGACTGGACCTACGTAAGTCTCGTGTCGATCTATGATCTGAATGCGGATTCTCGCAGCATCGGATGGTTTACGGCTGTTACCTGCATCGGGATTATTCTACTATTCTGTTGCTTCTCCTTGCTTGGTTCGAGAAGGATGTACGCGCCAATCAATAGATTGTATCGGCAGATGGCGGGAGGACAACAGGCGGGGGAAGCGCATAATGAGCTGGAGACAATCAGCCGCGGCGTTCAATCGATGTTCTCGATGCAGCAGAGGATGACGAATCAATTGAAGCCGTACTTTATGGCCGAGCTGTGCGAGGGAAGACTGAAGCCCTCCGAGATCGGGAGGAAAATGAAGGATTGGTACTCCTTCGCGGCTGCTTGGCGGGAGCAATATGTCTTGATCGTGCGTATTGACACGCTAATGTCAACGCACTACCAGTCGGAGGATCTGGATCTCCTGCTGTTTGCAATCAGCAATATGACCCTGGATCTGTTCCCGGAGGGAAGCAGGCTGGATCCGGTGGTGATGGAGCGAACCGTCGTACTGGTCTTGAGCGTTGAAGGCGCGGGGGGAGATTCGTTCAACCGAATCGCCTACGAGAAAGCCAAAGCGCTCGCTCGCGAGGTGATGCGTTATTTGAAGCTGGAGGTGAGTATTGGCATCAGCGCGCCTTATAGTGAGCTCGAGCGTACCGCCGATGCTTATCGGGAGGCGGCAGCGGCGCTCCATTATCGCATCCGGGAGGAAGCGGAACGCATTCTGTTCTACGATGAGCTGAACGAGCATGCGTCACGGCTGCCGGTATATCCGATCGCGCTGGAGGCGGAGCTGTTGAACGCGATTAAGGCCGGCTCAGGAGAGACGGGACAGAAGCTGGGCGAGTTCCTGGACGAGCTCTTCCGATTGGAGGCTCATCATCAAGTCTATTCGATCTTCCTGGCCCGACTTCTCGCTAATCTGCTTCGCAGCTATCAGGAGGCGGGCGCCCAGATGCAGTATGATAAAAGCGGCTCCTCCTTGTTCCAGCAGCTATTCGAGCTGAATGCCAAGCAGGACATTCGAATGTGGCTTCAGGCATCCATCATCGATCCGCTGCTGGAGCATATCAATCGCCAGCGGGAGAGAGCGGGGGCCAAGCTTTCGGGAGAGGTTCTGAAGTTGGTGCATGAGCATCTGCTGGAGGACATTAGTCTAGACTTCTGCGCCGAGCGGCTGAACTATCATCCGGTGTATATTAGCCGCGCATTTCGTCAAGAAACAGGGATGAACTTCAGCGATTACGTAGCGCGGCAGCGGCTTGAGCTGGCCAAGGCATGGCTGAGGGAGACCGACATGACCGTTGCTGAGATCGCCGAAAAGCTAAAGTACGCGAACGCGCGGAACTTCATTCGGTATTTCAAGAAGATGGAAGGCGACACGCCGGGAAGCTACCGGAACCGTCGCAAAGCGAATAAATAAAGGGCTTTGGCCTGCAAGTTGAATAAAGAGCATGGGGATAAATAAAGAGCATCCCCATGCTTTTTTGCGTTTGGTTAAGAGATGAGCCTATCCTCGCCATCTTCATGTGCCCTATGATCAGGGCACAGACAACATGAAGGGTGGGAGTGTGCAGGAAATGCCTATTTGGAGAAGAGTGGTTCGCGATCGCTGGATTTACTTTATGCTGCTGCCGGGCTTGCTTTATTTTTTAATGTTCCGGTACGTGCCGATGCTCGGTCTGGTGATCGCTTTTCAGGATTACAATCCGTTTCTGGGCTTTACCGGAAGCGAGTGGCTGGGCTTTGAGCATTTCAGCCGCCTGTTCCATGAAGAGACGTTCTGGATGTTGTTTCGGAACACGGTTGTGCTTTTTCTGCTGACCTTGATCTTCGTGTTTCCCGTTCCGATTCTATTGTCGCTTATGCTCAATGAGGTTCGAAACGGCTTGCTGAAGCGGTCGCTGCAGACTGTCGTGTATGTGCCGCACTTCTTCTCATGGGCGATTATCGTTTCGATTACTTCGTTGCTGCTGACGACGGAGGGAGGGGCGGTGAACGCGCTGATCGAAAAGCTTGGCGGAGAGCCAATCAGCTTCATGCTGAGTCAGTCCTGGTTCAGGCCGGTCTACATCGTTCAGAATATTTGGCAAAGCACGGGATGGGGGACCATTATTTATTTGGCCGCGTTGTCAGGCGTCGACCCGCACTTGTATGAAGCGGCGCGTATGGACGGGGCGAGCAGGCTGAGGCAGGTATGGCATATCTCGCTGCCGGCAATTCGCAACGTTGTCATCATTATGCTCATTTTGAAATTGGGCGATGTGCTGGAACTGGGGTTCGACCAAATTTACCTGATGGTCAATTCCATGAATCGGGAGGTGGCGGAAGTGTTCGACACCTATGTGTACCGTGTTGGCATTCTGGGAGGTCAATTCAGCTATAGCACGGCTGTCGGGCTGTTTAAATCGACGGTCGGTCTGATCCTCGTGCTGATCGCCAACCGCGGCGCCCGTAAATTTGACGGCGGCCTGTGAGCCGTACGAGAGAGGAGGTGAAAGATGAAACGGCTGTCCAAGAGCGAATATTCTTTTGAGATCGTCAATTACACGCTGTTGCTTGTTTTTGCGGCCTTCTGCATCATTCCATTCTGGCATCTGGCGGCGACCTCGATAGCGACATCGCGGGAGGTGCTTGACAACAGCTTCCTGATGATACCGCTGCATTATACAATGGATGCCTATCAGGTGGTGTTCTCGACGACCGTCATTACACGCGCGATGCTTAATTCCATTGTCATCACAGTAATCGGCACGCTGCTGAGCATTGCGGTATCGGTGCTAATGGCTTACGCTCTGGCCAAGCGCGATCTGGTCGGCAGACAATTATTCGTCTATCTGGTCTTGTTCGCAATTTTGTTCAATGGCGGTATTATTCCGACATATCTGGTCGTCAAAGAGCTGAATTTGTTAGACTCGTATTGGGCGATTTGGCTTAGCAGTCTTGTGAATCCTTTTTATTTAATCATTATGAGAGGTTTTTTCCAGAGCTT
Organism: Paenibacillus sp. HB172176; assembly: GCF_011947265.1. Classification (GTDB taxonomy): domain Bacteria; phylum Bacillota; class Bacilli; order Paenibacillales; family Paenibacillaceae; genus Pristimantibacillus. Next base: position 39,474 of record NZ_JAATHD010000013.1, read on the forward strand.
TCCGAAGGAAGTGGAGGAAGCGGCGAAGGTGGACGGTCTCGGCGACTTACAGTTGTTCGTCCGCATCGTACTGCCTTTGTCCAAGTCGACGATCGCGGCGTTCTCCCTGTTTTACGCGGTTTTCTATTGGAACAACTTCATGCAAGCAATTTTATATTTGAACGATTCGTTAAAGTGGCCGATACAGGTCGTGCTGCGCCAGGTAATCCTTGTAAGCAGCAACACGCTGTCGGATGCCGCGGGAGCGGCGATTGCGGCCGAAATGCCGGCGCAGAGCGTTCAATCCGCCGTTGTAGTGGTGGCGACGCTGCCGATTCTGCTCGTCTATCCGTTCTTGCAGAAGCATTTCGCCAAAGGAGTACTTCTCGGCTCCGTCAAAGGCTGATTATTTCAATTACAGGAGGGTCAATATTATGAGTATGGCAAGCAATAAAATAAAAATGTCAATGGTTGCAGCGCTGGCGGTCGTCTTGCTGGCTGGATGTGGAAGCAACAATAGCAACAATGCGGGAGAAAGCTCTTCCCCCGCGACCGGAGAGGGCGGAGGAACGTCCTCGGCTCCGGTTGAGGTAACGATGATGTCTCCTTATTTCTACAAGACGGCGCCTACTCACGGGGAGGTGCTGGATGGCATCGAGAAGCTCACGAACGCCAAGATAACGATCAATTGGGTGCCCGGAGGCAGCGTTTATTGGGATAAGCTCAACGTAACCATCGCCTCTAATGATTTGGCGAAGGTCGTGACGGGTCCTCATCCAGCCACCGCGCAGGGCTCCGTCATCGCATCGGCGATCGATTCCGGCATGTTCTGGGAGATTGGTCCTTATCTGAAGGACTACCCGAACCTGTCGCGAATCAACGCTCAAGTCCTTGAGAACGCTTCCTATAAAGGAAAGCTGTTCGGCTTGCCGCGCAATGGCGTTCTGTCCCGCAACGGGATGATCATTCGCAAGGATTGGCTTGACAAGCTTGGTCTGGAAGTGCCGCAGACGGTGGAAGAGATCGAGAAGGTGGCCATGGCTTTCGCAACGCAGGACCCGGACGGCAATGGAAAGGCGGATACGATTGGCTTCGCAACGAGCAAGAGCTTCAACGGCTTCAACGAAGCGGCGGTCTGGTTCGGCGCGCCGAACGGCTGGGGCGAGTTGGACGGCAAGCTGGCGCCGACTTATCTGTTCCCCGAGTATCTGGACACACTGAAGTATTTCCATCGCTTGTATGAAGCTGGGGCGATCAACAAGGACTTCCTGATGATTGATGAGAACCAGGCGAAGGATCTGGTCTATCAGGGCAAGGCGGGATTGTACAGCAATCTGATCGAACCGGGACTAATGACGACGATGCTGCAAAGCTTCCCGAAAGGATCTGAATTTGTCAATATCGGCGCCCCTGAAGGACCTGACGGACGCCGCACCCAGTCCGATCCCGGGTACACCTTGTTGCATTACTTCCCTAAATCCTCCGTCAAAACTGAGGATGAGCTGAAGCAAATTCTCGGCGTCTTCGACAAATGGAGCACGAAGGAAGCGCAAAACTTGACGCATTACGGGATTGAAGGCAAGCACTATGAATTGGTGGACGGTGAGGTGCACTACCTGGACTTCCAAGCGCTCAAAAACGAGACGAACCAGAACGGCGGTCTGGGCGGCGATCTGATTCTGAAGGATATGCTGTACCCGGAGCACTACAACACGGAGCTTGAGAAGCATGGACTGGAATTGCAGAAGGAGGATGAGCAGTACGCTATCGCCAATCCGGCCTGGACACTGGTGTCGGAGACGTACAGCAAGCTGTCCGGAACGCTGGACCCGATTATTGAGGACGCCCGCAACATGTTCGTTCTGGGCGAGCTGGACGAGGCCGGCTGGAACAAGGAATTGGAGCACTGGCGCAAGGCTGGCGGAGACAAAGTCATTGAAGAGATGAACGCGGCGACCGGCAAGTAAGAACGGGATAAGGAGAGCGGCCGAAAGGCAACGAAGCGGATGGACGCTCCGTGTCTTTCGGCTTCTCCCGATGAGAGGAGAAGGAGAACAAATGACTGACAAGGGAAATCGTCCGAACATCCTGTTCATTATGAGCGACGACCATGCCGCGCACGCCATCAGCGCATACGGCAGCCGTATCAACCAAACGCCGCAGCTCGACCGAATTGCTGAGGAGGGAATGCGGTTCGACAATTGCTTCTGTACCAATTCCATCTGCGCTCCGAGCCGCGCGGTCATTCTGACCGGCATGTACAGCCACCGAAACGGCGTAAAGACGTTGCGGGACGATCTTGACGGCTCACTGCCCAATGTGGCGAAGATGCTGCAGAAGGCGGGCTACCAGACAGCGATTATCGGCAAGTGGCATCTGGGCCATGGCGGAAGCAATGACCCGACCGGCTTCGATTACTGGAACGTGCTTCCCGGTCAGGGCGAATACCACAACCCGGAGATGTTCGAGATGGGCGAGCCGCGCAAGCATGAAGGCTATGTCACCGATATCATTACGGATCAGAGCTTGAATTGGTTGTCTGGCCGCGACAAGACGAAGCCGTTCATGCTGATGTGCCATCACAAGGCACCGCATCGCAAGTGGCAGCCCGACAAGAAGCATGCCCATCTGTATGAGGATGTCGATATTCCGGAACCTCCAACATTTCATGACGACTACGAGGGGCGATCCGCAGCGGTCCGCGAAGCGCAAATGCGGATTGACCGCGATCTGGATGAGCAGGATTTGAAGGAGTCGCCGCCGGAAGGGCTGACGCCGGCAGAGCTGAAGAGCTGGAAATATCAGCGTTACATCAAGGATTACTTGCGCTGCGTGGCATCGGTGGACGACAATGTCGGCCGGCTGCTCGATTATTTGGACGAGGAAGGCATTGCCGACGATACGATTGTAGTCTATACCTCCGATCAAGGCTTCTTCCTTGGCGACCACGGCTGGTACGACAAGCGCTTCATGCATGAAGAATCGCTGCGCATGCCGTTCCTGATCCGTTATCCGCGAGAGATTGCGGCGGGGAGCGTGCAGGAAGCGATGGCGCTCAACGTGGACTTCGCCGAGACGTTCCTCGATTACGCGGAGCTGCCTGCACCGTCTCATATGCAGGGACGAAGTCTGCGTCCTCTGCTTGGCGGCCAAGTGCCTCCTGACTGGCAGACGGCCATGTATTATCGCTATTGGGAGCATCTCAGCCGGCCGCATCGGGTCGGCGCACATTACGGTATCCGGACGACGCGCTACAAGCTCATTTATTATTACGGCGAAGAGCGCAGCGCGAACGGAGCGCAGCCGGAAATTCGCACGCCGGAATGGGAGCTGTACGATCTGCGCAATGATCCGCTTGAGATGAACAATTTGTATGGCGACACATCATGCGAATTAACGGTAGTGGAGCTGAAAGGACAGCTGGAGGAGCTTCGGCAGAAGATTGGCGATCTGGAATAACCTTTCATCGCTCTATGGACAATGGTATATTGGGTAGCAACGAGCGTGAAGTCACTGGCCCCACTTGCATGTAATCGTCTTTCCGCCGAGCAGCCTCGGCGGAAGGGCGTTTTGCGGTTTTTGGCTGGTATACACAAATTTCCGAAAGGGGAGTCGTCATCATGTACACCGTGCTGGTAGCCGAGAATGAGCCATGGGTATTGAAGGGAATTGTGGAAATGGTGGAAGCCGCCGGAGAAGAGTTCGAGGTGGCGGGAGCCTGCCTGAATGGAGAAGAAGCCTGGAATATGATTCATGAAGTCTGGCCGATGATCCTCATTACCGATATCCAGATGCCGGAATTGGACGGGTTATCACTCATACAGAGAATGGCTGAGCATCGCTTGCCCGTCGTATCGATAATTCTGAGCGGATACGATAATTTCCAATATGCCCAGAGAGCGATTTCTTACGGGGTGTCCGAATATTTGCTGAAGCCGGTGGAGTTCCAGGAGCTGCGCGACACCTTGCACCGTTCCAAGGAGAAGCTGGAAACCTTAAAGGATTTGAACGACTATATGAATAAATTTCAGAGCTTGCTGGATAACAGAGAGGCTCTGGCGCCCAAGCAGGTTATGCAGAAGCAGTCGGAGCTCATTCAATCGGTTTTGAAATTGAATGTTTTGAACAAGAACGCCCGAGTCAGTCTGCTTAATATTTTTGACAGCAAGCTGAAGATGCTTCTTAGCGAGCTCGGTCAGGAAACGAAGGATATTCCCGGGTATGAGGCGGATAACGATTTGTCTATCCTGAATTATTACAGGGCTTTGCTCGAGAGATGGTATCTGGCTTCCTCGGTGTCGGCCAAAGCAAGCGTGCCCGAAGCGATCGAACGTTCTTGCCGCTACATCAAGGCGCACTACAAGGATGAGATTACGTTGACGGAGATGGCCGACTTCACCAACTTCAGCGTCTCCCACTTCAGCGCTCTATTCAAGAAGCATACGGGCACTTCTCTGGTCAATTACGTGAACCAACTGAAGATCGACGAGGCTAAGAGGCTGCTTCTTGAAACGGCCTATGCCGTTTCGGAGGTTGCGGAGATGGTGGGATTCTCGACCATGCCGTATTTTACCCGCGTATTCAAATCCTTTGTCGGACTCTCGCCGCTTGAATACAGGAAGAGGTTGAATCCATGAGCACCTGGCATTTCCGTTATTCCATTCAGACGAAGATTCTGGCGTTTGCACTCTCCCTCAGTTTCATTTCGATTATATTGATGGCTGCCTTCACGTCCTACTATTACACGAAGTCCGCCAAACATGATTTCTATACCATTGCCCAGGATTCGACGGAAAGAATGAATCATCAGCTTGACAGATATTTCAACCAATTGGCGCAGTCCACCTATGCTTCGGTGGCAGGGCCTTTGCCGACGAATCCGCTTTTGGGCGACAATCCGGAGAGCGGGCTTATTCAAGCATGGTTGAAGGCCGGCGGAGCCTTCAGCCGGGAGCAAGAAGCGCTTGTCGAAAGCATATTAACCCGATATATCGCGATTAATTATTCGAACATTCTCGGCATTGTGCTTCAATCTCTGGATCATCGGCTCGTGTATTCGCAATATAATGCGTTAAATGTCAGAACCTACCTTGACCCCCCTTGGACGAAGCAAGAAATATCCCATCAATTATCGATTGTTCCGACCTTCGTGAATACGGAGAAAATGAAAGTCGCCGGATACCCCTTCATCACTTTAATCGTTCCGATTTACGATCCGAACACGGTGAAATTGCTTGGGAATTTAAACATCGCTCTATCGGTAACGGAGATTCAAAGCATTCTTGGACAGTCGCGTTTAGGCAAAACCGGTTATTTCTTCATTGCGGATGAGGCCGGGAACATTATCTATCATCCGAATGTCGAACTGGTCGGCAAGAGTCTGAGGGATACCGAATTGAGCGGCCTGGATCTGACCAAGTCCAATGATACTTTGGAGCAGAAGGGCAAGCCGATGCTGGTTTCCAGCAATCGATCGGAAATCATGGGCTGGCATACTGTCGCGATTGTGCCGATGGAAGAGATGGCAAGCGGTTTAACTGTTGCCCGAAATTCCATTCTGTTGATCATGTCCGGCATTATCCTGATCTCGGTTCTGTTTATTCCGAGGCTGGTAAGGAGACTGACAAGGCCGATCGTACAGTTGAAGAATTCCATGAGCAGGGTCGAGAGGGGAGATCTGTCGGTCAGGCTGAACGTCATTCAGGGCAATGACGAGATACAACAGCTGAACGGAAGCTTCAATCGCATGACCGCACAGCTGGATGAGCTCATTCATACGGTTCATGATTTGCAAATCAAGGAGATGCAACTGCAGCTCAGGCAGAAAGAGGCGCAGATTCAAGCGCTGCAAAATCAGATCAATCCGCATCTGCTTTATAATACGCTGGAAATTATCAAGAGCATCGCCTTTATCCAGAAGGTTCCGATTATTGAGAAAATGGCTACCAATCTGGCGAGCGTGTACCGCTACACCACGAAGATTCCGGGTTCGGAGGTTGAACTGCGGGACGAGTTGATTACGTTGAAGAGTTATCTCGAAATTATTCATATTCGATTCGGCAAGCATTTTCAAAGTCGAATTGTGGTGGACGACAAATATTTGGATTGCCGGATTATTAAGCTATCGCTTCAGCCCATTGTGGAGAACAGCGTGAAATACGCGGTCGAGCCGAAAAACGGCAAAGCGAGCATTATTGTGAATGCATTCGAAGAAGACAACGATCTGAAAATCGAAATTGCCGATAATGGCAACGGCTTTCCCGAGGATGTGCTGCAACACATTCAGGAGAAGCTGCGCTTTGTAGAAGATCAGCCGGATTTGTTCGCTTCCGAGGAGTCGGTCGGCATCATTAATGTACATGCAAGATTGATGTTGAATTATGGCTCTTCATACGGCCTCAGCGTGGTGTCATTTCCCGGCAGAGGAAGCGTCGTCACGATCAAAGTGCCGAAAAGGATAAATGAAAGTTCAGAAATTCGGACAAATGATTCGTAAGATCGTAGAAAATCGGACTCCTCCCGGGGGCTATAATCGAGTAGTAGCAACATGCAAGAGACAAGAAACAGTTCGGGGAGGTCAAAAAATAATGAAAAAATCGTTGGTATCTGTTTTGGCGGTTGGTCTCGTTATGAGCCTGGCGGCGGGCTGCAGCTCAAAAGCGAATGAAGAGAATTCAAATGCTGCGGCAGACGATAATGGCTCGAAAAAAATTAAAATCGATATGCTGCTTTCTTCTTGGAAGGGCGGAGGCTGGCCGGACAACAATCATCCGATCATTCAGTACATCGATGACAAATTCAATGTTGATCTGCAGTTGCAATGGGTGCCGGGAGCGAACTTTGAAGAAAAGCTTAATGTGACCGCTGCTTCAGGTAAAATTCCGGATATTACTCGAGTGGGCTCGAATCTATTTCTGAAATGGGCAGAGCAGGACGTGTTTCTTGACTTGAAGCCTTATTTGGACGAATATCCGAATCTAAGTCAGGTTGCCAAGCCTGAAGAATGGGCGCTGCTCAATCCGAAGGACAAAATATTCGGGATACCGAATTATGAAACCGCGCAAACGTCCATCTACGGTCGCGTCGATTGGATGCAGAAGCTCGGCATAACCCCGCCTTCTGCGGATGAATTCACGGTGGATAAGTTTTACGAAATCGCGAAATCGTTTGCTTTGGAGGATCCGGATGGCAACGGCAAGAAGGATACTTACGGGTTCTCCGCGACAGGAAACGATATTAAACTAGGGATATCGCAGTTGGAGGCCGCTTTCGGGCTTGCCAACGGATGGAAGGAAGCAGACGGGGAGCTCGTTCCTATGGAGACCCAGTCGGACGAGTGGAAGGCTTTCCTTACTTTCATGAGCAAAGCGTATGAGGAAGGCGTGCTTGATAAAGACTTTATTACCAATACGAATTTGAATGAGAAGTATGCTTCGGGCAAGATTGGCTTCGGAGACATGCATTTCCAATTGAGTCAACAAACCAATGAACAACTGCAAGCAATCAGCCCGGGCGCGGAGTTTGTCGAGCTCTCTCCGCCAATAGGCGAAAGCGGGATGAGAGGCGTTTCGACGCCGTCGAGCGGCATGAATAAGCTGGTTATCAGCAACGAGATTGACGACGAGAAGCGCGATCGAATCCTGGAGCTGCTGGATTGGTGGGTTTCTCCTGAGGGGGAGGACATCTTGAAGAACGGCATTGAAGGCGTTCATTACCAGAAGAAGGACGACGGAACGTATGAAATGACCGAATCGCTGAAAGCGGAAGGGGAGGGCCGTCAAAGTCTGTTGTGGAACTGGGGATTAAGGAATAACTCGAACACATTCAACACGTACAAATGGAGTGAAAAGGAATGGGCGGATGCGATGGAGCAATCCATTACGAATGCCGGCAAATACCCTTATAAGAACGCTTCGGACGGCTATACCAGCGCTTCGGCCACGCTGACCGAAAAAGGAACACAGCTGGGAGATCAGTTCCGAACAGCCGTAATTGAAATTATTGCCGGCAAAAAGCCGGTCGACAGCATTGACGACGCGATCGCGAAATGGAAGCAAGACGGCGGAGACGCGATTATTAAAGAAGTGAATGCCGCTTATCAGGCCAAACAATAATTCAGTTGAAGAGAAGCCGTGCGGTTGTAGAATGCGCCGCATGGCTTTTTTATAACCAATATACTATGGGGAGGTATATCGAGATGGAAGGCTACTGGAGGCGGGCGCTTCCCGTATATTTGATGATACTGCCAGGTTTGCTTTACTTCATCGTTTTCAAGTATGTGCCCATGTTCGGCATATCCATTGCCTTTATGGATTACAGCCCGTTCAAAGGCGTGACCGGAAGCGAATGGGCGGGTTTGCATTATTTCCGTCGATTGTTCGAAGACGGCGATTTTCTGTTGCTGCTGAAGAATACCCTTATTCTGAACATGCTGGATCTCTTGTTCTTCTTCCCGGCGCCAATCTTGGCGGCGCTATTATTAAACGAAGTGAAAGCCAGGAAATTCAAAACGTTTGTGCAAACGATCCTCTATGCGCCGAACTTTATTTCCTGGGTCGTCATAGTATCGATTACCATCGTGCTGTTCGCCACCGGCTCCGGCGGCATTAATCAATTGCTCGCCGGCTGGGGCTTCGATCGCATCGAACTAATGACGGATCCGGCTTACTTCCGCTGGGTCTGGCTGTTTCAGAATATTTGGCAAGGGGCCGGCTGGGGAGCCATTATCTTTCTGGCGGCGTTGGCCGCCATCGATCCGACGTTGTACGAGGCTGCCGTGATGGACGGAGCGAATCGTTGGCGCCAATTGTGGCATATTACGCTCCCCTCTCTGCAGAACGTTATTGTCATCATGTTTATTTTAAGAATCGGCCATATCATGGATATGGGCTTCGAGCATATCTTTTTACTTCAAAATTCGATGAACCAGCAGGTTTCCGAGGTATTCGAGACATTTGTCTACAAGGTCGGATTAAACCAGGGAGACTATAGTTATTCGACGGCCGTCGGATTGTTCAAATCCGTAGTCGGATTGACGATGGTGCTCATTGTCAACAAGCTGGCGAAGAGAATGGGACAGGAGAGTGTATTTTAATGGAAATACGCGTTAGCGGTACAGATCGATTATTCAAGTGGCTGATCTACGCCCTGTTGACGATAGCTGCGCTACTGGTGCTGTTCCCGTTATTTTATGTGCTCTCGGTTTCTTTTTCCACAGAGAAGGAATATTTGACGCGGGGCTTCTATATCATTCCGAAGACGTTCACGCTGGACGGTTACGGCTATCTCATGGCGCATTCCGGTTTTCGAAGCGCTTATACCAACTCGGTTGTGATTAGCGTCGTAGGCACGTTCATCAATATTGTGTTGACGACATTGATGGCTTACGGCATTTCGAAGTCATGGCTAAGGGGACGCGGACTGTTTAATTTCCTTGTGTTTTTCACCATGCTGTTCAACGGCGGCATGATTCCAACCTATCTGGTGGTCAACGCGCTGCATCTTCTCGACAGCTATTGGGCGATCTGGCTAAGCACGGCAATTGCCGGTTTCAATGTGATTGTGATGAGAAGCTTCTTCCAATCCATCCCCGTCGAGCTTGAGGAATCGGCGAAAATCGACGGCTGCGGCGAATGGCGGCTGCTCTGGCGCATTATTGTGCCTCTCTCGATGCCGGCGATTGCGACGTTCACGCTCTTCTATCTGGTGAACAACTGGAACACATATTTCAATGCTATTCTATATCTCAACGACAACCATTTAATGCCGCTTCAGGTTTTCCTGAGGCAAATGCTGATCGAGGATGATCCTTCGATCACCAACGCTTCCAACTTGACGTTCCGTTATACGCCTGCGGCGAAAATGTCGGCCATCATTCTGACGGCCTTGCCGCTGCTCATTATTTTCCCGTTTATGCAGAAGTATTTCAACAAGGGCGTCATGCTTGGCTCGGTGAAAGGTTAATCCTATTTTGAATAAAGGAGTGCGATAGACTTGCAAGGGAATCGGCAAAAACCAGGCGCTTATTTCAAGATGCTTCAGATTGGGGAAGTTAAACCAAAGGGCTGGATGTTGGAGCAAATGGAGAATGACCTTCGAGAAGGGATGGCCGGACATCTGAATGAGTTGACGGCTTGCGTCAATCTGAAGGGATATAAGGAAGAGCAAGTCAACAGCTTCGAGGTGTCGCCGTCGGGCATGATCCATGATACGCCGAGAACATGGTGGAGCGGCGAGCAGACTGCCTTCTGGCTGGACGGCTTTATCCGAATGGCTTATCTTGCCGGAAGTCGGGAGCATATCCAGAGAGCGGATCAGTATATGGAGCAGCTTCTGAATTCGCAAGACGAGGAGGGCTATCTCGGCATCTATACCAAGCAATCACGGTTCCAGCATAAGAAGGAGAATGGCGAGTTCTGGACGCAGAGCCGAATATTTATGGTCATGCTTGCTTATTATGAATTAAACGGCAAGAAGGACTATCTGGATGCCGTTATCAAGGCTTTGCGCCTGACGATGCGCCATTACGGTCCGGAGCGGGGCTCGTACTTCAATAATGAAGAGCCCGCTGGCGGCACGGGGCATGGCTTGATGCTGGTAGAAGCGCTGGAGTGGGTGTACCGGATGACCGGCGAGGAGGAGTTTCTGACCTTTGCCTTATGGTGTTATCAGGATTACAGCTCGGCCGCTCGCATTCGCGATATCGATAATCAGCTCCATTATCTGCTCGATATCGACAAACCGTTCTTGTGGCATACGCCGCATACAACAGAGCATCTTCGCGTCCCCTTGTGGTTATATTATGAGACGGGAGATTTCTTGCTGAAGCAGGCGAGCGAGAATGCTTACGCCAAAATTCAGAGGTATTTGGTTCCAAGCGGCACATGCATCGGGGATGAGAATATTGACGGTCGCGAACCGGATCCGTCCTTGCTCTACGAGTATTGCGGAATGACGGAGCTGACGGTCAGCATGCAATCCGCGCTGCAGAAGACGGGCGATCCGCAATGGGGAGACCGCATCGAGCGCATCGCGTTCAACGCCGCCCAGGGAGCAAGGCTGCCCGATGGCAAAGCGATTTCTTACTTGACCCGGGACAATCGCTTTAGTGCGAGCGAGGTGGAAGGTCATAACGGGAAGCTGCAGTATTCTCCCACGCATGAGAATTCGGCACTTTGCTGCGCGGGCAATGCCGTGAAATATATGCCGAGCTACGTCAGCAGGATGTGGATGAGGATTGGAGAGGGCGAGCAGGAAGGTCTTGCCGCCGTCTTGTACGGTCCAAGCTCAGTCAGAACAACCGTGCAGGATGTGAAGTTTGAAATAACGACCACAACGAGCTATCCCTTCGACGAGCATTTCGTATTCGATATTCTTCCAGAGAAGGCGGTGGCCTGTCCGCTTTACTTCCGCATACCGGAGTGGGCCGTCGAGAAGAAAATTGGTGTGGAAGGCGCGGAAGTGACGGAGAAGGACGGCTATCTTGTCGTGACGAAGTTATGGCAGGCCGGCGACCAGGTTGCTTTATTCTTCCAAGCAAAGCTTACAGCGCAAACGGCTGCGAATGGGGAATGGACGCTTGACCGAGGGGCTTTGCTGTATGCTCTGCCGGTATCGGAACAGCGAACGATCACTCGCCGCTATGAAGGCGAGGCATTCGTCGATTTCGATGCTCTGGCCGAGGAGAAGGAGTTGGAGAAGAGAGGGTATGCATTCGATGACTCCTGTGAAAGCTTTGGATTTACCCATGAACGAATGCCTGATCGGCCGCTCGGCTGGCACCAGCCGCTTAGCCGGTTGAACGGGAATCTGGTCGATTCATCGGGCGAGCGGCACGCGGTATCTCTCGTTCCGATCGGAAATACGCTCTTGCGCAAAGTGTCTTTTGCGAAACCTTGATTGGCCACGCGCCTTTCAAGGTTTTTCTTTTGTCCTTGGCGAGCAAATTAGTGAAATAGGTTAAGAAAAAGACATTCCAGTCAACGCTATCCGGGAGGCCGTTCCTTATAATGAGGGTAAATGCGGCAATACTTTGGAGGTTATTATGAGGAAAGCTCTCGCAGCAGGCACGGCTCAACCATCCGAGAAGAAGCTTTGGAGAATGGCTCATCTTCCGTTCTATGTGATGATCTTGCCCGGATTTCTGTATTTCTTGATTTTCAAATATGTTCCCATGTTCGGACTGCTAATCTCGTTCCAGCACTATGATCCGTTCGAAGGCTTCCTGAAGAGCGCATGGGTCGGCTTCGACAATTTCAAGCGGCTGTTCACGGAACAGGATTTCCCGCTGTTGCTCGGCAATACGTTCACCTTCGCGGCGCTGGACATCCTGTTCTTCTTCCCGGCGCCGATCCTGCTCGCGCTGCTCTTGAATGAGGTTCGCGTCAAATCGGTCCGAAGCGTGGTGCAGACGATCATGTACGCGCCACACTTCATCTCGTGGGTCGTCATTGTATCGTTGACGATGACGCTGTTCTCCTCGCAGGGCGGCATCGTTAATGAGTGGCTCGCCTCGGCGGGACTCGGCACGATCGATCCGTTCACGAAGACGGAGTGGCTGAAGCCGATGTGGCTCTTGCAAAATATTTGGCAGGGCATGGGCTGGGGCTCGATTCTGTATCTGGCGGCAATGGCGTCCATCGACACATCCCTGTACGAAGCGGCCGAGGTGGATGGAGCGGGACGGTTCCGTCAAATCTGGCATATTACGCTGCCGGGCATTCGTTATGTCATCGTCATCATGTTCATTCTGCGGCTCGGCAATTTCATGGAGATCGGCTTCGAGCATATCTTCCTGCTGCAGAATCCGCTTAACTTTGAAGCGTCGGATGTGTTCGATACGTTCGTGTACCGGACGGGCATTCTGCACCGGGATTACAGCTATTCGGCTGTGGTCGGCATGTTCAAGTCGGTGGTCGGCTTGATACTGGTGCTAGGCGCGAACAAGCTGGCGCGCAAATTCGGCGAAGAGGGGGTTTACTAGGCTATGGCGATCAAATCAAATTGGCAAACCCGTATTTTTCAATTCGTCATTATCGCAATTCTGATCTTGCTGGCGCTGGCGGTGCTCTTTCCCTTCCTGCTGACGTTGTCGAGCTCCTTCGCCTCCGACAACGAGCTGCTCATGGAGAGCGCGGTGCTCTGGCCGCAGGATTGGACGCTGGATGCGTATCGTTTCTTGCTCGACAATGATCAGTTCACGCAGTCGTTCAAGAATGCGCTTGTCATCACCGTAGTCGGAACGGCGATCAATATGACGCTGTCGGTGCTGATGGCTTACGGGCTTGCGCAGCCCGATGTGAAGGGTCGCAGACTCGTCAATTTCATGGTGCTGTTCACGATGCTGTTCCACGGCGGTATGATTCCGACCTATCTCGTCGTGAACGAGCTTGGGCTGATCGATTCCTATTGGGCGATCTGGCTGGTGAACGCGATCATCCCGTTCAATATGATCATTATTCGCAGCTACTTCCAGACGCTGCCGAAGGAGTTGAAGGAATCGGCGAGAATCGACGGCTGCGGCGAGTTCAAAATATTGCTGCGGATCATCCTTCCGGTGTCGATGCCGACGCTTGTGACGTTTACGTTGTTTTATACGGTGGTCAACTGGAATACGTACTTCCAGGCTGTGCTGTACCTGAACGACGCGGACAGCTACCCGCTGCAGGTATTCCTGCGTCAGGTGCTGATCGTCAATCCTTCCGAGCTTGGGCTGGTCATTACGAAGTCCGGCTATATGTTCACGGAGTCGGTTCGGCATGCTCTGATTCTGCTTGCGGCGCTGCCACTGATCGTCGTGTATCCGTTCATGCAGCGGCATTTCAGCAAGGGCATGATGATGGGATCGGTGAAGGGTTAGCGGTTTAAAAGATAGGTTCGCAACAGTGCGGGTATCGCTTCGAGGATGGATCATTCTTCCGATCGCTGTTGTCCCCAGGTTTCTTTTATTTCCACTCGAGGTGGAAACCCGGGGACAAAGGCGAACGCGTTGCTTCTCCAGAACGATCCATCCTCTACGCTCACATGCACCGTACGAACACATAGTTTTCAAAGCTCACCCTTTTGGGGTATGGTGGAGGGGATAGGAATAGGCAGCTTCGACTGTTAGCCGAACTTGCCAATTGCCAACAGTCGACAGACAATTTCCAACAGCTAGCAGTCAACAGCCATCAGACAACAGTCAACAGTCAACAGTCAACAGGGGTGATCAGAATGTATCATGTGCTTGTCGTGGAGGATGAACCGCTTATACGCGATGCGATTGTGGAGATGGTGCAGCAGCTTGACGGATTCAAGGTGACCGGGGAAGCGGCGGGCTGCGAGGAAGGGTGGCGGCTCGTTCAGGAGCTGTGGCCGACGCTGCTCATTACGGATATTCAGCTGCCGGACGGGGACGGGCTGGAGCTCATTACCCGAATACGCGAGCATAAGCTGCCCATTGTCTCAATTATCGTCAGCGGTCATGATAACTTCCCGTATGCTCAGAACGCGATTCGGCTGCAGGTGTCCGAATATCTGCTGAAGCCGATCTCGGAGCAGGAGCTTCATGCGTCGATAGCCAGGTCGATGAGCCGACTGGAAAGCTTTGCGGAGCCGAATCAAATGCTGACGGACATCCAACTGTTCGTAGACGGCATGTCGGGCGGCGAGCCTTCTCAGCTCTTCGGGCAAGCGGATCGCCTGCTCGATGCGATCTGGCATTTGCGCTCGCAGGAAGAGGGGGTCAAGAGGAGCTATTTTAACATTCTGATCGGCAAGCTTGTGGAATATATGAAAGCGATTTATCCGGCATTCGAGGGGGCGGAGCTTCCCGAAGGGGCGAATCGGCATCAAATCCGCCTCGTCGTGCATGATTTGCTCCATGAATGGATCAAGCGCTATCCGCAGTTCGCCGGCAACAATATGCGGCTTGTCATCGCTCGGGCCTGTGAATATATGCAAGAGCATCTGCAGGAAGAGATCACACTGACGCAAATTTCCGGGTATTCCAATTTGAGCGCGTCGTATTTCGGCGTGCTGTTCAAGCAATATACGGGCAAGAGCTTCGTGAACTATTTCAACCAGATTCGCATCGATAAGGCGCTGGAGCTTCTTAGAAGCTCGGATATGAAAATATATGAAATTGCGGAAGCCGTAGGCTTTGTCTCGCTGCCGTATTTCAACCGTGTCTTCAAGCAGGTCTCGTCGATGACACCCAATGAATATCGAAAGAGCTTGGGACTATGAGATGGGAGCGGTGGGTGAACCGCTATTCGATTAAAGTCAAGCTCATTCTAATCCTGCTGACGGCGATTTTGTCCTCGATCGCGCTGACGGGCGTGTTTTCGCAATATTTCTATATGAAGGCGGCGAAGAAGGATTTCTTCCAGTTCATGGACGATGCGTCCTTCCGGCTGAATCGGCAGATGGAGCTGTATTTCGAGCAAATGAGAATATCGGTATCCTCGCTCATCGCGGGGCCGCTGCCGAATCGCAACGACATTACCCGCGCCGCGGAGGATATCGGCATTATTCAGAACTGGCTTGCAAGCGAGGGGCCGACCTCTCTGTCTCGTCTCGCCGATCTGCAGGATGTGCTGAACAATTATGTCGCGCTCAATTACAAGGAAGTGGACAGCATGTTCCTGATTGCTGCCGACGGCCGCACGGTCTCGAATTTGCAGGATTTCACCCTTCCGGATGAAACGTACCAGGATGAGCCGTGGCATGGCATGGAGATGGAGGAGAGGGTGCGGGTATTGCCGACGCATCTGTCTGATCGAACGGGCAAATATGTGCTTTCGCTCGTGCTCCCCATCTTCTCGACGGATACGATGCAGCAGGCCGGCATGCTCGTTATCAACCTGCGCATTGCCGAGCTCGAGAAGACGATCGTGCAGCCTACACTTGCGAAGAAGGGGTATTTCATGATTGTGTCTGAAGATGGAACGATTGTGTATCATCCGGATTCCAGCCTGCTTGGCAAGCCGCTAAGCGATACGGGCATGAGCGGGCTGGAGCTTGATAAGTCCTCATCCGTTCAGATCCTTGGAGGAACGGAGATGCTGGTATCGAGCAGCGATTCGGAGCTGGCAGGCTGGAAGCTGGTCGCGCTCGTTCCGTTCGAGGAAATGGCGAGCGGCGTGAAGGTGGCTCGCGACGCGGTCATCGCCGCTATTCTAATTCTCGTCGTGATCGTGCTCATCCTCGTGCCGATCGTCGCCCAGCGCTTCACGCGCCCGCTGCGGCAATTGAAGGGGCTGATGGAGCAGGTGGAGAAGGGCAATCTGGAGGTGAGAGCTTCGGTCGTGCCCGGCAAGGATGAGATTCAACTGCTCGGTCACAGCTATAACCGAATGACGAGCCGCTTGAGCGGACTAATCGACACCGTCGGCAGGATGAAGGTGAACGAGATGCGCATCCTGCTCGGGCAGAAGGAAGCGATGATTCAGGCGCTGCAGAATCAGATCAATCCGCATCTGCTTTACAACACGCTGGAGATTATCAACAGTCTCGCCTATATGGAGAAGAACGAGCGCATTCAGGTGATCGCGAAGAATCTCGGAGACTACTACCGCTATACCGCCTCGATCAGAGAGCCGTTCGTTACGCTGAGGGAGGAGCTCGGGCATGCGCAAAAGTATTTGGAAATCGTGAAGATCCGGTTTCCGCGACATTTTCAAAGCCGCTTCTATGTGAATGAGAAGTATCTGGAGGAGCGCATCGTGAAGTGCTCGCTGCAACCCATTGTCGAGAACGCGGTGAAGTATGCAATCGAGCCGAAACAGGGCAACGGGACGGTCATCGTCAGCGCGTTTCACGAGGCGCGGGATCTCATCATCGAGGTCGCGGACAATGGCGACGGCTTTGCGCCGGACAAGCTGGAGGAGCTGAAACGGCGGCTGGACGCCGTGGCGGAGCAGGCGGAAGAGAAGGAAGCGCTGACGGGGAGCGCGGGGAATGTCGGTGGTGCGGAAAGTGCTGGGAGTGTGGGGAGTGTGGGGAGTGTGGGAAGTACTGGGAGTACGGGTGGTGCGGGAAGTATGACGAGTGTAGGTGAAGCAGAGAGTGCGGGTGGAACTGGGAGTTCTGGAAGTGTGAGGAGTGCAGGAGTTGTAGGAAACGCAGGGGATGTGGGTAGTGCTGGTAGTGCTGGTAATGCTGGTAATACAGGGGGCGCTTGGAATCCGGGAGGCATAGGCACCCTGGGCAGCTCGTCGCTCGGCATGATCAATGTTCACGCAAGGCTGGTGCTGCAGCATGGTACGGGGTACGGTCTGACGATTACATCGTTCGAGAACAGGGGAACGGTTATTTCGATCAGGGTGCCGCTGCTGGAGCATCGGCCGGAGTAGGCGCAGCAGGTAGAGAGGCTGCATAAAAGTCTTATTCAAAATTGTAACGGAACTCATCGCGCTTATTCTCAATTAAAAGCGGTATCTGCCATTCTAACGGAACGGAGCGCGCTTATTCAGCCCGGTATGGCAAGTTTTAGTGTGTTTTTGAGGCAATAAGCGCCGTGGGTTCCGTTAAAATGTGGAGCAAGCCTATTTCAGCCGAATAAGCGCTGTGCGTTCCGTTAGAGCGTGTCTAACACACTCGCAGTTGGAGGCTAGTCTCAAAAAATGACCGTTGAATCGAACGATGAGTTGAATGCGGGCGTCGAGGGGGAGAGAAAATGGAGCAAATGAGCAAAGCGCGGATTACGCTGGGCAAGGAGCAGGCTGGACATACGGTCAGTCCTTACCTGTTCGGCCATTTCATCGAAGATATCGATGATCATATGACGGCGATGCTGGCTTATCCGCTGCGCAATATGGATTTCGAGGAAGAAGACGGGGATGCGGACGGCGTATCCGGCTGCTGGAAGCCGCTGGGTTTCGGGAAGCATACCCGGTTCGCCGTGGAGCCTGCGGCAAGATGGCATGGCGGACACAGCCAGCGCATTCGATTGTTCAACATGGACCGCTGCGAGGCGGGAATCGGTCAGGAGATGCATGCGGCGGGCGATGTTGTCTATCGCCTGCGAATCATCGCCAGAGCAACGCGCGAGATTAGCAAGCTGCGCGTACTGCTAGTAAATCCAAGGAATGGCGAACAGCTAGGATCTACCGAGCTTGATATTTGCAGCCATAGATGGCAGGATCTCGCGGGAATCATTCAGGCATCTCGGGCATGCGCGGGCGCTGAGCTCCAAGTATGGGCGGTGCCGCTTCCAGCGAACGAGTGGGAGGATTCGGTGTCGACGGGCTATGTCTGGTTCGACCATATCTCTTTGCTCCCCGACCAGGAGACGGGTCTTCTCAAGCGAGAAGTATTCGAGATGGCGAAGGAGCTGAACAGCGGCATCATGCGGCTCGGCGGCAACTACATCTCCCTGTACCATTGGGAGGATTTCGTCGGACCGACGGAGCTTCGGCCGAACTACGTGAACGAGGCGTGGGAGGAGGCGGGCCAGGTTCATAAGTATTTTGGCACCGACGAATTCATCTCCTTATGCCGTCAGCTTGGCACGGAGCCGCAGATTTGCGTCAACATGGGAACGGGCACGGCGGAGGAAGCGGCGAGATGGGTCGAATATTGCAACGGATTAGCCGATTCGGAGATGGGAAGGCTGCGGGTGTCGCATGGACATCCGGAGCCGTATGAGGTGCGATACTGGGAAGTCGGCAACGAAATGTACGGCCCTTGGCAGGCGGGCGTATGCACGCCGGAGCAATATGCGGAGATGTATCTGAAGTTCGCGGATGCGATGAAGGCGGTGGATGCTTCCATTATGCTGCTAGGCTGTGGTACAGCCAGGGAGTCGCTTGCTCCAGGCTGGAATCGCAAAGTGCTGGAGCTTGCGGGAACGAAGATGGATTTTCTCACGCTTCATATGTATCAAGGCCGGAACTTCTTTCCGATTGACGCGCAGACACCCGGCCCCGAGCGCTTCAAGGCGATGACGGCGTTTTCCGAGATTGCGCGATCCATCTTCGAGGATATCGAAGAGCTCATCCGCGGCAGGGAAGAATTGCAGCATGTGAAGTTAGCGGTGACGGAGTGGAATACGATGTTCTTCCCGAATCCGGATCTTCCGAACGCGCATACGTTGGAAGCCGCCGTCGCTAACGCCTGCATGCTGAACGAGATGCTGCGGCAGAGCCATTTGGTGCGAATCGCCAACTTCTCCGATTTGGTCAACGGCTGGGTCGGCGGCTGCATTCGGGTAGGTGACGGCTACGAGCGGATGAAGCAACCGGGCTGGAGCGGGCAAGAGGAGATTGTCTTTGGCACGGCGACTTATCACATGCTGAGGATGTATGCGAATCGCAAGGCGCATCGTCTCGTCGAGGTTGAGGTCGCTTGCGAGACGTTCGATGCGGGAGCATCCACGCTCGCCGCAAAATCGAACTCCCTCCCGCTGCAACTGGATAAGCTCCCGAAGCTGGATGTCGTCGCCGCCCTATCTGAAAGCAAGGATTGGCTTACTTTGTTCGTCGTGAACCGTTCCTTGGAGCCTGTTTCTCTCAATTGCGATCTGTCGGAATGGCGGCCTGCGGGAGAGGCGATTCTTCGAGAACTGGCAGGGGCCCACTATGAAACGTACAACACGGTATGGGAGCCGGAAGCTATTCGGGAAGAGATCCGATCTTTGCAATTGCAAGGAACAAGCTGGGTCGCGGAGCTAAAGCCGCATTCGGTGTGCGTGCTGGAGGTGCGAATTTCGATGTAGACTTGGCTCGATAAATCTGCTCACATAGCTATTCCATTAACAAGATATGATGGAATAGGCAAGAGTTTACGAAGAACTACTTCGAGCGAATCTTGAGAGGTTATCATTTAACTTTGAAAGGCTAACTTATCCTAAGCTCCGGACCGGATCGCGCTGTAGCGCTGATAGCCTGTGTTGCAGTATCAAAACCGGCCCTGTACCGCGCTGCCGAAAGGAGAAGACCGCCACCTCTATTGGGTGGCGGTCTTCGGTCTGCTCGTTCGAGCTCCATTATTCCTCGAGATTCATCCCCATCTCGGGGTAAATCGTCTTCTCCAAATAGTCATGCAGGTAAAACCGGGATAAGACGAAATGCTCGGCCATGTCTGCCGGCTGGTAGCGCTCAAGCGCGGCTTGCATTCTGGGGCGAACGTTGTCGCGGCCGCGGCGGTTGCGCTGATAGTTGTTGAGCAGCGAGCGGCGTTCGGCGGCATCGCCGGGGAACAGCTCCCATCGGTACACATATTTGTGAATGGCGCGCGAACGGTCCGTCGCCTTCTCGTAATCATGCATAATGGCGATGAGCTCCGCGTAATCCAGGTTCAGCCGAACCTCGTCCAGCAGCTTCCAGATGATATCGTAATAATCCTCGATACGGTAGTTGCCGAGCTTCGCGTGCCCAACTGACGGCTGGATGCCGTGGAACTGCAGCAGGAAACGATCAATGAATGTCCCGGAGTCGGAGCTTCGGTTCCAGCACAGATCCGCATGCAGCAGCATGGGATACCAGGTCGTCTCGAATACGCCGTACGGCATGCCGAGGCTGAACGGTCCGGTCCAGTTGGTGGCGACCATGCAGTCGATGCCGAGCTTCTCCGACGTTTCCGTCCACTGCAGCAGATTATCGACTCGGTTCGCGATTGCCGGATAGTTCTGATGCTCCGCCCAGTCGAAACTGCGAACAGCCGGAGCGCCCATCACGTCGATGCCAAGTCTGCGAAACTTCGCGGTCAACGCGGATACCTCCGCATCGATGTTGCGGCCGTTGTAGATCCAGATCATCGCGACGCCGCGTTTGTCCAGCTGGCGCAATTCCTCCTCGGGGCATTTGTCCAGCATGTCATGCCAGAAGATCGGCGTTTTGCCGCGATCCGACGTGAAGGCGATGAGCCGATTCAGGAATGCGATGAACGCGTGCTCGCGCATGCCCTCGTATTGCTCGATGCAAGTCTTGCATTCGCATAAGCTGTACACCTCGTCGCAGCCGAGATGGATATAACGCGACTGGGGATGGCGGTCTATCATCTCGCCCAGCAGTCCCGTCACGAGCTCGAAGGCTTCCTCGCGGGACGGACACAGCTCGCCCGTCGACTTCTCCGTCTCTCTCAGATGCTTATAGCGGTCGTGCCGAAGCACATATTCGAGGTGGCCGAAGCTCTGCTGCAGCGGTATGATCTCGATGAAATGCTCATGCGCGGTTCGCTTAAGCTCCTCGAATTGCTCCGAACTCAGCGCATGCTTCGGGTGCACCAGCTCCGAATACGTCTCGAAAGGAAACTTGTCCTCGTATTCAATCAGCAGACCATTGACCTTGTAACGAGCGAAATCGGCCAAATACGAGCCGAGCCGCTCGGGCTTGGAATAGGTCTGACGCAGATCGTAATTCATGCAGCGGAGAGCCGTATCCGGCCAATCCGCAATCGTTCCCGGGGGCACCGTGTCGCTTTGCTCCATCAGTTGACGAAGCGTTCCCATCCCGTAAAATAACCCCGCAGCGTCGGGCGCCCAAATCGCCGCTCCGCTCTCGTCAACCCGCAGGATATAGCCTCCGGGGTTCCCTACAGGAATCGATGATGATGCCGCCAATGAGGCTTCGTCGCCGTCCTGCCGATCCGTCCCGCCAATCCAGGCGGAATAACCAGTGGCTGCCTTCTCTGACTGAACATCGGCGTCCGGGAACAAGCGGCGGCAATGCCGCTCCAGTCGCGGATCATCCTGCTCCAGGCGAAGCCGGGCGACAAGGGGGCCGGCATGCGTAAAGCCAGCTCCCTCGGAGATGTTCCGTTGTTTCGGTTGCGGCAGTAAAGCTGTTGATTCCATACTCATCGCTCTCCATTCCATCTTTTTTTACCACGATAGCGTTGAATTTATAAGGTTTCTTGACATTTAAACTGTAAATTCATTTGGCGATAAAACCTTCCTCATGCTTACGAAGCTGCTTTGCTCCGCAAAGCTTTAGGTCGCTCATCTTCGAAAGGCCGAGGTAGAGGTTTTCTCATAGATATAGAATTTATAAAATTTCGGGATGGGGTGGTCTTCCGACCCGTTCTTGTTTGTGATGCCGGGTCTGGGCCCGTCAGGAATTAAGTCTATGGTTGCACACGATCGTAGCGGACCGTAGATGCGTTATTTCGGCAAATGGAGCTGTTTTTAAGATTTCGCGGACAGAGATGCACTTATTTGCGAGAAAACAGCAGTTTTTTTGATTTTTTGAGGAAATAGCGTCTCCTGTGTCCACGAAAGTGAACAATCTCTGTATTTTTTCACAAATAGCGTCTTCTGTGTCCGATTGTTTGTAAGTCGACGCAGTCGAAGGTATATTTTTGGCTTGTGCTATCCGATTGTTACAAGAAACCTTGCCGTTCTTTGACAAGGACGCCGTCAGGCATTTTATTTATTCGTTCACTTGAAGATAAGGCTGTCCCGTATCGCTCTCGCGGCTGCTCATCCGAACGACGACGCCTGCCGTGTTCGGCTCCGTCCACTGGAATGTCGGCTGCCCTCCGGAAGCGGCTATTCCCGAGACGAAAGCCGTCACGTCTATCGAATACCAGCCTGCGTCCTCCACCCGAATCGTTCCAAGCGCCGTTCCACCCGAGACCGGCCGGTTCGACCAATTCACCGTGCTCTCGTCCCACTGCGCTCCGGCATAGCCTTTGAGCGACAGCGTGACCGCCTTCGACGGCGCCTCCGGCACGTAGACATACAGCTTCGCCGTCACAACAGGATCACTTAGCGCGGACAAATCGACTCCCATGTAGGCGATTCGGTCCCCGCCGCCGGACGCGTTCGGAATATCGGCTGCCTCGAGCAGCATAGCATCGCCGAAATTGCCCGACGGATCAAGCTCGTAGACGTAGGCGTCCTTCGTCACCGGCACCGTTATCTGCTGCCCGCCGCTTCTCGCGATTCGCAGCAGATAGACATCCGTCGTGCCATCCGCGTTATAGACGAGCACGGATACGACCGACGAGCCGGAGCCTATGTCTATCGGAGCGGACTCAGCGCCGCTAGGCACAACAGCGCCGCCCGCCTTGATGACGCTGGACATGTCCGAGGCCGTCGGCGTCAGCCGCAGCTCGTAGACCGATGCAGGCACTGTCACCGTATACGAAGTTTGCTCCGGCGAGAAGACCGCGTTCCACGTCCCCGCATCCGTAACAAGTCCGCTCAACCCCGTGCGGGGGACAAGCGCCGTCGTATGAGGCTCGTCATGCGCGCTCGCGTAATAGTAGCCGGGCAACGAGATTCGCCGCGGCTCGAAGCCCGCCTGTCTGCCGGACGCGATGGACTCGGAGTTGAAGGCTACCAAGCCCTCGCTGCCCGTCGCGCCATTCACGTAGCGGCCGCCCGAATACGTGAACCGGCCTTCCACGGTCGCTCCCGCCAGCGGCTCGCCCGTCGCATAATCCGCGACTGTCATAGAGGCGGAGGCAGAGCTGCCGTTATACGAGAGATTCATCTCCTTCACAATCAGCGGCAACAGATCCGTATGCTCGGTTGTAACAGCAGCCTCCATGGAGACGGGGCCGATATTGCCGCTGAGGTCCCGCGCCGCAATCTTGTAATAGTAGGTCGTATCCGGTAGCAGTCCCTTGTCCTGATAGGACAGCGACCTTGCAAGGCCGGCAATCGTATCGGCGGTCGGAGCGAAGCCGGGCTCCGTGCTCCGATATATGATATACCGATCGATCTCCGCGTTGTCCCATGCCATGCCGTAGCTTAAGTTCACCGTCTGAAAATCGGCGGCGGATGCCGTCGGTCCACTCGACACGGCGGTTGGTGCTTCGCTGTCCGCCTCAGGCGACCAAGCCTCGCCGCCTTCGCCCCAGTAGGACGGCAGCAGCCGGTACGAGTCGTAATGGTGGACGGCAATGCCTCCGAACGAGCCCTCGCCGGCGAATGCAGCATATACCTTATCGAGCTCCGTCTCCATATGCGCGCGGCCTTCCTCCCAGAAGCTGATCGTCTCGGGATCGCCGCTGTTTGCGATATCCAGCGTCTCGACGCCAATGACGACGGAGTCCGGCTTGCCGATCTGGTCCGCGTACGCGATTTCGCCCGCCGCGCCGGCGATTATGCCGGCCGATCCATCGGCTGTATCGCGATAATCCATAATGGAGATATAGTCCGAGATATCCTGAACATGCTGGGACAGCCATTTGGTCTGTCCGTTCCATGCAATGTCCGCGCCTTGCTCGGAGGAGTCGTACCACTTCGGAACCGCCGGCCCGAACGGCAGATTAATGCCCGCGGCGTCTCTTCTTGCGATCATCTCCGCCAGACCGTCCAGATATTCGCCTTGAAGAAACTTGCTCGGATCCTTGAAATCCGGCGAAATATACGGCTCAATGTCCACGTTGACGCCGTCGAATCTCTCATCCGGCTCCGCTGCCAGATTGTAGTTCACGATCTGCTCCATCTCCCGCACCGCTTGAGGATGATAGCGCTCATAGGCGCCCATGTAGGCCGGGGAGGTGCCGCCCGCGATCAACGCTTGAACGTACAGCCCGCGTTCATGCGCCCATCGCATGAACGACTTCAGTTCGTCCTCCTGCTCCTCCAGCGCCCGATATCCCGCATAGCTGCCTACGGCAAGGTACAACGTCGTCACCTCGTCCGAATCGAAAGTTTCGGTGTCCGTGATGAAGTCCTCAAGCACCTCCCGTGAGCCGGGATTCAGCAAGAGTCTGTAGCTTTCGGGCTCCCAAATCCACATGGCCCGGTCTTGATGCGGCATGGAGAACGATTCATGCGTACCCGCGCCGACCTGGGCATAGACAGTCGGGCTGTAGCCGAACCGACCCGGAGCATTGCTCGCCCTCGCCTCCAGGGAGAACGTCTTGTCGCCTAGCCCCTGCGTCTTCCACTTGTATTCATAGTCCGAGCCTTTGAGCTTCGCATCCATCCACGGCCCGCGGTTTACCCGGACTTGAACAGTGGACAGAGGTGTGGCGGACGATACATGTACCTTCACTCGAACCTTGCCCGAGAGCGAAATACCTTCCTGGGGGCTGACGATAGCGACCTCCGGGGCGGCTGCCCCTGCATTGTTCACCTGCAGCAATACCTTGCCGCTCCAAACGCCGTAACGTGTAGAGATGTCGAGTCCGCGGGCAGTTAGCTCGATGTCGCCGTTGTACTGCGAGGCATCGAGCGTATACGACCAAGCTCCTGCATCGTCGCCGTCCGGATCCTCCATAGAAACGGCCGCCTGGCTTTGCCCGTTGATATACAGCCTTACATCGTATACGCCGGAATAAGAGCCGCTCACGACAACGTTCCCTCCGTCTACAGCATCTCCGCTTTGCGGACTTTGTATAGAGACGAACGAAGCGGCAGCCTCAGCGCTAGAAGAGACGGCGAACGGACCGGTAAAAGCAAGCGCGATTGACAACACGAGAAGCAGCCATATATGCGAAATACGAGCTGAAATCCATGCTTTCACGAGAAATCACCCTTTCGACTGAAATGAAATGAAATGGATAATCGGTCATGCGGCGGAGCTCCCGATAAGAGGAGCACCCCCTTCCGGCTAGAGGGGGGCGCATCCGCATTTGCATTTGCTATGCAAAATTTACTTTAATTCAACGCCCTGCATGCGATCGTAAGCCGTCTTGTACGTTTCCAGCAGCTTGTCGATGCCGAGGTTTTTCATCTCTTCCACATACTGATCCCATTCATTCAGACTTCTCGAGCCGGTAATGAATTTCGCGAAGCTTTCGTCGCGATGCTTCTTGATCGCCTGCCCCGTCAGCGAGATGACTTCATTTTCGCTTTCCGTGAACGCCGGGCGAGGCTGCATAGCCGGAGGATCGTATTTGGCCGCTTCGGTATAAGCCTTCTGCAGATCCTCGGAGAACAACGACAGATGGGCGTCGTAATCGATCCATGTATACGTGCCGCTGGTCTGCAAGCCCGTTTGCTTGCGCATTTCGGTCACGTCCGTGAATTGCGGCAAGAACTTGTTCGCGCCGCCTTCCTTGGTGAAGGTCTCGCCTTCGACTCCCCAGCTCGTAAGCGTGCGTCCTTCTTCGGAGTAGAAAAAGTCCATGTATTGCATAATGTCCTTGATGTTCTTCGAGGTAGATGCAACCGTCAATCCGCCTACCATATAGTGGAAGTACGGGTTTTGCTGCTTGCCGCCGGGCAGTCCCGCGGGAGGAGCCATGAACTGCATGTTATAGTCGGGATTCTCCTTCTGCATAGCGTTGTTGAAGAAGTCGACTCGGCTGATATAGTCGATCGTCACGAAGGCTTGACCGTTCGACATCATATCCTGCCATTGCTTGGTTTGCAGAGAGAGGAAGTCTGGAGGGATCAGCCCCTCATCGTAAAATTTCTTCCACATCGACACCATCGCTTTGTAGTTGTCCTCGATCGGTCCGTACCGATATTCCTTCGCGTCGAAATCGTAGTAGGCGCCCTCGCCCGTCTCGAAATTGACCGTCATGTTCGTATTCATCTCGTCCGGAATCTGGCCGTAGCGAATCGACAACGGGTAGCTGTCCGGGTATTTCGCCTTCAGCGTCTTGAGCTCTTCGTACAGCTCGTCGTACGTTTGCGGCGCCTTCAGCCCTTCTTTCTCGAACACGTCCTGGCGGTACAGCCAGATCATGCGATTCGTCTCGCCGAAGCCCTGATTCGGGAACATGTACATCTTCCCGTCAGAGGACAGGGCCGCCTTCGCTTCCTCCGGATACTGCTCCATCCACTTCTTCAGATTCGGCATGTCGTCGACATACTCCTTAATATCCACGAGCGCGCCGTCTTGGCCGAATTTGTTCGACTCATTGCGGTTCGGCATGTACATCAGATCCGGCATCGTTTTGGATGCCACAACGAGGTTCAGCGACTCGCCCAGCTTGCCGGAAGGCGTCTGGACGTCGAGTGTTACGCCGGTTTTCTCCTTCAGCCAGGTCCAGATCGGCCAGTCCTCGGAATAAGGAAACGTTGGGTTGTTGTCGAGCAAGGCGGTGAACGTCTTGCTCTCCGGCGCGCCTCCTTGGCCGCTATTCGAGTCAGAGGTCGGCGCGGTACCGACGTTGCCATTTGTATTGTTATTGTTATTGTTGCTGGAACAAGCCGCCAGCAGCGAGATTGCCATAACCGCGGATAGAAGAAGAGCGAAAGCTTTTTTCAAATGAACCAACTCCTTAGAATGATGTGAGTGCGATTGTGCCTTGCTTCCCGAAGCGGCATCGGCGTCAGCCCTTGACCGCTCCGATCATAGCCCCCTTGACGAAATACTTCTGAATGAAAGGGTACACCATAAGAATCGGCAGCGACGAGACCATGATAGTCGCGTACTTTAAAGATTCTTCGACAATCTGATTATCACCTCCTATTGTAGTGACGTCTCCCGAGGCGACGCTGCCGGCTAGCACCAGATTCCGCAAGAGCACCTGAAGCGGGAACAGGTCCGGCGTGCGCAGGTAGAGGAGCGGGAAGATGAAATTATTCCACAAGCCCACTGCGTAGAAGAGGGCGATTGTAGCAAAGGAAGCTTTGGACAGCGGCACGATAATGCGCAGGAAGATGCCGATATCGTTCAAGCCGTCGATGCGTCCGGATTCCTCCAGCTCCTTGGGGATGCCGGAGAAGAAGGTTCGCATCAGGATCAGATTCCAGGTGCTGACCGCTCCCGGAAGGACCATGCCCCAGATCGTGTCGACAAACCCGAGGGAGCGGACGACGAGGAAGGTCGGAATCATGCCGCCGCCGAAGAACATCGTGAAGACGATCATCATCATCAAACTCTTGCGGAAGGCCATATTTGTCCGGGACAGCGCATAGGCGCCCATCGAGGTGACGATAAGGGCAATCGAGGTGCCGACTGCCGTGTAGATGATCGTGTTTTTGATGGCATTCCACATTTTCGGGTCGCCCAGCACGATCTCATACATGTTGAAATTCAAGCCTTGTGGCCAAAGCGTCACCTCGTTCTTCATGACATGCACGTCGTCGCTGAGCGAAACCGCGAGCATGTGAAGGAACGGAAACAGCGTCACGACGACCACGAGCAGCAGGAAGGTCGTGCTTGCGACCGGGAACAGACGTATTCTTCGTTGCAACATTTAGCTTATCCTCCTTGCTACCATATACTTGTTTCGCTGAAGCGCCGGCTGATGGTGTTGGCGGAATAGATGAAGATCAGGCTGATGATGCCCATGAACAGGTCGATTGCGGCGCCGTAGCTGAAGTTGCCCTGCTCCATGCCGACCCGGTACACGTAGGTGCTGATAATATCGGCCGTATCGTAGATAGCCGGATTCTGCATCAGGAACACCTTCTCGAAGCCAATCTCCAGAATCGAGCCGATGTTCAAAATAAGCGTAATGACGATCGCGAACGAGATGCCTGGCAGCGTTACATGCCACAGCTTGCGCATCCGACTGGCTCCGTCGATGCTGGCCGCTTCGTAAAGCTGCGGATCGACCGCGGTGAGCGCCGCCAAATAAATAATCGTTTCCCAGCCGATATGCTGCCAAATTTCCGACAGAACATAGATGCCCCGGAAGAGTCCCGGCTCGTTCATGAAGTTGATCGGCTCGAAGCCGAGCGCGGAGATCATCTCGTTAATAAATCCGCCCGTCGGCGACAGGAACATGATGACCATGCTCGCGACAATGACGTTGGAGATGAAGTGGGGCAAATAGCTGACCGTCTGCACGAACCGCTTGAAGGCCGCCTTCCGCACTTCATTTAAGAGCAGCGCCAGTATAATCGGAGCCGGAAAGCCGAACGCCAGATTCACGATTCCTAATAAGAAGGTGTTCTTCATGAGCAGCAGGAAGTCCGGATTCTCCAGAAACATCCGATAATACTTGAAGCCGACCCATTCGCTCGCCCAGACGCCAGTGAACAGGTTGTACTTCTTGAATGTAATGACGAGCCCGAACATCGGCGCGTATCGGAAGACGAGATAATAGATCAGGCAGGGCAGGAAGAGAAGCCACAAATATTTGTTCTGCTGCCACATTCGCCCCCACTTGCCGGGTCTGCGTCGCTCGAGCGCAAGAGGCTTCTCCGCGCCGACAACGCCAGGCGTCACATTTGATTGAGACATACACATTTCTCCTTGATGTTTGGTTTGTGTTAGGAAACTTGACGAGATTAGCGTTAACCTTGTGATTGGAGTATATAACGCATTCATTCATGAAATAAATCCTCACATATGGCTATAAATCGTCAAATGATCGGAAATCGTGAGAGATGTGTATAAATGATGAAAAGTGCATATTGTCCGAGAGAGCGCACAGCTAGTATGATAGGATGTACCGAAGCAGGAAGGCTGGAGCCTTCCGCGATGCGCGAGGTTCCGGGAGCGCGTGCGGGCCGCGAAGAGAGAAACGGAGCATGCAGATCTGCGGATGAATCCGTAAATCTGCATACTCCGATGTCATCCGGGGGTGGGGGTCAACCATGAGAGGATTGTCCAGGATCAAGAGGGGTTTTGCTTCGGGCACGCTGCTCGTCAAGCTGATGGCCAGCTTCCTTAGCATTATTTTGCTGCTTGCCGCATTCAACGTCTTTTCTTATCTATATCTGCGCAATAAGCTGTACGACGAAATTGTCCGGTACAACGAGCTCGGCATCAAGCAGACGGTGGAGAGCTACGAGAACCACTTCCGCCTGACTCAGAATATGATTCTCTCGCTCATCCAATCCGACCGCTGGATTGCCAACATCGGCATCTTAAGCAACGTCAAGAGCAACCACCGTTACGATAAAATAAACGAGGTCAAAACCGACCTGGCGGAGCTGTACAGAAATCCGTTCCTTCATATTGAAAATTTCATTCTCTATTTCAAGCAATCCGGTTATGTGCTTGAGAAGGAAGGCACCAGCAGCGCCGGAGATATGTTTTCCCGCTATTATGCGAGCAATTCCTATTCGCTTTCCTATTGGGAAGACTTGTCGATCGACAATTATGTGATGCGAATTCTGCCTGCCGCCGTCTTCACCGAGCAGTCTGTGAACAATGTTCGTTCGCTTGGCTTGCAGCTTCCGCTGGTCATGAAGGCCGCTCCGTACGAGGATGTGTACGGCATCGTCATGATGAATCCTCAGGAGCTGTATGGGGCTTACGCCAATACAGGCGAGCCGTTCTATATTCTCGATGCGGAAGGCCGCACGCTGTACACTTCGCATGATGCTGCCGAGATTCGAACGCCGGTCTCCTTCGTGAACGGCATCGGTCATGAGCAGTACGACGGGAACTATTATTTCTACGCGCGGGGCGCGGACACCGGCTTCACCTATGTGCGCGTCGCGCCGACTAAGAGCATTACCGCCGAAATGATGAAGCTGAACATTCTGCTCGTGACGCTCCTTGTCGCGGCAGTGCTCGTCAGCATCGCCGGCTCGGCTCTATTCAGCCTGAGGCTGAACCATCCGCTAAGGCGCATTATCGCCATGCTGGAGCGCAAGCAGACCTTACCGCTGCCGACGAGCTCCATCAAGGAGTTCGCCATTATCGGCGACCGCATGAGCAGCATCATGGACGATAACGAGCAGATTCGCAAGGATCTCAGCCAGAAAAACTCGCTGGTTCGCCAGTATGCGTACACCAACAAGGTGAAGAATATTCCAATGAATCTGAATTTGTCCGAGCTCGAGGACGCGGTGCAGGTGAACGAGCCCTATGCAGCTGTCCTGTACGAAATCGGGTTCAAAACCTCGGATTCGGAATATGTAGAGGAAATTCAATTGCTGAGAAAGCTTGTTCATGGCCTGTTCTCCAGCCTCGGCGAAGAGCCTGTCACGCTTCAGATCGAGCATAATCAGCTCATGTCGCTGCTCTTCCAGCCTGGCTCCCAGAGCGAGGTGCTGCGCGTGCTGCAAACGTTGAAGGAGCTGCTTCAAGTCGAGGATTATCTCTGTCTGACGATTGCCGTCAGCCCGGTTTATCCGGAGGACACGCCGGTCAAACACGCCTACGAGCAGCTCCTGGAGCTGCTCAAAGAGAAGCGGCTGAGCGGCGAGACGCAGATTATCGCGGAGCCGCGCTCCTCCGGTACGCGCGCGCTTCCCATGAAGATGACGCAGCGCGAGGAGCTGCAGGCGCGGCTGCTGTCCGGCAGCGAGGACTCCGTCTTCGAGTGGGTGGACCGGTATCTTGAGCAGCTGACGAAGAAGGACGCCCCGGCGGCCGACTTCCGGGCCTACGCGCGGGGCGTCGCCGAGCAGGTCGAGAAGGCGCTTGCGAAGCTGAACGTGCCGGACGCGTCCGGTAATGGCGACGGACGGCCGGTCGACACGTCCGCGCTCGTTCGCTTCTACTCGGCGGAGCAGTATCGAGGCTGGTTCCGCAGGCTGATCCGCCCGGCGCTGTCCGCGATCCGAGCGAGGACGGAGGCGAAGGATCCGATTACGGCTTTCGTGACCGATTATCTGAACAACCATCTACAGGAAGACATCAATCTGGATCTCGTGGCGGATAAGCTCAATATTACACCGGGCTACCTCTCGAGCTATTTTAAAGAAAAGACCGGCACGAATTTCAGCGATTACCTGAACGATCTTCGAATTGGGCGCGCCAAGGAGCTTCTTGCCAATCTGGAGCTTCGCATCCAGGATGTGGCCTCCGAGGTCGGCTACCACAACGTCAATTCGTTCATTCGCATGTTCAAGCGCTATTCCGGCATTACGCCGGGCGAGTATCGGAAGCGGAACGCGGGGGGTTCAATGTGATGGAGGGTGGGGGGCTGTCAATTTATTGTGGATAGCGCCATACCAAGCGCCGTTTGAAATGCTGTACAAAGCGCTGTTTGAAATGCTAAACGGACACCAGCGCCCTTAAACGCATCAAAAATCCTCAGTAGTCATTTTGACGGACACCAGCGCTCTTATTTGTAACAAATGGAGGAAAAAAAGACTGTTTTCCACGAAATAAGGTCTGTCGTGTCCGCCAAAATGGAGAATTTCCGTATTTTAGCCGAATAAGGTCTTTCAGGTCCGTTAGCGTTAGTCAGACTGCTTGAATGGTGTCAATCTGATGATTCTGAGGTATGGATTCAACTAATATTTCTTTCTCTATAGTCCCTGTTGGGAATGTTGGTTTTTATTGAATAAACAACACTGGGTGGATTATAATGAGAAATATAGGAGGTGACAGTATGTTTAAAGAACGAGATGAACAAGTGCTATCGGAAACAGTCGCATTGTTGGAACATGAACAAAAATTGGATAGCTTGAGTGTTGTTTTGAAAATGATGGTCGAGAGGACCCTGGCGCTATTGCATAAATCTACTGATTTTTTGGATGATATTAACGTTAGTATTCCTTCGGCAGACTTTTTTCAAACCTTTCACCAGTTGGACCAAGAAATTCGCAGATCCATTGAATCTAAGCAGATTCGAAAGGCGAATGAACTCTTGGTCGATTACATTGATATTTTGCCTAGTTTAGTATCCGGAGGAAACCCGGAGCAAATCCGAAAGTTAATGTGGGCAGATATCATGTTTAAATCAGATCAATTTGCTAACATGTATGAGCAAGAACAGATGGAAATATATACGTCTTCTGAAGTTGCAGAGTTATTAGGTGTAACTGATCAGACGATTAGACGTTGGTGTGAAAAAGGCAAATATCCGGAAGCCTATCGGACAGACGGCGGTCATTGGAGAATTCCAAAAAAATACTTTAAAATCAGTCTAGAGGAAGCGCAAAAGCGAAAAATATTTGAGCAAAAACTAAGTGATTTTAACGCGTCGAACGGGGAGGTAGACGAGAGTGAGTGGATGTAATACCTCCCCTCGCGTTCTTTTTGATACAACGGTGCTATGTGGGGCGATCCGTAGTCCGGGAATCAACCGTCAGTTATTAACTCTTGCTGCGCAGACGGTTGATTAGATATAACATATCCTCTGGAATTTGTTGAATCTTTTTTGGATCTCTTTGTTTATCCGATCTTGGACAATCAGCCAGCTGTAAACAGTCAAGTTGGGAGGCACGCTTTAGATATCGTAAGTCGATTAGCCAGTCCCATCGGACAAGCTCTGGTTGAAATAAGTGATTGTGAGACGGAAATGGCAGTTGCTATTGCTCAAGATCATGGACTACAGAAACCTTTGAGTAACTATGACGAACAGGATATTCATGTTTGGGTCACAGCAATCAACGAGAACTGCAAATATATTATAACCAGTAACGCAAAACGTTTTCCTCAACAAATTGGAGACATTGAGGTACTGAAGCCTGGTGCTTTTTATAATCTGATAATTGACTAATCATACATAAAATAGATCGTATAATCAGTTTCATTTTCTCACATTCGTGAGCCTACTTCCCTTTCTTTGATGCCAGCCAAAAAACGAGAATTACGATTGGGATAAATAGGGACCACGAAATCGTAATCGAGCTCCGAGTAACAAAGGCAATCAACAACAATGCTAATGAGCCTAGAATGAGCCATAGGCAGCCTCTTCCGAATGTCTCCATGGGCGAGGAACCAGAGTGTTCCTCCGAGGAAGTAGAATGACTATAATAACGAGAGCTGTTGGTTGTCTTGGATACAACAGTTCCGCAATATTTGCAGGTTAATGATCCTTGCTCCAAAAGCTCATTACAATGCTGGCATATTGCAGGTTTAGCATTTGCCGAATATTCTTTATCGGCATTGGGAGTGCCCTCCATCTGAACGTCTTTAAGCGAGCTGCCGCATACAACACATAGTAATGAGCCTTCGGCGTTAGATTCGCCGCAGTTGCCGCATATTTTCACTGCCATTAAGCAAACCTCCCTTCGAGTTGCTCCTCATCAATAACGGACTGCATGAATAGTGCCCACTTCCAGCATTGGTTTTCTTTTTTTGACGATAGAGGATGCTCTGAGGTTGCAAAAGAGAAAATGGCGTACTCGCGTAGCCTTATTGAGCAGTAGCGAACTGGCGGGAGATATTCCGGTATACGGTTGGAGACAGCCCTCTCTTAGCCGTAAATTGTTTGATGAAGTAAGTGTCGTACTCAAACCCGGTGGCACGCGCAATTTCGTTCAAGCTCATCCCTGTATGGGTGAGGAGATCTCCCGCAACTTTCAAGCGGTGCGACAGCAAATACCTCATTGCTGTACTCCCGCATCTTTCCTGAAACATTTTATTGAGCGACACACGGTTCAAGTGTGCGCATTTCGTTAAATCTTCCAAGGTGATTTTATTGGCGTAATTGGTGTGTATATACTCCAGCACAAAATCAACAGGAGTCTGTTCGCTTTGGCGGTTCAAATCCTCAAGCAGGCCCAATATCTGGATGAGATATTTTTTGATTCTGCATGCCCAGTTTGCGTCGCTTTGCGCATAGACTTCAGTCCCCAGCACAAAGAACCACTCAAATAATTGCGGAAAGGCTTTCTCGGTTACAAAAGGTACTCCGGTGCATGTTTGATTGCCCTGAAATAGCGAAAGCCCTGTTTGTATTTTTAGAAGTTGGGGGAAGTAGTCTTTCGTTTCAGAGTTGGGTACGGTAATCAGAAAATCGGGATGATAACTGAAGGATTGCGCAGAGGCATTATGTTTTTCAAGTATTTGTATCGTATCGTCTTCGGATAAACAGAGAACGCCGGGGGCTGAAATCGCTATCGGTCGTTCGTTGAGTACCCCGATGATGCTGCCGGATGTAAGCAAGATTAAAGTAAAACGCTTCGGATAGGGGAGACAGTTCAAATCTTCGGCGGCAACAAATTCAATATCTACCATTCTGTCTTTGTGGCGGTCAACTTGCGGCATAGTCCTCTCCTGA
The DNA here is from genome assembly GCF_011947265.1 of Paenibacillus sp. HB172176. Classification (GTDB taxonomy): domain Bacteria; phylum Bacillota; class Bacilli; order Paenibacillales; family Paenibacillaceae; genus Pristimantibacillus. The sequence goes on from NZ_JAATHD010000013.1 coordinate 74,148, forward strand.
CAAATAGTATAGTCAATTGCTTCACTTATAACAGTGTACCATAAAGATTCAAGGACTATACTATTCCTTGAGACAAAGAAAGGTGGTAATGCTTATGGCAATCAATATTGCAATCAATGGTTTTGGTAGAATTGGCAGGCTTGCCTTTCGGCAGCTTTTTGATGCGGAAGGTTATCAGATTGTCGCCATTAATGACCTGACAAGTCCGAAGATGCTTGCGCATTTGCTAAAGCACGATACAACGCAGCGACGTTACGATGAAGAGGTTGAATACAGTGATAACAGCTTAACCGTAAACGGCGTGGACATTCCGATTTATGCCGAAAGAGAGCCGGGCAAGCTCCCATGGAAAAAATTTCAAGTTGATGTAGTCCTGGAATGTACAGGATTTTTTGCCTCAAAAGAAGCATCTGCAGCCCATATTGAGGCCGGTGCAAAAAAGGTAGTCATCTCAACCGTTGCCGGGAAAGATATCCCTACTATTGTACACGGTGTTAATGAACACACGTTAACTAAAGAAGATACCATTGTTTCGGCCGCTTCTTGCACCACGAACTGCCTGGCTCCCATGGTCTATTACTTGAACGAGCTTGCGCCTATCAAAAAAGGTTTTATGACGACGATACATGCTTATACGAACGACCAGAATACCCTTGACGGTCCTCACGCCAAAGGCGACTTGCGCCGTGCACGCTCTGCAGCCGGCAACATCATCCCCACGTCAACCGGGGCAGCAAAAGCAATAGGTCTCGTCATCCCTTCCTTGGATGGCAAATTGGATGGTGTATCCCAGAGAGTGCCGGTTATGGCCGGCTCCCTGACGGAATTAACGGTAGTCGTGGGCGGTTCCGTAACTGCGGAGCAGGTTAACGAGAAGATGGAGCAGTCCCGGTCGGAGCAATACGGATATACGGAGGAAGAGCTTGTCTCGTCCGATATTATCGGTATGACTTACGGGAGCTTATTCGACGCTACGCAAACAAAAGTAACGGAACTCGGGACAGATACACTGGTGAAGATAGCGGCATGGTATGACAATGAAAACTCTTTTACCAGCCAAATGATTCGCACTGCCAAATATCTCGCAATATTGTAATCATGAATAACGTGAAGACAGGCCTGCTGAATGTTCGCCCGGCCTGTCTCTTTGCTGCGCATTCAAGCTGGCAAGCGACTGTGATGATATTTTCGAGGTTGTCGTTAACTGTGAATAAGGGTGAACTGGTTTTAAAGGACATTCGCGTTCGTTACGCGGCGATATCAAGGAATGACGGGATGTAAGGGTCGTCCTCATCGATAACGGACTGCCGTTAGCTCTGCTTCGACATCGGATGACTTGTCGTACACAATCCAATGATCAGAAATGAGAGGGGAAATCTGCGGCCCTTCTCCCGTTATGAGAGTTTCGGTGCCCTTCTCCAAATCAGTTAAGTAAATGTCCGAGTTATGCGGTCCCGGTCCGACATCATGCGTGGAGGAGCCGTTTCGTTCGTCCATCCAGGCGACGAAATGACCGCTGATGACAGGAGTTCTTTGATCCACGTCCATATCGGTCACTCGAAGCGTTTCTTCCGTATCCGCGTTGTAGACGAAAACATCGCCTTTATAGGAATGGTTATAAACCTCCCAGGTTATGCGATTGCCTGAGACTTGCGGCTGACCTTCACGGTAGTCTTCTGTCGCGATTGGAACCGTCTCCCCGCTTTCAATGCGATACATGTAAATGTCGGTATTGTTCTCCGGCACATTCCCTCCCGCTCGCAGTCCGCGCTTAGTCACGCGATGTCCGTCCTCTCAAACGACATTTCCAGCATCAATGTCCGGATCTGTATGACCGCCTTTCCCTGTCGTAATGGTTTTCTGTTCTCCCGTCTCGATATCATAAAGGATAATCTGCCAGTGGGAAGGGTACTCTTTGATGGCATCACTCGCATTGTCCATCCAAACGATATAGTTATCCCAAATTTTAGGTTTGATCTGTGCTGACGAATTTTGAGTCAATTGTCGCTCCTCGCCCGTAGATAGATCATAGAGAAAGATATCGGCGTTTGCGACATCCAGGCTGCCAAGCTCGCCGATCGGCGTTTTCTCGTTGCGTAGATCCGACCAAACAACTATGTTGCCCGACATATCGAAGCCGACAGCTTGTTCAACCGAGATGGCTGCCAGTTGTTTATTCGCGTTTAGATCGGTTACCGTTAATTCGCCCTCATTCCTGGTAATCAGCCGATCCCCGTCAAGGGCGCCTTGCCAGCCAGGTAATTTATATGTTTCAAGCGGCTCAAAAGGTTCGCTTTTCGCTAATTGCTTACCACTGCGTATTAAGGTGCATAATTTTTGAAATCGGATGGTAGAAAACAAAAAGATGACCCCAATCCCCGAAGGACAGGCATTCATCTTCGCCGAGTTTCTGGCGCATGTCATGAAGTTCTCTCGCTTTGGTTCAAGAGAAGGCAGAATCTGTGCAATCAATCGTCCCTACATATTGCAAGGGTTTTATTGTAATAGGGCTAACGGGAAGTTTTAGCTCGGGCGGCTTTCTTCCGCCGATATTATGGATGCCATCATCGCTTTTCTCCAGAGAAAAGACGTCATGGTCCTTCCAATCAGATAGTGGCAAAGGAATGTTTTCTTCTAAAAGCGTTTTTTCAATACCATCTCCGTTGTCGCGGTGTTCATAAAGCATCTTTATATGGCCCTTATCCATCTTCAATTCTAAACCTGCTTGAATTTTGCAAAAAAATCGAATCCTTTTTTACTTACGCCTTGCGTCTTCAAAAATCGTATTGCTTCTTCTTCATCATTGAAATCAATCAATTTCCCAGCCAGCCAAGTATCTCGTTTCCATATATCCCTCCTATTATATTTGATTTTTATTCACTCCTTTTATCCAAGAATACCATGAAGCAGTGCTATTTACATTGAGTTATTTAGTCTTTCTACTTCTATTGCAGGGGCGGGCGATGATTTGCGAACTTGATGGAATCAGATAATATTTCGAGTTTCTGTGTAACGAAATTCACACGCGCTAAGCGCATACTTGAATCAGCAAGAGGATTGGCATTACCTGCGCGCTTCATTCGTTTGGCTGGCAGACTGCAGCTGCGGGCCGCGAATATGCGGGAGGCCGATCTGCAAGGAGGAGGAAAGGCTTTGGCATTAGAGCATCATGTGAGAATCGATCGAACCTCCGGGAAGGCAAGCGAGTGGCGGATCGACAAGCGGATATTCGGCAAATTTTTTGAAATGAACGGCAGAGACACCTATCCGGGCATCGTGGAGGATTGCATCGCCAACGGCTCGTTCGAGCGGTGGCATTCGAAGCGGAAGAAGGATGGCACGAATCTGCCGTGGACGATGCGCACGGAAATCATGTACAGGGACACGCCGGTGACACCAGGCCTCGCGTATCCATGGGAGCCGGTTAACGGCGTCGAAGATTCCTTTCGGCAGCCGGAGGGAGGCGTTCACGGCAAGGAGGAATGGAAGCGATTCCAGCAATTCAGCTTGGAAGGCGGCGGCGACAAGCGCGGCATCTGCCAGCGCATTACGCTCGCCGACGAGCGGACACAGGAATATCGGCTGCGTCTGTATGCGCGAGCGTCGTCCGGAAGCGGGACACGACTGTTCGCGTCGCTCGAAGACAAGGCGGGCGCGAGCTTATGCGAGAGCGTTGAGGAGCTTAGTGCAGAGTGGAAGCGCTATGACATCCAGCTTGTACTGGACCGCGCCAGCGAGAAGCGCTATGCAGATTCGCCGTTCGGCGAATATCGGCTTAGCCTGACAGCCGATTCGGATGAGGCCTGTGAGGTTGATCTGGATTGGGTAATGCTGGCGTCGGGCGATGCGGTAGAAGGGATGTTCAATCCCACGACGATTGAGCTGCTCAAGGCGTATCATGTTACGTCGATTCGCTGGGGCGGCAATTACGCGAACGAATACAACTGGAAGGATGGCATCGGCCCCTGGGAGCAGCGCCCCGTGCGGGATAACCTGAACTGGGGCGGTTTGGAGCCGAATTATTTTGGGACGAATGAGTTCTTGCGCTTCTGCCAGTTAATCGGAGCGGAGCCGTTCCTGAACGTCGGGTTTAGCTACGATCTGCCTCCGGAGCTGGCGGCGGAGTGGGTGCAGTATGTGAACGGCAGCGTCGACACGCCGATGGGCAAGCTGCGGGCGGAGCACGGGTATCCGGAGCCGTGGGGCGTGAAGCTGTGGCAGGTGGGCAACGAGAGTTACGGCGATTATCAGTTCGGCTATACGAACTCGATCGATTTCTCGCACCGCCTTAAAGAATACTGTGATCGGATGAAGCAAGAAGATCCGACCCTGACGATCGTAGCGGCCGGAGAGGATCCGATGTATGTCGATTATTCGGAGCTGCCGGGGCAGCCGCCGCTCTGGAATCGGAGGTTGTTCGAGCTTGCGGGCCCGGCGTATATGGACGGACTGGATATCCACCAGTACACGAGAGGCATTCGGGACGCGGGCCTGCGCAAGGCTTGGTTTGAGAATAATGGAGCCGACCCCGTGTTCTACAATCAGGTGCTGGTCGCTTATCCGACCCAATACGAGGCTTTGATTCGGGAGCTGAAGGAGCAGGGTGGCGCGTTCGGGTTTGATCCGATTGAGCTTGAGATCGGCGAGTGGAATCTGGAGCCGGAGACGGAGGCGGATTGGCCGAAGGCGGAATACGAGACGATGGCGCATGCCAGCTATGTTTCGTCGATGCTCAATGTGTTCTTGCGGCAAGGCGATGCCGTGAAGTACGCCTATCAGCGGGATAATACGCTGTATTATCGGGCTTACCCGGTCGATATGAGGCCGGTCAATCCGGGCAACGACACCTCGCGCATGTATGCGGAGCCGTTCCTGCGGGAGAATACGGGCTGGAGAAGCTTGGAGGTGGCGTCGAACGGCGATACCTTCGATATGCCGCAGACCTGGGTGCGGATTCGGCCGATGAAGGGAATTCCTTACATCGACGTCGCCGCCATTCTGTCGGACAATGGGGATGAGATGATGCTGTTCGCCGCCAATCGCGATCTTCGGGAAGCGCGGATGCTCGTTGTTGAGGGAGACTGGGCCGATGGAGAGGCGCGGATCACGGCAATGCTGCAGCATGGCGATACGCCTTTCCTCCGTCAGGAGAACTGGTACGAGAAGGCGGGCTATCGCGTAAGCGAGCTCGAGCTGGCTGCGCGCCCGGACGGCAAGGTCGAGCTCTCGATGCCGGCGGGCTCGGTGGCTCGGATTAGCGTTAAGCTTGCTAGAGATTTCATTTAAAAGCTGCCAATGTCATTGCTCCAATGCTGAAAACCAGCGTTGGAGGCGGGGATGCCGCCCGAGGCGTCCCTGCAGCGCTGGAAACCAGCGTTGGAGGCGGGGATGCCGCCCGGGGCGTTACTGCAGCGCTGGAAACCAGCGTTGGAGGAGGAAATGCCGCCCGGGGCGTCCCTGCAGCGCTGAAAACCAGCGTTAGAGAAGGGATATCGCCCGAGGAGCGCATCGCACGTAATGATGGAACAGTTTTATTTTGATAGAAAAAGGGGATTGTACGATGAAAAAACTATTGTTGCTGCTAACCGCGGTTGTGACGGCAAGCACGCTGTCCGCTTGTTCGTCGAACAACAACGAGAACGGAGGGGCTAACAACGCGACCTCCGCGCCAACGGAATCGGCAGGGGGCGAATCCAGTCCGACAAGCACGGCTGACGCCGTTATCGACGACGGCACGGAGAAGATGGACATCTCGATGATGATTCCGCAATACGCGGAGATCGGTCCGTCGAATGATTCCGAGCTCGTGAAGAAGCTGAATGAGGCGCTGAACATCAATCTGGATCTGCAATGGATTCCGGGCGCGAGCTACAATGACAAGATTAGCGTGCTTGCCGCCTCGAACAGCCTTCCGGATGTGTATAGGGTGACGACGCAGGATTATATGCAATGGCGGGATAAAGGCGTTTTCCTTGACGTGAAGTCGTTCCTGGCCTCTTACCCGAATTTGACGGAGCAATTGCCGGAGTCGGCGTGGCAGGAGCTGAACGACAAGGAGCATTATTACGGTCTGCCTTATTTCAGCATTCCGCATCTCTTCTCGATCTCGATTCGCCAGGATTGGCTCGACAAGCTGAATCTGGAAATGCCGACCACGATCGACGAGTTCTATGAAGTGGCGAAAGCGTTCGTGACCGAGGATCCGGACGGCAACAAGAAGGACGACACAACAGGCTTCTCGATCATCGTGAACGACAGCGGCAAGTTCGAGAATGCGGAATATTTGCAAGGTGCTTTCGGCCTCGGCAATGAGTGGGCGCTGAAGGACGGCAAGCTGATTGCAATGCAGGCTCAAACCGAGGAGCTCAAGGCATTCATCGGGTTTCTGCGCAAGGCATATGATGAAGGCGTGCTGGACAAGAACTTCCTGGTCATGAAGCCTGCCGATGCGAGGAAGAAGCTGTGGAACGGACAAGTCGGTATTCAACGCGTGAACGCGAATGAGGTGCTGCGCCTGGACGAGCCGAACATTCAGAAGAATGCTCCGGAAGCGGAGCTGGTTCAGATGGATCCACCGGCAGGGCCAACCGGCATTCGCGCTCTGCAAACCGACGGCATGGGGCAATTGAAGGTTGTCATTAACGCCAAAACCGACGAGAAGAAGCAGCAGCGCATTCTGAAGCTGCTCGATTATATGCTCTCCGATGAAGGCTATGATCTGATTAAGGAAGGCGTCGAAGGCGTGGATTACAAGAAGAACGACGACGGCGTCTTCGAGAAGCTGGATACCAAATTCGCGGGCAATTTGTTGTCGATCAACTTCTTTCGCCGCGCCGACACCGGCATTCAGCTTCATAAATACAGCGATCCCGATTACGTCAAGGCCGTGGAGGGCTGGCTCGCGAACAACGACAAGTACGACTGGCCGAACTATGGCCAAGGGCTGGCGATCGAGACGGAGGTCTATAATACGGTCAACTTCGCCACGCTGAATTCAAAGTGGATGTCCTCCATGGTGAAGGTGATTACAGGCCAGGCGCCCCTCGAAGAGATTGACAGCGCCGTGAAGGATTGGCTCGCGGGCGGCGGCGAGCAGCTGACTCAGGAAGTGAACGAGATATACAGCGAACGTCAATAAGGGGAAGTAGGAGAGGAGAACGAAGATGAGGAAAGCCGGTTTATGGATCATTCTATTCGTCTATGTGTCCGCCTTCTCGTTGACAGCAACTACATCTCAGAAAGCTTACGCGGATCCCGTAACAGCGGTTATCAGTATCGATACCAGCGATGAAACGACGTATAATTCGGATTTTCGGGGCTTCAACAACGAACCCGAGCGCACGGCCATCGTCATGAACGACCCGGATTTTATCGACGCGGCGCTGGACTATGGACGCATCGGCTTCGTCCGGTGGCCGGGCGGCACGCCGACCAACAGCTTCTCGTGGAAGCTCGGCTTGACGGATACCGAGTTCACCGGTCAGGCGCAGGGCGAGCCGCGCCGCTATTACAATCAGCTCTATGCCAAGCGTTATCAGCTTGCGAAGGGCGGCGAGCGAATCTCGGATTACGTGGAATTCCTGCAGCAGACGGGAGCCAAAGCGGTCATTATGGTCAATGTGCTGCAGTACAACCCGGAGCAGGCACGCGATTTGGCCAAATACCTGTATGATAATCACGTGCCCGTCATGTATTTCGAGCTGGGCAACGAAATTTCGTTCTATGTGCAGGAAAGCGGCAATCAGCAGCCGGCCTTCAAGACCGGCACCGATTATCTGAATCGGGCGAAGGTGTTCAATGACGTGATCAAGTCGGCTTATCCCGACGCGAAAACCGTCATATCGATGAGCAACAAGCAGGTTCAAAGCTTCGACGAGGATGTGTACGCGTATGCTAATCCTTACTGGGATGCCATTACGACGCATCGCTTCGTTGGCGACGGAGCAAATGCCTCGGCGGCGATGACCGATGCGAACGGTTATCTAAGCAGCTGGAATGCTTTGATCAATGATGAATATGCGGCTAATCTGACCGATCCCGAAATCTTCATTGGCGAGCATGGCGTCAAGCTCGGAGGATTGCTGGACAATACGCAATACGGCGGCATCTATGTCAGCGAGTCGATTCTTCGTCTCATCGACAATCCGCATATTGCCCATCTGGCTGGCTACCGTTTCACGAATGGCGTCTTCACGCCATGGGAGGGGTATGGAGATTTGCTCGAGGATGCGTATCAGGACGGGAATGTGGTGGATACGAGCGCCTTGGACTTTGATCCGTATTACAGTACGCCCGCGGCATCGCTGCAGGTTGTCGACGGAGCCGTTAATCAGGGAACGACGCTTTGGGGCACTGCTGTAACGGGCGGCGATACGGTGAGCAAGACGGGCGGCACGATGCCGGCCCTGTTCGCTCAAGGCTTCAAAGGCGACAACGGCAAAAATTATGTGGTCATCACGAACAAATCCGGCAACGAGCATGAAGTCGACATTAAGCTGAACGGAAGCAGCGTAACGGCTTCCATGACCAAGACATACACGACCTCAAGCGATCCGCTGGCGACCAACAGCTCGGGCAGCCCGGCGGTCGTGGCTGTGCAATCGGCTTCCACCGGCAACCCCGTGCTTGTGCCGCCGTACAGCGTTATGCGCGTGGAATGGACGCGCAGCGGCAGTGCGGAGACGCCGAGAGCGCCTGTGCTGATGCAGACGGAAGCAGGCAATCAGTCGGTGACCTTGAAGTGGCAAGCGAGTCTGAACGCGACGGGGTACAAGGTGAAATACGGCACATCCTCCGGCAGCTATTCGACCACCATTGACGCGGGGAATACGCTAAGCCGGACACTCACCGGTCTTGTGAATGGCGGGACGTATTATTTTGCGGTGACGGCTTACAATGCGACAGGCGAGAGCGGGCTCTCGGGCGAGACTTCTGCTACGCTGTCTCCTCCTTCGGCGCCGATGGCCAGAAGGGCGTATGCGGAGACGTTCGGCAATATTGCGGTCGAGTGGCAGAGCGTGCCTGGCGCGACGGGGTATAACCTCAAGTACGGGACAGCTTCCGGCACCTACACGAGTACGATCGATGTCGGCAATAATCTCGGACAGCTGGTCACGAATCTGACGCCTGGCACGACTTACTACTTCGCAGTAACGGCGTACAACGGAAGGGGAGAGAGCGGCGCTTCCGCAGAGATGTCGGCTGCTGCGGCCGGCTGGCTGCCGCTTGCCCCGCATCACGCCGTCATTACGAATGAAGCTTCGACCTCGATCAGCTTAAGCTGGAGCCCCACGCGGACGGAGACGTACCGGGAATACTTCGAGGACGGAGTGGCTGACAACTGGACGGCGCAGACGGGCTCTTGGTCTGTCGTGACCGACAGCAGCCGCGGCGCGAGCTTCTACCAATCGCCGCTGAACAACACGGGAATTACGATATTCAGCAACAGCGCGACCGGCAACTACGAGGGAGAAACGATGGTGGAGCAGGTCGCCGCGCCGTCCGGCAAAGCGGCGTACGCTTACGGAGTCGTGGCCCGCTATGTGGACAGCGCCAACTATTACAGGTTCATCTACAATGTCAACGAGGATCGGTTCAAAATCGTGAAGGTCGTGAACGGAACGGAAACCATTCTCGCCAGCACGAGCACGGCGGATCTGAACGCTCCTTTGCTAGACCTGTCGAGTCTCTTGATGTCCATTCGCGTGGAGGGCAGCACGATCGAAGGGTCGATCAATCAATTGGGGCCGATTCTTACGGCGACGGATTCATCCCACCCAAGCGGCAAGTTCGGGCTGTATTCCTTGAACGAGCAGGCAAATTTCAATTGGGCGCGCATCTACCGGGATAACGCGGACAGCTACACGGTTTACCGGAGCACGCAGCCTAACACGAATTTTGTCGCGCTGCAAAGCGGCATTACGGGAACCTCGTATACGGATTCAACCGCCGCAGCCGGCACGACGTATTATTATTGGATCACGGCGGAGAACGCTAGCGGAGAGAGCTATCATCATTCCAACACGCTTCGAAAAAATTAATGTTATCCTAGACGAAGCGGGGCATCTCCTAAGGGGATGTCTCGCTTTCTTTGACGCTTAACAATGCTAAATTCTAGGGTTCGCGAAAGGGGAAACCGACTCATGCTATCATCGAAAAATTCTGATTATAACGCCTATCTCATGGGCTATTTCCGCTCTGGTCCGGGGCAGACGCACAAGGTCGAGCAGCTGCATTATGCCTATAGCCGCGACGGAAGACGCTGGTTCGAGCTTAATGAGAACAAGCCCGTATGGGCATCAACACTTGGAGAGGGGATCTTGCGAGATCCCTTCATTGGACAAGGTCCGGACGGTCGCTGGCATCTGGTGTACACCATCCGTCCGATGGGGCCGTCGATCGGCTATGCGGTGTCGGACGATCTGGTGCATTGGCGGGAGGAGCGGGCGCTGCCGCTCATGAAGGATATACCGGAGACGGTGAATAGCTGGGCGCCGGAATTCAGCTATGATGCCGAGTCGGGGGAATTCCTCGTCTATTGGGCGTCGAGCATCGGCGCTGATCTAAGCAAAAGCAAGCATTATGCTGCGCGCACTCGGGATTTCATGACCTTCTCGGATACGCAATTGTTCTTCGACCCGGGCTTTCAGACGATCGATGCCAGTCTTGCAGAGCATGAAGGGCGTTATTACATGGCGGTCAAGGATGAGAGCCATGTGTACAATCCCGATACGCGTCCTCGGCCTCCAATGAATTTCCTTGCTGTTTCTGATCAAATGGAAGGTCCGTATGCGCGCGTTCCCGGCTTTCAAACTCCGGATTATACCGAAGGGCCCGAATTCCTCTGGATTGTAGCCGAGAAGAAGTGGCTGCTTCTCTATGATTACTGGGCGTATGGCAAGTTCGGCATTATAGAGTCGCGGGATATGCTGAACTGGTCGGAGGAGTTGGACGAGAGCCTCATCCGATTCCCTTATCGGGCTCGCCATGCGACGGTGTTCCCGATCGCCGAGAACGAGCTGCGCAGTTTGCTGGAGCGGTACGCTCTGCTGGCGCATTACCGGACAACGACCTATTCCCCGGTGCGGGTAGCGGCATGCGAGGAGGACGGATTCTTTCACGACGCGTTCGGAATGCGATCGGTAACGATGCAAATCCAGCCGAATTCGCTGTCCGGGACGCAGCTGCTCTATGACGAGGGCGATGATGAAAACGGCCTTGCCTTGCGGATTTGCGACGGGCGTCTGGAGGCCGCGGTGCGCGCGAAGGGAAGCTTGTTAACAGTGGTGAGCGCGGCGGGTTTGCTTGAGCGCGGCGGCTGGCAGGATATCGCAGTCGTCTATGAAGAAGGAGGGCTGACCCTGTTCGTGGACGGAGCTGCGACTGCAGAAGGGTTCGCATCGTTCTCGCTTGTGCGGAGCCATGACAGTACCGGCGGCTATGGCGGACGCTTCGGAGTCGACGCGTTCGGCGACTCGGATGGCCGCGCTGCATTCGACGGCGCGATGCGCCATGTTTGCGTCTATGCGGTGGCGCTGCGGCGGGAGGACGTCGTTTTGCCGGGGTAGCGGCTGCGCATTTTTTTCTTAAAGGAATGAGCTAATCAACGTGAAGACAGGCCTGCTGAATGTTCGCCCGGCCTGTCTTTTGCTGCGTATTCAAGCAGCCAAGCACCTGTGACGGACATTTTCGACCGTTAGAGGTGTATTTTATTTGAATCGGAAACCTAAAATTCCTGTTGTAGCTAAGAAATGGTCTTTGCAACAAAACGAGCGCCTCTGGTAGGATTGGGTTACCCAAACACAATCATCCTAGGAGGTCGCTCTACTATGAAGTTTAAAAGAAAACATCAAATTAATCAACGTATCGCACGCATCACTCCAAACCACTTGGTGGTAGGCATCGACATCGCTAAGGAAATTCACGTGGCGAGCGCCGTCAACTACAGAGGCCAAGAAGTCGGAAGCACCTGTTCCTTTACCAATGACCAAGCAGGCTTCGAAAAACTGATGCGCTGGGTCAAGCAGCAGTATCGGCGGTTTGGCCTGACGCAATCCCTCTTTGGTATGGAATCGACGGGGCACTATGGCAGTGCATTAGCGCAGTGGCTCCTGGACCAGGGGCAGGAGGTCGTGCAGGTCAACCCCGTAGTCGTCAAGCGTAACAAAGAGAATCGGGATAACCGTCCCTCCAAAAACGACGCTAAGGACGCGGTGGTCATTGCAGACACCCTCTCTCGCGGCTATTATCACGAGTGGGTCTGGCATGAGGAAAATTACCGTAGGTTGCGCTGTATCGTGAACGAGTATGAAGCTCTGTCTATCGATTTGACCGCCATCGGCAACCGACTGCAGCGGTTGCTGGATGAAGGGTTTCCAGAGTTCACGCAAGTGTTTAAACGGTGGGATTGCCCACGTGCCATCGCAACCTTGCAGAAATTCCCGCTGCCTGAGGACTTACAAGGCCTCAGTGTGGATGAGGTGATGCAGGGCTGGCATGATGCTGGCATGACTCGTTCCGGCGGCGCAAGAGGGCGGGAAAGCGCGGCTCGTCTGCTTGCCGCTGCTCATTCTTCCATCGGAATCACTGCCACCGCTACCGAACTACGGCGGCAGATCCAACGTCAACTGAAGGTACGAGCCCAACTGTTGGCCGATCAGATACAGGTCATGGAAGAGGTTCACGACCTGCTTCAACAGCTGCCAGAGGCCGAACGTGCTCCCTTAGCCGAAATCGGACTCAGTCCGTGGCTGAGCGCAACCGTTCTTGCCAACACCGGTCCGCTGCAGCAGTACGCGCACGGTCAACAGGTACTGGCTCTCGCAGGACTCAGTCTTTGCGAAAATCAATCGGGCAAACGACGAGGCCAAGTCACCATAAGCAAGCGCGGGCGAAGGCAGTTGCGCAAATATCTGTATCTGGCGATGCTCGGCCTGGTGAAAAATCACCCCGCATTCCGGGAGTGGCATGCCCATTACGTCCAGACGTGTCATCTCAAGAAACAAACGTCGATTTTCAAACTCATTGGCAAACTCTTGCGCATACTGGTAGCCTTGGCGCATAGCGGCGATACGTTTAGCCCCAAGCTAGCCAATACCTTACAAACAGCAGCATGATCACAACTCATTTGTCGTATCAGCACTAAAAGTCAAACCGAACGTATTGTCGTAAGTATGTTTATTTCAATCCACACGTCGCGAGAGGATCGATAGAAAATGTCGCAAGGGCACAGACCCGTTACCTAAAACCGATCGGACTCCACAACTTGGACAGGTGTAACGAAGGAAGGTAAGGGCACAGACCCGTTGAGCCATGGGATGGTGAACCTCCAAGCAATTGGTGGAGCAGGCGTGTACATTATATATGGAAATAAGAGGGTATTTCACTTACTCTTCTGTTCCCGTATGTCCAACTGCCTGTAGGGGAGAGCCCCCACCCGCTCAGCGTCTGCCTTCAGCCTAATTCGTTTTCGCAAGAATGAATGAAATACTGCGTATGAACAAGATATCGGAAGAAAACACCTTAATACCAGAGGGACGGACATTTTCGCCTCTTAGCGCTGTAGAAATGGGATTTCTATGCTGAAATTGTGCGCTAAGGGTCCGAAATGTCCGTAAGAAAATTGAAAGTGCTGAAATCGAGGTCTAAGGGTCGAAAATGTCCGTAAGAGCAGATCGCGGCGGCACCGAGTGGAAGAATGGAAGAGCGGGAGGGAAGGTACTTTCAGTGGTCAGGGGGCGGGGAGTTTGGGCCAGCACGGAAGCGCTGCTTTCCACGTGGAGCGACATCATTCGGTGCAAACGCCAAGGCTTCAAAGCTTGAAACCTTCGTCCAAGAAGAGGCGATTGTCAAGGAGCCAGACTCGCAAAAGCCGTCATACGGGCACGATATCCAAGGTCTCCATGTTCAGAAAAGTCTACACTCGATCACATGCTTTCGCGCAAACGCGACGAGTCTATCCGAACGTAAAAAACCGGCGGATACGCCGGTTCAATTCTAATTTCTATTGCACGCAAAGAAGCGCTGTGGTATGATGGGAAAACGATTTATGATTATTTTTATTAATAGCCGCAAGTAATGCATCTTATCTATAATTCAATATTATCACGAGACTTTGCGGATTGTCAAATCTTTTCTTGAAATTACGACGGAAAGGGATGTGAGTTCAAGAATGTTAAACGAAAAGGACATGGAGCGGGAACAGGAACGACTTGACTTGGTGATGGAGAAGCTGCGGGAGAGAGCGGGCCAGTTGGAGCCGGAGGTGTCGGGACTTCGGGATCAGACGGTCGATTTCCGCAAGAGCTTCTGGGAGGAAGTCACGGTCAATACGAGCACCGACGAGGATTTCGAGGAGACCTTCTATAGCATTAGGCAGCAAGAGGCGCTGTTGTCGGAGCGCGAGCGCAGCTATCGGCTGCGCCTGAGGGAATGGGATAGCGTGAACAGACTGTTGAAGTCTCCTTATTTTGGAAGGATCGACTTTCGGGAGGAAGGGCTGGGCTTCAGCGAGCAAGTGTATATCGGGGTGTCATCCTTCGTGGAATCGGATGGCCTCAGCTTCCTGGTGTATGACTGGCGAACGCCTGTCGCGAGCATGTACTACGATTATTCTCCGGGAGAGGCATCCTATGACACGCCGGGCGGGCAAGTGAGCGGGGAGATGGAGCTGAAGCGGCAATATCAAATTCAGGGCGGACAGCTTCGGAATGTGTTCGACACCAGTGTGACGATCGGCGACGAGCTGCTGCAGCAGGTTCTGGGCAAGGGTGCGAACTCCCAGATGAAGAGCATTGTGGCGACCATCCAGCGGGAGCAGAACGCCATCATTCGCGACGACAAGAGCCGCATGCTCATCGTGCAGGGAGCGGCCGGCAGCGGAAAAACCTCCGCCGCGCTGCAGAGAGTGGCGTACTTGCTGTACAAACACCGAGATCGCCTAAAGGCCGATCAGATTGTGTTATTTTCGCCGAATGCGATGTTCAATAGCTATGTCTCTACCGTGCTGCCCGAGCTGGGCGAGGAGAATATGCAGCAGGCAACCTTCCAGGAGTATCTTGATTATGAGCTTGGCGAGGAATTCGGGTTAGAAGATCCCTTCGATCAGATTGAATTCGTGCTGAACGAGCAGGAGTCAAACGAGTATAAAGCGCGCTTACGGGGAATCGCCTACAAGGCGTCAGGAGCGTTCCTGGAGGCGCTTCGAAATTATGCGAACTGGCTGGAGCGGGAGGGCATGCGATTCAGCCCGATCTTCTTCCGGCAACGGGAGTTGGTTACGGCAAAGCAGATGGAAACGCAGTTCTACAGCTATGACTCTTCCGTTTCCCTGGCTAATCGCGTTGAAAAGCTGCAAGAGTGGCTGCTGAAGGAGCTGGCCCGGCTTGCGCGCAAGGAAGTGAACGCCTCTTGGGTGCAGGAGGAGCTGAATTATCTCGACAAGGAGCAATATGCCGTCGCGCATAATAAGCTTCACCGGGAGCGCGGCGTCTTCGACTTTGCCGAGCAATATGAGGCGATTCAAGAGAAGCTGCAGAACAAGAGCAGGCGGGATGAGGCGGACTTCGATTATGTGGAGCAGGAGGAAGAGATCCTGCGACGGATGGTGGTGAAGGAGAGCTTCAAACCGCTCAGAAGAAGCGTCAAGGGGATGAAGTTCATCGATATGGTTGGGCTGTACGCGCAATTGTTCGGCGAGGAGCATGCTTATAGGGAGATGACGAAGGAGGAGGGGCTTCCGGCGTTTTGGCCCGAAATCTGTGAGCAGACGAGGGAGAAGCTGAAGCGGGGTGAGCTGTTCTACGAGGATGCTACGCCGTATCTGTATATGAAGGAGCTCGTAGAGGGACTTCGCGTGAATACAGAGGTCCGGCATGTGTTCGTCGATGAGGGACAGGATTATTCGATGTTTCAATATGAATTTCTGTGCAAAATGTTCCCGAGGGCGCGCATGACGGTGCTCGGCGATTTCGGGCAGGCAATCTTCACCCAGGCAACGGAATTATCTGGCTCGAGTTCGCCGATTCTTCAGCTCTATGGCGCTTCGGAAACGAGCGTGAGCCGCCTTCTCCGAAGCTATCGGTCGACGCGCGAGATTGTGGCGTTCACGCGAGCGATGCTGCCGGGCGGTGAAGAAATTGTTCCGTTCGAGAGAAGCGGCGAGAGGCCAAGGCTCTGCCAAATGGAGAACGGCGAAGGGTTGGCGGAGCGAATGGCGGAGGATCTCGCGGCTCTTCAGGCGGAGGGCTTCAGCTCCATTGCTGTCATAACGAAGACGGCCGGGGGGAGCCTCGAAGCTTACGAGAGCTTGAGGGCTCAGGAAAGATGCCGCGACACGCTGCGGCTGATCACGAAGAAGACGCCCGATTTCGAGAAGGGAATCATGGTGTTGCCCGCCTATCTCGCCAAAGGCGTTGAATTCGACGCGGTGCTCGTCTATGATGCTTCTTCCCGCGCCTACAACAGGGAAAGCGAGCGAAAGCTCTTCTACACCGCGTGCACGCGCGCGATGCACCGGCTTCATCTTTATGCGGTCGGGGAATGGACGTCGTTCATTCAGGAGCTCGACGCGTCTTTGTACGAGATGGGGGAGCATGCAGAGGTGCGCGGGCATTCATAGAAAATCGTGCAAGGTAACTCTCGCCGTGCTCTGAGAGTCGTAATAATCGTAATCTCCCGCAAGACGAGGCCCCCCAGCTCTGTGAAGACGTTGGGGGGCTTTGTATTGCGAGAGCGCGATTCAAGCTTGTGAATCGCATGAAAAGCAATGAATCTGGCGGATTGAGCGCTGCCGTTAAGACTCGCTGCAGACTTTACTTTAATATGCCGTCCAGCCTGCATCCGCTTCAACGACAACGCCGTTCACGAAGCTGGAATCGTCGGAGGCGAGGAAGAGAGCAACCTTTGCAACCTCCTCCGGCTTGCCGTTGCGCGGGTTGATACCAATGCCGGACATGGCTCGCTCCATGCCGAATGAATTAGGCGCTGTAAGCGTCGAGCCGATATTGGTCTCTACGCCGCCCGGTGCGATAGCGTTGCAGCGAATGCCCTTCAGCGCATATTGGTAGCCTACATTCTTCGTAAGCCCGACTACGGCATGCTTCGAGGCGGTATACGCCGCGCCTGCGCGCGAGCCGTTAAGCCCGCCTGCGGAAGCGATATTGACGATAACCCCCGCGCCTTTCTCCAGAAAGATCGGAAGCGACTTGCGAATGGTCCGCATCGGACCGGTCGTATTCACGGCGAAGACGCGCTCCCACAGCTCGTCCGTCAGATCGCCCGCAGGTACAAAGTTGTCCATGATTCCGGCATTATTAACGAGAATATCCAGTGTGCCGAACTCGTTTACTGCAGCATCGACGAGCTTCTGAACATCCTCTTCCTTGGCTACATTGGAGGCGACGGCGACGGCGACGGCGGTGCCGCACTTCGCTGTAATTTCTTCCACGACTGTTTCAGCGCCTTCTACGTTCAGGTCGGAGACAATCACTTTGGCGCCCTCGGCCGCGAATAATTGCGCGATGGCTCTGCCCATGCCGGATGCCGCGCCGGTAACGATGGCGACTTTGTCTTGTAATTTCATTTGTATTCCTCCTTGTGATGGTAAGGATGATGAGGCGGATTTTAATGAAAATTTTCAACATCTGTACAATATCGTACATTTGTTAGTTCGACTATACTATAATGGGGACAGGAGATACCATATATAATATGGCTTCATTTGTTGAATAATTGACAGATAGGCAGATAATGTAGCGTAGAAGAACGATAGAGGAGAGTGGATCGGAGGACGTGTGACTGCCAAGAGGAGAGTAGAGCTCAATGAAGAAGCGACGATGTTCGGGAGTTTAGTCTGTCTCTCGCAGCACCGAGGGAGCATCAGGAGGAGATGGAATTGGCGAATACGAGGACGGATCGGCGCGTGCTGCGAAGCAAGCTGGCGTTGAAGCAGGCGCTGTTGAAGCTGATGTCGGAGAAGAGCTTCTCCTCCATCTCGATTACGGAGATTGTGGAGCTTGCAAATTACAATCGCGGCACCTTCTATACGCATTACGAGCAGAAGGAAGCGCTGCTGGAGGAAGTGATTAACGAGTTGATTGAAGAGCTGATCGCGGCGTTTCGCGAGCCTTATGATCACGTGGAGCTGTTTCATGTGAACGAATTGACGGCTAATTCAGTCACCTTGTTCGAGCATATCTACAGCCGGAAGGAAGAATACACGGTATTGTTCCGCAGCGACGCGCTCCCGATGGTGAAGGATCAAATGTTCAATTCCGTAAAGCGCATCTTGAACGAGGATCTGGAGTACGCATACGGCGAGATCAATCCCGAGCTGCTGCAGGCATATTCGACACATGCGCTGATGGGGCTGGTTTTTCACTGGATTGAAGGCGGCTTCAAGTATGAGCCGCCTTATATGCAGAAGCAGTTGATTGCAATCCTCCACTGGCGGCCGAAAACGGCGAAGACGCATGTAAAGAAATGAGGATTGAGCAATGATGCAGAAGGAATGGTTGGCGGTACCTATGGGCAGAGGGGTTGGGAAGCTGTGTATTGACATTTGAATCAGAAGTAACTATACTGGTTACAACGGTGGTGATCATTTTGAAGCAAATAAGCACGCGCTTTACAATGGCTGTCCATATCCTATCTATTATAGCTGTTAGTTCGAACGAAGTTACCAGCGATTATATTGCAGGCAGCGTGAATACAAACCCGGTAGTCATCCGCCGGCTTATCGGAATGCTCAAGAAAGCAGGGTTGGTGGATGTGCGCCCTGGAGTAGGCGGAGCTTTCTTGCTCAGATCGCCCGAGGATATTACGCTGCTTGATATTTATCGCGCGGTCAACTTGATCGAAGATAACCGATTATTCGGCATGCATGAGGAATCGAATGTACTCTGCTTGGTCGGACGGAGCATCGAGAAGGTTCTTCAATCCGAATTGAACGAAGCTCAGGCTGCTATGGAGCAAAGATTGGGACAGACGACGATAAGCCAGCTTGCTGCAAGATTTGAGTAAATAGGAGCTCATGAAGAGCTTTTATTTTTCATCACGTTGTAACCAAAGTGGTTATATCAAAATTTAAATTATGGAGGTAAGGAAAAATGAAAATGTTAGTAACAGGCGCGACAGGGAAATTAGGAGCAAAAGTGGTTGAGACATTATTGAAAACAGTGCCGGCGAGTCAACTGGCAGTCAGTGTTCGCAATCCGGAAAAAGCGAAAGGACTGAAGGCTAGGGGCGTTGAAATTCGGCTCGGAGATTTCGATCGGCCTGAAACATTGGATTCGGCCTTTGCGGGCATTAACCGATTGCTGATCATATCGACCGACGGGGACAACGAAACAAGAGTTCGTCAGCATACGAATGCGGTAGAAGCGGCTCAAAGGGCAAAGGTCGAATTCATTGCTTATACGAGTGCGACAAATGCGCAAGAGAGCTCGTTATTTCTTGCCGTTGTACATCGCGCTACCGAAGAAGCCATTATTAAAACGGGCATCCCGTATTCTTTTCTTCGCAATAATTGGTACTTGGAGAATGAAATTAGCAATATTCAAGGCGCCAAGGCTGGGCATCCATGGGTAACATCTGCCGGTTCAGGCAAAGTAGGTTGGGCCTTGCAACAAGATTATGCGGATGCGGCCGCAGCTGTATTGTCCGGCAGTGGGCATGAGAATACCATCTATGAGCTTGGAGGCAGCCTGCTTACACAAGAAGAGCTCGCCTCTGTCGTTGGATCTGTTCTAGGTATAGAAGTGCCTGTGCTTCAGGTCGATGATGCCAAATATGGTGAAATCATGAAAAGTGCTGACGTTCCTGATTTCGTTATTCCTATCCTTGAAGGAATCCAGCAAGGCATCAGAGACGGCGCATTGGAGATCGAAAGCAAGGATTTGGAGAAGCTGCTGGGCCGTCCCGCAACCCCGATTAGCGAAGGTTTGAAATCGATCATTTAACGATACATCTTGAAGAATTTTAACCTATTCCATTAATATGTCTAAATAGAGGCAATCAAAACGTTTATAAGACACGGAGTCGAAAGGAGGTGGTCATTCCATTGCAGCCCTTTACACGTAGTGTTATCGAGATCATGAGGGGGATACCGGCGGGGTATGTCATGACCTACGGCCAGATTGCAGCGGAAGCGGGAAGTCCGAGAGGAGCCAGACAAGTGGTTCGAATTCTGCATGCGATGAGCGCCGCGCATCATCTGCCATGGCATCGGGTCGTTAATGCGAAGGGCGAGATCGCGCTACCGGATGTTGAGGCGCGCCTCAATCAGCAGTACTCGCTTGAAGCGGAGGGGGTGGAGGTTGACGCGAAGGGGCGAATTAATCTGGAGCGCTACCGCTATTATTCTAATAGGTAGGAATAATTTCGCAAGCTTTCACGCATACTGAATCCCATATTTTTCGGGAACCTTAACCCAGTATTTACGTATGAATACGGAAGTAGAAAACGAGGCGTCGACACTCCAGTTAAGTGGCATTTATTTCGAAAGCATCTGGCTGGAACAAAGCGGCGTTTCGCGAAAAATGGGGGGGATGTCGTGGAACAGCAAGCTTATTGGGCAATTGGTATTTTTCTGGTTATTTACGCATTGATTATCTCGGAGAAGATTCATCGAACGATTCTCGCGATGATCGGCGGACTGTTGATGGTTGTGTTCGGGATTGTTGATCAAGAGGAAGCGCTCCACCATATTGACTTTAATACGCTCGGATTGCTGATTGGCATGATGATTATCGTCAGTATTACGGCGGATACGGGTTTGTTCAAGTATATCGCTGTATGGGCTGCCAAGAAATCGAAGGGCAAGCCGGTGCGCATTCTCATCTCGCTGGCGCTTATAACGGCGGTGGGATCGGCGTTCCTGGACAATGTCACGACGGTACTGCTCATGGTTCCGGTAACGTTCAGCATTACGCGTCAGCTAAGGGTGCCGCCGATTCCGTTCCTGCTGACGCTTATCATCTCTTCGAATGTAGGAGGGACGGCGACGTTGATCGGCGATCCGCCGAACATTATGATCGGCAGCGCGGTTGAAGAGCTTACGTTCATGGCTTTCATCAATAATCTGGCTCCGATTGCAATCATTGTGATGATTGTATATATTCCTATCTTCATGCTGCTCTTCCGCAAGCAGATACAGACCACGCCGGAATTGACGCAGAGCATTATGGAGATGGATGAGAAGGAATTGATCTCGGATCATGGCTTGCTTCGCAAGAGCCTTGCCGTGCTTGGTCTTACGATCGTAGGCTTCTTCCTTCACCAGGCTCTGCATCTGGAATCGGCCACAGTAGCGCTTGCGGGCGCGTTCCTGCTGCTCTTGCTCACGGGCGAGCATATGATGGAAGAAGCGCTGAGCCGCGTAGAATGGATCACCATCTTCTTCTTCGTCGGTCTGTTCGTTCTCGTGTCCGGCTTGATTGAGACGGGAGTCATTGCGGAGCTTGCGGCCAAGGCGATTGAATTGACGGATGGCGACGTTGTGGCGACCTCGCTGCTTATTTTGTGGCTAAGCGCTATCGCGTCCGCGTTCCTCGACAATATTCCGTTCGTCGCGACGATGATTCCGATGATTAAGGAAATGGGCAACATGGGCGTGAGCAATCTCGAGCCCCTGTGGTGGAGTCTTGCGCTTGGCGCATGTCTGGGAGGCAACGGCTCGCTGATCGGTGCCAGCGCCAACTTGATTGTTGCGGGCATGTCTGGCAAGGAAGGGCATCCGATCAAGTTCATGCAATTTCTGAAATACGGCTTCCCGCTCATGATTCTATCCATCGTGATGGCTACCGGTTACGTGTATTTGCGGTATTTGGCGTAGGGCAAGTCAAGCGAGGTTAACGCGGTCCAACTAGATTGACGAATCAACCTCGTCCCATTCAGAGGGTTGGCTTCCCACTCAAGAGGAGTGAATCGGTTCGACATGTTCTTGCATACCCGAGCTCCATTTTGCATATCTCTTCATTTTCGGGAAAATTCGCATGATTTATTTTGAATATGGGGAAATTTACGCTACAATTATTCAAAGAAAAGACATGTGATGTTATTGGACAAAATGGAGGGTTAAGAAGTGGAGGAACAGGCATACTGGGCAATCGGCATCTTTCTTGTTATCTACGCGCTCATCATCTCGGAAAAAATCCATCGAACCATTCTGGCGATGATCGGTGCGCTTCTGATGGTTGTGACGGGCATCGTAGATCAAGAAACGGCGCTCCATCATATCGATTTCAACACCTTGGGTTTGTTAATCGGCATGATGATTATTGTCAGCATTACGGCTGACACGGGTTTATTCAAGTATATCGCGGTATGGGCCGCCAAGAAATCGAAGGGCAAGCCGGTGCGCATCCTGATTGCGTTATCGCTCATAACGGCGATTGGCTCGGCATTCCTGGACAATGTTACGACGGTGCTCCTTATGGTTCCGGTCACCTTCAGCATTACCAGACAGCTTCGAGTGCCGCCGATTCCATTCTTGTTGACGCAGATTATCGCGTCGAATGTCGGCGGAACGGCGACGCTCATCGGCGATCCGCCGAATATTATGATTGGCAGCGCTGTGAAAGAGTTGACCTTCATGGCTTTCATTAATAATCTGACCCCGATCGCGGTCATTATTATGCTTGCGTACATTCCGATCTTCGTGCTGATGTTCCGGAAGAAGATTCAGACGACGCCTGAGCTGACGCAGAGCATTATGGAGATGGATGAGAGCGAGTTGATTACGGATCATCGCATGCTTCGCAAGAGCCTTGCGGTGCTGGGACTCACAATCATCGGGTTCTTTCTGCATCAATCGCTGCATCTGGAATCGGCCACGGTCGCGCTGGCCGGCGCATTCGTGCTGCTTTTGCTGACCGGCGAGCATATGATGGAAGAAGCGTTCACGAAGGTGGAGTGGATTACGATCTTCTTCTTCGTCGGGTTGTTCGTGCTGGTGTCGGGCCTCGTGGAGACCGGAGTCATCGCGAAGCTGGCTGCCGACGCCATTGAATTGACGGACGGCGATGTCGTTGCGACCTCGCTGCTCATTCTGTGGCTTAGCGCTATCGCGTCGGCTTTTCTTGACAATATTCCGTTCGTCGCTACCATGATTCCGATGATTCAAGAGATGGGCAACATGGGCGTCAGCGATCTGGAGCCGCTGTGGTGGGCTCTTGCACTAGGCGCTTGCCTTGGCGGCAACGGATCGTTGATCGGTGCGAGCGCTAACCTGATTGTGGCGGGACTCGCCGGCAAGGAAGGGCATTCGATCAAATTCATGTCCTATATCAAATTCGGATTTCCGCTGATGCTCCTGTCTATTGTTCTGTCAACGGGGTATATCTATGTAAGATACTTGATGTAACGCTTGAGATGGACGGATTCGATTTTGCTTTCGAAAGTAGTCAGGTTAGGGATAAAGGAATTGGAAAGTGCGAATGAGAGCAGGAAATATAAATGGTGAGAGAATGCGGAAGGGGGATGAAGAGATGAAGCTAATGTACAGCTATGATCACAGCGTCATCGAAATCGGTGAATCCGCGAACGATCCGGACGTGGAATTCGACATACGCGTTCCCGAGCAGGAGGCTTGGGACAAATTGAAGCTCATTCGTGACAGATTCGAGGATGACGATGTCTATACCGACGTCTTGTTCTACGCCTATGAGAATCATAAGGCACGCATCATTGTTAGGCAGGATTATTACGAGGATTTCATTCTCGCGCTGATGAAGCACGGCTTATTGACGAAGGTCGAGTGGGTTTGACTTATCGGCTGCGAGCTATACGGATTTATCCGATTAACCGACAGGGGCTGCTTCGCAAGCCCCGATGCAAAACAGCGGCAGCCGACTCATCCTATGAGTCGGCTGTCTTTTTGAATCCAAGGTAATCTGCTTGTTCAACTTGTGGGTAGGCAGGTGGTTGGGAGAGGGTGGGGAGAGGCGGAGTGAAGGCGGAGTGAAGAATAAGCTGGAATTTCTCCCGTACATCTCACCGAAAAGTGCGAGAATCGAGGATAAGCTGGATTTCCTCCAGTATAATTCGGCTTTTGAGGCTGCAACTGCTGAATTGCACATAATATACGGGAGCTATTCCTGTTTATTAAAGCGAGGACGATGATTCGAGATCATATGCTGGAGAAAATCCAGTATATTCATTTGGCTTCCAGGTGGACGGCGGAGGCAATGGGCGATGTGTGTTTTTAAAGACCAAGAAGGATAGGTTTGCGCACAAAGAGCTCGATTAGTAACAAGAATCGTTTAGACGAGTCCTGAGCTTTCATCCAATCCAAGCATCAAATTCATATTCTGAATGGCAGCCCCGGAAGCGCCTTTCCCCAAATTATCGAATCTGGAGATGAGCAGCACCTGATCCTGGTGGCCAAATACAAATATATCCACCCGATTCGTTTGATTGCACGCCGTGAGATTAAAAAAACCATCCTCGAGATGAGCCTCGGAATCGTAGGGCATAATGCGAACAAAGCGCTCGTCCTTATAATACTCCGCCAATAGCTGTTGAATATCTCTCGCAGCCCTCTTCTTCACGAATAATCTTGGCAGCAGAGGGATGGATACGGCGTCGCTTTGAAAATAATTCCCCACGATTGGAGTGAAGAGCGGCGGCAATTCTAATCCTGAATAGCGCTTCATCTCCGGAAGATGCTTATGATTCAGTTGCAGGGCGTAATGTCTTGGCGTGGAAAGCCGCTCATGCAGCGGGATGGGACCGCGGTATTAAATGCGCACAGGAATGATGGCAGTCTGCAACAGATTGGCAGAATAGGATTGCCATAGCAGATTGGCATGAGGTTCTCCACGGCAGCCTGGTGCGATACTCGGCATGAGGTTTGCTGCTGCGGACACTGTCCAGCACAACAAACAAAGCAACCGCCGCTTAAGAAGCCGGGGGCTGCTTTGTTTGTTGTTCGATGATTTTGCCGGTTACCGAGTGGACGATGACGTTCTTGTCGGCGGCTGAATCGCGATACTTCAGCTTAACAACGTATACCAGAGGCGTGCCGGGACGCGAGGCCAGGTAGTAGGCACCTGCCGAAGGCTCTTCTCTGAGCATGGTGGAGGTTTCTGACTCGGCGCTCAAAGCTTTGCGAATGGCTTGATTCTCTGTTTTTGCCGGGTACATGGCTCGTTTGTTCATCTTTGTTTCCAGATGGGGATGAATGGTTCCTTCGACCTTCTCGATCTGTCCATTCCCGTTTATGCTGATGGTCAGCCCGTCCTCCCACACCGGCTTCCGGAACAGCATATGCTGGAAGTGGACATGAGTTCCTCCATCTGTCTCTTCCACGCTTGTCACCTTGAGGTCATGTCTTGGCTTGCGCAGACCGAATACGGCTTTATGCTTGTTCAAAAACTCGTAGGCAATCCATTCGGGAGAATGCCGCGACGGATAGGACAGTATGCCGCTGATCAGGGAAGGCGTTCCCGTCTCTGGATGATAGACAAGCTCCAACTCTCCCCCGCTCAGCTTCTCGAATTGACGGATGGAGCTGTCGGATTTGGATGCCAAATCAACAGCGGATGCGCTGTGCGTGAAGACCAGCAATCCGGTCAGGCACAGCATGATGTAGATAGATGCTTTTATAGCGATCACCCCTTTCATTCAGGCAGAGATATTCCCCATTATTGGCTTCCATGCTTGAAGCTATTCATCGAGAACGAAAGGCTGCAATCGCAGAAAGAAAGAATGAATGTTCAGAAATTGTACAGTTTTTAGGAGAAGTCCCATTACGACTCTCTGCAACTTCATATATAATGAGTAAATAACAGCAGGGCGGTCTAAGGAGCCCTGCTTCTATGACATGGACGTCGGATGGAGGCCAAATGGATTTGGATACGATCAACGAGACGCCGTTAAAGACGATAATGAGCACGTCCCCCCTATCTCTTCACACTTTCTTCTCTATTGTATTGCCATTCATTGAAGAGATTGGTCGATTGCATGAACGCGGATTACTTCGAATGAATGTAAGCCCACGCTATATGAAGGTAGTGGTCGACTCCGGCAAAATAGCTCTGCTGCCAATCGATCATCCGATTGGACAGGACTCCGGGAGCCTGGACGCTTCGCCCCAAGAGGAGCTTCGCGACAGACTTGCGTATCTTTCGCCGGAGCAGACGGGCCGCATGAAAAGGAAGACTGACGAGCGGAGCGACTTGTACGGGGCTGGGGTTCTGCTGTACGAGCTGTTGACCGGCAAGCTTCCCTTTCCAGCGAGTACGGCAGAGGACTGGATCTACGCCCATATGGCGCTGCTGCCGACTCCTCCGGAGAAGCTCAGTCCCGGAACGCCATCGGCAATAAGCGATATCATTATGAAGCTGCTCGCCAAAGCGCCGGAGGAGCGTTACCAAAGCGCAGAAGGCTTGATAGATGATATGACACGCTGCCGAGATGAATGGGAGCAGTTTGGTTATGTGTCCAGCTTCGAGCTCGGAGAGACGGATGCGGTAAGCGGCTTTCGTCTGCCGGAGAAGCTGTATGGCCGAGAGAGAGAAGTTGAAAAGCTGACCGTCGCGTATGAATGCGCTTGCAGTGGCGAGAGCTCTCTGGTCATGCTAAGCGGTTATGCGGGCAGCGGGAAGACCGCATTGATTCGTGCGCTGCAGGCTAGCATTGCGCCGCATAGAGGTTATTTTGCTGCGGCTAAGTTCGAGCAATTGAAGCAATCAACGCCCTATGCCGCGATTCATGCTGTCATGCGCCAGCTTACTCGCAGGCTGCTGACCGAGGAAGAGAGCGCGCTTTGTCAGTGGAGAGACAAGCTTCAGGGTGCACTGGGTCAGAGCGGGAGCCTGCTGACGGAAGTGATCCCTGAGCTTTCGCTCATTATCGGTCCGCAGCCGGCTCTGCCGGAATTGCCTCCCGCCGAGGCGACCAAGCGGTTTCAGCTGCTCTTCGGAAGCTTTATGAAAGTTTTCGCCTGTGCCCAGCATCCGTTGACGGTGTGGTTCGATGATCTGCATTGGGCGGATGAGGCATCGCTTGGGCTGCTAAGGGCCTTCGTCAAGGATGCTGGCCATCTGCATCTGCTTATGCTCGGAACCTACCGTAATCGTGAAGAAGGGGAAGATTTCCCGAAGCTGCTCGAGGAGGCAATTCCCGAGGAAGTCGTTGTTGTCCATCGTCTCGCTCTCGATGGACTCGACTATAGGAATGTAAGGGCTTTTATCGCGGATTTGCTGCATGCTGATCCGATCAGCGTCAAGCCTTTGGCGGAAGCGATGTATCGCAAGACCGGCGGGAATCCTCTTTACTTGAAGCAAATGCTGCAATTGCTCTATGAGGAGCGTCTGCTCTACTTCTGCAAGCAGGAGAGGCGCTGGGCGTGGGATATGGAGGCGATCAATAAACGGAAGGCCTTCGAGAATGTGACTGATCTTATTGTGCGGCGGATGAGCGCGCTTCCTGCGGGCACCGCCGAGGTCTTGCGCATGGCAAGCTGCATCGGATTATCCTTTGATCTGCGCATGCTGTCGATAATAGCCGCCCAGGAAGACGAGGTGACGGAGCGGCAATTGCAGCCCGCGTTGAATGAAGGCTTGCTCGCCACCGAGAAGAATCGATTCATCTTCTTGCATGATCAGGTTCAGAGGGCAGCGCATCATTTGCTTACCGATGCAGAGCGTATACAGATCCATTTAAGGATCGGACGGATTCTGCTTCAGGATTCCCGGTCCACGGACGGACAAACGGATGATCGGCTCTTCGAGACGGTGCATCATCTGAATCTAGGGCGTTCGGCAATAACGGATCTGGACGAAATCGAGCAACTTGCAGCATTGAATCTAAAGGCGGGCAGGAAGGCGAAAACATCTGCCGATTACGCGCTCGCCTTGACGCTTCTTAAGACAGGAGTCAAGCTGCTCGAAGAGTGGAGCGCCTCCGTTCATGAGACTCTGTCTGCCGAGCTGATGCTTGAACGGTCAGAATGCGAATATTTCTGCGGCAATGCGGATATGGCCGAATCGATTCTGGAGCAGATGCTGCTGCAGGCGACGGCCCCGGCAGAACGGGCAAGAATCTTCATTATTCAGATTACGATGTATGCTTACTTGAAGCAGGAATGGAGAGCGTTCCATATCGCGATTGAAGCGATGGCCGAATTCGGACTGAGGATATCGGATAAATCCTCCACCATGTCCATCATGACAGAGATCAGCTTGACGCAATTGACGCTTGCCAGACATCAACGCGCGTTGCAGGGCATGTCGCTTAATCATGATCCCATGCATAAAGCGCTCGCGGATATTGTTATGGCATCTTCCTCAATTATATTTATTATAGATGAGGAGCTGTCGGTCATCCTGTTCGCCAAGTATGTCAGAATGTCGCTTAATCAGGGCCACTCTGACGCATTCTGCATTGCACTCGGCTCTTATGCTATTGCGTTATGCGCCATGCTGAAGAGCAACAAGCTCGCTCTCCGTTTGGTTGATATCGCGCTTCACTATGCGGAGCGGTCTCATAGTGTACTGCTGAAGGGAAAGATGCAGTTCATGAAGGGCTTTATCTTGCAGTTGAACCGACCACAGGATTCGGAACGCTACTTTCTGCTGGCGAGTAAGCTTAGCATGGAAGGCGGGGATATGGTCTACGCTTGTTATTCGATTTCGTCGCATGTGATAACAGCCAGCGATGATCTCAGGGCTCTACGCGAAATTTGCCGAAGCAATTTGGATTACGCAGGTCGAGGCCTGGACGAAATGACGTTGCGCGTCCTTCATCTAACCGAGGAGTATGTGCGTCTCTTGCAACACAAGCCTGCACCCGAGCTCGTCTTCGACAGCGAGTATTTCGATGCGGATATGCTGGCGCAAGGCTTGAAGGCGGACAATACTCAGAAGCATAATATCCTTTATTACTATACCTGCAGAGTGGAGGTCTATTACCTGTTCGGCTATTATTCCCGAGCTGCCGAGCTTGCCGCGCAAGCCATGAATTACGAGAAGGGAACGATGCTGTCATTCAACCAACGCTTACACTTCTATTACGCACTTTCAACCCTGGCTGATTATGAGACTGCTTCGACAGCCTTGAGAGCTCGGTATAGAAGCTTGTGGAAGAAACTGTTCAGTCGGATGAAGCGCTGGTCGAGGGTAATGTCGGAAAGCACGGAAGCGAAATATAGATTGATGCTAGCGGAGATTACAAGATTGAACGGCAATCATGCCAAGGCGGTTAAGGACTATGACGCGGCAGTCTCCTATGCGCGGCAGATAGACAACAGCCGGGACGAGGCGATTGCTTGCGAGAGAGCGGGCCGCTGCTTCATGGAGATGAGGCGGGTAAAGGAGGCGAAGGATTATCTGTTCGATGCCTGTCGCGCCTATTATCGTTGGGGAGCGGCAGGCAAGGTTCAGAGTCTGAAGGAAGACTTTCCGTTTCTTGATGCGCTCGTGTTGAAGCGGGAGAACGAGAATTCTGCGACTAAGCGGCTGGCGGCGGGATCTCCTCGTTCTCCTGGATTTGAGTCGGAACCGCAGCCTATTCTTCCTTCCGGCATGAATCCGGATCCATCTCTGGCAAAAGAAATGGATATGAGCACGATTCGTCAGGTTTCAAAGATTGATATCACGACCAGCGAGGAGATTGATCTGCTCAATAGCTTCATCGATCTTGCTATTCGCAATGCCGGCGCGGAGCGAGCGGTTATGTTGATTCAAGGAGAAGACGGGTTGCGCATAGAAGCTGAGAAGAATATGAACCCTCTGAGAGTTGAAGCGGTGGAGATGCAATCGGAAATGGTCGCCGCTTTCTCCTCGATGCCGTACTCGGGCGCCGTTGTGCGCTTTGCGCTGCGAACGCGAGAAGCGGTAGTGCTGTCGAATGCCGTTCAAAGCCCCTTTGCCTGGGGCGCATACATTCAAGCTGTGAGACCGAAGTCGATTCTATGTCTCCCGATTGTGTACACCGATCATCGCATTGGCGTGCTGTATTTGGAAAATAATCTGCTCGCAGGAGCCTTTACGGCGGAGCGGATAGAGGTGCTGGAGCTCGTTCTCTCGCGTATGGTCCATCTCAAGCTGCTGCGGAAGCGGGATGAGCCTGTCGAGACTGGCTCGCTGCTCGAAGACAGCTCCAGTTCCGATTCCGGGTGGACGATGCAGCAGCCGCTGATCGAGCCGCTCTCTGCTCGCGAGCTGGACATTCTTCGTCTCATGGCGGACGGGCTGTCCAATAAGGAGATTGCCCTTCGACTGGATATCAAGGAAGGGACGGTCAAGAGCCATGGCGTCAATATCTACGGCAAGCTTCAAGCGAAACGAAGAGCGCAGGCTGTCGCCAGGGCAAGAGAGCTGGGGCTGCTTGAGTGAACGGTCATTCCAGCTCAAGCGGAAGGAAGGCGTATTCGCCATTCCTGACGATGTCGCGTCTGCGAATGGGAATAGGCTGCTTGAAGAGCGGGCCGTCGATGACGGTCGTATGAAATTCCCCGCCCTCGCCGCAAGGGTCGATGTCTCGTGCTATTAACTCATCTACGAATTCGCGGTTCAAAGAGCGACCGAGATCCTGCTCCGTCATGCCGAGCGACAGATTGACCGTCACTACAATCGCGACATAGCCAAGGTCGATGAAAGTGTTCACGATCTCCAGGTGATCGGCGCGCCATAGTGGCATGCCAAGCTCCAGTCCGGCAGCCTGGGTCATGCGATCATGCCAACAGCCCTCCTCGGGCATATCGATATCGCCGGTAATCAGCGCTTCTGCGCCAAGTGACCTTGCCTTCTCAAGCAGCTTGGCGAACTCTCGCTCATAATCTTCCCAGCTCGCAGCCGCGGTATACACGGGCAGGCCGATAGCTTCAGCCTGCGCCCGAATAAGCTCGGGCGGCATGCCATGCGAGCGGGAACGCTTTCCTTCCTCTTCAAGCATTACGATGAGTCCCGTAGCCTCTCCGGCCTCCATCGCAAGATGGAGAGCAAGCGTGCTGTCCTTGCCTCCGCTGTAGGAAGCGATGAATGGCAAGCCGCAGGCATGCTCCCTCCAATTCTTCGTTACTGTCATAGTAGAATCTCCTCTCATACCGTTTGTTTTGCCGTTTCCTCCTGAGAATCAAGGACGATCTGATGGACGTATCAAATGTCAAAATGTCAGCTCCAGCAGCTGCCAGCAGGGAATGCGATGCCTGCGATGCCGAGTGCCGACTCCTTACAACTGCGGAGACAACAGGCGGATTTGTTTGGCCAGATATTCCGGGCTGTAGGGGGTGTCGTGGCGCAGCCAGGTAATAATCGTGCCGATGATCGCCGAGCTTAGGTACCAAGAGCCGATTTCCGCTTGAATGTCGTGATTGTCGGTGCGCTTGAAGTAATTCTCGATCTTGCCGGCGATCAGGCCGCCTGTTACGGACATGAACCGTTCCGTGAAAACGGGCACGCGCTTCGTGACCAGCAGCAGCTTGAACAGCTTGGTGTTCTCCTGCACATGCTCCAGCAGACGCACCAGCACGGCTGTAGGCTCTTTGGGCGCCGAGCGCAGCGCGTCATACATTTGATTGATAATATCATCGGCGATGCGGTCCAGCATGTCGGGGATATCCTTGTAATGCAGGTAGAAGGTGACCCGGTTAATGGTAGCTCTTTCGGCAATGCGATTGACGGTTAACTTCTCCAGTTCGGTCTCCTCCAGCAAGTCAATGAATGCATCGCGTATAAGCTGCCGAGTCCTCAGCACACGCGGATCTGACTGATTCGATTGGTCGCGATTCGTCATGGCTCCTCCTGTCTTGCCCAATGAAAGGGCAGGTTTACATTTTCGGCTAGACTGTCTAGTAAACATAACTTGAACGACAATTTCAACATATTTGTCTAGTAACTGACAGATTCTTCTCATCTGTAGCTTGCTGCTCTGCGGGTCACAGGCGTATAATGCGACTATAAGTAAAGTATACAACACATTGTATATTAACTCCATTTATTTTGAGAAAGGATCTGACTGTTATGCAAGCAACATCATCATCTGCTGGAGCATCTGCTTCAGTGAAGAGAGGACCGCTGCTCTTCGTCATGATTCTGGGCGCGTTCATCGCGGTGCTGAATCAGACGATCATGAGCGTGGCGACTCCGGAGCTCATGCGCGAATTCGATATCGCCGCATCGACCGCCCAATGGCTGACAACGGGCTATATGCTGGTCAACGGCGTTTTGATTCCGATCACAGCTTATTTCATGCAACGATTCACGACACGCGAGCTGTTCGGCGCATCCATGCTGCTGTTCCTGGCAGGTACAATTGTTAGCGCCATTGCTCCGGGATTCGAGGTTCTATTAGTCGGGCGCTTGATCCAAGCCGCCGGCGCCGGCATCATTATGCCGCTGCTCATGAACGTGATCTTGTCGGTATTTCCTCCTGACAAGCGCGGAGGAGCGATGGGGCTTGTCGGCTTCGCGATCATCTTCGCTCCGGCGATCGGCCCTACTTTGGCGGGCTATGTGCTCGATCATTACTCCTGGCGCGTCATGTTCTACGGCATGCTGCCGCTGGCGGTTCTCGTTCCCATCATTGCTTTCTTCTATCTGAAAAATGTAACCGAACGCACCTTTCCCAAGCTTGACGTTGCAGGTGTTATTATTTCCACTATCGGCTTCGGCATGCTGCTCTACGGCTTCAGCATTGCAGGCACGAAGGGCTGGTCCAGCGCCGAAGTCATTATATCGCTTATCGTTGGCGTGCTTGCGCTCGCGTTGTTCACGATCAGACAGATCAGAAGCAAGGAGCCGCTGCTCGACATGGGCGTGTTCCGCTACAATATGTTCTCTCTGACGACGATCATCAATATCGCGGTTACGATGGTTATGTACGCCGATATGATGCTGCTGCCACTCTATCTGCAGAACGCGCGCGGCTATACGCCGCTCGAATCCGGCTTGCTCATGCTGCCGGGCGCCTTGCTAATGGGCTTCATGATGCCGGTAACCGGCAGATTATTCGACCGCTTCGGCGCGAAATGGCTGTCCATCATCGGCATGGCGATTACGATCGTGACCACGATCGGCTTCGTCAATCTGACCGATTCAACGAGCTATGCGTATCTGGTGCTCATGTCTACCGGCAGACGCTTCGGTATGGCGATGTTCCTCATGCCAATTACGACGGCGGGTCTTAACCAGCTTCCATCAAGGCTGAACGCGCATGGCACGGCGGTCTCCAATACGATCAAGCAGGTGGCAGGCGCTATCGGTACTTCGCTGCTCGTAACGGTCATGACGACCAGAACGAAGTCTCATATGACGGACCTGGCGACCTCCGGGTCCGGCATGGATCAGAACGCGATGCTTCAACATGCGACAATCGGCGGCATTAATGATGCCTATATGGTTATTATCGGCATCGGCATGGTTGGACTTTTGCTTTCTTTTTTCATCAAGAGAGCCCATGCCAAGGAAGAGGATGTACCCGTCGTAAGCGACGCGAAGGCGGGCGCGAAGAAGACGGAAGGCGCGCTGAGCTCATAATAGGCGCAAGGAATAGCAGAATGGAGAGCGTTGCCCCCTGCGGGCAGCGCTCTTGTTTGGTTTGGAATAGGGTATAATGGAGGAATAAGAGGCATTTCGATTTCGGTGGAGGTTGGATTCTATGTTTTTCGAGCAGCTTGCGTCGATTATTCCGGTTTTTCAGCGCATTCAGATCTTTCATCAAACACAGCTCCTTCAATTGGAGGAGGAGCAGCATGCTCTGGTTGTGATGCGCAGCGGCTTACTTACTATAGGGAAGGGCGGCGGAGAGGAGGCTGTCGTGGTCTCTCAAGGCTATGCTTGCCATCCGGGCGAGGGACCGTATTCGCTTCAAGTGCCGCGAACGAAGGAGGCGGAGTATTTCGTTATCTTCTACCGGCTGCTTCCGGCGGGCGCAGGCTGGTCGCTGCAGGGCCCGTTATACACGCTGAGCGAGGTGAAGATCAAATATATGCTGGACGAGCTTCTGCGGATGGCGGAGGGGAACTACAGCTTTGCAGAGAGAGAGGAGCCCGCGCAGCGCTTCCGCATGAGGCTGATGCTCGAGCGAATACTGTTCATTTATCTCTACGAAACCGACTTGCGGGAGCAGGAAGCTTCAAGGTTGGACGGTATCGACGAATCTCTTGCCTATATGAAGGAGCATTATATGCTGAAGCTGACACTGCCTCTTCTGGCGGGCAGGGCAGGCATGAGCGAAGGTCATTATACGGTGCGATTCAAGTCGCGCACCGGGCTGACCATGACGCAATATTTGAGAAGGCTTCGGGTAGAGAAGGCGAAGGAGCTTTTCCTTCAGACCTCTCTCAGCGCCAAGGAAATCGCACAGCGAGTAGGCTATTCCGATTATTTTCATTTCAGCCGCGTATTCAAGCAAGAAGAAGGCTGCTCGCCAACATCGTTTCAAGAAAAACAGGTGAAAATCTAATAATATAACATGTTCAATCTGAAGATATGATATGGAATGAGCGGGAAGAAGTCGCTAAAATACATTGTAGTGAGAATAATTATTATTATCAGGGGGAAGAAACGAAAATGACTTCATGGATGTTCCGCTCAGCACGACTTGGTATTCTATTGCTTATTGTCTTAAGCCTTGCAGCCTGTGGACAAGCTTCGAACGATGCAAATGACAACAATAATGGAGGGATCTCGGCGACGCCGCAAACGTCGGACGGCATGATTACCGTTGAAGATGCGCTCGGCACGGTAACGCTGCCGCAGACGCCGGAGAAAATCGTAACGATGGATTTCAGCTTTACGGATATGGTTGCGACGCTAGGCGTTCAGCCTGTCGGCATCGCCGATGACGGAGATGCGGGTCTCTTCATGGATTCGGTGAAGAGCGCTCTGGGCGACTATACGTCGGTGGGCTCGCGGTATGAACCGAATATCGAGCTGATTAGCACGCTGAAGCCGGATTTGATTATTGCGGATGTGAACAAGCATAAGAATGCGCTTGATCAGTTGAAGGCGATTGCTCCCGTGCTTGTGCTGGACGACTATACGGCGGACTATGACCAGATGCTGGTTAACTTCATGCTTGTAGCCAAAGCGCTGGGCAAGGAAGAAGAGGGACGGAAGCGTCTGGAGCAGCATGAAGCGTTGATTGGCGATGCCAAGGAGAAGCTGCAAGGGGCGAAGCTTACGGTATTGCCGGCGGTCGTGAATCCCAAAGGCTTCTATGCGCATTCCAATCATTCCTACAGCGGATCGATGGTGAAGTTGCTTGGCTTCACGGATCCGATTAGCGATGAAGCGGCTTATCCGCAATTAACGCTGGAGCAATTGGTGGAGGCGAATCCGCAGGCGTTGTTCCTGATGCCGACGGAGGAAGTGACGATCGTGAATGAATGGGAGAAGAATCCATTGTGGCAGGAGCTTGATGCCGTGAAGCAGGGCAAGGTCTATACGGTGGAGAGACGCAACTGGTCTTTATCCCGAGGAATGCTCGGCTCCGAGAAGATCGCGGAGGATATCGTGAACGAGCTGGGAGCCAAATAGATGAGGTCGTCCATTCCAGCTTTGGGGAAGCAGCGCCGTTCGCGGTTTCTGCTCCTCCTTTTTGCCGTTTCAGGCGCTTTGCTGCTGCTCGGCATGCTGCTGAGCTTGAAGTACGGGCAAGCGAATATTTCCTGGCGCATATTGATAGATGCGCTGACGTATCAAGGACATGAGAAGGAGCATCTCTACATTCAGACGTTAAGACTGCCCAGAACGTTGACGGCCTGCATGGTAGGAGCTCAGCTCTCTCTCGCCGGCCTGCTTACGCAGCTTGCGACGCGCAATCCGCTGGCCTCCCCTCATGTATTCGGCATTAATGCCGGCGCGGCTCTCGCCGTTGTCTTCAGTCTGCTTCTTTTCGACAGACTCAGTGCCATCGGGTCGGTGTTCATCGCTTTCGCCGGCGCTGCCTGCGGAGCGCTGCTTGTCTGGGCGTTGGCGGGCGGCGCGCAAGGAGGCGGGGTCATTCGATTTGCTTTGGCCGGTATTACCGTGCATTTCTTGTTGGCCTCTCTGACAGAAGGAGCCATTATTCTTAATCAATATTCCACGGACAGCATGATGTTCTGGCTGGTCGGTTCAGTGAATCAGGCAGGATGGCTGGAAGCGCGGCTGCTATTGCCTTTCTTTGCCGGCGGGCTCTTATTGACCGCTTTGCTGCTGCCCGCCTTCCGGCTGTTGCTGCTGCAGGACGAGGTGGCGGCGGGGCTCGGGCAACGCCTGATTCTGGTCAAAGCGCTCTGTATGCTTCTGGTCGTTCTGCTGGCGGGCTCGGCCGTGGCGTTATGCGGACCGATTGGCTTTGTCTGTCTCATTGTTCCTCATATTGCGCGGGGGCTGGCCGGTCATGAGCTGAGGGTGCTGGTTCCGCTGACTGCTTTGCTCGGAGCGACGCTGCTGGTATTCGCGGATTTGCTCAGCAGAGCCATCGCCTTTCCTTTCGAGTCGCCGGTCGGGATCGTGACGGCCGCGCTCGGCGCGCCGTTCTTCATCTATCTGGCTCGGCGCAAAGGAGGAGCGGCAGCATGAAGAAGAAGGTTTTGGCGCTTGCTTCGGCCCTTGCCGTGTTGCTCCTTCTCTTCGCTTTCTCGCTAAGCTGGGGAGCGGTGTCGATCCCGTTTGCAGACCTCTGGCCAGGACTTGCGGAGAAGGGGAGCTCGGCCTATTTCATCGTGCATGAGGTTCGCTTGCCCAGAGCGCTTACGGCTGTTCTTGCCGGCATTGGCCTTGCGACCGGCGGTGTGATCCTGCAAAGTCTGGTGCGCAATCCGCTCGCGAGTCCGGATGTCATCGGCATTACGAAGGGAGCTGGCTTCGCTGCGGCGATGGTGCTCTTCCTCTTCCCGAGAGCGCCAAGCGGCATGGTGTCCGTTGCGGCGTTCTGCGGCGCTGTGCTCGCGTTCTTCCTGCTGATGACGCTAAGCCGCAGACTGACGTTATCTCCTGCGGCGCTGGCTCTTGTCGGCGTTGCAATCGGCGCGGTATTCCAAGCGGCCACGCAATATCTGATCGTGACGCATCCGACAAATGTGAATCTGGCCTTGCTCTGGATGTCAGGCAGCCTGTGGGGCAGAGACTGGACGCAGGTGCGGACGCTTCTGCCCTGGATGGCGCTGCTGCTTCCTTTTGCATGGAGCCGCTATTCGAGACTAAATCTATTCCTGCTCGGAGATGAGACCGGAGCGTCGTTAGGTCTTGCCGTCTCGAAGCAGCGCTTCTGGCTCATGCTGCTTGCCGTAGCCATGGCGGGCATCTCCGTCTCGGCGGTCGGGGCCATCGGCTTCATCGGATTAATCGCTCCGCATCTGGCCCGGCGCATCATTGGAGGCCGCCATGAGTGGCTCATTCCCATGTCCGCGCTTCTCGGCGCGAATCTGATGCTTCTCGGCGATCTGGTCGGCCGCTTGGTAATTGCTCCGCGAGAGGTGCCGGTCGGTATTATGACGGCTGTCATTGGCGCGCCTTATTTTATCTATCTGCTTCGGAAGCAGAGGAAGTCGGGCTGAAGAAGTGACGCATTGATTTAGAGCAAGAGCTCGGTCCCGATAGGCCGAGCTCTTGCTCTGTTTGTTGCAGTTCTCAGAAGGTGGAATAGAGCGAAAGATCTATGACATGAAGTTGCTCGGACGCTTCTTCGTTAGATTGCCGGCTGCCTCCCGTTTTCACAACCTTACCTTGATACAGGATATTACCGTTCATCAAATCAAGAACAAATGCGCCAGGGATACCATCGGTATGCGTCAGCAAATAAATACGTTCGCCAGAAATTTTTACATCATTAATTTCATCCGAGCCTAGCTTCTTCGCCGATATGGACAGGTAGTCATCGTCAACATCGTTAGTTGCCAAATCCATGCGTGAAACCTGTAACTGGGTCGAGGTCTGCTTCGCATGATACAAGTAGTCGGTCTGAAGATTGTTCACGAATCGAAAGTCGAATCTACTTATGCTGTCATTCGGATTCACATAGGCTTCCTGCCAAGTCTCATTCTGCAATTCCTTCAATTCTCCTGTGAGATAGGAGTAGGAATAGTAAACATATTCTTCCTCCTTTCTTCCTACTGATCTGCCGCTAACCTGGAAATAGATACGCTCGCTGGGCATGGTGATGATATCGGTGGAGAGCTGTCTTGGAAGGGTATCGTCGCGATGTCGATTCTCCCATAAGTTGAGCTTCGTATCTTCCACGAAATCGCCGTTCTTCTCGTCGAAGGCATATACATGATAACTGTATTCTTGAGATGGTTTGTTGCGTACGTACACAAGGATAAAGATCTTGGATTCGAGCAACTGGACATCGTAGACATTCATCTCCACGGTTCCTTTCGGCACATCCAAGCTAGTATGCAGCTCTCTTGACTTACCTGTCTCCTCATCCAAAATACTGGTTGCGAACTTCGCTTTGGGAGCGGAGGATTCGGAACCTTTTACTTGAACTTCGCTATATACGGTCTGCTTCTCATCTCGATAAAATCCCCCTATACCTCTTTTCTTGCCGCGCAAGAACGAGCGATGCTTCTCGAGAAGATCCTCCATCCCCAGATAGGAATACATAAATTCCTCTCGATTTGTAATGGATGTGCGCTGATTTCGAGTTAGTGCTGAGAATTCTGTTCCCTCTTCTGTTATGGTTAAATGCTCAGAATGCCCGGATAAGTAATAATCTCCGGGTATTATAATAGCTTCACCTTCCGAGGTGCTGCCTTGCACAAGCTCCAGCTTGTATTCAGGCATATAGTCCGTTCTACCAATCGCATAATAGTATCCTATACCGCTTACTGCCAGCACGAACAGCAGCAGGATTAACCCATAGCGCTTCACGCTTCTATATCGCAGCATGCTTAAACCTCCTTCTCATACAGCTCATACGGTAACCTTCTTCGACAGCAGCCGGTTCCCGAGCCAGAGCGACAGCCCAAGGACGAGCAGGAACATGAACAGCTCCATCATGAAAATTTCGGTGCCGAAGAAATAGCCTGTTCCGAACATGGTTTCCAGCAAGGACACGGGAAACAAGATGAGACCCAAGCACACAATCAGATACGTCACTCCATACAATATGCCGATCCTGCGATAGCTCCGCTCCAGCAGAATCGCCGTGAAAACCGCAATGACGGCTGTCATTCCCATGCCGTAGAAATAGATGAATTGTTCAAAGCTTCTTGGAAAAAGCATCGGCAAAAGCTGATTGCGGCTGATCACGTCTACAATATGCGAATCCGCACGCTGAACGGATGGAACAAGCAGCTTGAACACCCAGCCTTCGATCGGCAGCAAGACAAGCTGAAACGACAGCATGCTGAAGACGAGAAGGAGGAGCGAGGTGAGCTTGGCCCAGTATAGATTCATTCTTGCCGCAGGCAGCATCAGCAAGCGGTAGATGAAGGTCGAGCGGCCGAGCCAGTCCCGATACCAGATGAAGAAGACATAGAAGGACAGGGCGGCTATGCTGACCAGAATGACAAGAATGAACGGCTTTGGTGTGCTGAAGATAACCCAATCGAAGGTTAGCTTATCAACATCGATTTTAGTAGAGGAATTGACTGTGTCCTTGATTCGGTTCATTGCGTCAAGCTGAACCGCCAATCCTTGCTTCGTCTTCCAAATCACTGCAATGATCTGGACAGCAGCCGTCAAGCCCATAAGCGCAAGCAGAATCCATCGAAAACGATGCAGCTCCATTTGTACAAGCTTCAAATAGCTCTTCATGCCAAATACACCTCCCTCATCACATCGACCACGGATTTGCCTTGCTCGCTTCGCATTTCCTCGCAATCGAACGCCATGCGAACCTCGCCGTCCTGCAGCAGCACCGCTCGGTCCATGAGATGCTCGATCTCGTTGATTTCATGCGTCGTCATAATGACGCCGCGCCCGTCGATCAGATCGCTGGTGAATGCCTCT
The DNA here is from genome assembly GCF_011947265.1 of Paenibacillus sp. HB172176. Classification (GTDB taxonomy): domain Bacteria; phylum Bacillota; class Bacilli; order Paenibacillales; family Paenibacillaceae; genus Pristimantibacillus. Next base: position 114,035 of record NZ_JAATHD010000013.1, read on the forward strand.
GCGATGACCTCTCTTGTGAACAGGTCGATACCCGAGAACGGCTCGTCCATCAGGATGTAATCGGCATTTTGACCAAGGCCGAGCAGTAGATTGAGCTTCGCGGCCATGCCTTTGGACAAGCTTCCGATGCGCGCCCGCTCGTCCAGCTTGAAGAAGCGAAGCAATTCTTCGGCGCGAGCTGGATTCCAGCTGTCGTAGAAGTCGTCCATGAACTGCAGCGCCTCTCCAATTCGCATGCCAAGCGGCATGGTGAGATGATCGGGCACGAAGGCAATTTTCTCATATATGGAAGGCGTCAATTTCTGACCGTCAATGGTGATATGGCCCCCAGACAGCGGCGTCAGTCCCATAATGGCCTTCAGAATGGTCGATTTCCCTGCGCCGTTCACTCCGATCAAGCAGGTGATTTGACCCTTTTCGGCTTGAAAGGAGACATCTCTTAGCACATGGCGCAGCCGGTATCGCTTGCGAATATGAAGAACATCAATCATGGCGCTCGCCTCCTTCCGCATATTCTCTCCGCACCAGCTCCACAAGCTCATCGACGCCGATATTGATTTTGCGGACGGCTGTCACGAAGACTTGCACGGCTTCGCTCGCAAGCTCCATTCTGATTCGGCTTAACAGCTCCGCATCGCTCGTAATTCGGCTATGCGAATTAGGTTCCGTTACAATCAATTGCTGCTCCTCCATTTCCTTGTACGCCTTCTGCACCGTATTCGGGTTGATCTTCAATAAGGCTCCGAGCTCCCGTCTCGATGGAATCGTCTGATTCGGCAGCAGCAGGCCTGTCGCGATCCGCTCTTTGAAGTGGCGCACCACCTGCAAGTAGACGGGATCCCGATTATTGAATGAAATCACGGCCCATTCTTCATTCGCGCTCATAGCATGACCTCTCATTCGTGCTCGTCTCTCGTGCATGTGACGATAGGCTTGGGTGAGCACAATGCGGAATTGTCCTCTGTCTCTATCTCCTCCGCACTGTACTGTCTGGTTAATACACTTCTGTATTATGCAGGCGATACAGTTGGTTGTCAAGTTATTCCATTAGAGGAGGCAAATGAAGAATTTGGAAGGCTAACGAATTGTTATATCGCTATTGCCCATGATTCAGCATGATTAGCAAAACGAACGAAGATCTATATGCTTATTTGCCGTTTCATGAGCGAAAGGAAGCTTTCTTCGCCGCAATAGCGTGATGATTCTTCGTTAGAATTACGCAAATGGGCGACAGGAGGTGTTTAACGCTGTGAGTGAGGCTGTCGATTACCTGTGGATCACCTGCTTATGGAACACCTCAGCCAGTTCCGCATTTGAAGCTTCAGCGCTGAAAATCAGAGCTAGAGTACCAGTAGGAGCGTCCTCCGAAGCTTCAGCGCTGGAAATCAGAGCTAGAGAGCCAGTCGGAGCGTCTTCCGAAGCTGCAGCGCTGGAAATCAGAGCTAGAGAGCCAGTCGGAGCGCCCTCCGAAGCTGCAGCGCTGGAAATCAGAGCTAGAGAGCCAGTCGGAGCGCCCTCCGAAGCTGCAGCGCTGGAAATCAGCATTGCAGCCCAGTCCACAGTTAATCGACAGCCTCTGAGTCTTCGTTAGAGTTTGATGAGCTCCATCATCGGAGCCTGCTTCAGGCTACTTCGCTGATTCCGACTCAGGCTTCTTCCCTGGATTCCGCATCCCTGCTCTCTTCTTGGCCTAACATCAGGGCGCGTTATATTCTGAACCGCGCAGCGGCATACGTCGGTTTGCTTCCTTGCGCCAATCATGATACATTGCAAGCAATATGAAATACAGGACTGAAATTTGGAACGGATACGGAGGATGAATGATGACTACGAACGCTCAAAAACATGAAGAGTCAGGCTGGCATTTCGACAACAGTTATGCAAGGCTGCCCGAGAAGCTGTTCACCTTGCAGGAGCCCGCGAAGGCGCGTTCGCCCAAGCTTGTGCTGTTCAATGCCGAATTGGCCGCCGGGCTCGGCTTGAACCCGGAGAAGCTGCAGAGCCCCGAAGGAGCTGAGATTTTCGCCGGCAATCGCTTGCCGGTGGGCGCTCTGCCGCTGGCGCAGGCCTATGCGGGGCATCAATTCGCCTATTTCACGATGCTCGGCGACGGCCGCGCGGTGCTGCTCGGGGAACAGATGACGCCGAAGGGAGAGCGTTTCGACGTTCAACTCAAAGGCGGCGGCCGCACGCCGTATTCCCGCGGAGGCGACGGACGGGCGGCGCTCGGGCCGATGCTGCGCGAATACATCATGAGCGAGGCGATGCACGCGCTAGGCATTCCGACAACGCGCAGCCTTGCCGTGGCGGCCACGGGCGAGCCGGTGTTCCGCGAGTCCGAGCTGCAAGGCGCGGTGCTGACGCGAGTGGCGGCCAGCCACATCCGCGTGGGCACGTTCCAATTCGCGGCGAATGCAGACGAAGGGCAGGAGTTGCTGCGGGCGCTCACTAGCTACACGCTGGAACGGCATTATCCGGAAGCGGCAAGCGGGGAGAATGACGCGCTAGCGCTGCTCAGGTCCGTCATTTGCAGCCAGGCCGCGCTCCTTGCGAAATGGCAGCTTGCAGGCTTCATTCACGGCGTCATGAATACCGACAACATGGCGCTTAGCGGAGAGACGATCGATTACGGTCCTTGCGCGTTCATGGATGCCTATGATCCGGCGACGGTGTTCAGCTCCATCGACAGGCAAGGCCGATATGCTTATGGCAATCAGCCGCAGATCGCGGCATGGAATTTGGCGAGGCTCGCGGAAGCGCTGCTGCCGCTTCTGCATGAAGACGAAGATGCGGCGGTGAAGCTGGCGGAGGATGAGTTGGCCGCATTCGCAGAGCTCTATTACAGGCACTGGCTGGCGGGGATGAGGGCGAAGCTTGGTTTGTTCGGCGAACAGTCCGAGGATGAGGCATTGGTCACGGAGTTGCTGCAATTGATGCAGGAGCATAAAGCGGATTACACGAATACATTCCTGCGGTTGATGGGCGAAGCGGTGGAGCTGGGCGGCTTCGATCTGTTCGGCTCGGAAGCTTTCGCCGCTTGGCTGGTGAAGCGGCAGGCGAGGCTTGAGAAGCAGCAGGAGGACAAGGAAGCGTCGCTGCAGCTCATGAAGAGCAGCAATCCCGCTCTTATTCCGCGCAATCATCGGGTGGAGGAGGCGCTGAGGGCAGCCGAGGAAGACGACGACTACAGTGTGCTGCACAAGCTTCTTCTTGCGCTGGAGCAGCCGTACGCCCATTCGCCGGAGCAGGCGCAATTTGCCGAGCTGCCCCCTAAGGCGGATCGCCCGTACCGCACCTATTGCGGGACCTGACTCTGCAATTGGACAAACAGCACTGCCGAAGAGCGGCGCTGTTCATTGGATATCTGCATCAGACTTGAAGGAACGTCTCTAAAGGTCTCGCGCCGTGCGCAGTTCTCTGCGTGCGGCGTTTCTCTGCTGATTCAGTCACGAGAATAAATGGAAGCGCGTACATCAGATCGCTATGGAATTTGACGAAATTTAAGGGTGGAAAACCGCGTGCTACTATGGTTTAATTACAATATTGTGAGCTTTTCCTTCAGGGCATTGTGGAAATCGGAGCGCGTGAAGTAGTATAATAAAGTGTCCAAGCTGTCTCTAAGCTTTATGGAGATAAAGGCGAGGGCAGCATCACTTGCAGAACTTGGGCAGCACAGCAGCTAAGAACATCGGTAGTAACACTCAAAGGAGGATTATCATATGGCTTTGGAATCAATGAAGGACATGCTTAACAAGGCGCTGAAAGAAGGATATGCGGTAGGTCAGTACAACATTAACAACCTGGAGTGGACGCAAGCAATTCTGGATGCAGCCGAAACCGAGAAATCTCCAGTAATCCTGGGCGTATCCGAAGGCGCGGCTCGTTACATGGGCGGCTTCAAGGTTGTAACAGCGATTGTCGGCGCTTTGATCGATGAGATGAAGATCACTGTTCCGGTTGCGATTCACCTCGACCATGGCTCCAGCTTCGAGAAGTGCAAAGCGGCTATCGATGCCGGCTTCACTTCCGTTATGATCGACGCTTCCCATCATCCATTCGACGAGAACGTGGAAACGACGAAGAAGGTTGTTGAATACGCGCATGCGAAAGGCGTTTCTGTCGAGGCTGAGCTTGGCGTAGTCGGCGGACAAGAGGATGATGTTGTAGCTTCCGGCGTTATCTACGCGGATCCGCAAGAATGCTTCAAGCTGGTTGAACTCACTGGCATCGACTGCCTGGCTCCGGCTCTTGGCTCCGTTCACGGTCCTTACAAAGGCGAACCGAACCTTGGCTTCAAGGAAATGGAAGAAATCTGCCAAACCATCAAGCTTCCGCTTGTACTGCACGGCGGAACAGGAATTCCGACTGAGCACATCAAGAAGTCGATTTCTCTGGGAACAGCGAAAATCAACGTGAACACAGAGAACCAAATCAACTTCACGAAGGTTGCTCGCGAAATCCTGACAAATGATCAGGAAGTATATGATCCGCGTAAATTCCTGGCTCCGGGCCGCGAAGCGATCAAACAAACTGTTATCGGCAAAATGCGCGAATTCGGCTCGAACAACAAAGCTTAATAAACGATTTTTTATCAGAACTGCCGCGTCCAACATCGGTTGGCTTGCGGCAGTTTTTTGTGCTTGCAACTGTAACGGACATTTTCGACCTTTAGAAGCTCGTATGAGCCAGCTCAGATTTTTAACGGACATTTGTTCCGCTTAGCGGACTAATCACGTCGATTATTCGTTCGATTTAATCGCTAAGGCGACCCAATGTCCGTTAGAGAAAATAGGCAGCGAAAAAAGCAGTTTAAGGTGACCCAATGTCCGTTAGAGAAAATAGGCAGCGAAAAAAGCAGTTTAAGGTGACCCAATGTCCGTTAGAGCAGATTACTGTTTTCCAAGGACGCCGTCAGGCGTTTTTCTTATGAATACTAGAATTTATAAAATTTCGTTTGGAAGGAATGAACGCTTGCAACTGTAACGGACATTTTCGAGGCTGTGATTTATTGTGGATTCGTGAGGGAGCGTGTGGCCATTTGTCCAAGGTGTGAAGGATAACGGTCATAATTGAGGATGTTGATTAACTATGAATCACCAACTTGTAGAACAGCTCAGCCGGTTCTGTTTTTGAAGCTGCTGCAACGAAGGTAAGCAGCGCAAGAGCGCCAGCCGGAGCGTCATCCGAGTCTGCAGCGCTGGAAACTAACCCTGCAACCCAGTCCGCAGTTAATCGACAGCCTCATCATTGAACGTAAGAGAAGGTATTGAAAGGTTTCATCTACTATTTCTGCTTTAACGGTCAAATGCGACCTTTACACTCCGAAAATCTTCTAAAATGTCGCGTAACAGTCGCACATGTCCTTTAAAACCAGCAAGTCCTTATTCACGAAGAAGAGTCGATAGTCTCATTGGATCTGCTTAGCGGGTTAATAGGGCGGGTAATGCGAGCAAGCTTCAATCTTAAAAAGTCAGACCTTATAGCAAGTTAAAGGATTTAGGCGGGCCAAAGACGAGCGATATAATGAGATTGTAAACAGCATATGACTCATGAGAGGGGAAGAAAAATGAAAACGAGAAAATCGGCTTGGCTGCTTGTATTGGTTCTATTGTTCGTCACGATTGCAGGTTGCTCCTCCAATAACGGCGGCAATGAAACGACGAATACAAATGATAACGGTTTCAAGGTTGGCAGCGATGCTTCCGAGGAGCCGGCGAAGGATGTCACCTTGACGCTCAGCATTTGGGGAGATGACGCGAGGAAAGCTTTGTACGAGGATTTGATGAAAACGTTCAATGAACAGAATCCGAATATCAAGGTGGATGTGCTGCTCATTCCATTCGCGGAATATCAGCAGAAGCTGTCGATAATGCTGGCTTCGAAAACCGCGCCTGACGTGGTGTGGCTGGCGGAGCGCATGGTTCCGCAGTTCATGGGTTCGGGTCAATTAATGGACGTTGCTTCTGTCAAAGAAGACAGCGCTTACAACTTCGATGATATTTATCCGTCGACGCTGGATTTATACCGCGACGGCGAGAAGCTGTACGGCGTAGGCTTCGCGATTGGTCCGAAGGAATTATTTTTCAACAAGACGTTGTTCGAGGAGAAGGGGCTGAAGACGCCGCTTGAGCTCTATAAGGAAGGCGACTGGACCTATGACGAGTTCCTGAAGGCGGCCGAAGCGATCTCCGATCCGGACAAAGGCGTATACGGCGTCAACCTCTTCGGCAGCAATAACTCCTGGAAGAACTGGCAGGATGCGCTTATGGACACGATTTGGGCATTCGGCGGCGATATCTTCAATGAGGACAAGACGGCGTTCGCGCTCAATTCGCCGGGCGGCGAGCAGGCGCTGCAATTCTTCAACGATCTCATCTACAAATATAACGTACATCCTCAGCCGGGCGATCAGACGACCTTCGAGTCGGGCAAGCTGGGCATGGTGAGGAATACGTACAGCTACTCCACAAACGCAAGATCGATTACCGACTTCGAATGGGATATCGCGCCAATGCCGACAGGTCCTAATGCGGATGCGCCGACAGCCGTCGGCATGGCGGGCTATTCGGTGACGAAGGATACGAAGCATCCGGAGGAAGCGATGAAATTGTTCAAATATATGACGAGCGCGGATGTCATGAGCCAGCTCACCGGCATGTTCCAGCCGCCTAGAAAATCGGTGTCGGAGTCGGACGCGTTCCTCGATGTGGGCAAGCCGTCGCGCGAAGGCATGATGGCGGCGCTCGTCGATCCGATGGCGAAGGGCGTTGAGCTGCAGCCGTTCCATGAGAATTGGCAGCAGATCGATGTGAAGATCCAGACGATTCTCGACTACCTCTATACGCAGGACTCCACGGTGAAGGAAGTGCTGGACCTGATGGACAAGGAAGTCGGGCCGCTCGTGAAGTAAAGCTGCGGCAGCTCGAGAGAAGCTGCCGCAGCAAGCGAGAATCTGCGGCAGTATCTTAATCGGGTGTGCGCCGCACACCCGATTTTCACAGAAAGAGGTTGCACCCTCGCATTTAATCAGAATTAGAACCAAGGCATTGCGCTTATTTCGGTTCATCAGGAAAGGCAGGGGTAGACAGTGGAGATGAACAATCAAGCTGTGCATAGAAGTCAGAGAGAGACGAGGAAGAGAATTAGGCTGGAGAAACGTGCGAGTCCGATGGCCAGAAGCGAGAATCGATACGGTTATTTATTTGTATCACCGCTTGTGACAGGGTATATTTTGTTCCTGTTCCTTCCCATTCTCGCCGCGTTTACGATGAGTCTGACGAATTGGTCGCTGATCGGCGAGTTCCACTTCGTCGGCTTGCAAAATTATCATAAGCTGTTCACGAATGACACGGTGTTCGTGAAGACGATATGGAATACCTTGTATTTCACCGTGCTGCTGGTGCCGTTCAATGTGATCATTACATTGGCGCTGGCGCTGCTTTTGCAGAAGGCGATCCCCGGCATCGGCTTGTTCCGGACGGTGATCTTCACGCCGGTCGTCACCTCCTTCGTCGTATGGGCGATTGTGTGGAAATATATTTTGCAAACGAAGAACGGGTTGATCAATTCCTTGCTCGAGATGGTCGGCGTTCATGGCCCCGCGTGGCTGTATACGACCGCGCTGGCGATCCCGATTGTCGCGATGGTGACCTTGATCAAGGGACTTGGCATCAATATGGCCATCTTCCTCGCGGCGCTGAATGATGTGCCCAAGATGTATTATGAAGCGGCAAGCATAGAGGGAGCCTCGAAATTCCAGCAATTCCGCAATGTGACGCTTCCGCTTATTACGCCTTCGCTCTTCCTGGTCATTACGATTACGATGATCGGCTCCATGAAGGTGTTCGCCCAGATTCATGTCATGACGGGCGGCGGTCCGGGTACGAGCACCTATGTGTTCGTATACTATATCTACGAGCAGGCATTCAAATATTTCAATTTCGGATACGCGTCGGCGGTTTCGTTCATTCTGTTCTTCATTATATTGGCGCTGACGATCGTGCAATGGCTTGGAAGAAGGAGATGGGTTCACTATGAAGACTAACGGCTTGCAATTAGCGTTGAAATACGCCGTTCTAGCGGTGATCAGCGTGATCATCCTTATGCCTTATTATTGGATGGTCGTCACGTCTCTGAAATCGTATACGAAAATATTCGATTTCCCGCCCCAGTGGTTTCCGAGTCCGATCAAGTGGAGCAACTATGTGGATCTGTTCAAGCAGCAGCCCTTTCACTTGTACTTGTTCAACAGCGTCTACATCGCTGTCGTAGTAACGCTTGGCGTATGTCTGTTCGGGGCGCTGGCGGGATATGCGTTCGCGAAGCTGGATTTCCGTTACAAAAATTTCATCTTCCTGTTCCTGCTCAGCTCGATGATGATACCGACCGAGGTGACGACGATACCGCTGTACATCGCGTTCGGGAAGATCGGCATGGTGGATACGCATCTGCCGCTTATTCTTCCGCCCATGCTGGGCGCGGCGGGCATATTCGGCGTGTTCCTGATGAGGCAGTTCTTCATTACCATCCCGAATGATCTGGTGGAAGCGGCCAAGATCGACGGCTGCAGCCCGATCGGAACCTTCCTGCGCATCATGTTCCCGCTGGCGGCTCCGGCCATTGCGACTTTGTCGATTATTACGTTTCTGCAAACCTGGAACGAGTTCTTCGAGCCGCTGGTGTATCTGAACTCCAGCAAGCTGTTCACGATTCCGCTGGCGTTGTCCCTGTTCTCGGATGACGGCGGAACGAAAGGACATCTGATTATGGCCGCGTCGGTCGTGGCAACACTGCCTCTGCTTACCGTCTTCTTCTTCGCTCAGCGCAAATTCATCGAAGGCGTGGCGATGACCGGCATCAAGTGATGCCGGCTCGCTCAGCCGCGCTCATTGCGGTAATCGCCGGGCGTGGAGCCGATCCGCTGCTTGAACACGGTCGCGAAATGCTTGGGCGTTGGATACCCGCACATGGAAGCTACCTCGTATATTTTCAGATTCGTCGTCCTCAGCAATTGCTTGCCCCTCTTCATCCGTTCGTCGATCACGTATTCGATATAGGGCTTGCCCGTTTCCCGCTTGAACAGCGTGGAGAGATAGTGGTAATTCAATTGCACCTGGTCGGCGGCTTGCTGCAGCGAGAGATCCTCGTTCAGGTTTTCTTGAATATAGGTTTTCACTTGCCGGATAATGTGGCTCGCATCGGTTGGCGAAGCTTCGCCTTCGACGCCTTTGCGCCACTTCTCCAGGCTTTGCGCGAATTCGATATTGTCGACCGGCTTCAGCAGATAGTCGACGGCATGCAGCCGAATGGCCTCTCTCATGTACAGGAAATCGTCGTAGCCGGACAAGATCAGGAAAGGGATGTCCGGGATGAGCTGTTTCATGTTTTTCATTAACGTGATGCCATCCATATCGGGCATGCGAATATCGGTGATGACGAGATCCGGCATGAAGGTCTGAATGACCTGCATGGCGGCCTGGCCGCTCGGAGCCTCTCCCGCAACGACGTAACCTCCGATAATCTCCTCCAGCAATATTTTCAAGCCTCTGCGTATTTGCGCTTCATCTTCCACCAGAACGACTTTAAGCATAAGCTTCCTCCTGTTCTCTCTGCTGCGGAATGCGAATAAGGAACTGACAGCCTCGCGTAATAGCTTCATCCAGCTCAATCCCATAGGCCTCTCCATAAATAAGCTGCAGCCTGCGATGCAGATTATGCAGCGCAAAGCCCTTGGTCACGTTGCCGAAGCGTTCGCTTTCTTCCGGGGAAGCGGCGCTTTCCCTTGCGATGCAGGATCGGATATGCTGACGCTTCTCTGCAGTGAGCGGCGGCCCGTCATTATAGATCTGGAGGATGAAATAGGGACTGTCGTTGTATGTGCGAATTTCGATTAAACCTCCGGAATCTTGAATGCCATGCTCGATGGCGTTCTCGACCAGGGGCTGAAGCAGCAGCTTCGGGACGAGACAATCATGCAGCTCTTCGTCAATGTGAAGCCGGGTCGCCAGCCTTCCCTCGAAGCGGTAGGACATAATCTCCAGATAGGCCTGCACGAACTTGATTTCTTCGATTAATTTGACCGGCTTCTTGCGCTTGTCGATTGTATAACGCTGCAGCTTGCCGAGATTCGAGACGATGCGGCTGATCTCCATTCTTCGATGCTCCAGCGCAATCATGTTAATATACTCCAGTGTGTTGTAGTAGAAATGCGGGTTCATCTGGCTCTGAAGCGCGGACAGCTCCGAGGAGCGCTCGCGGTCCTTCGTCTCGCTCAGCTCTTGCACGAGCTGATTAATCTCTTGGACCATGTGATTGAAGCCTTGCGACAGCTCTCCGATCTCATCCTTCGTCGTGACTGCGGCTCGCTGATCCAGAAAGCCCTTCTGCACGCGTCTCATCTTCTGCTGCAGATGGCGAATCGGACTGACGAGCTGCTTGGAGGCGACAATGGCGGCGATATAAGCGATGAGCAGAGCGCCTAATGTAATGGCGACCGTGACCAGGGTCAATTGCTGAACATCCTTCTGCAGATCATCGATCGGGATGAGACCGATGGCGGTCAGCTTGGTCTGCTTCGAGGTGAAGTAGGAGCTTAGGTAGATGCTGCCGTCCAGTCGAATGCGGTTGTCGGCGAGCGTTTTGACATGGACGTTGCGGGATTCGTAAGGATAGATAATCGTTCCCGCCCCGTCGGTTACGAATACCTTGCTGTTGTTGTTGATTTGGATGGAAGCCAGAATATCGCGGAACAGCTGGTCGTGCATATCGATCTTCACGAAGCCCAGCGGCGCGTTCGTATAAGGCTCACGAATCAATCTGACGACGGAGAACATCACATCCTGATTCGCATTGGCATAATAATAGTCTTCCTGATGGGGAGGCAGCAGAACGAAATCGCCGTCGGCCTCATAGGCTTGCTCCATCCATTCTTCATTGGCCTGCGTCCACCTGTTGCGCACCGAATTCTCCATGTTGCTGAACAAGGAGCCGTCGAGCGCGAACAAATAATAGCCCCGTATCTCCGGACGGTCGTAGGTGAGTGAGGAGATGAATAATTGCAGCTTGTTCAGCTCATCCGTATTGTAGGGAGAATAGACCTGCGGATCGCGATGCTTGCCCAGGACGGCCATTACATCGTTGTCGTAATAGGGAACGAGCGTCAGGCGATTCAGATCGTCGATGCTTTTGTCGATGCTCTTGAGGCTCTGCTCCATGAGCTGAAGCATATACTTCTCCGAGTTGTTCTGAACCGTATTCGAATACTCCCTGTAGGAGACAATGGCGGTCAGCGCCAAGGGAGCCGTGATTAGGATGACGAATAAAAGGATGAATTTGACGCGAAGCGGGAATGTTAGCGTTTTCAACAATGGAGATCACAGCCTTTTGTCTGATGTCTTCTTTCATTATCCCGATATTAGGCTTAGCAGGCAATCCGTTAATTGTAGAATTAGTCTGTTATTTTTGCGGCAAGAAGTCCGAAAGCGGATCATTTCGTCTGCAGACGTTTCTTCAAGGCGCAGTCCAGTATTGTGTTTTTTACGAGGTATGAAAAACAAAGAGGGCAAATTATTAGATTGCGGCGTTTGAAAAAAAGAAATCCAACTATCTATTTCTGAAGTATCAGGATCGGATAAATCGATACTGCTTCCATAGTCCCATCATATCCGTACAAAAAGTATTTTTCACATTCTGGATCTAATGGCGAAACAGTAAATCAGAACGATTTCGAAATTGCGTGTACAAGAGATCGGTAACGAACAGATTGTGTTTCCTGCGACTAAGGCTCAGAAGGAAATATTCCAAGCTTTTGAATTAGAGGAGCCTGTGTCGTTATAATTTTGGGCGGGAATTTAGGATCAAAGTAAACCATGTTAAAAAAACAATTTCGCGATCGCGCACAAAAGACTTTGACGTTTGCAGGGACCGGCGTTATGCTAAAAAAGGCTCTCGCGGAGCCAATTAAACGTTTCGACAATGCGGGAATGAGGAATGTACATGCGGATAAAATGTTGCTTGCTGATTGTCCTTGCATTGTGGGCGGTTGGCGCAGGACTTGCAGATGCCAGCACGGATACCGTTAAGAAGCTGATCGCGGAAGACGAGGGAGAACTGTACTCCGTCAACGATTACATGGAGATTTTAGAGGATAAGGACGGGGCATGGACCCTGACGGATGTACAGTCGCCGGAGTTGCAGAGCCAATTCAGGCCGGTGGAGGGCAAAAGCTCTTTTGGCTACAGCAAATCGGTATATTGGATGAAAGCGACGATTCGCAATGAATCCGGGAGCGAGAGCTGGCTGCTTAGCCTGCAAAATCCGCTGATGGACCACTTTAATGTATACTCATCCTCACAAGCGGAACGGATTACACACCACTACCCTTCCTACAGCCTTCAACTGCCTCCTTTTTCAGATACAACAATCTATATGCGTTTTGAAACGCCGGGGGCCTTTATTGTTCCACTGCAGCTAACGGAACCTGCCGCCATTTATGAAAAGACTTCATTGGAATTTGTGCTGTATGGCCTATATTACGGCATTATTTTGACTATTGTGATGTATATGCTGTCGCTCTACTCGTCGATTCGCAATATCGCTTACATCTACTATATCCTTTATATTTTATGCTACAGCGCATCCCAATTTATTTGGGACGGACTGGCGCTTCAGTTGCTGGGCGACAACTGGTTTACGACCGGTGACGACGGAGTCCTGTTTGCTAGTCCTACAAGCACCTACGAATTCTTTTTTATGCTGAGCGTCTGGTTTGGCTTTCTCGCAACGCGAAGGATCGTCAAACCTGCCGCTTTTTCACCATGGCTGGACCGTCTATGCCGCATTGTCATCTGGCTATGCCCCGTCGGGGCTATCGGCAACGCTTTTTTCTACACATACGGATTAACGACCCTCTGGTTCAACTTCAAAATTGTCGCCATCCTGATGCTGCCGGTTGTAATCGTCGGCTGCGCCCTGCGAGGCAGTTGGCTTGCCCGCCGTTTGACGATTGCCATTGTGCCGCTGTATGCCATTGCCCTGCCAAGCTCTCTTCTTTCAACAGGCATTTTGCCGGATAATCTGTTCACCCATTTTGGCATGCAATTTGGTTCGGTTATTGAATTTATCATTATGTCGATTGTTCTTTACGAGCAGGTTAGGCAAATGCGCGAGAAGCAGCATCGCGTGCAGAAGGAGCTGGCAAGCACGCTGGCGAACTGGAACAAAACGCTGAAGTTAACAGTAGAGGAGCAGACGGAAAGCCTGAAGCGCTCCAACGACGAGTTGATTCTCGCCGAGCAATCCCGCACCCGTCTCCTGCAAAACATGTCGCACGATATCCGCAATCCGCTCAACTATGTTCAGGGCGGCATTCAGGCGCTTAAGCAAAAGCTTGTCCAGGAGCAGGACCGGCAGCAGGAAATTTTGGATAATGTATATAGCAAGGTCATTGAGGTAAATCATTTCCTTGACGAAATGAATCGGATTGAAGAGGAAGAACGTCCTCAGAGTCTTGAAATGGTCATGTTTGCGGAGTGGATTGACGATATTTTTGGTGAAATGTCCACCGACATCCGTTACGGAAGCTTGCGATGCGACATCATTGTGGAGGTCCAGGAGGATACCGATGTGTTGATCGCCCCGCATGCCGTCAAACGCGCCATCATTAATCTGGTGCATAACGCCTGCAAATTTACGCCCTCAGGCGGACTGATTATCCTGAAGGCAACGCAAGAGGCCAAATGGGTAACGGTGACGGTTGAGGACACAGGGCAAGGCATTGCCGCCGAGCGCCTTCCCTATATTTTTAACCGGCATTACATGGAAAATAAGGAGCGCGGACGCGGGCTGGGCCTGGCCATAACCAAAGAAATCGTCGAACGCCACGGCGGCCAAATCAACGTCTGGAGCGCCGAAGGCAGGGGCAGCCGCTTCTCCTTCACTCTTCCCAAGGTGCAGTAGCTTCCCCTAGGGCTGGTTTGCAAACACGTCTTAAGCCGATGTCACCGGCTCAAATTTGTATCCAAATCCTTTTACGGTATGAATGTATTTCAGACCTGCGGCGTCAGGCTCGATTTTTTTGCGGAGATTGTAAATTTGCGTCTTGATCACGTCGGGATTGTAGGCGGATTGGTCGTTCCAGACCAGCTCGTACAGCTGCCTTGGATGATAGACTCTGCGCGGATTTTGAGCCAAAACGATGAGCAGATGCAGCTCCTTGGCCATCAGGAGGACAGGCTCATCCTGAACACTCACGGTAAGCCGCTCCAAATCAATGGCCAGCCCAGGGAAGTGAAGTTTGTTTCCTTGCGTTTTTGGCTCCTTGTAGGTCTTCAGAAGCTGGCTCCACCGCAAATGCGAATGAACTCGTGCCAGCAATTCCAGGTGATCGAAAGGTTTGGTCATATAATCATCGCCTCCAGCCTGGAGCGACAGCAGCTTTTGCTCCCGCTCGACGTTGCCCGTCAGGAACAGAATGGGCTGATCATACAAGCCCCGAATACGGCGGCATAATTCCCTTCCATCCATCCCCGGCATCGAGATGTCCAGAATAATCAGGTCGGGCTGAGGCCTGCCTTCCTCCAGATAAGTCAGGCATTGCTCCGCATCATGAGCCTGCCACACTTCAAAGCCTTCGGCCGTCAAAAAAATGCTAAGCATGTCCTGTACTTCGCGATCATCGTCCACTGTAAGAATCGTTGTCACAATTGCAACCCCCTATGCGGCAGGCCTCTGCAATAGGCCGTGCTTGTTTTTCCGCCGCGATTCTATTCTATATTATCGACTGAATCGCAACCGGGCAACAGGAAGATGAAATCCGGATGGGACATTTTACCCCAATTTTACTTCACTCCGTTAAAATGCAACAAAACAAGCTTTCATTCGACAGACACCAATCGAGTGAAAACAGGAAGGTTGGAGGATAGACATGTTAACGGGAGCGTTACTGAAGTCCAAGAAGTGGATAGGCATGCTGCTTGTGGCGGCTTTGCTTGCGGGCTTGATGCCCGGTTATGGATCAGCCAGCGCAGCTACAGCAGAAGCGGAGGCTGAACTCGCAGCCGCCCTGTCGACGCTGCTCGCGCAACAAGGCGAAACGCCGGCCCTGCGGGAAAGCGCAGTCGCGCAGCCGACTGATATCGCTGGCATCTGGGCACAGAAGCAGGTTGAAGATTGGATCAGCAAAGGGCTCATTTTCGGCTTCCCGGACGGGACGTTTAAACCGAATAACAAGATTAGCCGCGCGGAGCTGGCGGCGATTGTCAACCGGGCCTTCGGCTTCTCGGAGCAAGCATCGGGCAAGTTCGGCGACGTGTCCGACTCGAAGTGGTATGCGGCGGATATTGCCAAAGCCCAGGCAGCAGGTTATATGCAGGGAAACGGCAACGGATCTTTCCGGCCGGAAGCTCCCGTATCGCGCCAGGAGGCTGCGGTTGTGCTGGCCAAGCTGCTTAAGCTGGATACAGCAGACACCACCCTGGCCGATAAATTCAGCGACGCCCAGTCCATTGCGTCATGGAGCAAGGGGGCCGTGGGGGCAAGCCTGGACGCCGGATTAATGACCGGTTACGGCGACAATACGTTCAGACCGGCTCAGCCCATTAGCCGCGCAGAAACAGTCGTTATTCTGGATCGCGCGCTGAAGCTGGCGACCGGCGGTACGGATACGGCCGACCTGCCTGCTATTTTGGTCCAAGCCGGTACATACGGTCCCGAAAACGGAGAAGCCACATACGCCGGCGACTTGACGATCGATTCGCCTGACGTCATCCTTCGCAACGTGAAAATCACCGGTGATCTGGTGCTCGGAGAAGGAATCGGAGAAGGCGATGTCACGCTGGACGGCGTCACTGTTTTAGGAACAACAACCGTAAACGGCGGCGGCAAAAACAGTATCCATCTGCTGGACTCCGCAATTACACGAATTGTTATTACAAAGGTGGACGGCCAGGTGCGGGTAGTGGTGGAAGGCTCCACCGCCGTTGACCAGGTGACGATAACAACCGGAGCCACCCTGCAGGTTGTGGGAGGCAGCGGCGCCAGCTTCGGCACTGTCGAAGTATCGACGACTGGAGAAGTGACGCTTAGCGGCGATTTCCCCAATGTCGTGCTTGTCGCAGCGGCAACGGTTACGGTGGCAGAAGGAAGCGTCGGCAATTTAACGCTGACGGATCTTGCCGCAGGAGCAACGATTGAATTGAACGAAAAAGCGCAGGTATCCAACCTCAATGCGGGTTCTGCGGCCACCATTTCCGGAGAAGGCGCAATCGCCAACGCAACGATAACGGCAGCGGGCGTCACCATGGCTCAAAAGCCGGAAACAATCGCGATTGCACAAAACGTCTCCGCCCAAATCGGCGGGCAGACGGTGCAAGCAACACCCGCGTCGACCGGGGCAACTCCTACACCAGGTTCAACCGCATCGCCTGGACCATCGCCAACGTCCCAGCCAACCGAGCCGCCTGTAACGACGGTGACGTTTGTATCGGTAACGATCAGCAGTCCTTCAACAGACGGCCTTACGATCTCGCTTGTTCCTCCAGTGCCCGGCCTTTCGATGGCGGACCTGATTCTAACAAGCTCAGGCGGATACCCGACCTTCAATTCCGCCTTAAAAACAAATGACAACGGCTCAACTTATCACTATTCCGGTATCTTCCGGGGCGGCGATACGTACACGCTGTCCATTGCCAAGTCGGGCTATGGCTTTGGCGGCAGTAAAAGTATTGCCATTCCCGATCTGACTGTCTTCACAGGCGCAATACTCAGCCCTGACGGCCAAAAAGTGACCATGCTGTTCAACAAGGAGCTGGCAAGCCTGCCGGCATCGCCCGCCGGCTTTGCCGTCTCCTCCGGCGGAGAGTCTATCGATATCGTCTCTGCGGAAAACACTTCCAGCGTGCGCGTTGATCTCACTTTGGCTAATCAAATTACCGCTCAAGATTTCGAGCTCTCCTATACGCCCGGCGCGGTTACCTCAACGGACAGCAAACCGCTCGTTTCATTCCATACATCCAGCATTCTGGATGGAACAACAGCGGCGGGGATCGTTAGCTACAGCAAGCTGCAGGAGAAATCGGCCGCCGAAGCCGCTGCCGCGCTTCAAGAGCAGAACGACGGTTCCTTAACCGGAGCAGAAATTGGAACGGCTTTGCTGGAAGGCGGATATTCAGGCGTTGATGTCGTGAAAATGTTAAGCGAGGAAAACTATTTCCCGTACCCCGATACAACTGCAATCTTCTTGATTGAGCAAGGGTACGGCGTTGTCAATACATTGGTTACGCTGGAGGAAGCTGGCCTGATTACCTTGGGAAATAGCGGCTTCGGCAAGGCAATGCGTTCGATGGGCATTACGGCCAAAGATCTTTTCAAAGCCATGAAGTTTAAGGGATATGGCATTGATGCGGCCTATGAGGAATCGGGATATTTCGATACCACCGAAAGGTATACGGCGCTGCGCCAGGTATACGGCTTGTCGGAGGATGAGCTGGCTGCTTTCCTGAACGAAAAATTGATTTCCGCCCGTCAGGCCGCAGCTTTGCTCCAGGCAAGCAACGCAAGTACGGAATCATCCATTGTGACGGCGCTGAAACGCGCGAGCTATACGGAAGAGCAGGTCGGTGAAATTTTGAAAGCGGCGGATGTGTTTAACGTAAACGCATACCGCGCCGTGTCGCTGCTCCTAGACGCAGGCTTCGACATGCAGGCCGCAGCCAAAATCATGAGAACCTACTACGATGCCGATGCCAGTCAAATCGTTGCCGCTTTTGCAGTAAGGGGCAAGAGTATTACCGATATTATTGAAATCATTGGCAAAGCCGAGCTTGGATTTACGCAAGAGGAGCGTATGGAAGGACTGCGCGCCGCTTTCACGACAAAGCAGGTTGTCCAGCACTATCATAATTGGGAATGGATGGCATCCGATCTGATTCCTTATTTGGCAAATGCCCATTATCCGGTGGAGGAAGTCGAGGAGGCCGTGTCGACTGTTTATGAAGGCAGCAGACTTCTGAACGGCTCCATACAGGAGCTGCTGTGGGATAGCTACAGCATGGCTGAGGTCGCAGCAGGCATGAAGCGTTCCGGCGACAGCATCAGGGTGATAGCGGAACTGCTCGCCTCCAAGGGCTACAAGAGCGTATTTGCTGCCGGGGATGAGGATGATACGATTGTCGATTTGCTGATTCAGGCCGGCTTCAACGTTGTCGAAATCGCCCAGTACCTGCGTCCGTTCGGCGGCAGGAACGATATACTGACAACAGCCGATATGGGCCGAGTCCTGATACAGCTGAAGGAAGCAGGCTTTACAGCGGTCGAGCTCGCGAATCTGATGGAAGTAATGCTTCAAAATTCGTCGCTGCGCTCTGGAGGTGCGGAAAGATTCGTCCTTCTGATGTATGATATGACGAATTTGACAACCGATACGGGGCGTACGTTGACCAAGTTCAGCAATGAGGACATTCCTCGCGTGCTTGCGGCTAGAGGCCTTGAGCCGAAGGATATGAAGAGCCCCTTGTCTTATCGCTTCCCTGTTACTTCAGACATCGCCGGGCTTCTGAAAACAAGCTTTGATCTCGATGCAGCCGAGCTGGTCGAGGTTATCCGAACGTCGAGCAGCGCATTTTGCGGCTCTACTTGCAGAGTGAATGAGCTGCTCCGGATCATTAAAGCACTGTATAGCAATTTGACTTACGAAGAAGCCGCATCGGTGTTGTACAGCTCGGGTCTGTCCGTCCAATATGGGGAAGTGGTGTTTAGAAATGACCTGATTAACGGAGTCCGGGAAGTGTACGGAGGAAATCCCGACCTCGTGCCTATGTTCCGTAAGCTGGGCGAGCCGCTTGGGAATCTGATCACGCTGTCCGCATACAGCAATAGCCGTTCAAGCTACTGGAGATCGAATGGCTACACAGCCGTGGAGGTTCTCCCTTACTTGAGTCTTGGCTCGATTGGAAATCTTCAGGATTTGAACAGCGCAGGCTACAGCCTGGAGGAGATTTTGTTAGCTGCGAGCAAAGTATACGGCGAGTCTGCGGTTGCCAATCTCACCGCAACCACTCTTTTCTCGGCAGAGGCCATTGCCAATGCCGCAGCCGAGGTGCTTGGCCAAAACCCCGAGGCGATACTGGCCAAGCAAATGCGAAGCAACTATGCCTGGGCCTTCGATACGGCAAACGCGCTTCGCGCAACCTATCTGGTAGAAGACCCGGTTCAAAACGCGATACTGCTGCAAGGCGCCGGATATTCGAGAGAAGAGGTGCTAAAGGGCATCTTTAACGCCTTCTTGGCGGGCAATGCCTTTACAGAAGAAACGTATACAACACTGAATGCTGTTATCCTGAGCCTGTACAGCGATGTTGCCGACCCGCTTGCCTTGAGCCTGCAGGTTACGGATTCGACTGCGCCTTCCAAAGGCGTTCATATCTTCCGCGGTATCGGATACACGCCCCAGCAGATTGTAACGATCCTAAAGGAGCAGTATCAGCTCAGCGCTAAGGATGCGCTTGCGACCTATCTGAAGGTCGGCGGCGCTACGCCGATTACGATTTTGACCGCTGTTTCTGCCGTCTACAATGTCGAAGCGGCGTCCTTCCTTGCCGCACAGGAGAAGCTGGACGGCAAAAACGCATATTTGACCAGAACGCTGTTAAAGAGCATGTATGACTATACCGATGAGCTCGCTATTGCTAAAGCGCTTGAGGTCGGCGGTTATTCGCAGGAGGAAGTGCTGGCGGGGATGTTCAACCAGTCCAGCAACCGTCATATCTTGGTTGCCAGCGTCCTGAAGCAAAACTACGGCGAAACCGACCTTGCAGTCGTTTCCACATGGCTGCGCAATTTCGGGGAATCCACCATAAGCACCTATGAGGCGCTGCGAAGCGTCTATCCGGAGGCAAGCACTGGCGACGTTATTACCAAAATGACGAATAGCGGCTATAACATCTATACGATATTCGGTCAGCTGCTGAATCGGCCGGAGAGCGATGCAAAAAACGACTCGACGATTGCCGTTGTGCGCGGGCTTGGCATGGAAGCCAGATACGCCATGGGTATGCTGCAGGCATGGGGATACTCGTTGAGGGATCAATTCAGCAAGCTGAACGCAACAGGCGGCTATACCTTCCGCGAGCTGGGCGACGCCATAAAAACCAATGGAGGAGACACGCTGGAGGTGGCACAAGCATTGGCCAGCGTTGGCTTTACCGTAAGAGAGGTTGCGCGGATTGTCTACGGCATGACGGAGAACTATCAGTTGACTGCTCTGTACCTGTACGGGGCTGGCTGGTACGACCCGGCTGTCCTGGCAATGGGGCTGCTCGAGGTTGACTGTCCTCCAGAGGATATCATCACTGTACTAAGATCAATGGTTGATGATCTGCTACTGGACTTTGTGCTCCTGAAAAAGATTGAAGCGCCGGTTCCGAACTGGACATCCACTTATATGGCCATTCGACTGTCATGGACAGAGATGTCCATGAACGAGCTGGCCCAAAGCTTGATCAGAGCGGTTGATAACGACGAATACAGGGAAACCGACATGTATTGGGGCGTACATGCACTCGTGGAAATTGGATTGTTCGACAAGATTAAAGATGATCTTCCATCCGACGCGGGAAATTACATGTTTGAACGCAATGACGGCATCCCATTTATGGTGCTGCGGGAAGCAGGGCTTGGCGCAAACCGGGCGGCGGGCCTCATGCAAGACCTTGGCATTAAGTGGCAGCCGGCCATCATGTTCCTGATTCAGGCGAATTACAGCTCAGGCGACATCGCGTCCGCTTTCCTTTCGCACTATGCGCTGGATGTTCTTCTCTCCGTTGCGGAGATCATTGCATCAATTGCGACAAGCGTCAGCGACGGGAAATGGGGCACTATTCTAAAGCTTCTCAAGATCGTGGGGCAGGTTGCCTTCAACGTTGGCATGAAAAACTACCATAGCGATCTAAGCGGCAATCCGGATAGGTCATAACGCAAAAAAACTGGCTTGGGAGCAATCCCGGGCCAGTTTTTTGCGTTGAATAAAGCTCTCTGTTTCAATTCACGCTTCTGTGCAAGGAGCGACTTGGCAATAGGTATCCAAGCCAAGGTGTAAGCTGCAAACGAAAATCACCCAAAAGCGGCACTTGAATTTTTCCCATTCCGTGCAGGGTAAGGCCCCCGAAGGGCGGCAAAAAATCGAATCATGCAGCAACCAACTTCATCAATAATCAGCAGGTTAGTATGCAATAAACAATTGTCTGGATATATGGGAAGGAGCATAAAAAACCCTGCCTATAAAAAAGGAAACATGCAACTTCAGATGACCTAACACCGTTTATTGTGGTAGAAATTTCAATAAAATCAATGATCAAAGAAAGGGATTGAACTGATGAAGAAAATTCAAGTTTTTCATGGAGCAATGGCAACATCACAGGACGTTTAGCGGCACACCGCAGGGTGGTTTATGCGAAGCTTTGCATAACCTTTGTTACAATGATAAGGTGAAAGACAGGAAAAGGGTGACTGAGAGACTGCGATACATAACAGGCAGGGGGAATGATGGGATGACAGTCGGTATATTAGCTCATTTGTTGGGGAGTCAGCCATATAGGCAGTTAGCCGGGAAGGTGGCGGAGCATGGCTTCGATTATGTTCAGCTTGCGCTGTCCAAGGCGATAACGGATGTGGATTGCTCGCTCGGCAAGCTGAGCCCGGGAATGGCCAATGAGATTGGCGGCGCGTTCGCCGATGCGGGAGTGGGGGTCGCGGTTCTCGGCTGTTATGCGAGCCTGGTCGATCTGAATGACGAGGTTTATCGCCATAATGTGGACCGGTTCAAGGAGCATTTGCGCTATGCGCGCCATTTCGGCTGCGGCATCGTGGCGACGGAGGTTGGCGGCCCGGCTCACGGGGAGAATGAAGCGAAGCATTGGGAGCGGCTAAGCTTGGCCATGGAGGAATTAGTGGAGGAAGCCGAGCGCTGGGGCGTAACGATTGGTCTCGAAGCGGCGCAAGGCCATCTGATCGATTCCGTCGAGACGCTCGCGGCTACAATAGAACGTTTCCCGTCCTCCTCGGTCGGCGTTGTGCTCGATCCATGCAATCTGCTGAACGAGAGCTTGTTCGAGAAGCAGGATGAGATTATTCGTCAAAGCTTCGAGCAGCTCGGGCCGCGAATTGTAAGCGCCCACTCGAAGGATTGGAAGCGGGGCGCCGACGGCAAGCTTGCAGGAACAGCCGCCGGTCTTGGCGACCTCAATTACGGGCTGTTCTGGGAGCTGCTCGAGAAGCAGAAGCCGCTTGGCTTCGTGACGCTCGAGAGCGTTGAAATGGCGCAGATGGCCGACGCGGCCCGCTTTGTTCGGGAGGGCAGGGAGAAGGCTCGTTAGCGTTAACCTTACTTGTGCTCGGCGAATCTCCACCAGGCAACCGTACCGGCAAACCCGGCTGCTGCTGTGAGTGCAAGAATGCTTATGCTGATGAATCCGATATCAGCTCCTGTGAGCAGCAGAATTGGAATGGTCCAAGGGAAATAAGAGCCAAATCCCAATTGCACGATAACATTGGATACGATGACAATGACAAATGTCAGTCCGATCGGCGCAAGGTACCCCCTGGTGACATTGGCCATGAAGGCGCTGGTTGTACTGACCGCCATTGTGAGCAGCGAGGTTGTCATGAAGATCAAGAAGATATGGAGCATGAGGGCTATCGACCCTCCGCTGACGCCAATCAGTGCGCCGGCCACTAAGACTATCGCAAAGGTGAAGACAGCCAGCAGCATATTCCATATCGTGACCACGATGAATTTGGATAGTACGCTATACGATTTGGAGATCGGCTTCACGAGCAGATCCTTAATGGTGTGGTCCGTATATTCCCGTCCGAAGATCCATGCGGAGGTGAATGAGAATCCAACTACCAGCAGAGAGGCGATGGAACCGAGCAAGTCCGAAAGATAGCTCTCCCAACCGACGCCATGACTGCCCAATAAACCGACCATCAAGGGCAATGCTGTAAATACGGCAAGAACAATCCAGAAAACAGTGGAACGCCAGACCTTAAGTCCTTCATTATAAACGAAAGAACGTATCATCATGATTGCCTCCTCCCTGCAGTGCGTATCGTTCGGAGGAAATAACCCTCCAGTTGTTCCGTAACAACGCTTAATTGCGTTGGCGGCTGATTGGCTTGCACCAACAGCTCCGCTATTTTATCGGGCTGCTCTATCGCGCGGCCCCCCTTCACGATCAGACGACCGTCGGCGATTACTGTATCTCGAAATCCGTGCTCTGACAGAATATGCACCATCGCAGCCTTGTCAGGTCCATCCAATACCAAACTTTTCTCCAGAGAATGCTCCAACTGATTCATGTTCATGTCCTGAATCAGAATTCCCTTGTGCATAATCGCGATTCGGTCGACTAATTTGGACAGCTCCTCTAATAGATGGCTGGAAATAAATAAGGTCACGCCGAAGTTGCCGGATAAATCCAGAAGCATCTCTCTGATTTCTACCACGCTGGCTGGATCCAGTCCATTGATGGGCTCGTCCAGAATTAAAATTTCCGGGTTGTGAAGCATGGCTTTCGCCAATCCCAGTCGTTGCTTGTTCCCCAAAGAAAGATGTTTGGCCTTCTTGTGCTTGTGGGCGGTCAGATCAAGCTTCTTAATCACGCGGTCAATGGAGCCTCGGTCGGCTATCAATTGCATTCGGCGGGCAATGTCCAGGTTCTCCGCAACGGTCAGCTCCGGATAGGCGGAGGCCTCCTCCAAATATCCGACTTTGCTCCAAAGCTTGTAATTGCCGGAGTCAACCTTGCTTCCCAGCATGTAGATACGACCGGCGGAAGGTTTAAGCAACGAAAGAAGCATTTTGATCGTTGTGGTCTTGCCGGCCCCGTTCAACCCGAGAAACCCGACGATCTCCCCGCTCTTCACCTCAAGCGAAAGATCGCTTACGGCGTGGTATTCACCGAAATTTTTGCTGACGCCATCCAGTTGTATCGCGATGGAGCCGCCTGTTCTTCCTGTTCTCATCTCTAACCACTCCTGACTGTATAATGTGGAAGCAGTGACTTCAAAAGAGGTCTGTTGCAGTATAAGCTTCAAATATCAATTGAATCTCAATTCCTGCGTGAAAGTGAAGTTGATTTTCAGTTTACTTTGGGACAGTATAATGGGGAGTAAAGGAGGGGCCGCGGTGTTTGATATTCTGGTTGTGGAGGATGACAGCAATACGCAAAAGCTGATATGCGCCGTGCTTAAGCGCGGCGGCTATAACGCCGTTATTGCTAACAATGGGCTTGAGGCGCTGAAGAGGATGGAGACGCGGCGTTTCGATCTGATTGTGCTGGACCTGATGATGCCTGGAATGGATGGCTATCAATTATGTGAGGAATTACGCGGCGCGGGCGATCTCATACCGATTCTGATGGTTACCGCCGCTCAGGAAAACAAGGATAAGCATAAAGGCTTCCTTGCCGGAACGGATGATTACTTGACCAAACCCTTTGATGAGGAGGAGATGCTGCTCCGCATCAAGGCGCTGCTTCGCAGGGCCCGGATTGCCAGCGAGCACAAGCTGACAGCGGGTGAAACGACGTTGGATTACAAGGCTCTAACGGTAACAAGAGGAGACGAGCATATTTCACTGCCCCAAAAGGAGTTTTATCTTTTGTTTAAGCTGATGAGCTTTCCCGACAAGATTTTTACACGCCTTCAATTAATTGAAGACATTTGGGGCTTGGAAACGGAAAAGGATGATCATACCTTGAACGTACACATCAACCGATTGCGCGATAAATTCAGAGATAATCCCGATTTTGAAATCGTGACGGTTCGGGGTTTGGGGTATAAAGCGGTGAGGCGCGCATGAAGTCGGTTGGAAGGATCTTGCCGAGAAAAGTCGGCCTCGCATTTTCCTTGGTGGCGTTAATATTTCTGGTCATGGTGCTGTCTATTGCGTCCGCGGGCTTGCTTGCTTATTTGCTTTATCGGGCAGGAGCGCTTGACATGAGTCGGACAGATTCGTATCGAGGTATTTATGTCTTGCTTTACATCAGCATTTTTCTTGGTGTTGTCATTGCCGCTCTGCTGAGCAGGCGCTCTGTCAAGCCGATTCGTGATCTGATGGAAGCGACCGACAGAGTAGCGAAGGGTGATTTCTCCTCCGAGGTGGAGGTGAAGGGCAGTATTGTATTCGAGCTGGATGCGCTGGCTGCGAGCTTTAACAAGATGGTGCGGGAGCTCCAGGGAATTGAAACCTTGCGCAGTGATTTCGTGCGTAATTTCTCTCATGAATTCAAAACCCCGATTGTCTCCATTAGCGGCTTTGCCAAATTGTTAAGAGAGGGAAATGTCAGCGATGAGGATAAACAGGATTACTTGAATAGCATCATTCAGGAATCTGAGCGATTGGTTGACTTATCCTCCAGCATCCTCAGCTTGTCGAAGGTTGAACATACGGAAATTTTGAGCGAGCGGACCGTTTATCGTCTGGACGAGCAAATTCGTCTTGCCATCCTGCTAATGGAGCCGAAGTGGAGCGCCAAAAACCTTCATTTGGATATCGTGTTGGAGGAGGCCGTTGAACTATTCGGAAATAAAAATCTGATTCAGCAGGTTTGGATCAATCTTCTGGACAATGCGATCAGGCATACGGAAAGAGGAGGAACGCTTAAGGTTGGTTTGTGGCGGAGCGGGCGAACGGCAGTCTTTCGACTTGAGGATAACGGCTGCGGAATGAGCGAAGAGACGATGCGCCGCATGTTTGATCAATTTTATCAGGGCGACGCCTCTCGCTCTATGACGGGGAATGGCTTGGGGTTAACGCTGGTGAAGCGAATTGTCGATTTCTGCGAAGGAACGATCGAGGCGCAAAGCGAGCTGGGTAAAGGCTCGGTGTTTACCATTACGCTGCCGCTCGGAATGGAAGTCGCAGCAGCCATTAGAGACCAACCGGCTGTAGACGGAGTGACATGAGCGTTCTTGATCAACGAATCGTAACGTCTAACGTAGAGGTGCGGGATAGGGGGCGAGAGGAAGGGACGGCATTCCCCAATTCCAGTACAGCTACGATTTTTTCTTGCGGTCGTATCCCGAAGGGCAGGGCTCCTTCCCCGCTATAGATCCATTCGGGAACGGTTCTGCGTACATGCCAAGGCTTGGTTCTGGCCAGCAAGAGAAAATTTTGAATTAAACAGCAAACGGCTGCATAATCCTCCTCACGCTTGTGAGGATTGCTTTCTTCTTCAGCGACTATGACAAGGAAAGCCGATGAAGCATGGTCAGGAGAGAGATGAAGCTTCGCCGCCGCTTCTTCCCCGGCTGCAAAGACGAAGCGCCATGGTTCTCGAAGGCCGTCATTCGGCGCCCATACGGCTACGTTCAACAAGTCCAGCACGCTTTGCTGAGAGATAGCCGAACTGTTCGTCCCCAATCGAGGCTTGGAATTCGGTACGACTGCCGTCCATTTCTGCTCGGCAGGAGTTCTGTTCCGGGCCCGCGGCGCTTTCTCGAAGTAGCCAATATTGAGAATTCCCGCAAATCGCTCTCCGTCTTTCAAGCCGATTTCACTGAAGAAGGCAGGAGTATACAGGAGCTTGTCCGTATACCACAGCATGCCAAGCCCGGCATCCCAACTTAGCAATTGGAAATTTTGCATAAGGCTGCAAACCACGGCATAATTGGCGTCGCCTTGTCGGGGGTCGCTGGCCGCTTCTGCAATGAACACCGCTACGGTTGGAGTGTTATTTATTTGTTTAACGAGGAAATCAATCATTTTCCCCGGAATAAGCCTTCCAAGCGCGCTGTCCGTCACTTTGGACAGCATACATTCGCTCAGTCTTTTGCGCGATTCCGGAGTGCTGTAGAGGATGCATCGCCATTGCGCTTTCTCCTCCATCTCCAGCAAGTTCACGGCTTGATGCAATAAGTTGACAATAACATCCGGCGGTACCGTCGTCGCTTTGTACTTGCGTATTGATCGGCGTTCCATGATGACTTTCGAGAAGTCCATGCTAATTCCTCCTTTTCGTGCGGGGATGGCAAATCGAAATATTGTTAACAATGAAACTATATATTGAGAGAGATAGGTTTGTCAAACTTATTTGAGCAATGCTAATAAATTATAATGATTGAAAGATTGATCTTCAACGAAGCTTTGATTATTATTATGCTGAATGTTATTATTGTTTCGTTATGAACGATAATAGAGCGCAATTGAAATCTATAAGGAGTTGAATCCTGTTTTCTGAAGGGGGCAGTGCAATGTCGGAAGGTATCAAGCGATTGCTGTATGAACGGTTTCTCCACTTCACCCATGTCACCGAACAAATGTTTACGGCCGAGATTGACGAGTTTGTCGAATTCGCGAAACTACAGGGTATGACCTCCATTCCGAATAATTTGACGAGCGTTCATGTGATTGATTGCATTGGCAATCATGAGCCCGTTAACAATACGACTATAGCGGAGAAAATGGACTTATCCAAAGCGAGCATTTCTAAAATCAGCGCCAAGCTGCTGCAGGAAGGGTACATTAAGCGGAGTCAACTGAAGGATAATAAGAAAGAAATATACTTCAGTCTTTCTGCAAAAGGAAGACGGATATTCGATGCGCATGCCGAGATGCACGAGCTTTTCGAGCAGAGATTCATGACCGTCATGAGCTCGTTCTCGGAAGCGGAGCTGCAGGCTTCTTTGAAGTTTTTCGAAACGATGCTGGAGAAGAATCAATATATGATCAAAGGCGATGAAAAGGCGTGAAAAAACCTTGATTCACCCATAACCGGATGAGATCAAGGTTTTTTCGTCGCTCCCTGCGTGTATGGTTGTCCCGGGCCGCGCCTTAAGCTGCCACGTCGCGTTTCGTGAAGAGAAGCCAGGCCAGCAGCTGGAAGACGACGTAATAGGCGACCAGCATGGCGATGGAGAAGCCAAGCGTCATATCCGGGCGCAGCGGCGTGCGACCGTCCATGTATTGCGTCAAGTCGATGTTCGAGAATAGGAGATACTTCACGAAGGCGAATCGGCTCAGCAGCTCGGACAGAGCATTGCCGATCAGCATGAACAAGAGCGACATAGCGATCGCCATGGATGAGCTGCGGAACGCCGCAGAGATCATGAAGGCCATCGTGACGTACATGAACAGCGAGATGATGGATAGGCCGTATTCTCGGAAGACATGAAGCAGCATGGAGCCTTCATGAACGGCTCCCCCGGCATCGACCGTCAGATACGGCTGTTCCACTCCGCCGAAGCCCTCGAGTAGGCCTCCGGCGCCGAAGGCGGCTCCGAAGCAGAGCAGAAGCAGCAGCAGGGCGAACGCTAATGTGGCGATATATTTGCTCAGCAAAATTTTCGTTCGCGAAGCGGGAGCGACAAGAAGAAGCTTGACCGTCCCCCAGGAAAATTCGGCCGCTATCATATCCGCCGCGATGACAACGGTCAGAAGCGTTACCAGAATAATGAGCGAGGCGGAGGAATTGACATAATTCCACAGATTCAGCTCATACGGATTAATGCCATGCTCGATGTAATAGTCGTTCTTGGCGAGCTGCTCTTGCATCCAATGCTGATCGCCTTCTCCTAAATCAGTGTTCTCGGTCAAGGTTTGCTCGTAATTGGCGTTCTCCTCGGTCAATCGCTGCTCCCAGCCCGTTGAATCCGTTTTGCCGGAATCCCATTTCATGACGCCGCTCATGAACGAAACGGCGAGCAGCAGGATGGCGACCATGGCCCAGGTTCGCGGGCGGCGGTAAATCTTCATATTTTCATTGCGAATCAAGTGGCTTAGCTTAGACAACCGACTCACCTCCCGTAATTTCCAAGAACTGATCTTCCAGCGTTTGCTGCACGGCATGAATACCCAGAATATCGATTTCCGCATGAACAAGCAGCTTGGCGATATGAGGAATAACCGATGGATCCGCAGCCGCTTCCAGCACGCCATCGCTCTCAACAATCGGTATCGCGCCCAAAGCAGTCTCCAGAATTTGTTTAGCGGCAATCATATCCTGCACCATTATGCGAATCTTCGACTGCGCGTGCTTCCGCGCTTCCTGAACGGACTGGATGTCGATCAGCTTTCCCGCCTGAATGATGGCGACGCGATCGCACATCAGCTCCATCTCGGAGAGCAGATGGGAGGATACAATAACGGCGAGACCTTCTTCCTTCGCCAGCTTTCGCAGATAGTCGCGCAGCTCCCGTATGCCCGCCGGATCAAGGCCGTTCGTCGGCTCGTCCAGAATGAGCAGCGAGGGACGATGCAGAATCGCCTGAGCGAGCCCAAGCCGCTGGCGCATGCCCAGCGAATATCGCTTCACCTTCTCGTGAATCCGATTCTGCAAGCCCAGCAGCTTGACCACTTCGTCAATGCGTTCCTTCGTCACGCCGCTGTGCCGTCTCGCGCAGTGTATGAGATTTTGATAGCCGGTGAGGAATTTATACATCTCCGGATTCTCGACGATGGCGCCGATATGCGTCATGGCGAGCTCGAACTGCTGCCTCACGGATACCCCTTTAATATAGATTTCTCCCTTGCTCATGCTTATGAGTCCGACGATCATGCGAATCGTAGTCGTCTTGCCCGCGCCGTTCGGGCCAAGGAAGCCGAACACTTCGCCAGCGCGAACGTCGAAATTCAATTGGTCGACGATCCGCTTCATGCCGATCTTCTTCGTCACATCCCGGAGCTCCAGCACCGATTTCTCCATATCCAAAAGCCTCCCGTAAGTTTCATCTATCAGAACTATACCGGAACACAGCTGCTGGAAGAACAGACCTCGGTTGAGGGTTTTCCCCTACTAAGGTCCAGGTCCGGTATGCTGCGTCCGGTTAGAAACTGGCGGCAGTCCCACGGTTTAGCCTTTTTTTCATCAAGCGTGCATTGCTATTGAAAATTGGTATACTGGTTGTAAATAGCTGAACGGGAGGTTCGCGCGCCATGGCATCCGATTTCATTTTGTCTCGTGAATTGAAGCTGCATGTCCGTTATGCGGACGAGCTGCATTACCGGGAGTGGACGATGCCCGATCGCATCATTACGGATTATCTCCTGCTGCATATCGCGGAAGGAGCGGCGCTGCTGCATATGGAAGGCGAAGCGTATGAGCTCGAGCATGGTCAGTTCGTGCTGGTGCAGCCAGGGGTTGTTCATCGCTTCGAGTCGCTCGAGCCCGTGACGTTCATGGCGATGCATGTGGATTTGTTTCCGCTCGAAGCCGGACAAATACTGCCCATGTTCATTTCGGCAGAGCAGCTGGAATCGCTGACGATAGGGCAGCTGCAGCCCTCGCTTGCAAGCTTTGCCGATATTGAAGTGCCGCTCCTGATTCGGCCCGCCAGACCGGAGTGGATGATCGAGACGCTTGGACGGGTCATTGCCCATTGGGGACGCAATAATGCGCTGGATCGGCTGCAGGCGCAGGTTTGCGCGACAGAGATCGTGATCGATATCTTGCAGCGCTATCTGGTTCACAGCAAGAATTCGACGGATCTGACCTGGGTTCCGGCTTATATGCAGTATCGCTTGTCCGAACGCATTACCGTGGAGGAAATGGCACAGAAGGCGTTCATGTCCCGTTCTCATTTCTCGCAATTGTTCCATGAGCAGTTCGGCATCGCGCCTCATCAATATTTGCTGCGCTTACGGCTGGAGACGGCGATGAACCAGCTTGCTACAAGCGATTTGCCGATGAAGGACATTGCGTTTCGTTACGGCTTCTCAAGCGTTCACCACTTCTCGAAGATGTTCAAGCAGCATTTCGGTCAGCCGCCTTCTCATTACCGTGAGTTGCAATGAAAAGACGTTTTGATAACAGATGAATTAGAGGCAATATACGTTTGCCGAGGTGTAAATTCTCGAAGGCAGACGCTAAGAGGAAATGCTCACCCTGACGAATTGCGAGATTTATATTCGCGGTCCGGACTGCAAGAAGGGGGGCGATGAGCGCCATATCGGCGGTTATGACATGAGGTGTTTCAGAAGTGAGTTTGTTCTAGGAATTGAAGTGTTGAGACGTCTCCGGGGCCGGAATGCGCGGTCTCGGTTATAAGTTGCTTTCAGTCAATTTTGTAATCAATTTATCCCCTCACATTGACAGGGAGGTTTATATTTTCTAGAACATAACTACCGTCTTGAAGCAATTCATACCCAGCAAAATACTCTTTTTCCAACTCGATTAGATTCCATACATTGCTATCTTCAATATAAATCACTATGGATAGATTTTCTTCATTATTTGGATCATGGGTTTTGATCCAATATTTATCTTCATTAGGGTTACTCCCTTTTTCGTCAACCATGATATAAGAAGCTATTCCAGTTTTTTTTAGTTGCCCGCTATTTTCATTAGTGCAACTTGTACAAATAATCAGAGTGGTAATGATTAAAAAAACGAAGATATATTTTGTCACCGGATCACCTCATCCAAAGTTATATCATATCAAATATCGTTTATATTATTCACCTCTTATATTCAATGAGAAAAAAGCCTCTTAACATTTACCGAGTTTATGTCTAGCGTTATGTGCTCAGAATGTTGAGACATTTCACGATGGGTGTAGACATAGACGAATAAGAAGACTATGCTTCTTCAACGATTAAGTATAAAGGAACTATGCAAAGCTAGACTTTGCATAGTTCCTTACTGCTTAGCTTCTTCTACGTGATCGAATACTTAGTTCGCTATAACCTTTTGCATCTAAGAAATTACAAATAAGTTTCAGGGTATTTTGTGTTGGTGCAACTATGAGTTCCTAGCGCCCTATGTGTTAAATTTCCCCATCAATTCCTTTTTCATCTTGAGAAGCTCCGCTTGGTAGACTGGAAGGTGGAGTATAACTTATGCTTAGAAAGCTAATGCTTATACCAATGGTAAGTGGGCTTGAACTAGAACCTTGTTCTACGTGCGAATAGTTAGCAATAAATCTATCATCATTTGAATCGACATTATATACTCGCATACCAATAGCACCTTTTTTAGAGTTTAATACATAACCGGACCATGTGTCACTATTAAATCCCCATGCTGCACCAGAAAGTTCTGTTTTTTCAGGGGTTCCTCCACAATTGCCGTTTTCATTCCAGCCGCCAGACTCACTTCCATAATAGGTCTGACAAAAGTAATGTTGAGGGACAATATTCCACCCATCAGGAATTGCCATACCGTAATTATCATTATCGATAGCTATATTTTTGCTCCAAATAAAATTGGCATAAATATCAAATTCGTATCGGCTCTCATCACTATTCCAAACCGAAAACGACAATGTATCAAGTATCAAATCCGAATTAGGAATCGTGTAGGGAGCAAATTTTGATTGTTTCTCGACTTCAATAAGTTGATTATCCGGGTCCAACATATATTGCTTTTGAGTATGTGAAGAAAACTTAAAATTGGCCCCAGCACGTTCGACTATTGTCTTTTTAAGGCTAAAATCCATTTCTGACAAAACATCTTCTGGTACCTCAGCATTCCTTAGGAAGGTATTTAAATTTTCTTCTGAATTTGAAATTTTTGATTCAGCAAAAGCGTTTGAAGGCATTAACATAATACAACAAACTAAAATGGAATATACAATTTTCTTAATGTTGTTCATTTCGGTTACAACACCTCTCAAATGGTATTTTAAATAATGTCCCTCTGGATAATAACTTCGCTGGGAACTTGGAAAACTGCCCCACCTCCTTCCAGTTGAAAAACATCTCCTTATTAGCAGATTACCTGCGCAAATATATAAGTAAAATTTAACATAATTATAATGGTTTAGTGTTTTATTGATTATGTAATTTATCATTTTCGGTCTAAAAACTATTTTAAAAGATGATATTATGCGTAATAAGGATTGGTTGTAATGCTATCAAAAAAGTTTTTTTATTTAAATGGTATTAATGAATCAATTTCACTTGTATTTGGTTCTTAAGTTTCACTTTAGATAGGAAAATTTGTCGAAGTGTGTCGATGACTAGTTTAATATAATTCTGACTCGTAAAGTTCCAAAGCCATATTGAGAAATTAAAGGATTTTGTATACTAGAATTTTGCATAAAAAATCGCATTCAGTATGAATAACAGGAAAGTCAGAATTTATATAAGTGGATTTCCGCCAGTTTAGCTCGAAGTAATTAGATAGACTCGACAGGGTGATCAAACATTAGGGACGCAATAATGCGCTGGATCGGCTGCAGGCGCAGGTTTGCGCGACAGAGATTGTAATCGAAATCCTGCAGCGATATCTGGTTCACAGCAAGAATTCGACGGATCTGACCTGGGTTCCGGCTTATATGCAGTATCGCTTGTCCGAACGCATTACCGTGGAGGAAATGGCACAGAAGGCGTTCATGTCCCGTTCTCATTTCTCGCAATTGTTCCATGAGCAGTTCGGCATCGCGCCTCATCAATATTTGCTGCGCTTACGGCTGGAGACGGCGATGAACCAGCTTGCTACAAGCGATTTGCCGATGAAGGACATTGCGTTTCGTTACGGCTTCTCAAGCGTTCACCACTTCTCGAAGATGTTCAAGCAGCATTTCGGTCAGCCT
>NZ_JAATHD010000013.1:147660-166728 GCF_011947265.1 Paenibacillus sp. HB172176
CAAGCGATTTGCCGATGAAGGACATTGCGTTTCGTTACGGCTTCTCAAGCGTTCACCACTTCTCGAAGATGTTCAAGCAGCATTTCGGTCAGCCTCCATCCCACTTTCGCAAGATGAATTGAGAAGACGTTTTGATAACAGATAAATACATTTTGACAAAGAATTCACCTCCTCGGTTCCTTATAATGAAGGAAACGCACCTTGGTGCCTGGGAGGGAATAAGAAGCATGGGTAACGAAACAACCTACGAACTGAAGAAACAAGTGAAAACGTATGCATCTGCGGATGTCATTGTCATAGGCGGCGGTCCGGCTGGCACGGCGGCCGCGATCAGCGCTTCTAGAAAAGGGAAAAAGGTTATCTTGCTGGAGAAATCGGCGCAGCTTGGCGGCATGGGAACGCTCGGCAACGTTAGCATCTTCATGCCGATCGGCAACGTGACAGGCATCTACCGCGAGCTGATTGCGGAGGTGCTGGAGCAATATTTGCCCGATGTGCATGATGAATCGATCGCACCGCAATATTCGCCGTTCCATCTTCGCTATTATCTGAATGAGAAGATGAAGAAGGAGGGCGTGGAGGTGATCTATCACGCCGAATTCATCAGCGCGGTTCGAGAGGACCGGAAGATCAAAGCGGTTATCGTCTCCACGCGGGAGGGCATATTCGCCTTCGAGGGCAAGCAATTCATCGATTGCACGGGCGATGCGAGAGCGGCGATTGACGCGGGCATTCCTTACTCGACCGGCCGCGACGAGGATGGCTTGACGCAGCCGATGACGCTTATGTTCATGATGCAGAATACGGGCAAGCCTGTGGAGCAGGCGCTGCCGGAGGGCTGCTACCGTTACGAGACGAAGGATGATCTGCCGCAAGGCCGGCATCTCTATTGGGAGCGCAACGGCGACGGCACGCTGCTCGTCAACATGACGCGCGTCAAGGGGAACGGCGCGAAGATCGCGGACATCAACTATGCGGAGACGGAGTCGCTTCGCCAAGCGTTCTCGGTCGCGAATTATTTGCAGCGCAACGGCTTCGAGAACTATGTGCTGTCGCATATTCCGAATCAGGTCGGCGTGCGCGAAACGAATCAGATTCACGGACAATATACACTAACTGAAATGGATATTCTCGAAGGTAAGCGATTCGCGGATGTGGTCGCCCAGACGAATTACGAGATCGACATTCACAGCCCGGACGGCAAGAAGGGCACCGACGAGCGCCATGTCAGCGGCTACGATATTCCGTATCGCTGCATGCTGACTGAGGAGCTCGACAATTTCCTCGTGGCGGGCCGCTCCATCTCGGCGACGCATGTGGCGATGTCCTCGATGCGCGTGCAGCCGACCTGCTACGCGCTCGGTCAAGCGGCGGGCATCGCGGCGTCGCTCGCCATGGACGATGCTTGCACAATCTCCAACATCTCTATAAATGCGCTGCATGAGAATTTGCGCGAGCAGAATGTAGTGTTTAAGAAGTAAGGTATGAGTTTGCGAGAATGGCGAGAGTGATGAGAATAGTGAACTCTGCGAGAACTGCGAGAACTTCCGGGTTGGCGAGAGCGGAAACGCTGATGGCTTCGCTGACTGAATATTATGAATAACGTGTAAAGACGCCTCCAAGGCCGCGTTCCATGATGCGGTTTTGGAGGCGTTTTTCCGGCGTGCAGTTGTAAAGGACATTTGCGACCTTTAGAAGCTCGTTTCAGCTTGCTCAGATTTTTAACGGACATTTGATCCGCTTAGCGGGCTAAATGGGCTGAGCATGTGCCTAATTCAGCCGCTAAGGAGACAAAATGTCCGTTAGAGCAAAAAGAGACTGGAAAAGTCAGCCTAAGGAGACAAAATGTCCGTTACAGCAGTCGCAGGGGCAGGGCAGTCGTAGCTGCACCAGTAGGTGCAGCCGCATCAGCAGGTGCAGTCGCAAATCTGCCGCAATGGTAGATTCAGCATGTTCTGACGGTATTGCTGCTATTGGAGGAGGACGAGGAACGCAGAAGCCAAGGGGTTGTCAAATGCCTGAAGGCGCTCGACAATTATCTGAGCGGTTATACCCCGGACGGAGGCTGGAACGAGGGTCCCCCATTACTGGAATGCGGCGGGAGCCTCATTGTTCGACTGCCTGGAGCTGGTGTATGAAGCCACCGGGGGAAGGTTCAGCGTATTCGAGGAACCTCTTGTCCGCAACATCGGACGCTATATGCGCATATAGCTGGACCTTATTATGTCAATTTCGCCGATGGGGGAACGAGGGTGGACGCCTCTTACGACCTGATTCGCCGCTATGGCAGGAGGATCAAGGATGCCGGATTGAAGGCATTCGGCTCGGCTATGCTGGCGAAGCGGGATTACAAGGACATCAATCATTGGATGCTCTACAGGGAGCTTCAAGAAATCTTGTTGGACTCAGGCGTTGAGAAAAGGGCAAGCAGCCGCCAACGGCAGGCGATGTGTGGCTGGACGGCCTGCAGTTCATGGCTGCCAGAGAAAATCCCGCGAGCGAAGAAGGCTTCTTCCTGGCTTGCAAGGGCGGTCATAATGCCGAGAGCCACAATCACAATGACATCGGCAGCTTTATCGTCTATTGCGACGGAATGCCGATCCTGATCAATCCGGGCGTGGAATTCTATACCGCGAAAACGTTCAGCGCTGCCCGCTATGAGATCTGGACAATGCAGTCTTCCTATCACAACCTGCCAGAGATTAACGGATTTATGCAGAAGGAAGAGACTATCAGGAAGCGAGCGTTCGTTATGAAGCTTCGGAGGAAGAGGTCGGACTAACCATGGATTTGGCCGGAGCCTACCCTGAGGAAGCGGGTGTCGAGAAGTGGGAGAGAACCATTCGATTGCGCAGGAAGGACAAGGCGGAAATTACGGTGACGGATGAATACACGCTGGAGGAACCTTCTCGTTCGATCCACTTGAATTTCATGACGGCTCAAGGATTTGATCTTAAAACGCCAGGGAGGATCGTGTTCGAAGGCGGTGAAGGAACCGATGTGATTCTGGCCTATGATGAGCAGATGTTCGAAGCGGAGGTTCAAACGATCGAGTTAACGGATCCCAAGATTCAGAAGGATTGGGAGCGAGAGTGCCTTTACCGATTGCAGCTCAGAACAGTGTCCGCCTCTCGCTCGAACAAGCTAAGCGTTCGTATAAGCAAAACGCCTCGCTTACCGCTGTAAAGCGGTGAGTGAGGCGTTTTTTTGAGAGTGACGGGAGGAGCTGAGCTGGAATTTGTCCCGTATATTTTCCTGGTTTGGTTAAAATGAAGGATTATGCTGGAATAACTCCCGTTTAATGCGGCGTGTAGGCCCATTTTCGCGATGAGAGGTGAAATATACTGGAGGAATTCCAATATAATGGGCGCTGAAGCCGGATGTGGGATAATATACAGGAGAAATTCCAGTTTATTCTCTGTTAAGATCCTGTCGAGACAATGAGACCCCTTGTCACACCTGCACAGTGACAGGCTCCGCAGGCAGCTCGCCAGAGGCGTTCGGGCCGACCAGAGCATGCTTCTCCCAAGCGCGGCTGCGCCACCGGAAGGTGAAGATAATCGCGCGAATCCATTCGTCCGCGGCGATGGCCAGCCAAATACCGGGTAGCCCCAAGCCGAGCTGAAACACAAACAGGTAGCCGAGCGGCAAGCTCATGCCCATCATCGTAATCATGCCGATCCACAGCGGATACTTCGCATCCCCGGATGCGCGAAGCGAGTTGACGATGACGATGTTGATTGTTCGTCCGGTCTCGAGCACAATGCTGTAGAGCAGCACCTGCGTGCAAAGCCTCAGAATCTCCGCGTCATCGGTGAAGAGGCCGACAATTCGCTCGCGCAACAGGATGACGAGCAGCACGACAATCATCGTCGCGATGCTGGCCGAGCGAACGCTTAGCCATACTCGCCGATAAGCCGAGTCCGGCCGTCCCTCGCCGACGAATCTCCCCACCATAATCGATGTGCCCATCCCTACCGCGAACGCGAACAGATAGATGAACATCGAGATGTTGGAGGCGTACTGCTTCGCCGCGAGAGCGGCATCGCCAAGATAGGTGGCATAGAGCAGGAACACGATCTGACAGCTCTGATACATGACCTGCTCAAGCGCCGAGGGGATGCCGATTTTTAATATTTTGCCAATGTACTCTCTCGACAGGGTCAAGTAATACCGGAAGGCAATTCTGACCTCCATGATGCGATACAGCAGCCAGAAGAATACAACCACGGCAAGCAAGCGGCTGAAAATGGTCGAAATCGCCGCGCCTTCGACGCCCATAGCGGGCATGCCGAAGTGTCCGAAGATCAGGGCGTAATTGCCCGCGATATGAATGACATTCATGCCGAGCGACACCAGCATCGCTTCCTTCGTGAAGCCGTGCACCCGGATGATAGCCGATAACGAGTTAATAATGGCCTGCAGGAAGATGCCGCCGCCCACGATTCGCAGATAGCTCTGCGCATACGCATAGACCTCGCCGTGAAGATTAAGCGATTGAAGAAGATAAGAGTTGAACAGGACAAAGCCTGCGCTGATCATCAAGCCGACCAGGAGATTCATCGTGACGGACAGTGCCGATATCTTCGCCGCCTCGAAAAATTTGCGCGAGCCGATATATTGCGCCACCACGATCGAAGCGCCGTTGCCGATCACCTCGAGCAAGAGCAGCGCAATGGTCAAATATTGATTCGACGCGCCGACGCCGGATACCGCATTATCCGAGATCGCGCTAAGCATGAAGGTATCCGCAATGCCCATGCACATGAATAGAGCAATTTCCAGGAAGATTGGCCACGTCAAGTAGAAGAGCTTAAGCTCCTTTGTTGTGAGTGAAACAGAGGCCTGATCTATGTTGTCTTTCAATTCGTTCACCGTCGCCTTCCCTCAGATGCAAATCAATCGTATCGTAGCACAGAATGCGGACTTTGGCATCTGTAAATATGAGGGGCGGGCGGAAGCGCCAAATTTGCAGGTGTAACCACTTCGATTTTTTGGTATCGTTCTAGATATATACTCAAGTTAGGGGGAATAAAAGTGACGGTTATTTATATGGCGGGAGATTCGACAGTGGCGAATTACGGATCGGAAGCGGCGCCGATGCAAGGGTGGGGGAACAAGCTTCATCTGTTCGTTGGGGACATGTTCCGGATATCGAATCACGCGGCAAACGGAAGAAGCTCCAAGAGCTTTATCGACGAAGGAAGATTGGACGGAATCATGGAGACGATGAAGGAGGGAGATCTGCTGCTCATTCAGTTCGGCCATAACGACAGCAAGGACGACGAGGAGCGGCATACCAGTCCGTGGAGCAGCTACCCGGCTTATCTGCAACAATACATCGATAGAGCAAGAGCGATTGGCGGGCGTCCGGTGCTTATCTCTTCCTTATGCCGCAGGCATTTCGACCGGGACGGATTGCTGATTCAAACGCATGGCGACTATCCCCGCTCGATGGAAGCCTTGGCGGTTCGCGAAGGCGTGCCGTTCGTCGATTTGAACGGTCGAAGCGCGGCGGCGTTCAAGGAAATGGGAGATGAGCGGTCGAGAGCTTGGCTGACTTGGCTAGAGCCTGGCGAGCATCCGAACTATCCGGAGGGCGTTCAGGATAATACGCATTTGAACGAGAGGGGCGCGGAGGCTGTCGCGCGGATGGTGGCGGAGGCATTGATCGGGCAAGGAATGGTCGAATGAAGGTGAACCCGTGACAGAAGAACATGCGCTGCCCCCATTATATCATGAAGCAGACTTCGAGGAATTATGGATCAAACTACGCGATGTCATGCGGATAAGCGAAGCGAGTGAGAATCCGAAATGGCGGGTATCGAACGAAATAAATTCCTACCTGCTTATCGTGGTTAATCGGGAAGAATGGAAATTTACGGTGGACAACCGCTTGCATTTGCTTAAGAATGGTACGATTTTCGTAGGTGTGCCGGGACAGCGAATTGCCTTTATCGGGGACACCGCGAAAGGCGCCGGAGATGGTTATGCACTGTTCTTCGAAATGCAAGGCCGTTCATTCATAAAAGATGCATTACTCCACAAGATAGAAAACAGGCAAACTGCAAGTGTTGTTCCCGAAGCTTCCACAGCCGATTTGCTAAGCTTATGCGAGAAGGCTTATTTCTATTGGAATCATTCTTCTAAGAAGCAAAGGTTTCATAGTCAAGCCGCCTTTCAAGAGATTGTCTATCAGGCGCTATATCCATTCGAAGAGGCACTGGCTCAGGGGGTGGATGAAGCATTTGAGCAAGTCAGACTCTATTTGGACCTGCATTATCATGAGAACCTGTCAATGGAGCAACTGGCCGATAGAGCGGGTGTCAGTCCACGCCATTTCAGGCGAGCATTCAAAACGAAATTTGGTGTAAGTGCAAGTGATTACGTGTCCGATTTACGGATATCGCATGCAAAAAGGCTTATGGCAGCAGCTAAACAACCGGTGTCGAAGGTTGCCGTTCAAGTGGGCTACAAGGAGGAGAGTTATTTTAGGCGGGTATTTAAAAACCGGATGGGCATTTCGCCCGCATCTTATCTAAAGAATTTGCAATTGAAAGTCGCTGCGTACAGTTATCCAAACATTGGCCAACTGCTTCCTCTCGGCATTATCCCCTTTTCTGCGCCGATTGATCAGAGTTGGACGGATGCCTACCGCAGAAAGTATCATACGGAAGTGGTATATCCTCTTCATCATCAGCACGAATTCAATCGTCAAACACTTGCGGCCGCGAAGCCTGATCGCATCCTCGCAATTGACGCTTTCGGATCCGCCGACTTTCAGAAACAATTGGAGGAAATTGCGCCAGCGTTAATTATTCCCTGGCGAACTGAAAATTGGCGAGAGCATTTACGGATGACAGCCTCCTTCCTGCATAAGACACAAGAAGCGGAGGATTGGCTTGCGGTTTACGATAGCAAAGCCGACAAAGTCTGTGTAACCTGGAATCGCTTGATAAGAAACGAAAAGTTGCAAATCATCATGATCGACCGTCTCTATTGCTACGAATGGAAGGCAGGGGGAGGCGAAATGGCTAGGAACATCTTTCCCTTTGAGCCGGCTCGTCATCTAAAGACTTTCATGGATCCCTTGTTCGAGCGAATAAATCCGGAAAACCTACAATTAAGTGAAGCCGATCATATGGTAATGCTGCTCTCCGAAGATCATGTTTCACAATTGACATGGAAAGAATTGCAACGCTCGGAATGCTGAAATCAATCGAAAGCTGTACGGGAGAATAATGTCCACTCTATTTTATTAGGTCCTTGGTTTGAATACACTGCCCATAATCATGAAATGATTCTGAATCAAGCTGTAAATATACTTGTGGGGATAGAGCGTCGAAAGCGATGTCCGAAATGCATATAATACTTGTCCGATTGATTCATATACAGAGAAAGAAAATGACGCTATACTCAATTGTGATAATAATAATCATTATCAATTTTGAGAGGTCAAAGGAGAAATCGGAATGAAGAAAAGATGGCGAATATATGGCTTGTTATTGATGGCGCTAATGACTGCCATATTGGTACTTGGCGCATGTTCGAATGATACAGAACCTGCCGAGACAAGCGGCGGCGTTGCGCCAACTGCGGACACAAGCATACTCGATCCGCAAACCAAAACGTTCGAAGCGGCGAACGGCTCCATAGAAGTGCCGGCGGACCCCCAGCGGATTGTGACGCTAGCGCCAAACTATGCAGGATACTTGCTCGCTCTTGGCGTCACCCCTGTAGGTGTTCCAGAGTTTACGCTGGGAAATCCATATTTGAAAGACGGTTTGGAAGGCGTTGCTAACTTAGGGGCCAATGCGGCATTGGAACCATCAATTGAACAGGTTTTGGCGCTAAAACCCGATTTGATCATTGCTCTTACCGTTGTGAAAAATGTAGACGAGTTAGAGAAGATAGCTCCTGTCGTCACGTTTGATGCTACGGAGGATAATAAAAAAGTGCTGGTTGACTTGGGTAAGTTGACCAATCGGGAGGCGCAAGCCAGTGCTTGGCTTGAACAATGGAATAACAAAATCAATGCAATAAAGCCTCAAGTTGAAGCAGCGGTTAAAGATCGGACGTTCTCGATCATGTATCCATCCGCCAAGGGAGTATATATATTCAGAGAAGGATATGGACGGGGCACGGAGATATTGTATGGCGATTTTGGGCTGAAGATGCCCGATAAAGCTGCACAAACGTTCGAAGAAGGAAAGGGCTTTTCCTTGGTAAGCTTGGAGAGTATGCCGGAATTGGCCGGGGATTATATCATTACTGCGCCATGGCTCGGGGACGCGGCAGGAGCTGACACCGTGTATGACAGTTCAATCTGGAAGGGGTTGCCTGCGGTTAAGGAAGGGCGGGCATTCACAGTGGATTACAATATCTTTACGTTCAGCGATCCCTATTCTTGGGAGGGCCAACTCGACATCATTCTCGACCACCTTCTGCCGGATCGTGACAAGTCAAACGATTAATGCTGTGTAGGAACTAGGATGAAAGGACTTATGGACCAGACTGCTGCTTATAGGCTTTCTTTTGTCTAAAGGGCCAATCGCCGAAACTATCGCTGCTGCGGCAGAGGGAGGGGGTTTACTTTCAAATCCCGGATTTGAGGAGGATGGAGCAGTCTGCCACGATGGATTATTCCCTGCTCACTGTAGGCTTCAAAACAGGAGCAAGCGAGGACTCAGGCACTCTTTATTTTGAAAATACGGGAAGCGTAAACGCAACATTGGATAGTGTCGATTTATTCGAGCTGGATGACACGGTTATTAAAGGTGTGGATATCTCTTTCTTGCCGTTAGTTGAGGCGTATAACGGCCATTATTATGCGAATGGTGTGCGTCAGGATTTCTTCGATATTATGCAGAATCGCGGCGTCAATGCGGTCTTGTCCATGATTTTCGTCGAAGGCGGCAATCCGGTCGAATATCCCGATGGGAACAGCTATGCGGTGCTGGCGGGCTATTTCGACAAGGAGCATACCATTGCGTTAGCTAAGCGGGCCAAGGCGCACAACATGAAGTTCGATGCTTCCTTTCATTACAGCGATTATTGGATGAGTGCTGGCAAGGCTTACAAGCCACAGGCGTGGGAGGATCAAAATCTCGACCAATTGCAAACGACGATGTACAACTATACCTACGATTTTCTGAAGAGCATGGATGATGCCGGCGTTATGCCGGATTTTGTTAAAATGGGCAATGAGGAAAAGGGCATTGTGTGGGATGACGGGAAGATTTGGTCGTCCGGCCGGGAAGGCTTCGCGAAGCTGATCAATGCCTCCTATGCGGCCATCAAAGATGTGTCTCCTTCATTGCAGCCGGATTCGAGGAACGTGACGATTGGCACTTATCGCGGGAATAACAAATACTATTCATGGAATATTCCAGCTTCTTATTTTGTTTCGGGCACGAATACGCTGAATATTTCTGTTGTTAGCGGTTCAAAGGATCAGGTGGTGCATTATCCATTTGACAGGGGAATTCTCACGCCAAAATTGACCGAGTATTGCGAAGTACAGATTTCATAAATTCTGTTTCCACATTGACGTTGGCCATGATTTTCATTTTGCAATTTTTCACATCCAGGCTTTTCAACTGATCTGTAAGGACGACGCCGGTAAAGGGGAGTCCCTCCGGAAGAGCAACCTCAAAAGGATACTCCTTTACTTGTTTCGTAATCGGGCAAACGAAAGCAAAACCAGTCAAATCATTAAAATCTGCTTCAGATAATACGATGGCGGGACGTCTGCCGGCTTGTTCATGTCCTGCCTGTGGGTCAAAGTCAAGCCACACTAGATCACCGCGTTCTGGAATGGTCAAATCAGCTCGTCTCCTTCAATTCCGAGATCGATCTCTTCATGACGCGGTGAAGCTGGCTTCACTTTTGAGAGAAGCATTTTCAAGTGGGCTCGAAGTTCTTCATTCGATTCCAGCGGCTTTATTACGGGACGAAGCAGAAGATCGTTTTCTTGTGTGACGATGATTTGCAGTTCCGCACCTTCTTCCAGGTTAAGACGCTTGAGTAATTGATTCGGAATGCGGATAGCACTGCTGTTACCCCATTTGCTAAGCGTTGCAGTTGTCATCAGTATCATATCCTTTCCTTTTCTTTGGTCCAATTATATCTCACCGCCTTTATGAAGTATATACATATGATATACAAAAATGATTCAATCAATACCATAAAGTTGCCACGAACGATTCGACCGACTGGACCAAACGTTTAAAATATGGGAACATATTATATAACTAAATGTAGCAAAGAGAGGTTGTCTATCATGACCCTGGAAGCGAATTTGAAGGATGTAACATACGGCCCTTACGAACGAAATAAGCTGGATTTGTATCAAACTGCGCATGGCGAAGGAGCAGCTCCGGTCGTCATCTTCTTCCACGGAGGAGGCTATGTGCATGGCGATAAGACGTTGTTCGCGGAAAATCCCTTGCTGCAGGATCTGCTGGATGCGGGCATATCGGTCGTTTCGAGCAACTACAGATTTATAACCGAATATTCGTATCCCGCGCCTATGGAGGATGGCACAAGAGCGATTCAATTCGTTCGTTCGATGGCGAAGGAGTGGAAGCTGGATGAGAATCGCATCGTTACGATGGGCTCATCAGCAGGCGGACATCTGGCGCTCTGGAATGCGCTCAAGGGGGATTTGTCCAGGCCGGAGAGCGAGGATGGGATTGAACGATTTTCCTCGGCTGTCTGCGGCTTTGTCGGGTTCGGAACGCAGGCCTCGAAGGATCAGCGATTCTACGAAGGCATCTACGAGGGACCGCATATCCAGCCGAGGTTAGCGATGTTCTACGGACTGGAGTCCGATGAGGAGCTCTATCTTCCCGAAAACCTGGCAACGGCTTATGAGGCGTCGGCTATTAATCATCTGACGGCTTCCGCGCCGCCGGCTTTTCTAACTTACGCTTACTCGCTCGACGGTCCCCGAATCCCTGCCGACGCGGAAGTCGGCGAGGTCATTCATCACCCGGCTCATGGCTACGCCTTGCAGCAGAAGTACAAGTCCTTCGGCATTCCGTGCGAGCTGAGGCATAAGGACGATCCTCCGAAGGAAGGCGAAATTGTCTCGTTTGTGAAGGGCGTGCTCGAGAAATGCAATAAGGAAGTCGCTTTTTAGTTTTATCCGGCCCGGCAGAGATGCCGGGCTTTCTATATGATTAGATCATGTATTGAGTCATATAGATCATGGCTCCGACCTTCATTAATTGGTAAAATGTACAACTACATCCAATAGGAAGGGTGATCGACGCATATGCTGCAACACTTAGGAAGATGGGGTGGAATCGTATTGCTAATGGCGATGCTGCTTACATCGCTGCCGGGATGTATCTCGAGCTTGGAAGAAGCCGAGGAGGTGACATTGAAGATATTATCGCTCTAC
Source organism: Paenibacillus sp. HB172176 (assembly GCF_011947265.1). Classification (GTDB taxonomy): domain Bacteria; phylum Bacillota; class Bacilli; order Paenibacillales; family Paenibacillaceae; genus Pristimantibacillus. The sequence goes on from NZ_JAATHD010000013.1 coordinate 159,068, forward strand.
GATCAGTCCGAATTGGATTATATAGGGCTTGGAAGCTACTTGAACAAGCATCCGGAGGTGAGTCTGGAATATGTAGACATGCCGGCGGACAGCGTTGACTGGTACGGGGAACTGGAGCAGCGGTTTCTGACAGAGCAGCCGGATATTGTCATCAGTGATTCTCTTTCTTACGGTTTACTGGCTGGGAAGAGCCATTTTTTGAATATGAATACTTATATGGAGAAGGGAGATTATTCTGCCGCTGAACGGAATCCAGCGGTCGAAGAATCGATCAAGCAGCGCGGCAACGGAACGCTGGAAGGTCTGTCTCCTTACTTCCAGAGCAACGTCCTGCTCTATAATGCCGACCTGTTCCAGGCGCATCATATTCAGCTGCCGTCGGATCAGATGAGCTGGGATGAAATTATGGACATGGCGGAGCTCTTCACCTTGGAAGAGGTTGACGATAATCGCGCTTACGGCTATTACGCCGGAATACAGGGGGATCCCCTTAAGTTTGTCGATCAGATGGCGGCTGCAGAGGGCCTCAGCTATATGGATGGGAGCAGAAGAGCGGCCGCTGCGAATTCAGCCGAGTGGAAATCGATCTATGAATCGGCTATCGAGGCTATGCGGAAGGGAGCTCTCTACTTGGGAGAAGCGCTGGAGCGCCAGCCTTCCGCTGATCTTGTGGATATATTCCTGCACGGTGACATTGGCATGGTAATGGGTGGGTATGACGCGGTGCAGAAGCTTGAGAACAGGAAGGTGAGCTTTCAATGGGGATTTGTCACGCAGCCGGTGGCCGAGGGCAATCGTCAAGCAGGGGAGCTTACACCTTGGTACATCTTCTCCATTAATAAAGATTCAGCGCATGCGAATGCGGCGTGGCAATTAATCGATGCAATCAACGGCAAGGAATCGGTTTTGAAGCATGGCGCGTCGAACGGTCTGCTTCCTGTATGGAAGCAGGAGCAAGACGAAGCCGGATTGTCGCTGGCGCCCTTCTACCTCTTGAAGGCGAGAACGGGCAAGGAGACGGCCTTCCGGGAGATGCCGGAAGAGCTTGCGGATGAAATCCGCAAACGACGTTCATCTTATTTCGAAGATGCGTTAATAGGAAAGCTGACCGTCGACGAAGCGCTGGCGGCGACGCAGAGCTCGCTGCAGAGGCTGCTCGCGGCAGCGGACGAGGGGACGGGGTGAGGGGGTGAGGCTCGCTCGGATGAGACCTTACCTGCCGGACTCCCGGGCCATGAGGCGCTTCATCGCCGCCAGCTCTGCGCGATGCTTGTAGCCAAGCACCGCGAGATTGCCTGCCCAAATCCAGAGGATGGCTGGAGGAAAGCCGCGCAGAACCAAGTAGCAGCCCAGCATAAGCATGCCGGCCAGCACCTGCAGTCCGTCGGCGGCGGTGCGCGCCAGCTTGCCCTTGCTCCATGTCCGAACGACGAACAGCAGGATGGCCATCATAACCGCATAAGCAAGCGCGGCCTCGAACCTCGTCAACGCGCTCCAGACGCCGAAAGTGACGGCGATTGCTTTGCCGCCCTTCCCTCTCAGGAAGGGCGAGAAGGCATGCCCGAGAATGGGCGCGAGGGCGGCTCCAATCAGCGCGTTCCCGTCCAGCATGCTCACGGCCCAGAGTACGGGCAAGAAGCCTTTCAGGAAATCCAGCGCAATCCCCGCGAGCCCCAGCTTGAATCCTGACGATTTCCATAGATTGATGGCGCCGGGATTGCCGTCTCCAACCTCCGTGATTCGCTTCTTCGCCAGTCTTCCCAGCAGGTAAGAGAACATAAGCGACCCGGAGAGAAAGCCGCAGAGAGCCACAACAACCGCCATGCCGATTCCAGGTCCGTAACCCATTGCGTTCATCATGGGCGCGCCCTTCCCTTCACCTCAATCTGCCGTCCTTTCCATACCACCTTGCGAAGCACGACAACCTGATAGAGAGACAGGAGCATAATGAGGACAAAAAACAGCGAGGACAGCATATGCAGCGCCGGCATAAGCAAGCCGAACGCGCCCGATCGCCGGTTGAAATATGTGATTTGCAGCATATACAGCAGATAGCCGAAGAGCAGCGGCCATGCGTAAGAGCTCCCAATGAAGAAGGGCATGGCGCATGACGCGAGCAGCCCGATCGTCCATAATGCGGTTGGGAGAATCGTCCAGGGGCTAAGCGTCGCGGTGCTGAGTACGGCGCCTTTGCTGAAGCCCTCCAGCTCGCTGCGAATGCCATGAGGATACATGCGAAACGATACCAGACCTGCTCCGAGATAGTTGTTGACAGGAATGCCGGCGTCCATAAAGGCTGATCCAAGAAACAGGTCGTCGAGCACCTCCGAGCGGATGCCGGCATGTCCGTTCACGCGGTCGTAATCCTCTCGAGAGGCGACAATGCAAGCCCCATAGAGTCCCTTGCGGGGATTGCTCCGCTCGAAGGGCGAGGTGAAGGCGAATACGCCCAATAGATTGGTAATCATCGCGAGCTTCTCATACAGCTTCTCCGCTGTATGGAAAGGGACGACTGAGATGACGCCTCCCGTCCGCTTTCTGGCGTGAAGCAAGGAAGAGAGCGCCTGAGGGGCAAGGCGGATATCCGCATCGAGGAACACCAGCACCTCTCCTTTGGAATAGGCGTACCCGGTCCAGATGGCCCAGTTCTTGCCTGTCCATTCCGGCGGCGGAGGGCTTCCCTCGACGACGGTCGCCCCGAAGCTCTCGGCAATTTCCCTCGTACGATCCTCGGAGCAATCATCGATGACAATGACTTCGAGCGGCTCCAGCGTTTGCAGGCGAAGAGAATGCAGCAGATGGGGCAGATTGGCCTCTTCATTGCGGGCAGGAATCAGGACGGTCACTGTGGGAGGGCGGCGCGCTGGCATCGCGTCAGTTGCTTCGCTTATTTCCAAGCTATTATTTCGGAACAGGACAAATCCGCACAGGCACAAAAAAGCGAACACAACAGCCAGCACAAGCTCAGCAATTCCCACGCTCATCACTCCTTGCTTGATCTGTGGACAAGTCATACTCTCATCTCATGTCATTTATATATATGTATTCGCAGGTGGACAAATTCCCAACGCTGCAAACGGACAAGTATCGACATCCTCTCGACATATTCATGTTCTAATATAAAAAGGTATTATGTCGATGATATTTAAATAGGACAACATGCGGCCCGCGGAGCTGCATGTACATGATAAAAATCGAAAAGAGGCAGACGATGAAACGCATATTGATTGTCGAGGATGAAGTGAATATCGCCAGAGTGCTCAATCTGTATATTCGGAAGGAAGGCTATGAGACGCTTGTCGTGCATGATGGTCTTCAGGCGCTGGAAGCGTTCGAAAGCTTTCAGCCGGCGCTTGTGCTGCTGGATATTATGCTGCCCGGCATGAACGGCTGGGAGGTGCTGCAGAGTATACGACAACGCCATTCCTGTCCGGTTATTCTGTTAACCTCTTTGACGAAGACCGAACAGAAGCTTCAAGGACTTGGCGACGGCGCGGATGATTATATTACGAAGCCCTTCGTCGGCGAAGAGGTCGTCGCGAGAATCAAGGCTGTGCTTCGGCGCACCTCCGCCATGCTCGAGAAGGAGCATGTCCGTTATTACGGCTCTTTGAAGGTGGACTTCCAGTCTCATCAGATTTATTTGAACGGAGCGGAAATCTTCCTCAGCCCGAGAGATTTAGCCGTATTCCTGGTGCTGGCGGAACGGCCGAAGCAGGTTTTCTCAAGGGAGCAGCTCATTGAGCAGGTATGGGGAATCGACTACGAGGGGAGTGACCGAGCTGTGGATTTGGCGATCAAGCGCATTCGCGGCGCTCTTGAGAATTGGAAGAGCTCGGAGGGAGAGATCAAGACTATGCATCGCATTGGCTATCAGTTCATTGTCTATGAATAAGGGGAAGAAGCAAGAGAGAATCGGACTATTCTATCACTGGACCCGCGCCTATTTCCTGAATTTGCTTGTGGGCGTTATTATTATCGCGCTGATCGCGCTGCTTTGGGTAAGGCATACGACCAAGGAGCAAAATCTGGAGAACGTGAAAATCGTGGCGCAGGAGCTTGCCGCTCAAATGTTCACGGAGAATGGGCAGATGATCGGCGATCGCATGATCGACCAGACCTCCAAGCGAATCTTGCGCGTTCTGGATATGGATGCGCAGGTCTTTACCATTGTCATGGACAATCAGCGAAACCAGGTGTTTCCGTTAGGAGGTCCTTTGCAGGGAGGGAGGCAGTCTCGGGGAGTCGGCGAGGCAGGTCAATCCGAGGGAAGAGGGCAGTCCCAAGCCGTCGGCGGGGCGGATCAGCCTCAAGGTGAATCGCAGCTTCCCAGGCTTAGCGGAGATTTGCCTCCGATCGGCCCTATTCTGTTGAATCTATTAAAGCCAATGCCGATAGCAAACGAGCTGCAAGCATTCAACGAACATGTAGCGGGATATGGCGATATTCATTGCGTGCTAATGCCTTTGTATGACAATGGACAGTTTAAGGGCGAGATCCTGCTTGCCATTACGGACAGCATGGCATCCCAGGTGAAGTTCAATTATTCATTCCTTCTCTCCTTGCTGCTTGGTATGCTATTGCTCGGTTGGGGAACGATTTATTTCCTCACAAAACGAATGGTGCGACCGTTAGTTATCGTAGCGGAGACTGCGAATGCGCTAAAGGACGGCAACTATGATGTCGAGGTCAAGGCGGCGGATATGAAGGAGAAAGAGCTGTATGACATGATGGACTCCATCGGCACCATGGCGGAGCGGCTCAAGCATATGGAGCATCTGAGAACCTTGCTGTTCGCAGGGGTGACGCATGAACTGAAGACGCCGATTGCTTCCGTCAGCGGACTTATACAGGCAGTTCGGGATGATCTGGTTCAGAATGAGGAGCGGGACGAATTTCTCAGGCTTTCCATTCAAGAGACGGAGAGGCTGGAGCGGATGGTCGAGGATTTGCTCGATTTTAACGGCTTCGCGACGGGCGCGTTGACGGTGCGTTCGGAACGCATCGATCTGCTGGTATTCGTCAGCGAAGTGGTGCATCAATGGAAGATGGCGGATGAAGATCACTTGAAGCTGGAGGTCGTCGTGTCGGTAAAGGGCGAATCCTTGATTGTAACGGGGGACGCCATGCGCACGCAGCAAATTTTGGTCAATCTGATGAATAACGCTTATCATGCGATGCAGAAAGAGGAGCGCAGAAGGCTGGAGGTCGTTCTCTATAATCATGGAGAAGGCTTCGCTGGCATCGACATCTGCGACAGCGGCGGAGGCATACCGCAAGAAGACATCCCGTATATCTTCGAACGCTTCTATCGGGGCGAGAAGAAGCGATATGCCACGCGCGGACTCGGCCTGGGCCTGCCGTACTCCTTGATGCTGGCCAAGGCGCAGCGCGGCAATCTCTACTTGAATCGCTCTTCGCCGGAAGGGACGACGTTCACCTTGTTATTGCCCTTTCAATCATAGGGCGTTTATCTGCATTCTTTGGGATTCATGCGGGCGTGCGATGATCTCCGGCATTTTGTGACTTGCACAGCCTAATAGACTGCAATTCGGTCGCCAAACATAGTTCTGTTCTGAACCGGATTTCCCGTAATGTAGACCTTTCTTAAAGAAGAAATCTCACCTAGCGGGTTCAGATTGGATATCGCATTATTTTCTACGTGCAGTATCTCCAGCTGTGTCCAGCCTTTGATGAAATCAAGCGTTTGGATGGAACTGTTCTGCAAGGTAAAGGAACGTAGCCCCGTTAATCCTTCCAAGTAGGGGGTTATCCGTTCCAAATCCTCAACATGACTGTTATCGAGCAAGAAATACGAGTTATTTAGATTCAACTGCTCCAGTGTGCCGTTATCAAAAGCAGCCTCTCCCTCCACCTGTAACGTGCACTCCAAACATTCAAGTGCTGTTACGTTCAATAGTTGAAACAGTTCCCGAGTCTCCCCGTAAAAGGACGTCTCGCTGGCGTTCAATATTCGCAGCTTCGGCAGCCGATTCAATTCCTTCACCTGAGAAAAGCTGCCTGACTCCAGCAATGAAAGCTCAGATAGCTGCGGGAACCGTATTAAATCGCCGCCGCTGATCCCGTCGCTGTTGAGAGTAACGGTTAGGTTACGGACAGCGGGCGCATGAAGGAGCGGCACGAAGGAGGAGGGCAGCACCGCTTCCGTTACACGGGGAAGGTTGAGCGCTGGCGCCGTGCTATAGTAACCGGAGATGGCAAGCGAAGACAACGAACTCAGGCTGTTGATTACTTGCAGCGTCTCCTGCGCTCCCGCATCCGCAAGCCTTAGCTTGGTAAGTGACGTTCTGTTCCGCAATGGCTCCAGACTAACAAGGCTGACCTGATTGACATCCAGAGCATGCAGCTTAGGCATGCTGGCTACAAAGTCGAGCGTCCTCAAATTCCGCACGCCGTCAAACGTTAACTCTCGCATTTGGCTGAGCGCATACAGACTGCTGAAGTCGGTCGCTTCACTGGCGCCGATGCTTAACGATTCCAGAGAAGGAAGCGTGGACAACCAGCCCAAATCGTCTACCGTTGTAACCGAAAGTGAACGTAGCGGCAGCTGCTGCAATAATTGAAAGTCGGTAACCGATTCATCAACATACGTGATGCTTAAATTCTGCAGATTAGGAAATTCAAGCAATCGCGCCATTTCGTCATTACTGCGTATCTGAGTTGTTAATTGCTGAATGCGGCTTTTGTCGCCGAAATAAGAGGCGAACATATGGAAGGATTCGTTGAAGCCGGACGAATAACTTTTCATATTCTTCATATGACTGAAGCTCATGTCTCTCGTCTGGGTTATTTCATACTCCCCATTTAAGTCCAGCCCAGTCAGACCCGAAAACGCCTCGAAGTCCTTCTGTTCAATTCGCTGGGTATTCAGCACTTTGTCTGTCACGACATATTCTTTCCATTCCGGCAGCTCGTTTGTGAACGGATCGTCGAAGCTGTACCTGAACCTCCATCGGTCATCCACTTTATCCACGGATAAAAAACGGATGCTGCCAAGTTCCTCCAACGACGGCGCAGCCTCCGTCTTATCAAAGATGTCTCTCAGGAAGAGCTGCAAAACTTCGCTTTCCGGCTCTGTCCGCACGACATGGGGCTCGCTTGCGCCTCCTCCACTTCCCTGACTGGCGAAAATCCATATAAAATAAACGGTAAGAGCCAGAACCAGCAAACCCGCTAGCAAGCCTTTCCGTTTCGGTTTCAGCCTGGGGGGGCTGGTTGGAACAGCTGTCCCGTGATAATGGTGAACCGACTGATCTACATGGTATACGTTATTCTCCTGGAGCAACAGTTCTGTCTCACAGAACGGACATTTGAACAGCCGTTTCCCTTTTGGCTCTATCTTTCCATTGCAATTTGGGCATTTCAGTTGAATAAATGCCACTGGACACCTCCCGCTTTTGTAAAAATAAAGTTCTCCTCTTATACGCAGCAGCCTGGAGTTGGTAACAAGCCGCTCTAAAGAGAATTGACCGTTTTTGAACGGGTCTAGGGGCCATCTCCACTAGCGGAAATCAACTAAAGTATAACACAGCCTGACTTCATATAGACTGGACAGTGAAAAGTTCTCGTCAAAAAATGGACACATGGTAAAACAACCCAATCAAGCGAATCTGTGATATCCTTACGGTTCCTACGCCGGA
>NZ_JAATHD010000014.1 GCF_011947265.1 Paenibacillus sp. HB172176
CGACTGGTAGGCGCAGCCATTCATGACGAAGTCTTTCGGCACAAAACTGAAGGAGTCGCGGTATTCGATGACGCTTGGCACGATATCGAAATCCCCTGTAAACTGTGGCTCCGGCTTCTCATAAAAAAAAGTCACATAGGCTGTTTTCTGAGTGCTGCTCAGATTCACCGTGACTTGGGTGCCGTTCAATATGGAGTTGCTGAAGCTTGAGTAATTGACATTTCGTCCCTTGACCGTTCCGTAACTGGCGTCTGCCGTTATCGTGCGCGATAAGGGCAGCGGGTCCGCTAAGGTTGTTGAGGTCTGTGCGGCTTGCGCATACGTTCCGGTTGAGCCCAAGCGCACCATATGCCGCACTTTGATTTCAGTAATTTCGTTCTCTTCCGGCATCCACTCGACAACAAGATGCTTGTCCAAGTAGCGGTAGGTGGTCGCTTGAAGCGTGAATTTCATTGCAGAGTACCACCACATCTGCCGAGCGCCCGGGTTAGCAAAGTTTTCATATTGACAATTAGGTTCTTTTGTTACTGGATCGAGGACACAATCATGATCCTGACTGAAATAAGCACGAATGCTCGTTTTGCTGAGTACATCATATTTGTTAATGTACGTTGTTGAGTGATCTGCATATCCGGAACGATCATAAATTTCACTATCTATAGGGGTTTTGTAATCTGCTTCAATAACCCCGGGTTTAATTGTATTAATATCGACAACTTCATCATCTACTTGGATTCCACCATCAATCGAATCAATATAATATCCCCCATCTTTTTTCAAGACGAGAGAAAGAGCATCTTCACCGAAGGAAAGCGAGTTACAGTTGGGATAGGCTCTCAGGTCGAAAGAATCTTTAGGAGCTGAAGAACATCCCGAGCTCGTTACCTGGACTCCATTCGACATCGTTGCTTTCCATATGTTGCTTCCGCCCGAGCGATTCCAATAAAATATGCCACCATATGATTTACTTCTCGTTGTTCCAACTAGAATTGGCGTTCCAGTAATCGTATCTGTTCCGACAAAGCTCTTCTTCCCTGTCCAGTCACCTGCTGCATTACGTGCTAGCTCACCATCTAAGTATTCCCATCGTACATTTTTAATGATGAATCCCGTTTTTGCTGGAATATTAAATGTAGCCTCTCTGGAGGACTGATCACTATATTCAAACTGATCTGATTCATTAAGCTTGCTATGACCATCACTTGAATAATTCACATCTATGATTTGAGTAGCATCCTCTGCATTCGCATTGTGCTGAATCCCAATAATCCCTATAAGCAATATGAACAGCATGACAAACCATTTCTTCATTAACTCACCTCCAAGTACTTACTTATCATAATGTGTTGTTGTTCCATAAAAGATGGTATTACTAATACCACCATCCATGCCGCGAACCGGTTGGACATATAGAGTGAAGGACAAACCCCTATCTTCTAACCCAACTCTAGAACCAATATTCGGATTAAGAGTATAACCCGAATTAGGAATAGCCCACACCGTCACACCTTTACCAACTCCGATATCCGATGGTCTCAACATATTAATTTGATCATATTCCTTCTCTAGTGTATTGAGTTTATGAGGTTCAACTAAACGATCAAATGGATAAGGTGATGGGGTGTCGTAGCTTTGCGTTGTAAAGGATAAGTTTCCCCAATACAAGTTTGGATTTTTATCGTACAGAGTCTCATATTCGATATACATTGCATACACATCATTCGGCAACTTTCCAATATTCTCGCCCCGGAAACCGAGCTTTTCTATTGCTGGCAATAGCTTGCGGTACGGATCCTTCGGATCATCGAGATCAATTAAGATAATTCGGTTTACTACTGTATAGATGGTAGAGTTTTGAAACACCAGGTTCTCCACTTTATAGTTCGGCTTCATACTATCAGCATCCGGATCATCGAAAATCTGCGGAGCCACGATAAACGCATTCGTCTTTAACCACGCCAGCTCCGATTCGCCAATTGCGTACTTGTCCGCCGCTGGCAGTTCACCGCCGTCACGCAAGGTCAGGATACGCTCGATCACGGTCACCGCTTGCGCCCTGGTTGTCGTTTTATCCAATCCGATATCACTGCCGCCAAAGCCAGTCAGAATACCGCGTTTGAACGCTTCACTTACAAGGAAGCCTTCATAGTACGTTCTCATATCTTCATCCGAACGTATAATTTTATTATCTTCTGCGGTCATGGGCCAACGATCAATGACAGCTTCGCGCGTAATCCCCGATGACTCCACCTCCAAGAGGCTGTCATCCGCAGCCCTTACAGCAAGCCAAGCCATATGCTCCCGGCTAATCTCCTTCTGCATATTCCATGCAGGGAAATCCTCATCCCCTTGGTAGATTCGCTCTTCCTGAGCCGCTCGCACATAAGTGGTATACCAGATGCTTCCTTCTTCATCATGAGACAGACCCAGCGCACGCACTAGCATGGCAATAAACTCTGCTCTTGTTACCGGATCGTCTGGCTGAAAGGTGCCGTCCGGAAACCCATTGACATACCCCTTCTGGGCGGCCGTCTCAATCTGCTCTTTCGCCCAATGGTTGGCCGTATCCGTGAAGGACGCCTTGCCAGCAGCCTCCACCTTGAAAGGAAGGCTCGACAAGGATACGAGCAACGCCAGTGCCAGACATAGCATAATCATCTTCTTCATTCTCTTTTACTCTCCTATCCACATTTCTCAACCACTGTACATCGGCTGTACACTATTAACTTTAGCTGAATTCCGCAAGGCGGACGTATGAGAAAAGTATGATATTTTTCCCGAGTCTCCCAATCACACTTTGCTATTGCTTCGGCAAATAATGAATAATATTATCCAGCCGATATATCATAATGAGATCGCCATCCTCTGAATCCCTCTTACCTGTGTACAGCTCTACCACATCCACCTCATGGCCGTCTACATTGCAATACTGCTTGAACGACTTGGCATAGCGTTGAAATTCAAGCATTGTACTTCTCCAATGCATACGATCTATTTTTTTGGTCTGAACACCTGTCTCATCTTTATACGTAATGGTTTTATCCTTCAGAATGAACGGTACTCGCTGCTGCCAGAGATTAGCAATCAATGGATTCGACAAGTATTCCGCGCCAATTTTTTGTAGGGTTAAGGTATTAGGCATTGTCGATTGATCAAAGGTGATGGAGATCCCCCTCTCACGAACCTCGTTTTCCGATGGCTCCATAATGCCGACCCAAGGGAACCGGCTTTCTGGCTCGTATTTTTCTTTTAACTTGCCATAGAGCTGCTGTAGCTGAGTGAAGATCTGCTCATTCACACGCAATGTTCGCCCTTCTCCTTCATCTGGATGGTCGCTCGTCAAAATCGTTAGCAGTTCCAGCGCCGAACCATCGAAGAATGTAGGGCGAAGCGACACGATCAAGCCCCTGAATTGATACAGGTAGCCCTTACGCAATATTAACTTGCGATCTGCGTATTCCATATCGACTTCATCCTTATAATCAAGCTCCAAATCCTCGATTACTTGCTTAGGAATTGTGACCTGGCCCCGTTGTGAAACGCGATAATACTCCTTCTTCTCAAATTGAAACAGTGAGATTGGCGCTCTCGCAATCTCATAGTATTTTAAATGAGACGCTTCATATCGCAAAGTGAAAATAACCTTATCTCCAGGCTGCACATTGAGCTCTTCCCGTACCTGTAGCGGAATCGTAATTTGTATTTGCTGCTCCTTCATGAACCCACCTTCTCTCGATTGGTAATATCAGTATATATTTATTTTGAACTTAAGTAAATATTTAATCATTTAAAATAATTCATCTCTCTATTTAAGGTTTACTTTTCTGCCTATGTATTCTTTCTCAAGGGACCATATCATTAAAGACATCTGAACCACATGGAAAGAATATCTATAATTCAGTTAGAACGTTTTATGAATTCACGCACGTTTCACCTTAATACATAATTATTCAAAAATTTGTAGACAACTTCCTTTTCATTACGATATAATTCACTGATGCATCATAATATTAGAAAAAGGTGGAACTGAAAAAATGGTAGAATATTTTAAGAGTAAAGTTTTAAAGTGGAAAGTCTTATTAACTCTTTGTATTGTCATTACTGCTGTAACGTCCATGACACTGAATTTAACCGCAAATGCCAGCTCTAATGCATACTATTATTTGGACTTGGGAAGCAATCAAAACATCGCCTCGTACAAATCAGTGTGTGAAGTAGATCAACAAGGGGCGATTGTACTTTACAGCAGTACAGGCGATAACCTGTATGCGGTTGCCAAATCTACATGCAATACAGTAAATAGTTATAATTCCACGAGCACTGTGATAAACGATGTTAGGTATGTACGAGTCTACATGAGTGAAATGCCATCGATGTTTCGCTGGGCAGCGTCAGGTACTCCTACCAATACGGCGACCAATTTCACAACGACCAACATTGTTCCAGTACCACCAACTGCAACACCAACTGCAACACCAACTGCAACACCAACTGCAACACCAACTGCAACACCAACTGCAACACCAACTGCAACACCAACTGCAACACCTGAACCGACATTAGAACCGACACCGGAGCCAACGCCTGAACCGCCAAATGGTAGAGCTTTGTTGGTTATATCGTTATCAAACGATGATGAAAAAGAATATGATCTTTCAATGGTAGAAGTAAACGAATTTATTCAATGGTATGATTCACGAGTTCAAGGTATTGGGTCTGAAAGATACGTAATAGAAAAAAACAACAACATCGGGCCATTCACTAGTCGGAAAGATCACCTTATATTCGATAAAATTGTAACGTTCGAGATTATGGAGTACGATGTGAATTAAATACATACAAAAAACTATAGTAACTTAACTTTCAAGTCGACGGCTACACTTCCGTCGGCTTTTCCTTTCACACCAATAGTAGAGCATACATTCCGAATAAACGTTCTTTTTTGTGCGAAATTACAATCAATTTGTAAACTAAAAGGTTTACATGTATATATACTTCTCGCTATAATAATAATAGAAAAGGAGCCGTGCGCTAACACGACTCCAGTTTTAGCACACCAGCCGCTTTTAAGGGCGGTTGGCTTTAAAGGTTTAGCTCTGTGAAATAGGCCGTTACCTTTTGCGAAGGCGGCCTATTTCTGTTGGATAATAACGGCGACGATGGCTACAACCAGCGTCAGTAGCGCAACAATTAACGCTCCAAAGCTGATCATTATCATAATCGCATCATTAACCGCCATGGCATCACCTCCCTTCCGGGAGATTAGCCGACCGCCCTCTCAAAGCCTTCCAATGTGCTCCAATGAGTATAGCATGTCCAATTGAAATTTGTCATGATTTAGAACAGCTCTTTGCATTTAGCCAGGACCGCGTGCAGATCCGTTTCTCGTAACCTGCCAAGAGGGCGAATAATACTAGCTGTTGGGATCGTATGGAGCTTACTTGTTCTGGCAATCGAGGGTTTTGCTAGCCCTGCCTCTTCCCAGTACTGAATCTCAACATCAAAAGACGTTCTGCCCCCGCTGCTCGTCACAGGCGCGATCAGAACGTCTATATCCACTACCATTTCATTTCCCAGCAGCACATCTCCCTGCTTATAACCGGTCATACACATCGTCCTCTCCGTTGAACCAAAAATCATAGTTGCTGCCGACGGCAAAGGCATCCGGATCCAAGCCTTGGTGTTGCAGTAATTGGAGAAGAATACGCCGTCGTTCTTCAGGTTTCAGCTTCTGCAAGAGCCGTTCCACTTGTTCCACGACTTCATCCCTGTGTTGTTCCATCCACCTTCGCCTCCCTTTTCCAACAGTATACCAAATCTCATGCCTTATGGTATATACTCATGGCTGCTGCCAACCGTATAATTGAAATCTCGAGATATCCCATAAAAACGTGGATGCTTGACCTGAACAATCGCAATAATCGATGGGCCGTTTAAGACATCCGCATAATAGTATGGCGGACCGCTATTGTAAGCCATTGGAAACTCTCCATCCTCTACTCGCTCGAAGTAGACAAGCTTGAAAGGTGACTTCCAGATGCTGCCTGGCAATGGCTGCAACAGCGTATCCAGTCTATAGGTGCGCTGGACGGAGCCCAGGAAGGCATGCTCCGCGATATCCGGAAGGAACACGACATGACCTTTCTCCAACTCAGCCAAATCAACCTGCAGGGCGGCATCGTGCGTGGCCGCCTTGAGCCCATCCTTCAGTTCGGCCTTCAGTTTCGTCTGCAGATATTCATCGTGGCTCGACGCATCGAGATAAAGCCACATCGGCATCAGCAGAATGAGGGTGATGACCCACTTCATAATTGTCCATCCACATACTCTGACATGATCGTCATGCTGTAGAAATAATCGCGGCTTTCGGCATGACCGAACAAATCAAAGAGCTCGGTTCGCCCTTGCGGGTAGCGTAACGTGACCTTCAGTTGTTCCCCGCGTTCGACCGCCGTTGCCGGCCCGGTTAACGTCACTTTCTGACGGTCGAAGTACATCCCTTCCAATTTGGCTAATACCGTCTCTCGTATTTCCGGCGTGAGCCTGCCCTCAAGTGCCACAAGATAAGACATTTCATAGGCTTGCTTCTGCAGCACCTGATCTCTATACTGCACCGTGCGGTTGATGCTCGGCTGGAACCATACATAGAGTAAGATTGGCGACAAAATGAGTAATGCGATTACACTTTTCAACGCTCAATCCTCCTTCGCTTTACTCCCTCCGTTGGCGAGGCTTTTAGATTTCGTTTTTCCGTTGCCTTTGTGCATGGGTGACACGTTCACGCGCTTGCTCCGACGTAATAGCCAATGTCTTGGCGACGATACGCACTGCTTCTTCAAAGCCGCGAAGGGCTATAAATTCATCGATGCCGTCGGTGTAATACACGGCTTGTTTTTCTTTTTCTTGCTTCTCCATATTCATAATCTCCTTTTTGTTTTTCTTATGCCTGTATAGTTCGATTGAAAAGAGCAGGAAGGTTAAAACCCTCGCTGCTCTATGCTTCCTGTCGAAGGCACGCCTTAAGGCAACGCGCTTGGAACCGTAATCGTTTCGGAGTACTGACTCGCGCGATCCCGCTGTGTTTTCGCATCTCCGAACGTACCGTCCTCGGAGAAAATCGTCAATTTGATTAATACCAACATGGCTGCGATCAATAGTACAGTTGCAATTGCTTTTCCCATCTTTCTTGTCTCCTTTTCCCCCTCATGGGGCTTCGCCAATTTTTTCGAACGCATACTTTACAAAACATCTAACAATGTATCTTGATAGGCTCCGGCGATGGAGCTGATTAAAAATAAAACGGCGATAATCGCCAGAAATACAACGGTGAAGCCAATGTACCCATTCGACCTCAGCTTCCGCTTGCGCCGCTGACGGCGGAAATCCAGGAACGTTTCATAGTGCTGCTCAAGTAGATCGGCGGCAGTTTCTGGACTACTCTCGTTAATCTTGGCCATGATGATGGCCAGCATTTTCGCTTCCTTCGAACCAATCCGCTCCCCAAACGCGGTAAAGGCTGAAGGCCCGTCCAGCGGCAGGTCAAATATAAGCTGATCGATATCCGATCTAAGCGCCTTCAAGTATCGCCTGTACTCCCGCAGCTTCGCCAGGACGCTTTGATAATGATCTGCTGTTTCTGTGTAACAGTCGGTGCTGAAGAGCATGAACAACAGCACGACTTCGTCGTTCTTCTGCTGCAAGCGTTCTTTGCCCGCTGCCGCTAGCAACAGACGCATGGGCATGTAGGACTTGCCAGTCAGCAATAGCCCGTACATCGACGCGATCAGGAACATCGCCGACAGCGGGTACTGCTTGCTCACTAAGAAGGAGAGATGAACAACAAGCACCGCTAAGAGAAACGTCACGTCTCGTATAAGCTTGAATGACCAGGCGCTCAAACTGCTTAGACCGGCCTCACGTGTTACCTGCTCCCACATCGGATCCTTGTACCATTGCTCGATAGCCGGTCGCGAGTTTCGCGCCCAAGCTTCCGCTTGGCGCAGGATAGGCGGAGGACTGCGACGCCGGACATAAAATAGCTCACGAGCCAGTAGCAGAACGGCTGCAGCTCCAGCTCCGAATAGCATCATTTTGAAAAACAGAACAACCACGCACTTCCCTCCTTACACTTCAATTTTAGGTTTCGACAACACCAGTGAAGTAGCGAGACCTGCGAATACACACGCAATACAGAGCACTAATCCCTGAAAGACCGATGAATCGTTCCACAGCATCTTCAGTACCGCACCGTCAAACAGGTTATTCATGAAAAATATAATTCCAGGAACGATAATTAAAGGGAAGAAACCCATAATGATCGATTCCATATACTCCGTTTTCTCGCCCTCCACGATTTGCTTGCCTTCCGTCATATCCTCATGCAGCTTAACCAAGGCTCGTTCAATATTCCTGTTCTGCAGCGCCGCTTTCATAAGCAGAATGCCGAGCTGCCGAGACCAGGTATTCTGGATTTGATAGACGAACAGCTCCACCGCCTCCGGCATGGCCGTTCGCCCTTCCACCTGCAGCAACGTTACCATGCCGTAGAATGTGCGCTTCATCGGTCCCTCGATCTCTATCGAAAGCTCCGACAACACATGATACAAGTTGGCTACATAACCAGGTGTGCGGTATTTCATTAAGAGCAACTCCGTTGCATCGATGAGCGCGTAACTGTTGGCGTTGCGGATCAGTTGCAGTTGAATCCGCTTGATCGCATAGGGGATGGCCGCTGCGGCAACAGCCATCAGAAGCGCATTAGAACTCCACCAGTTAGACATCTGCCCCTGCGGAAGTTGACCTAGACCGCCTACAAGCAGGATAAAATAGGCCATTATAAACAAGCTGCCGCTGAGCGTGAGAAACTGAGCAACGCTTGTCCGTGTAAACTTGGCCGGATGGCTCGTGGAGCGAAGCAGCAGCTCCAGGTGCGTGAAATGGCTCTCGTATTCATCCACGTTATCCTTGGTCGCTCCTGCAGGAAGATATCCACGTGATCGCCAGCGTCTCAAGAGCGGGGCGAACACCAGGCCAATCAATTGATAGACTGCAAATGCGTACAGCAAAATGAGCACCATTTTCACCGCCATATCCGGCGAGATGTGAAAGGTAACCATCCTTCTCCTCCTATCCCCGTGAAGCACCCATGTGGGATAAGGCGACTTCCACATGGGGCCCTGTCATCGGCTTTGCTGCCGCCAGCTTCTCCAGCGACTTCATCACGACATCTGCGTAATCCGGAGCCGTACGCCGCAGCTTCTCTAGCGTTCGCTCGCTCAGCGATGCCTGGTAACGCCATGCTCCGGCAGCCGGTTCCCATCGAGCCAAATCATGTACGCTAACCTCTAACGAAATGGGATCCAATCGAATCTCGCAGATTTTATCCAAACGCTTGGCTCCGCCAGGCAGCTCTCGCATCACATAGACGATATCCAGATTCTCAGCCACTCGAATGAGCTCCTCCTCATAGCTTCGAGAGGGGTAGCGCTGGAGAATCAAACGAGCAATCTGCCCTGGCATATTGCGAGCCTGGTCCGTATGATACGTCGTCATCGATCCACCCTCACCGCGCTCGGAGGCGAGCAGATAGATCTCCGCTTCAAGACTTCGCAGCTCGGAGACTACGCAGAAATGATAGTCCGACCGCAACACCTGATCGAAGATTTCCTCATAATCAGCATCCGTACGGGCAATCATTTCAATGATTTGCCCTTCAGGGATCAACTCCTGCAGACGCAGCTCCGCATGCATGCGCTCAACATTAACGGCTACCTGATCTTCACGATAGCGGATCCCGAATAATGCTTTGAGCAGTGTGGATTTGCCGCTGCGCACTTTGCCCAATACCGCGATGTTCGTCATGGCCTTAGACAAGCCATGGACAATCGGCACCATCTCCTCCGGCATCGTGCCGTTGCGTGCTAATTGTTCGAGTGTCGGGCGCGGCATCGTATAATTCCGGAACACAATGACCGGCAAGCGGACGCGTGGCGGAATCATGATCATGACCCGCGAGCCGTCAGCCATATCAATCTCCAGCTTCGGATTATACTTGCTAATATTGGCGAATTCGTCCTTCAGCTTCAGCTTCTCAATAATGATTTCCTCCACATGCTTTGCATCCTTATAGCCAAACGGCTGTAAGGCCCGCTCGCCCGGAATGTCGAAGAACACATGCCGGCCAATAATCCGCGCAGATTGCGACTCGGCAAACCTCGGATGCTTCCACCAGCATGAGATAACCCCAAGTCCAAATGTTTCTTGGAACAATCCTTCCACCAGCGAATCATAGGGAGCTGGCGCTTCCACATCCAGCCGTTGACGGCGTATACAGGTTTCAATCTCATCCTTGAACAGTTGGACGGCTGCGGGCGATCCGAGCACGGCCTCATGCTGCAAATGCTGCCACTTCTGCATCTCCTCCTCTGTCCGTTTCTCATTCAACTCGCGGAAGTGAGTCTTGATCGCGAGGCATGCATCTTGAAACGAGAGTAATCGTTTGATCGTTTTCTTTGATCCTGGCTGCTGCGCCGATGTTTTTGCGAGATGCGAAGAAGGTTGCTTGAGCGTCGTCACTTGAAAGTCTGTATCCAGCCATTTTGCCGCACTCATGCCCTCACCGCCTTGTGAAACCAGTTTTTCCATTTGGGCGGCTGCTGCTCCGTCATCGCAAGTCCGAATCGTTGCTGAAGCAGCCTCGCCAGTTACTGCAGTTGCCGAGCATATTTTTCGGAGCCCGCATGTGTCAGCAGCCTTCGCTCCACCTCGCATTGCCATCCTCCCTCTACTTGAGGCAGCCAGCCAATGGACGCAAGCTTCATGTGATCGGCAATCTCTTTCACTTCACCGGCATGATGCGCCCGATTAAGGAGCAACAAATACGAGACATCCGGGGCAATCAACTGTAGCACTTCTCGCTGCCGCTGCCACTGCGCAAGCGCGGATGGTTGAGAGGTGGTCAGCACCATCCGCATATCCGCCATCATCACCGCCTCCAGGCACAGGTTATTATCGACAGACGCACCTGCATCCACGATCACCACATCGAAAGCTTGCTTCGCACAGGCGAGCAGATGTGCGGTAGCTTCTGTCGGGTAGCGATATTTTTTGGTCAGATCCGCATTCCCCGCCAGATACCAGAACCCCGACTCCTGTCGATGCATATGCCGCAGCAGCTCATCCGCGCTTAGCACCTCGACTTGCGTATGCAATTCGTTCAAATAACTGCCCTTGTAGGGCATAAACGCATCGCCAGGCGAGCAGCAGTTGAAGCCAATGACGCCAATTTTCGTCTGATCACTGGCGGTAGCCAGTTGTTCCGCCAGCGCGAGCGCCGTGGCCGTTACTCCGGTTTGTCCAAGTGTCCCGAGCATGGTGATCACTTTCCCGCCATCATCCACAGGTACTTGTTTCAAATAACGCTTGCCGATCTCCACGGCGATTTGTTCAGCGGTGCGTTTGGGCGGCAGCACCGCTATACCTGCTCGCTTGCCGATCAACTCCACATCGGCAAACGCCGCAGCGTCTGCCTGATAACTCGCCAGATAGACCAACTCCATCTTTCCGGCATACGGCTGCACCCATGCCTCGACATCATGCGCCGGCACCTCCCGATCTGAGATGATCAGCAGCTCGCATGTGCTTAACAAGTGATCATGCTCATCCCTCTGATCAGCACGCAAAGCATAGACCGCCTTCACCCCCATGAGCGATTGCAGATGCTCGCGAAGCTGATTGTCACGCCCAATAAAACCGATATGCATTGTTACGCCTCCTAACCTCCATAACCGATCATAAATTGATAACCCTGATCAACCAGTGATGACAGCTCCTTCAGCTGCTCATCGTTCAGTTGCAGTTCTAACCGGCGTCCACGAACCGTTGCCGTATCCCGGATGTTGGGATTGGATCCCTCTGTGATCGCGCTGCGCACTTCATTAACGCCAGCATCTTTGTAATACGCGATGACCACATCTTCCATCACCTTGCTTATGGGTGGAGGAGATAAAGTCGCAGAATCCAGTTCTGTATCCGTCCCTGTTTCCGGATTCACAGCCGCGTTCGCTCCTTCCGCCGTTTGCACCGCATAGATCGTGATTGCATCCAAACGGCGCAAGCTGCCGGGCACGGACAGTATCCATTTGTCCGGTATTTCGACAATGTGCATATCCGGTGATTTCAGCAGCGATTGCTTGTCCACCCGATTCATGGTGAACTGATCACCGGTCTCGATCAGTTGCAACGCTTCCTGACCTATGAGCGCCGGAAGCTGATCAGGCGACAATGCGCCAGGAATGATCAGCTCTTTTTTCATTTCTACAATCGCTAAATCGGCATCTTCAATGGTCTCATGCGGCATGATTTGTCTGGACGCCGTTACCACTTGTGCTGTATCCCATGCGGTGGACCAACGCGTGTCGAGCAGATACAGCGCTGCGAGCGTCGCGATGATCAGGGCGGCATACAGCACAATGCGATTCATTTTCTTCCAAATGTTCATCACTTCTCTCCTTCTGGCAAGCCGCCGATCAGGCGGCTTGCCATTTTATATTCGTGATCAGATAGCGATTACGTGATCAGTCCGAATCGCAGCCATCGCAAATGTCTCTGTCTCCGCTATAATCATCTACATGCACATAGCTACCGCAATGGCAGCACCACCGGAAATAGTTCGACCAATCATCCCGATTGTCCGATCCCACATTCTTTTTCATCCACACTTCAACTTCTTCTTCCATGTACTTCAAAATCTTGATTTTGCTCATGCCCTTTTCCCTCCTTTACAGCCTTCCATCGCTGGTAGGCCGTTCTCAGCTCCATAACGGCCACTTCCGCGCCTGACCAATAGATACGATCAGCCAAGCCTTCCAGCAGCTCTTCAAACTGTTTGTCGGCAGACAACGTATCTTCCGTTCCCTGTTCGATCTGCCCCTGATCAGCTTGAATCTGAACGGCTGCCTTACAGGCTTCCTCTAGCGTCGTGCCTGTACCTGGACTTGCCATCTGCTCCTTTACGAGTTGCAATACAACAGCATCCCTTTGTCCAAAGACTCTTCGGTTCTGCTCGCGGCCAAAGATATAGCCTGCATCTTCGAGCGCCTTGCACCAACGACGCATGGAGCTCTCCGGCATTCCAAGCTCAGCCGCGAGCTCCCTTGGTTTGAGCTTGCTCATGACCAGTCTTTGGCGTATTCGGCGTGAGTCTCACGACAGGACTTTTCAAACTCCGACTGATCGGACAGATTATACTGCGTGAAACAGTCCACATTTACACCAGTACGAGCATTGAAAATGTTGATGATGTTGGAGCCTTCCTGTTTTTCAAAGCGAAAATTGCCAATGGTGTAAATCAATTGCGGTTTACCCATCGCTTTCTCCTCCTCTCTTCACTTCATGTCCATCAGAAAAGGCCACCCGCAGTTGGATGACCTTCTCAAAAATGGCTATGGTATAAGAGTAAGACAATTGGACAAGTGAATCGTATGAAAAAAGTATGATATTTTTTCTAGTACTCGCTTTTCTAGTACTCTCTGTTTGATGAGAAACACTAGTAATCATGCGGCTTCTCAAAGATAGAGCCATTCTCCTTGCTCAGTACTAGAAACGCAGTACTAGAAATCTTCGTTTTCGCATTGTTCTAAAAAGGACTCTATCTTCTCATCGTCCCATGCTATTTTGTAACCGGCCTTTGTACTTGTCGGAGGTAGTAGAAAACCTTCTTGTACAAGGGAACGCATGAGTTCCAAAACCGTCTCACGCTGAATCCCCAGCGCTTCTCTTAAGTCAACGGAGCGTGTGGTTCTGTTTTGACAAATGTATAACCGAAGTTCAGTGAGCAGATCCTCTTCGGTTCGTTCCTGTTTCTGCTGAAGCAGCGGCCTCCACTTGCTCTCCGGATCATACGCGCCTATGATACCTTCGGCCATCATCCGCTCGGCTAATTCTGCAGCTGCACCAAACCCAATTCGAAGTTCTCTCTGAATCGAAGAAACTTTGAAGCCACCCTCTTCTCTAACAAGCTCCAGTGCCTGCAGATAAGGATCAGACTGTTTTGTTGCTGCAGAAGCTCCATAATCTTCTTCCGGCTCCCACTCTACTTTGGAAGGCAGTTCTGTATTCACTACCTCATCTTGAACGTTCGCTTGCGCAACCCCCACAGTCATATCTGCAACTTCCTCTTGCTCTTCCATCCAGCTCGGATCCGGATTAACCTGGCGCGTCTGATCACGCGCTGACCAATAGGCGATCAGTTGCTCAATAAACGCGGTGTCCTCCCCATCAATCACGCTAATCGCCGCCGACTGAAATCGCTGCAAATCCCCGCCTTGCACCGTGCAGACGCCATCTCCAAAGCCAAGCAGCTTCGGCGCTCCACGGTCGAGCACCGTCATATAGTCCTTGGTGCTCGGCAGCTTAAACGTCACCCTTGACGGCAAATTGCTCTTGATCGTGCCGGTGACCACATTGACGCTTGGGCGCTGTGTACCCAAGATGAGATGAATCCCTGCTGCCCTCGCCATTTGGGTAATCCGCTGCACCGCGTGTTCGATCACATCTCCGGCGACCAACATCAGATCCGCATACTCATCAATGACAATGACAATACTCGGCAACGGTTGCTCCGGATGCTTGGCATTATAGCTCGCGAGATTACGCGTCCCGGTATCGGCAAATCGTTCATACCGCTGCTCCATCTCGACTATGACCTTCTCGATCATCTGCACCGCTCGTTTCATATCGGTCACCGGCGGCGCGATCAGATGCGGCAATCCCTTATAGATGCCAAATTCCACCTGTTTGGGATCAATGAGCAGCAATTGAATCTGTGCCGGTGAGCGAACACTAAGCAAGGATGTGAGCAGCGTATTGACGAAAACCGATTTCCCCGATCCGGTCGCCCCACACACCAGCAAATGCGGCATCTTCACCAAATCATAGAGCATGGGGTTGCCTCGCATATCCTTACCGAAAATCATGGGCAAGGTGGCTTTCTCCGCAAAGGTGAGCAACTGGGCCGCAATATCGCGCAAATAGACAAACGCCCGGTCGGCCTGATCATGCGGAATGACAAAGGACGCCGCGCTCTTGAAGGCTTTGGCGGCGGTAATATCAAAACCTTGCTGCGGTCCCAGGTGATTGGCAATGTCCTCCTTCTTGGCCGCGAGCTTGCTTAGCTGTACCTTCGGCGGCAGTTGGAATGAAACAATCTGCAGGACAGGACCGGCTTCCACCTTCAGCACCTGTACCTCTTCCTCCACCGAAAATTCCGCCAGCTGCAGGGCCGTCGAAATCGCCGCACCTGCTGTCTCCATGGTCATCTCGGCGCGTGGCCTTGGATTGGGATTGACCGGCAACTCAGTGAGCGGCGGCGTGAGCGCTTGATCATAACCTTGCTCCTCGGGCGTGAGCGTGTGGCGCTCACCGCTCATGCTCGCCTGCTGCAGGGCCGTCACTTCTACCCGATCGCTGGTGTCGCCGCTCACCGGTGTGATCATCGTTTGTCTCGGATGATCACGGACCGCTCGCCAATTGCGCCATCTGACCAGCAAGGCAGCGCGATGCTGCCAAAGCCGCAGGATCGACCAGGGCAGCGCCGATAGCAGCAGCCACGACCCTACAATTTGCGGCAGGTATAGCCTCGCCTTCTCTTTCATCAGTGGCGGCGAATCCGGCATGACCAGGAAGATGACGCACACCCCGGCCGCAAGCAAACATAGTCGCGTCACAAACTGCCAGTAGTTCTTGGGCAATTGATTCTCCTCGGATTTATCCCTCTGCTGCTCGCTCATCCAGCATCGCTTCTTCCGAGCGTCGCGATAAATTCGCGCATGCCGGTCATGATGGAGGTCACACCCGACTGCACAACCGGAAACCAGGCTTTCGCTTCGCCTACGACCAGCTTAAACGCCGCATCCGCATTATAGATGATCATGATGAGCAGGAACACGCCAAGCGCTTTCCATGCCCATGCCGGAATAACAAACTTTACGAAAAACTTGGGCAGAACCCAAAACACCAATAAAATAATGAGTACGAAACTCCACACGGTTACTCCTCCTTCGCTTCATTCAAGCAGCGCTTTGTAAAACGCCTTTACGCCAATCCACCAACCCATATGCTCGGCATAATAGCCATGGGGATTGTCCCGGCTGACCAGCCAATAGATCGGATCCACTGTAGCCGGCCGCGATTGCGATAATTTAACAATCGTTTTAGCCGCGATCAAGGCCGACTCCTCCGTTGTCAGCTCCGCTCCCTTGCCGCTGCACCAACAACCAAACACATTCCACGGATTGCGAATGATTAAATCGGCATGTAATTTATTGCTGGGAACAAAAGATTGCTCTTGACCTGTGATCGCGATCAGAAAGTGGGGATCCACATTTTGCGATTTGCCCGCCTTGTCGATCATCGCGAGAATCTCAGGATCGGCGAGCGCAGATTTTTTGGCCGTAAGATATTGCATCACCGCCTCCGTTCGCAACGGACGATACGATAGCTCCAGCGGCATATTCTGCTCCGCGTTTGGCGGCTTCACATAATCCAGCGGATTGACCGCCACGCCTCGCTTGCGGATCTCAAAATGCAAGTGTGGTCCCGTTGATCGCCCCACCTTCCCTGCGCCAACACGCCCGATTCGTTGGCCTTTCTGCACGGTATCGCCCACACTTACCTCCATGTGGCTGTCCAAATGCCCATAAATGGAAACAAGGTCTCCTTCATGCTCAATGCGCACAACTTGTCCATACCCCTCGGCAGCACCGGCGATTACCACAGTACCGGCGGCCGTGGCATAAATCGGCTGCAGCTCGGTATTCGCGGCACCGTTCGCAATATCGATCCCCTTGTGCGTCTCGGCTCCTTCGCCAATATCCCGTTGACCAAATGTCGAGGTGATTCGCGTAATCGTTGGCAGCGGCCAGGCATAGGCGCTGCCATCCGTATCGATATAAGCAGGCTCCATCCATCCCCAACTACTAGCGGATGCTTGATACGCCATATTTTCTTCCTTTCCGAAAATTAAATAGGGAATGAGTGCCACCACAATAAGCAAGCCCAGAAAGCAGATCAACAACACAATCAGCGCCGTGGACGAACCAAGCAGCGCTGCCAGGCGGTACAGGCGTCTTGCTCGCTGCACCTTCTGGATAACATCCAGCGACTTCGCGACTACGCCTTCGCTCATCGCCTACCCCGCTTGCTTCAGGCCGCGTGTTTTATACAGCCTGGCTTCGTGCTCCGGCACTTGCATGATGAGCTCATCGTATTTTTTGTTATACTCCAGCACATAGCGATTCGTATCCTCGTTCTCGCTAATTCGTTGCTGCACCTCGAACGGAATGTCAGAATGCCTTGCCAACTCACGCACAGCGGAATGTTCCATGTAGAAGTACACACGCGTATTGGTGTTCTCCCACATGCCGACGCCTTCGGCCGTATCGAGCATGATCATCGGCGTATTGGAGCCCAGGATCATCATGCCGTTCCATTTGCGAATCGACGTGTACCAACTGAAAATCTCCCGCCGCAGCTCTGGGTTTTGCGTCTGACGCTGCCCCTCATCGACCAAAACCGCTGAAAAGGACGCGCCTTGGAATTTCAGATATTGAATATTGGCGTTAACGGCGTCGATGGCCATACTCATCTTGAGCTGCGCTTGCTGAGCCCTTTCGTCGTTAAGATCACTGTCCTTCATCTGGCCACTGCCCACCTTATAGACAACCAGCTTGGCCTGTCGAAAGGTAAGCGGCTCTTCCTCTGCAAATAAACCGTTATAGATGCCAATGAAGTAAATTTTAATTTTATCCAGCAAGCTCTTCGCATCCGGATTTTGCTTCGCCTCGCGCTGAATATCCTCGAACACAAGATGAATCGTCGGTCTAGGCCCTGTATAAGGCGAAGCCCAGCTCTCCTCTCGTCCTGGATCAATACCCGCCGCCGAGAAAACGCGTTTGATCGCTTCTCCGGCCTCGAAGGTCTGCACCTCGTTTAACCCCTTAGCTAACAAGGATATCGTTCGAATTCCTGCGTCGATTGCCTTCTGAAAACGGGAACGGTTGTATTCGGCGCAATCCGCGTCAAGCTCCGGCAGCGCGGGCATGATCGTCAGCGGCTCATAATAGCGCCCCGTTCCGGCTGTGTGATCGACGTATACGCCGCCGACATAATCGCACAGGTCACGCCACTCACCGTCCAAATCAAACACAAAGACATGAATACCTTCCTCCACAAGAGATACGACAAGGGCTTTCATAAAGAATGATTTTCCTTGCCCGGTCTTCCCAAACACCGTCATATTCTGCGCCCTTGGATCATCCGGATTACAGATATCGATGAAGCAAAAGCCGCCGTCCTCCGTGCGCCGGCCAAAGTAAAGTCCCTCGTTGTCGGAAAAGCTGCCTCGCGTGAATGGATACGTCTTGGCGGCCACCGTGTCTGTCGTCACCCGTCCATAATGCTGCTTCGCAAAAAAAGAACCAGGCTTCGTGTACGAATCGTTGACCGGGCTTGTTTGCTTCATGGCCTCAACTTGCTCACGCTCCAGCAAGTCAAGCTCGCCGGTCATATCGTCGAACCAGGCTTGCAGCTTCTTCGTCGCGGCATCGAGCTGATGCTTCTTTGGCGCGGAGAGCGTCAGGAAGGTATGAATATCGACCAAGGTTCGCTCATCCCGATAAGCCGCATCCCGCAGCGCCAGGATCGTGTCCCGCGCCGCCGATTCGGCTTTTCGCTCCGGATCGCCAGCTTCTTGTGCCGTCTCAATACTCCGTTCCAGTCGTTTTAGCTTGTTTTTAAGGCTCCAGCCCCATTTGGCATTGCTTTTCGCATAGCGGATCGTCTTTCGCAGCGTCGCCCCTTCTTCTGTGACCATCCTATCCAGCGTATCCAGATAACCGGTCAGCAGCATCGGCGGGTAGCCTTTAATGGTGACAACACGCACATAATGGCCATTCTTCGCATCCTTACCGTCCAAGACTCCATTGACCTCCAGATGCTTAGCCGCTTTCTTCCATGTTTTGATCAATCGTTGTGCGGATCCAATCATGCGCAACCCTCCTCTTCTTGAGATGTTTCCGATTGTCGCAGTCGTCCACGAACGGCCCCATCTGTTGCAGGCGGTCTCCCCTGATACAGCCAATTCCGCGCGCCAGGAATCGCCGGACAGACATAGCTAATGGCTAACTGCCATTGTTCCTTCACCAGTGTCTCCACAGCCTGTTCCATATTCGAATCCACATTGTTTATCCAAACCTCGCCTTGCCATGTCGGCGAAGCTTGCGCCCAGCGCAGCCAGTGATGATAATCGTTATCCACGACCGCTATCGCGTTCCCATGCTCGAGCAGTTCCTCACGCCCTGGATAACCCCAAGGCACATCGACCAATACCGGATAAGCCTCGCCAAGCTTTCGCAGCAGCCTCTGCACCGCCTGAGCATCGCGCTGACCCGGCTTTGGAATCCATAGTGTGAGACCAGGCGTATGACGGGACATATATGCCTCCCACCCTTCTTCGTCACAGGTGAGCGGCAATGGATTCAGCGCGGTCTTACAGCCCTGATCAGGGGAGAGATCAATCACATGCACCGGTGATACATGCGAGCTCCAAGCCGCGCCAAGATTGACACTTAGAAACGTTTTGCCCGATGGCACCGGAGAAGTCAAGAAGCGAATGCCAGGCGTCAGCACAAGCGACTCGTTCTCATCCTGGACTGACTCATCCTCCACTGCCGGTTCCAATTCATGTGTCGTTGGTTCCTTTCGTTTCCAAAAACAAAGAACAAGGATAGCTTGAAGCCTCGACAAGATTGCCCACAGCGCCGTGCAATGCGAAGCCAGCAACCTAAGGAAGGAACGCTTTCGTTCATCGCCAGTTGGTTGATCGATTTCATCGACAACTTGTTGCTCGATTTCATCGACGTCGGCTGTAGCCTCTTCCGGAGCAAGATTCGAAGTTTCCGTTTCGGAATAATGCTCTGACTTCTCCTCTGTCTCCGGCTCCTCCCACGATTCCTGAGCATCTGTCCATTGCTCCCACGCTTTGCGATCCCACCAACGACCAAGCAGTTCCGGCGTCACATAGCCAGAGATCAAGCTATAGGCATGGCCGCTTTGAGCAAGCACTGCCATCACCCGCGATTGCCTCTCTCGCAGTTCCGCACTAAAGCGGAAGCGCTTCAGCTCTTCTTTCGTCCCCTCCGGCTCGTCATCGCGTTGACGGGCATCGATGCGGTGCTGGTCAATCGACAATCGCAGCACATAAGCGCTCCGCTGCGCCTCGCCACTCCGAGCCAACTCCCTCCACATGCCAATGCGCATCATCTTCAGGTTATGGATGCCCTCGCTGTCGGAGGAAGACGCCTCCTTCTGCTGCCAAATGTCATGACGAAAATCCGGAATCTGCTCGGCATGAATATCCGCCGCAAATCCTTCCTTTGCACAGGCCCGAATAAACTGACCGAATGCCGCAATTCGCTTTCGCTTCTGGCTTAGAATCGCTGTCTCCCACGGAGGAGCCTGCAATTGATAGAGGATCTGTACAACCGGCTTGCCGTTCTTATTCGCGTTAACGTAATACCAGCCATCCTCTTGCATCCCCAGCAAAGCCCCCATGTCACTGCCGCTGCCACGCTTTGGCTGATAACGTTTGTCCAGGTAATAGCGTTTTCGATGCATGGGTAAGCCTACCATCCGGCCAATGAAGCTGAATCCGCTCACCAGTACGAGCCAGATCAACTTGGTCCAGAAGGATACCGGCAATAAAAAAGGCACAAGCCCGATGATGAGCGTTGTGCCGATGATCCATCCGATATCCTTTAACGTCAGCCCCAGAAACTGTGCATCCTCGCGAATATCTCCCATGAGATAAATGCTGAGCAGCTCGTTCTCCGCCTCTTCGTGTCGAAGCTGTTCTTCCTTTCCCACAAGCGCGTCCTCCTTTCTAACGCTGCGCTTCTTGCTTCCGCATCATTTCTTTCTGCAGGTCTTCGAACGACCCCATATCCAGTCCTTTTAGCGGCGGCTGGCCATAATCAACCGGCTGACCGTCCAGGATAACCTTGATCTTCCCGAAGGTAGTTCGCCAGTAGGGCGTCCGCTCTTTGCGATAAGCGTCATAGGCAGCTTGGAAATCGGCTAGCTTCTCTTGTGGCACTACCACACGGTTCTTCTGCTCATCCGCCTCAACAGTAGAGAGCCATTCCTCATGTTTATTGCTATCTTCCCAGTCTTGCAACATGCGTGCAAGAAACCGTGAACCCTTCGGCAGTGCCAATTGCACCCGAGTCACGCCATGCTTCTGCATCCCTTCAAGCACCGGCTTGACCTCTTTCGAAAGTTCCTCCGGCACCCAAAGTCCATCCTTACGCAGCTTGAGTTTGTCCGCCCAGGGGTAACGTTTGGAATCGGCAAGCAATCGGCGATGCGCAGCAGTTGCATCCTCCGGCGACAGATTCGCCTTCGTATAGGCCGGTAATTGCTCTTGCACCATCTTGAAAGCTTCCTCCGTTCCCTTGCCTTTGGCAACCCGCTTGACGCTCCCGTCATGGCCAACAAATACACCCTCTTTCGCATGACCAATCGCCGCATCCGACACGGTAAACTGCGCGTCTCGCAGCTCATTCAGCGCAGCCTTCCCTTGGCTTCCGCTGGCAACCAGCTCGCCGGTCGCTTCTTTATACGTAATGGCCGCGCCATGCTTTTGCTTGAAGTCCGGCAAGGCCAGCATCTTCCTCAGATCCCCACGCTCCGTCTGTGGCACCTTGATCAACGTGCTCGCTTCGAAACCGCCAGCCTTCAGCTTATGCGAGATTTCATGCGACTCCGCCATTACTTGCGCACCGACAAAAGATACGGGAGCTGCTTTCGCAGTCACAATATCCCCGGTCTGCTCGGCCCACTCTGTCGGCCCTTCATAGCGCACTCCTTGCAAGACCTCCGAAACGCCCCTTGTAGCTGTGGATAACATGCGCTTGCCCATTTGGCTGCGAGATTCTTGCATTTTTTTACCGCTTTCCTGCATTTTCCTTGCCAGGGAAGCGACATTCAACCCTCGTTTTTGTATCCCTTCCGATCCCAGGCGTTTGCCGATGGCTTGCATCGTGGTCGACGCTTTCTCCGACCATTGCCCGGCTCGTTCCACAACCTTGCCGCCGTTTAAGGTAATCGGATCACGCATCCCGCGCCAAAGCGGTTTGAGCCAGATAAAATAAAGCAGGACGAGCAGGGCGATCACACTCACCGGCGCAGCAATGGCTGGATGCACGCCCATCTCGGCCCAGACGCCTTCACCCATGCTGTAATCGGTCTGGGCTTTCACAAAGATGGCCCAGTGCAGCGTCATGAGCACCCCAACAAACAAGGTTCGGACATAGAGATTGAGATAGCCGATTAGCACCTCCAATCTGCCGCTGAACGCGACATACGAGATCCAAAAGCCGACACCGATCACCATGCCGATTAAAGTAAGAATCTTGATTGTGGCGAGCAGATACATGACCGGAAAGACCAAATAAATATGCACAATCATCGAGAATAGGCCGCCCACCCCGGTCAGGGCTTCGCCGAGCGTCATCCCGGCATAGGCCGGATCGGTCAACATGGTCGAGCCCATCGTGAGCGCCTTGAGCATGTCCTGGCCGCTAATCGAGGTATAGTCGAGGCCTGTTGTCCCGATAATGCCCTCCAGCATCATCTGTGTTAACCAATTCAACACCACATTAATCAGATTCAGCACCGTCAGGCTAATGATCGAAGTGCTTAGACTGACGACAAACCCAATAAGCAGCCTCTTCATCTCGACTTTCCCCTTCAGCACCTGATTCGTTAGCACGCCAATGCCGACAAACAAGGCAATCACGCAAAGCAGCGTGACGATCGACCACAAGGTACGCACAAACCCGATTTCCGCAATACGCGGGGTAAACAAATAAATCTTCTGGAATACACCAAGCTGCGGCGTGATGGATTCGTCGGCCCACTGGATAATGAGATTGTCAATCGACGTTTTTAAAAAATGGCCGCTTATAATGTCCGAGAACGTAGTATTCATGGTGTCTATTTGCTTGCCGAAGTCGGCCAGAATTTGCGGCAATGGACCGAAGATGGTGGTCCAATCGGGCAAGGTCCAACTGCTTCCGGACGAAGTATCCGATTCCGGAGGCGGCGTCGAAGTTGGTGTCGCGGTTGCCAGCCACAGGGTCGTGAAAAATGTCATGTTGTGCTCACCCCCTTTGCCAGTGATAGCTGGATGCTGTCCAGCAGCTGCGCGATGATAATGAACCACAGTCCGCTCATGGCTGCCATGATCAAAAGCAGCACAACGAGCATGCGGATCCAATAGGCGCGATCATTAAAGCTCGCACGACCCGCGCTCATCTGCCATAAACCAAGAAGCAGCTTGTACAGCCAGTAGACCATAGCCGCCACGCTAAGCAGTGTCCCGACGATACTGCCGACCACGAGCGCCCAATCCATGCCCTCCAGCACAGAGAGATCGATGACGTAGATGTCAAATTGATCCGTCCAACTCGCGTCCATGGTTAACCCGTCACATCCTGACTGCTCGTCCAGGTGTAAATGGATTCCAGGATGTCCCAGAAGATGCCGCTGAAGAGCAGAAAGCAGACAAAAACAATGACGGCGACGCGGATCCAGAACGCCTTGTCCCCAATGGACTTATTCCCCTTGGACGCCGCCCACAGAAACTTTAAGACGCCCCACAAGCTATAAAGCAGCAATCCTACGGTTAAGATCGTATAGGGCACAGCCAGCAGGAAAAACAAAAAATCCAGTCCTTCAAAAATCGACCAACGGAAGGCAAGCTTTTCTCGCAGCTTTCCAATCGGGTTTGCATCCCAATCGCCTTCCGTCCCTGATGGAAACGGGGTAGGTGTGGCTGCTGCCAAGACATTGATGGCTTGTATATAGAAAGAATTCAATACACTCATCTCTTCAACTCCTTCATAAACTTGTAGTATTTTTGTAGTACAATCGCTTAAAATCCTTGAATCGGGCCTGTTTGACTCGAGTTCTTGTAGGATTATTGTAGGACTAACCGTTATTCACACCATAGAAGACAAGAAGCGCTACACTAACCCCATTGCACAGCTTGGCGACCATCCACTCGGAGCGGCTGCCGTTCTCCACTATGCGCAGCGCGAGTCTCGCTCTTGACCATAGCCAAAGTGATATCCCTTCCTTGCCAAGAGCATCACCGAGCAGATGCGACCACCAGCCAAAGGTAAATCCACATGCAGCAGCCTGTATCATAGCTCCTTGCTCCCGTGCAAAGTAGTACATACCGACACTCAGAAAAAGCGCAAATTCCGGCGCATGTATCAAGCCGCGATGACGAAGAAAGGGCATGATCACAAGCGCAACCCCAGCCAGCGCCAGCAGCCAGTGCGTGTGCAGCTGTGCGAATAGAAGCAACAGGATCATACCCAAAACGAGCAGCACGACGTTGCGCAGCTTGGATAATCCGAAAGCAAGGGCACCGACACCGGCTAGCGACAAGGCGATAGGGAATTGTCCCATCCACCAAGCCAGCAGCGCTCCTGCCAGCAGAGTCAGGCTCGCTCCCTTCGCCAACTGCCGGTAGGCATGCGGCAACTGGATCCAATTGCTGGCTGTGCTTGTCTTATGATCAAGGTCCGGCAACAGACTCGCGATGGCTGCTGACCCGATCATCGCCGCAATCTCCCCAGCAACAAGCACTTCTGGCAACATGTACAGTCCCGCTGCGGCCAGCGCGACTCCAAAGGAGACATGACCGGCTTTATTCATCGTTCGCCGCCACGGGTCGCCTGAGCCAGCTCTCGGCTGCTGCAGGATAACCGAGATAATAGCCTTGCATGAAACGAACGCCGAGCTGCTGCAACAATTCCTGCTGCCGTTCCGTCTCTACGCCTTCTGCGATGAGATGGATACCAAGCTTGTTACAAAGTTCCTGTGTATGCCGAATGACCAGCTGCGCACGTTCAACTCGCAGTAGTGCAGCGGTAAAGCTGCGATCCAGCTTCAAATAGCGCGGAGTGAACCAATCACTGATTAATCGATCCAGATTCGAGAATTGTTTTCCGTAATCATCCACCGCAAGCTGAAAGCCCTGTTGCTGCAGCTCGCGCAGCTCCTGCTTCACCTCGCCGGAGAAGCTTGTTTTCTCCGTAATTTCAAAGACGATGTTCGCGGATTCCATGCGAGGGATCGACACGCCGCTGCTTAGTGTACGCGGGTGGATGTTAATAAACAATTTTTGTCCCGTCTGCAGCAGCTTCTTGCCTTCCCTGTACGCCATCGCAATCAACAGACGATCAAAGGCAGCGATGTGTGACGCATGGCGTTTAAACAGCATCGCTGCCGGTTCACCATGCACGCCAATGACGGTCGCTTCATAACCGAGGATCGTAGGCTCGTTCATATCCCAAATCGGTTGAAATCTCATCGTGAAATCGATAACGTTCCCCTCCTTTCTTAGAGCAGCTTAGGACTTGCCGCTAAACCAATTCATGCGTTTGCCAGGCTGAGGCGATAACCCGAGCAAATCCGCAAGCGCCTGCACCGCTTCCCCGCTTGGCCTGGCCAGATCGGAGAGCTGGGGCAAGCGGAAGGCCGGACGGCCCACCAAAGCCTCTGCCATATCGGTTGCGGCCGAAGGCGACGCCAGCGGGAAGGCAATTCGCCAGCGGTCCTGCCGCACCTGATGATGCCGCCTGCAAAATTGCAGCAGCTCTTGCTGACGCCATAAACTGGCCGAGGCCACCACAACCGGCACATGCGCGGTTTGAAAGACGGGATGCAGCCCTCGCGGCTGCTGCGACATGTCGCCAAGATCATAGATGATATAACGGTAATCACTGGCTACCGCGTCTACCCAGTCCAGACTGGCGCTCGCTTTAAACGCAGTCAGATTGCGAGCGATGTCAAATCGCGGCTTTCGGTTCATGCTCCCGCCCAAGTTATACTCCAAAAAATCAAAGCACGGACTTGGTCCAGCCTCCCAAATGGCGACGCGTGCGCGCTTTGCCAAGTAATACGCCAGGCTGAGCGCTGTATGTGTACAGCCTACGCCACTGTAAACACCAGCTACCGCAATGTGTACGGTATCATCCGCTGCCGTCGCCAGAGGCGATACAAACGCTTCTGCGACCTCCTGCATGCTCTCACGCGATGCGCCGAATGACTGCCCCAATTGATACGCCCACTCTCGCTCGCTCCATACCCAGCTTGCGCCCGCCGCCGTCCAGTGCCGCTGATGTTGTACGCTGTCCTGGCGAATAACAACAGCAACCGGCAGCTCCGGCTCTTGCACATTCAGCCACTCTAGCGCTTCGGCGGCAACATCTTCATGTAACACAAGCACCTGCGGCCGCATGACCAGCAGCGCTTGCTCAACCGCTGGCCATGTCTCGCAAGCCATGCATTCAAGCTGTGGCATAAGCAGCCCATCTTGCTGAAGGCCATATAATAGAACGCGCATCGTTTTCCTCCTTTCCTTAGGGATGAACGCAAAAAAGCCGCACAGGGCGACTTCTTTGCAACTATCGTTTTGCCTTACTCCATAAGGTTACTTTGAAATGGCTAATTGATCGTATGAAAAAAGTATGATATTTGAACGCGAAGCGCATCGTGATGATATCAATCGATTAGAAACTAAACCGATTAAAATCTAAACCGTTTACAGGCTCGATGAATGCGAGTCTTATCGGACAGGCGCCTATTCTCAAATGACAAAAACGGACAAAGGTTGACCCTATACGAGAAAAACAGACAAAGGGAAAATAGAAGTCGGTTAGAAACAGACAAGTTCGCTAAGCCTCCCTATGCCCCTGTTTTGCTTCTTTCTGTTTTTTTTCGTTTTTTTGCATAGAGATGGAAGAGTGGATAGCGATTAGGAGAGAGATTGGGAAATCTGGTGGAGCCAAGCAGTTCTGTGAGAGCGGCTAGTTATCGAAGGAAAATGAGGAGGAACGAGGAAGAGCCCTGTGCTGAAAGATTTTTCAGAAGGGCTTACACTTTGGCGGCTTGCATATAGGAGATAAGATCAAAGTCTGCTGGCGAATCGGGCACCGGCGTCCACAGTGGTAGATCGTCGAGCTTGCCGGCCAGCCAACCATTTAACTCGCTTTGCGGCAATCGGCCCGACTGCCATAAATAGTAGACATCCTGGATAAGCACTATAAAGGCATCCGGATCGAGCTGTCGCTGAAAAGCGATAATTCGGAATGTCGCAATATCCGCCACAGCCTCCAATTCTTCCGTCGCGAGACCTGGCTTACGGTAGGAGATAGCGCTAAACGCAGCCGGTCTGCTGTATTCCCGCGTAAGATTCGGCAACACCTTCTGGCATAGCTTGCGAAATGCACCAAGTGGCAAATCGCGGAATGCATCGCCGAATTTAGAATGTGCGCCACGTTCCAAATAACCAAGGATCCCGATTCGTTCGGCCATAGCCAGTCGAATACCCGCAGCGCGGCTGCATAACTCGGCCTTGACCAGGTTTAACAAATCATCCGCTTGATGAAAGCCACTTTGCCCGAGTTGCGTCACACGCTGCATTACATAGGCGATATAACCTTCGCTTTTACCGCGCAGCGCTGCCGCCAGCTCGAACAAAAACGTTTGATTAAACCAAGACAATCCCTCGCAGCCCGCAGCCTTGAAATAGCCCTCCAAGCGGCGAAATAACCGGCGAATCCCCTTCTTCATCGGCATGGCTTCGCGGTAATGCTGGCCAGCAACAAGCGTTGGCAGCAGCTTGTTATTCACCTGATACACCGCCTTTGGTCGACCGAACATATTCCGCTCAATACGGCCGATTGTTAGCAATGGTTCGCTATTCTCTACTGACTGTGTCGCCAGATCATGCAGCACTGCACGAATCAGGCCCGTTTCCTGACGGTGCAGCATATCGTAGAGCCCATTGTCCAAATTAAGCTGCAGCACCTTGCCGCGCTGATCCCCTTGCTGCCCGCAAGCATACAGATACAGCTTTTGATGCGTGAGCGGCAGCTGTGCAAACGCTTTGCCCATAACCAGCTCCGGCAGCAGCACGAAGCGGCCCAGCTTGCCGCTCGGCTCCAGGTATTCGGCTACTTGCACCTGTATCGTATTGGGCGAATCTTTAGCAACGACAAGCAGGCCATTGAATTGGAACTTTTCAAAGGCCGAGTAAAACTGATCTTTCGAAATCGGCTGCTCACATAACTGCACCAGCTGCTGATAAATGAGATGCCGGTTGGTATACGCAATTTGTCCATGCCTATCTACAACTTTCTGCAGCGTAAGCGCCAGTTGCAAGTCAGCCTTGGTCAAGTGATGCGCCAAACGAGCTGCGCCATTATTCCGGACGCGAAACGTTGTGCGTGATTCATAGTCTTGTTCCATTGCAAATAATGCCTGAAGGAAACGATAACTCATCTTAATCGGTCGCTGCGTCGTTTTGGGCTGCGATTGCGTAGTAGCGAGTAGCATGTATCGTCTCCTTTCCAGACTAACTAAATAATCTTGAGTTCGTAGGCGATGCGATGTATGGCTCTTTTCTTCATGGTGTAATACTTCTGACGGCCGACATGAAACTTCTGAATGAGTTCCTCGTCCTTCGGCTGCTCGCGACAGAAATACTTCCGTTCAATAAGCTCCCGCTGATCCGCTGTTAGCTTGTACATCAGAATACGCTCCAAAGGCAGCAAATCTGCTTCAAGCTCCTCCAGCTCTTGCTGGTAGCGTTCCTCACGGGAGAGCAGGAGCAATACTCGATTCTCAACCGGTGATCGGGCTTCAAGGCTGCGCCCTGGCGCTAAATTGCCATATCTCGCGGTTGTGCCGGTCTCATAGCGTCCACTTTGGTCAGCCAACGCTTTGGTTAACCAGGCATGCTCCACCTTCAGCCGGTGATGCTCGCGCAGCTTCTCCTCGACAAGCCAGACATAGGA
Organism: Paenibacillus sp. HB172176; assembly: GCF_011947265.1. Classification (GTDB taxonomy): domain Bacteria; phylum Bacillota; class Bacilli; order Paenibacillales; family Paenibacillaceae; genus Pristimantibacillus. The sequence continues at coordinate 28,932 of NZ_JAATHD010000014.1, forward strand.
TTGTCGAGACACAGGCTGAATGTCCATAGTCAACTGCTCGGTATCCGGCTGACAGTGCTGGAGGCGATCGCATTGCTGCAAATAATCGGTGATGAGATCATATTCCAGCAGCCATTCCGGCTTCGGCTGCGGCGAGGTACGGATCCAGCGCTTCAGCTTGACGTAACGCAGATTCAGCCAGTCCCAGGGAATTTCCGCTATATTCCGCTCAGTGACCATAAATTGTCGCATATGGCTTCTCCTCCTCTCCGCCGCGCTGGGCACCACCTCGGTTGGCAAATCTTCAAATAGAGTCATTTGCTCGAAGTGAGTGTCTGCATGCTCTGACGACATCGCTCTCCCTCCTAGCCGTTTTCACTTTAGCCTGTCATCATCAGTCGGAGTAGGCCATCTCTCCGAGACGCTCCATGAGGAGCGTTTCGACTTATCTTCAGTTTAGAGTTACTGCTTATTGGGGACACTGCTCATTTCTTCGCAATAGTCCAGCCAATCCTGATGCGTAGCCCCTGCCGCCCGCAACGCCTTTTCAATTTGAGCAGTCGTCAATGTAGCATATAGCTGCTGAAATATGTCCCGAAACCGTTCCTCTATCGCCATCTTTTTATCCCCCTGTATTCTTTCTTTTTGGATTCTTATACAAAGAATAGCCAATCTTACATGCTCTTTACTCCCACTTGCTCCAGCCGATCTGTATGCCTTTCAGATCCTCGATAATGGTATATCTGTCCGTTCTTTGCATAAACCTCTGCCGCATCAGTGGTTGTCACAATTATTTTCAATACCTGTGAAATAGACATAAAGCCATTGGTCAAAAAGGTGAGATGTAGCTTCGCTAGCGTACGCTTTGCTTCATCGTTATCCATGAGCGGATTCCACTCGATTATGTATGCCAAACAAACAACCTCCTTTTGTTGCGTTAATCAGTAAACATTCACCCAAGCCTCAAAATGATGACTCCTATGCGTTATTTCTCCTCGATAGAGATAATTTTGAATTCGATTTCCATCAGGACCTCTGTTACACTTTAAATTGTTCCTTCTTCGATTCCCCAATCACGCAACTTCCCGCTTTTGTCGATTCCAATTACTCTAATCATTCGATTCTTCCTTTCTGCTGAACACTATGAACCAACTGGAGTATGTACAACTATTCTGTTTCGACAATAAAATCAACAGCAAAAAGACGTTGATCAATTTTTATCTGCTTGTATCGTAAGAATCAATAAAGTCCTTAGCTTCTTGATATGTACAAGCATCCCACTCATAGGATCGTAGTCCCTCACCGTAACCCCACTCTTCTTCCGTATAAATCCTGAAGATCTCATGACCATCGTCAATAAGCGATTCAATTTTGAAACCCCTGTAAGTTACAACTTTAGCCATCAGATTCCATCCCTTTGCACAATATAGATTTGATATCAAACCGACTTGGCTATCTTGCTTAAACGAATCTCATCCAGCAGTAGAATCGGCCAAAGCAGCTTTGCCTTTATCTGTCACCCTGTAATATGCAAAGCGTGTTTAACAGAATCTATTTGATTTTCATTCATCTCGGTTCCCCCTCCTCTCGTCTTGAAGTGCATTAAAATAAGGTTAATTGCCTCGTTTGATTAGCAGCTGCCGGATTCATCCAAAGGACTTCCATGCGAGATTTCCCAGACTCTGCAGCAACCCATTTCGTCTGCTTGTTCCAATGCCGCAACCTATTTTCATAGAGTTCATTCGCGTATCCAGATAATAAAACCGGGCCCGGATGCTCCTCTAATTGATCAAGTAGCCGAATATGCTCTTCTTCAGACATCATTTCGTGTTTATAGAGACGTTTGGATCTCGTAGAAAGCAAGTACGGTGGATCACAATAAAGTAATACATCCGGACGACGGTAGCGATCTACGATCATCTCCGCGTACTGATTTTCAATCTGCACTTCCTTCAGACGCTCCGTCACAGAAAGAATTTTATCAGGGAGCTTCACCCACTCTTTGGGCTTATAGGATGTATCCACTGAGATATCGCTTCTCCACCCTGTCCGATCACTCGTCTTGGCCCCGATGGCTTGCCACATCCGGACAAGAAACCTTCTTGCACGCTCAATATCATCCTTCACATCATCATAAGAAGCATAATATTCTTCGCGAGCATAAGGTGTCCATCGAATAGCATGAGCCAACTCCTCAGGCCGATCTCTAATGACTTTGAATAGATTCACCACATTGCCATCCAGATCATTGACAGTCTCGATTCGGGAGGCTTTCTTGCGAAAAAGAACTGAGCCAGAGCCGAAGAACGGCTCGCAGTACGTCTGATGATCCGGCATGTGAGAAATGATCCAGTCGGCCATACTCCACTTGCTGCCCGGATAATGTAAAATCCTCGTAGTACTCATTTCGATCACCTCAACATTCCAGCTTTATGCAGCCGCTCAAGCAATCGGATCTGACCTTGGATGCTGCATGCTTCTAGCGATAAAGGCGCATTCACGACCACATTCGTCTTCACATTCATTAGAAACTCACACTGCTCCTGATCGCGAACAAACCGTTGCGCATACTTCACCATCCATTCCGGCATTACCCATTCCTCTCCCATTCCCCCATCAACTCCCCTTTGAATAATATGGACAATGGCAATTCACCGGATAAAAAAACACTTGTGCGGTCATAAAGAGGTACATAACGATGCTGAAGATCATCGCTGCCCGTCCCTGCTGCGGCCATATATCTGAATGCCGACGGCTTCTCCAAGCCATTACTCAATATCGGCATCCCAAGCTTTTGGCAACGAGACCGTGACAATAATACGGAGCAAGAATAAGGCTCAGACGTCCAACGAGATGATCGAGGAATATAATAAGGAAGCCCTGTATGTAACATCTCGTCCTTCGTATACCATCCTTTTTCATTCGGCATACTTATCTTCCTCTCTCATTGGATTTAGCCTGGCGGCGTTTCTTGGCCGCGATAGCAATGTCCTGCATAGTACCAGTGACTTCCTTCTCTACGGAACGTGGAATACGTAGCTCTTCCTCCGATATGATGATGAGGCTCTCCCGTTTGCACGAGATTGCTTGTCCAACAAGCGGGCGGCAAGATATTCAGGAAATAATCAACCATCTCTTCATCCACTTCGTCTCCCACCTGCAAATAATCGTCCAGATCGCCTCTCCAATTCGCATAGGTCTTCATACAAATATCCTCCCTTCCGTTTTTTCACCTGCCATCATCAGGCGAGGACGGTGATCTCCTCGCGACGCCCGAAGGCGTTTCGGCTAATTGGCGTAGTCTGCTTCAATATCTGTCCAATTCTCGGCAACCGTCTCCAGCATCTCTTTCGCCTGTCTCTCGTTATCCAATGCTTGCTTGTACCGTGTCTCATCACAAAATTCAGTGACATGATTTCGGATGAGCTGCTCCATTACTTCTGGCCGTAGGGCATCGAGTTCCCAGCACTCATATCCGAATTCATCAATATAAGCTCCTGCGCGTGTATCGGTAACCTTGGTCGGGTTTGGCGGCGGCAGATATTCTTCGATCTGATCCATGTTGAGCGCAATACGCCTAAAGATCGGCGTAACGCCGAATATTTCCAATCGCTCCTCAATATCCCGACTCATATCCTTGCCACTTGGATCATGATCCCCCAGATGCAAGATGACCGGCATTTTCTGCCCATCGCCACTCTTCTGAATAATGCGCTGAGCAGCTGACCACATTTCCGATTGGCTCACATAACCCCGACATGAGAAGTAGGATACATCGAGCTTCTCGCAAATTTGCCCCACAACACCGACCAAGGCATCCTTCTCGACCCAAACCTCCACATGGTAGTCCTGATCTTCCCACTTGTCGTAAGCGAAGGAATAGGCTGCCGATTGAATAATATGGCTAGGTGAGTTCCAGTGGCTATTACCTCGAATGTTTCGCGTCCGATCCTCGATAGCATCCCAATCAATCAGGCCGGCCAGACGCCCATCCGAAATCAGATTGCCCAGGTTCTTATAGCTGCGTTCCTTGTTTTCAATGACATTCCGTGCGACGAGCTGATAATAGACCTGACGCAGGGATAGCGAGTATCCCTTTGCCAGATACTCTTGAATAATGCCATTTACTTGCTGAATGAGGGCAAGGCTATCTCGCCTAAAGTTAATTTCGCGGTAGCAAATCTTCATTTTGTTGCCCCTTTCCAGCTTGCGGCGCTGCATCAGAACCATGTCCCGTCCTGCAAATAATGCCACCAGTCACCGTTTTTGAAATAAATCTTCAAGCAATCTGCTTCTTCATCCCCGATCACTTTGCGGATCTGATCCACGGTATACAACTTACGTTTCTCCGTTCCGAATGCCCGCATATGCCTTGCATGAATACTCTTAAGTAGCGATTGTTGATAGGTCGATAAGGAAGGATAACCTTGAACCGATTGGTAGAGAGCTTCATTTTCCTGTCCCATTGTTTTAGTCCTCTGCCAACAATGCCAAGGCTTCCAAGCGATCACGATATCCATTATCCAAGAGATTATTCCGAAGAATTCGAATACAATCCTCATTAATCTTTTCCGTTCCTTCAACGGATTCAATCACTTTTTGGAATGATGTGCCCTCCTTCAATTCCTTCAACTGCTGGCGTTTTAACAACATATATTGCAATTTCATCATTTCGATTTCGTAGTAAAGCGCCTTGATTTGCTCCTGATTTCGCTGCTCATTCGCAAACAGCGCTGATCGTTGCTTCTTGATTTCTTCCATCTCTGCCCATTTCGTTTCCATTTGCGCTTGTATTGACATGCTTATCGCCTTCCTTCCCTATCCTGCATATACTTTACAATCAATTCATCCAGTTCTGTGCTAGCCCTAATGACATCCGGGTGCAATAAATCCGCATACGATTCTGCCAGTGCATTCAATTGCTTGCGCTTCTGTTCAATCTGCAATGGAAGACTCCGCTCATCCATGGCCGCTCTCATAACAATTGCGGTGAAGAGAACCAGGTTATCCGATACTTCCCAGTCTCGACGGTCTCGATTCGTTCCCCGACCATGTCGTAGCCAAGTGGATGATAACCGCACACATCAGCAACCACAGCTATATCTGGCGCTGCTGCTGTCTCAAGCAGCACAGTATGATGCAGACATAGCCCCGTCGTTCCAACATGTTTCCTCTCATGCTGCAGGATGTTCATCACACACCGCCTACTTGCTTCTTACATAAAGCCTGAAATTGTTGAAGGACGCCCTGCTCGTCGGTCGTCGCATAACCGGTATAGGGAATAGTGCCGTCCTCCGGCGCATAGTCGCCTAATTCATAATGGACTCTGCTTCTCCACAGCTCATAATGTACTGCTGGATACAATTTGCCCGAGAAGGCAGTCAATTGCATATCTCTTACTAATACCAGCTCTCCCTCCTCGGCAATGACATCCTTCAGCACGAGCTGATCATGCGGAATGCCTCGCTGTGCCATCTGACGCAGCTCCATAATCGCCTCTTCCTTGCTTCGCATGGGTCATTCCTCCTTAAAAGCCATAATCTAAATCATCTTCCGCAATCGACTGCGAAAGCATTGACTCACTGCTGATTTGCTGAATGACCGGTTGTTTCCCCTCAGCAGCCGATTCGTTCTTCCGGACCGAACAACCTAATAACAATTGCTTAATCTCTCGCAGCTCCTCGAGCACCACCTGATCGCCGCATGCCGAGCCGCCCGTCGACGTACCATTACGCCTTATTTCCGCTTCAGCATGCTTGGCTATCCAGGCTGCCAATCGTTTCGATTCGGACAATTTCAAAATATAGTCATGCACATCATCCTCGAATTTCAGAGCAGATATGTTAAATTGCAGCCTCCGTTTACTCATCGCGATTCCGTTGCCGGTACTTTCCGTTCAGATTGTCTCTTCAAATAATTCTTTGCGACAATGGCTGAGGCGAATATATTGAGCTTGCGAGAATCCTCGGGAAAGAGATGGTATTGCTCCGCAACTTCCTTGCCTAAATGCTGCACCAAATAGGTCTTCGTATAATGGATCAGCAATTGATTAACGCCGCCAATATGGACGTAATAGACTTGATCCCCTTGCTTGAAGCTGAAGCTCTGCAGCGCCTTTTGCATGGCCACTTCGGAAAAATCATACAAAACAGGTTCAATCAGTTCCGTCAAATCCACCGTAGTATGCGTAATGGGGTTTGTGTAGAGATAGCTGCGCGTGCGGATATGCGTTAATACAAACTGCTCGAGCGCTCTCACTGACTGAAAGTAATCCATCAGCTTGTCCGTTCTAAGCTTCTCCAGTACGGCTAGATAGCTCTGATCAGTTGAACTACTGAAATCATCTGCTGTCTGTGCTCCATTCAAATTAGGCTGAAGCTTGCACAAGTCCTGACTTTGACCGCCAATGTCGTTCATCACGACATACGCCTCTTTATATCGATGCGCTTCGTCGCTCAAATTCCCCTCTAGATCATATTTGAGCGCATGACGGGCATTCTCGCCTTCGACACGGCACTCCGTGTGCTTCACGTGGACATGCAGCTTGCGAGCAGCGCCAGGCGTTAGCAATTCGAAGGTCAGCTCTGTCCGGAAGCGTGAAGCCATCTCGGCCAACTTTTCGCGAAAGCTTGATGCCTTCTTAACGAGCCATACGGGCAGCAACGTGCCGAAGTACTCCACTTCTATGCGATCCTCCTCCAGTTCGGGGTACTTGGATGCGTGATAGAGAGCTAAACCAGCAAGCCAAGTAATCCAAACGGTCATGGAGCTTGTTTTGTCATGAAGTGCATAAATGTGGGCATTTCCAAGCAATTCAGCCTGGGCCTTCTTTCCAACCATGAAATATCTGCTGGTCTCGCCTTCTGTCCATTTAATGACCAGGTGTTCATCCAACTGTTCTTTCACTTGATGAGCGAACATGCCATTAAATTCTTTCTCAGTCACTTCGCTAATTGAAGAAGGCATCTCGAAATAGTGGCCATCAATCATATGCTGGCCAAGTGAATTGCCGAAATCGGCTACCCAATGGGAAATATTCATTTGTCATTCCTCCGTAATAAGTTGTTTGGACACTTCAGGAAAGAAATGTATCTTAAGAACTAGGAAAAAAATTAGGAAAAATAATTGCGGAATAATGAGGGGGAAGTGTAGAATTAGAGGTGTCTAGGCTCTAATCTGTACTACCCTCTGAAAAGATGATCGACGGCAATCGGTCGTCTTTTCTCATGTAAGCAACATCTGCAAGGCTTCCTATCCCTTTCCTTCACACCGGACATCAGTTGGTTACTCGTCATCGCTAGAATTCTCTTCACGCTGATTTTCGTGTTGCTTGGTTTCATCCTGATTCCAGATCACCCAACCAGCCGCATAGAAGTCCTTCCATACCTGCTTGATCGCTTCAGGAGATTTATCATGATACGCATTGTCCGCTATATGTACGGTTGTATTTCCCAATTGATACGTCTCAACAATATTTGGATCCGGTAATTTTTTTGTTTTCTTTCCTGTTGTCACGTCCGCATCCCCCCTATGAGGTATTGTATGCGACTGAAGCACTGGGACTACCATTCCAAATCACCGCTTTCTCAAGATGCTTGTCTCAGTTCTATAAATCACTATCCTGCGGATCCTCATCACCGTGCCAACGGCCAACTAACCAGTCTAAAGAGATACCATAGAGTTGAGACAGCTTTACTAGACTTACATAACCGGCTTCCCGTTCTCCCAATTCGTATTCTTTCAGAATACTGTGATGTATTCCTGAACGATGTGCTGCAACAGATTGAGATAGTTTATTCAGTTTTCTAGCAATCTTCAATCGATTCCCTATGGCAATTCTTAATTCCAAATTAACATCAAAAGAATCGATAGATTTTTCAACAATATCGCTAATCTTCAATGAATGAGTTCCTTTATTTTTGGATATTACTCGATGAGGGCAGTTAAAGCCTTCTTCGTAAAGTCTTGCTAAAACTTCTGGCGGTATTCTTTCTTTGTAAGCAGCTGTTAATAGTTCAATCGCATTAATATCTAATATTTTAGATAAAGCATTATTCAGCTTATCTGATGCTGGAGCGATACGGCCATTTTGAAGTCGACTCAAGTATTGCTTCGATGGGGAGCTTCCTGTGTCTTCAGCTACATAAAGGGCAATTTCATCTAACGTCAATCCACTTTTTTTAATAGCATTGGCCAAGAATGTTGAATACGCGATGTTAAACACCTCCCAACTTGTTAAGAACATCATTAGGAATTTTTTCTTTGTAAGCGGCGATCTTTAATTCGAGTGGATCAATATTCAACACTCTTGCTAAGGCTTCATTAATTCTATCGCTTGCTGGGGCTTTATTACCTGATCTCAGTTTGCTTAAATAACCGGTATCTATCTTTACATCCATAATTTCTAACCTCTTGGCCAATTCAGTTAGTGATAAATTATTTTTAGTAATTAAATTATTAAGGAGCTCAGCATACCTCATTTTATCCACCTCTTTTCGTTATTATCATAGACTAGTGCCTTAAAAGTCATTACTTAAATTAGATAGTACAACCTAGTGCCTAAATAGTCAATACTTTATTTTTATTGAACTCTTTTTATGTTGTTTTAAAAGTCAACAATCGGCTATGATAAAAATAAGGAGAGATGTCTGACTATGAATAGTACTTATGCGTTATTACTTTCAAAGTATATTGAGAAAAGTAAATTAAGCCTCGGAGAAATCTCTTTAAAATTAGCCGCTAAAAATATTAAAGTAGACCGTTCTTATATAAGTAAATTAAAAAATGGAAACAAACCACCTGCATCAGAAGAAATTACTAAAGCCATTGCAGAAATTACAGGTGGAGATGTTAACAAACTTATTGTGGCGGGACAAATGGAACGACTGAAACCTGTATTAGAGGAATTAGGACAAGAGGGATTTGAGGAGTTTTTGAATTCCATCATTGGATATATGGTCAGCAGGGATCATTTCGTTCAGGAGATGAATGAAAGACATAAAACAAAATGTCTTGCTGAAGGAATTCCTTTTACTCCATTGCATGGAGACGAAATTAGGAAACAATTTCAAAATGCCAGCATGGACGATAAAATCATTTTAAGCCAGTATTTCACTTACACACTGGATAAAACAAATAATACATTCACAGTCCATCCTTTTGTTAAAAGTGACGCTGATGATATCGAGGGGAATTATTCTGATGCCGAGGATGAAAAATATAAACGTGTATACGAAGAGCTTGGGTTTGACGAGGATCCCCCTAAAGAAGATGAATTAAATGCTTTAAAAATTGCGCTCCGTGCTTATCGAATGGGAAAAGATCAGCGAGATTCGGATTCAAAGAAAAAATAATATTAACTCAAGATGAACTCCTCACCAATTTGAGGAGTTTCTTTTATGCTGATTACTCTTTTTGATATCTGATAATCATCAGTTATTGATTATATTTTTTCATTGATGTATGCTCTTTGAGAGAGGAGATGTTAATTAATGAACAACTATAGAGAGCTATTAAAGAGTGATATTGATAGCTCAGGTTTATCTCTTCGAGAAATTTCAAGGAGATGTGCTGTGAACGATAACCCAGTTTCGCAAGCCTATATAAGTAAATTATTAAAAGGTGATATTCCCCCAGCATCTGAACATGTAACGAAAGCAATTACCGATGTTACAGGCGGAGATGCCAAAAAACTAATAATTGCTGGTCAGATGGAGCGTCTCAAACCAGCATTTGAAATGTTAGATGAAGCAGGTTTTGAGGCGTTATTAAATGCTATCATTATACATAAATCAAAGTATATGGCTAGAGAAAAACCATTCACTCCGTTGTATGATAAAAAAAACAGAAAACAATTTCATACACAAGAAAATGATATCATTGTCGAGAATAGCCAACATAGTGTTCGTAAAGACGAACTACATAGCCTAGTCGAACAGTTGCAAGACGCCGATCAAAAAACAGCGTTTGACTTTCTTCAATATTTAATTGAACGTTCAGATAGAATACAGCTAAATTTGGTAAATAAATCGGAGAAGCCCCGATGAAGAGCCTCAGAGCGAAGCAGAACCTCGTCGGTTAAGATACAATTTCCGAGTATTGTGACAGAGAAGCCAGCCAAGTATTTGTTCGGGTCACACTTCCTTGATGAACTTCTCAAAAAAGTGAAGACTTCCGAGATTCGATTTTTGCCATTATAATTGAGGCAGCCTGATAAAATGAATTCACATTTGGAGTATAGTCAATATTTTCTATGGCTTCATCTTTAATCAATACCAGCGTATTGCGGTGAGAGCAACCTATGTGAACGATTAACGTTTTAGAATTATTTATTTCTTTAGCAAGCACGATCACAATATGCCCTCCTTTAGACCTGATCTTCCATTGAATTCCACCCTATGGTATCACACCATTCGACTTACTTTTGTCGAAATTTGACAACAGCAAGTGACCGTTTATGTATCATCAATGGCTCTTATTTTGATCTGAATATCTTTGATAATCTTCTCGAGACCTCTACCTTCATCGTTTTTCCTGATTCATGAACAAAACTTGCCGTTCTTGTTTTTTTGTCGAAATTTGTAACATTTTGAAGATTGGTCAAGGTCGATTTACGGTCTGCAAATTCGAATCCCTCGGACCAAATCAATGAATGCAACTCAGTCATTGTTCTCGGATTTCGATATGTTCCGTTAAAAGTAAAGAATTCTATTATCCTTCCATTTACATTAATATACAGAATTTCGTCCGTTGGGAGCCAAAATGGCTCCTGGGATTCGGTATGTATCGTAGGTAAATGTTTCATCGTACATAGCTCCTCATGTTGTTGGCATATCTCTAATTATGGCATAATTACTACTATTAACTGATCTTCAAGCTGCGTTTTTCAATGAAAGGAGTTCAGAAATGCTGCTTCCTAATGGAGAATATTGTGCATACCTACGTAAATCACGATCGGATCTCGAAGCTGAAGACCGCGGTGAAGAAGAAACCTATGCTCGACATGAACGAATACTGTTCGATTTGGCGAAACGATTGAACATAAACATTACCAAGATCTACAGAGAACGGCCAGTTTCGGGAGAGCGTATCTCTGAACGTCCGGAAATGATTCAAATTTTAAGTGATGTAGAAGACCAACAGTGGACAGGAGTTTTGGTTGTAGAAGTTGAACGGCTTGCACGTGGGGACACAATGGATCAAGGAATTGTAGCTCAGGCCTTTAAGTATTCCAATACGCTCATCATAACTCCCATGAGAACGTATAACCCGAATGATCAGAATGATGAAGAATATTTCGAATTCGGTCTATTTATGAGTCGGAGAGAATTCAAGACCATTACAAGAAGAATGCAAGGCGGACGCACCGATGCGGTCAAGGATGGCAAGTATATGGGCAACGTCCCTCCCTACGGATATAAGAGAGTGAAGTTGCCTGGCAAGGGGTACTCACTGGAGCCGGATCCCGTGCAAGCTCCTATCGTCCAATTAATTTTTTCTATGTATACAGATCCAAACCCCGAACAGCGTAAAGGAACGGCATTGATTGCAAGATACTTGAATGAAGAATTAAAAGTCCCAACTATGAAAAACTCTAGATGGATAGTTGCGACAATTAACGGCATTCTCCGAAATTCAGTTTATATCGGAAAGGTTCGTTGGAAGTCACGCCCTCTAGTGAAGCGTAGAGACAGCAAGAGCCGTCCCAGAATGCCGCGAGAACAATGGATTGAAGCTCAAGGACTTCACCCGGCAATTATTACGGAAGAGGTATTCAATAAAGCCCAAGATATTTTGCTTTCCAATAGCCATGTCCCAGCTCCTGTTGGAAAGATATCCAATCCGCTTGCCGGTATTATAAGATGCGGCATGTGCGGCGGTGCCATTGTATTAAGACCGCATAAGAAGACACCAGATAGTCTGATGTGTCCTCGCCAGGATTGTAAGAATGTCGGATCCTACTTCACGACTGTTGAAGATAAGCTTATTGCTTCCTTGAAGCAATGGCTCGTCGCGTACAAGGCTGAATGGGAGGAGAATCAACCGGAGATTAAGGCTCAGGATCAACTACGATTAAAAGCCCTCCAGGAAGCGCTCAAGGCTTTAGAGAAGAAACAGAAGGAATACGAGGCCCAGAAGAGTAATCTGCATGATCTTCTCGAACAGAAAGTATACACTGTTGAGGTATTCATGCAACGCTCTCAGCATATCAACAAGCAACTCAACGAATTAACGGTATCTATCGATCAAGCGCATCAATCGATTGAACTGGAGAAGAAGAGAAATACAGCCAAAATAAAAACCATCCCTCAGGTCGAACATGTCTTATCTGTATATCACCAAACAGATGATCCAGCACAGAAGAATGCATTACTTCGATCGATTATAGATTCAATCGTGTATACGAAGCCAAAAGGTGGACGATGGAGTGGCGCTATTGATAAATTCGAACTTATTCTTTATCCGAAGGTTCACACAAAGCCTTGATAACATTGAAAATTTCATCATTTATAACTATAATGTACCAACGAGTTCGCGCATCTCGAGATGATCGCCACGATGGTCTATAAGCTGACGAAGGACGCCACTCCCGAGCAGATGAAGGCAGCCGGTCTCGGAGCCCACTATGTCGCTCACGACAGCGCACTCTTCTATTCGAATGCGTCCGGCGTGCCATGGACCGCCTCCTATATTCAAGCGAAGGGCGATCCGATCGCGGATCTATACGAGGATATTGCGGCGGAGGAGAAGGCAAGGGCCACCTATCAATGGCTGATTGACATGACCGATGACGTCGATCTGCAGGATGGGCTGAAATATCTTCGCGAGCGCGAAATCATTCACTCCCTCCGATTCCGGGAGGCCGTGGAAATTTTGAAGGAGAAGCGGGATGAACGCACGATATTCTAGCCGCAAGGACAAAGCGGTTGTCATGGCAAAGCCCCTTGTTTCCACTTCACAGGAAACAAGGGGCTTTGCTGATCATTGAAATCTTTCTTCCATCGATTCAGTCAGTGCGTGCTAGAACAAAATATCCAGCGCCGTGCCGAAGCCGCCTGCCGCCCGCTTGCGCAGCACCTCAGGATCATAGATCTTCACGACTCCGCATTTCAGACAGCTTGCAAACCAATAATGATTATGCTGAATGTCGAGCAGCTTGCTAAGTCCGGCGCCGGTCATTGCAACCTCCTTCACCCGACATTCGTCATGCCCGCATTGGCCGCATTGGAATTCCTTCTCCAGGAGGTAGAGCGGATTGGTTTCGTTTTCTTCCCTATCCAGCTCTCCCAGCGCCTCCGCCTCTGCTTGGCCTTCCTCCCCTTCCGCCATCTCCACAAGATGCTCTGGAAGCACCTCAAGCTTGCATGCCGGACATATTTCTTCATGAAGCCTCACTCGTTCTCCGCACCAAGGGCAATCGATTTCCATTGCAGCACATCCCCTTCCAGTTTCTTCTATGCCACTATTATCGTACAGAAACCAGAAAGCCCGCAACCCTTGAAGTTGAAAGAAGTTAAAAAATAACGGGCAATGCCCCTCGCTTCACTTATCCTTACGGCTGAGGCGGCTGCCCGCTCGCCTTGCGCAGCTCGTTCGCCAGCCTGTTGAATTCGGCGCGCGCTTCCCCAACCTCGGTTGCCATATACGCGGCGCTCAGAAACAAAATGATATGATTCGCATCCTCCGGCGATAGCATAGGCTCCTCCTCCTTCATATAACCGTCTACCTTCTCGACGAATGCCTTCCATCCGTCCCAATGGCCGTCTTCATTCATCAGACGGGGACAATTTTTGCCGCTCCAATCATAATGTCTGCGAAGCCGATCGGTTCCCCAGCCTCTCTCCGTAAGCATGGAAGCAATAAGCTCGGCCGCAAGCTCGACTGTCCGGTCGTAATTGCCGCTTTCGCAAATTTCGATGCCGATCGAAGTCATATTGCCGCTGCTCGCGCCGCTGCCGTCGCCGGCATGCCAGGCGTTCTCGCCGAGCGGAATGCATTCGATCGCTTCCTTCTCGTCGATCACAATATGGAAGGAGGCCGTAGCCGTATTGGATGGATTGGTCAGCCAATTGCGCTCGTTGCGCGCCGTGCTCGTGGGGTTGGCCGTATTATGAATCGTCAGCGTCGTCGCGTGAAGCGGATGTCCGGGCCTGCGGTTGTGAGGGGTTGTCAGAGGAATATGATCGATTACATAATCAATCACCGTCTTCACTCCCTTCCTGATGTCTTTACTCTATTCTATTCCGTCATTCGCCGAAGGGAGCGGGCTTTTGCATTGGGAGACATCGGGCTCCTCGCGCTAAGTCTCGAGGGTGACCGCCCTGGCATCGCCGTCCCACGTGACTTGAAGGCCCAAGACGCCCGCCAATTCCCTTACTTTTACATAGCCCGTTGATTCTACGAGAATAGTGTCGAGCTCATTCCCGTTGACGGTCGCCTTGCTCCCCGTCCAGTTAATGAGCGCCCCCAGCTTCTCGCCAATCGATCGCGCGGGAATCCAGGTCGTGCCATTCACCAAATCCCCCTCTCCGATAACCGCTCTGTCGAACAGGATCGGCACCTGCAGCGCCTTGTCGAAGTTGCCAATGACTGGCGACGCCTTGGTCATGACATCGTATTTTTTCAACTTATACTGATTGATGATCGCAATAAGCTTCGTCGCGTAAGCCGGGTCGGTCGCATAGCCGCAGGCAAGCAGCATCTGCGCCTGCGTCTCCGGCGTTCCCGCCTTGCGCACCCGTTCATAGCGCGGAGCGCTCAGCAGCAAATCCAGATCCTTGTAGAAATGATAGAGACTCTTATACGCCCGGAAAGCCCCCCTTGTCGGCACGCTTTGCTCCCCCACGTACTCCCATGTCCCCTTTACGATCGCATCGCCGTACCAATAGGCATTCGGAATACCGCTGCCCACCTTAATGCCCGCAAGATTGTTCCAGCTATTCAGCTCCCCTCCTGTTTCGAGCAAACTCTGCGCGAGCCTGACCGAAGGAAACATCGGTGATCCCTCCTTCCTTACGGTCAAGACTATTGGCAAAATGCTGTTAAAAAACTGATCTCTCGTCATAGCAGCCATACCCTCGCTCCTTCGCATATTCATAGTGTTGTATCCTCTCAAACTTCCTTGTGAAGTGACGAAGAACATTCGATAGAATATGTGTATGCGGCTTTCGAGCCAAACGAAACGGCTTCTTGTCCAAGGACAAGAAGCCGTCGGCTTATGCTTCGTACAGAACCCGGCGCCCTTCCTTCAAAGCTTCAGGCCAAAAGATGCATCGCACACCACAGGCGTTTCCCTAATAGAATGGTAGGGATGAGCGATTCAAGAATGAAGGGATGAGCGTTCCATGATCAGCATCAGCTTATGCATGATTGTCCGCAACGAGGAGGACAGCCTCGGCCGCTGCCTCTCATCCGTCGCCGATATCGCGGATGAAATCATCATTGTCGATACAGGCTCCGAGGATCGGACGAAGGAAATTGCCGCTTCTTACGGCGCAAAGATTTATGATTTTGAATGGATTGACGATTTCGGCGCGGCCCGCAATTACAGCTTCGCCCAGGCGACCAAGGAATACATTCTGTGGCTGGACGCGGATGATGTGTTCGAGTTGAAGGACCAGCTTCTCCTGCGGGAGCTCAAAGCGCGCACGCCCTTCGATTATGACAGCGTGTCAATGAACTATCATCTCTCCTTCGACGAAGAAGGCAATCCCGTGTACAGCCTGCGACGGAACCGCCTGGTCCGCCGCGACCGCGGCTTCCGCTGGATCGGTCCCGTTCACGAATATTTGGCCGTCTACGGAAATATCCATCACAGCGATGTCTCCGTAACGCATCGCAAGGAGCGCCAGCACACGGCGCGCAACCTCAATATTTATTTGAAGCGCCAGGAGAAGGGAGAAGTTTTCTCGCCGCGCGATCAATATTACTTCGCCAACGAGCTTCGCGATCATGCCCGGCTGCAAGAGGCTGCGGACAGATATGAGCAGTTCCTCCAATCGGGCCGCGGCTGGGTGGAAGACGAGATTGCTGCCTGCATCAAGCAGGCGAACTGCTACGGACGGATGCTGCAGAAGGATAAGCAGATCCTCTCTCTGCTCCGCACGCTGAGCTATGCGACACCGCGCGCCGAATTCTGCTGCGAGCTGGGCAAAGCGTTTCTTGATCAAAAACGGTATGAAGAGGCCATCTATTGGTTCTCCCTCGTCCCGACGCTGGAGCGTCCGAACAATCACATGGGCACGACGGACAACGCTTCATGGACCTGGCTGCCCCATCTGCAGCTGACCGTCTGCTACGACAAGATCGGCCGCCGGGACAAAGCGATTGAGCATCACGAGCTGGCCAAAGGCTTTAATCCAAGTCATCCAAGCATCGTATACAACGACAACTATTTCAAGAAAACGCGGGGATAAGACGCCTTGCCGTCTTATCCGCGAAGGCGCTCGGACAGAAGGAGCGGATAGGGATGCTAAGGCTCTACTCCGACATGGATGGCTAGCCGCTGCATAAGAGCATCTTCCGCAAACCGGCAAGATGCCCGTCTCCTTTGCATGCTTTATCTTAGCTTTTGTCCGATTTCATTGGTATAACGGGTCATTTGTTGAATAATCTCCGTACGAAGCGTTTCCCTGACAATTCCGAATTTATCGTCGTACCCTCTGCAGAAGTAACGGTAGTACAGTATGCCGTCATTCGTCTCCTCTTCCATAACTTTAATATTTCTGGACTTGAGCTCCCGCTTCAGCGAATAATAATCATTGGACGCCCGATGCATCAAATACTCGAGGCATCTTATAATGACCGCTTTTAAAGCAAGCTGCGCGGAGCTCACGTCCTCCTGACTTCTCTGAATCATACTAATGACATGCGGATAAATAATGAAATCCCGAATCATCACCAGTTCTTCCCTGGTCGGTCGTCCTGTCAGCTTCGGCTGACTCCGGTTGTCGTACTGTTGTTGATGCTCGGTCATCAGCATCTTCCCTCCCCACCGGTTATTGCCGTCGAGCTTGCTCATTTGTAATGCCCCCCGATCTGCCCGGCTCGCTCGCGGGCAATTCCGGCTTCCAGCAGCGACGAGGCCCGCAATATCGCCGTATCGCCGAAGCGGTCCTTTATCCCGTCCATCGCTCGTTCCAGATCATACGTTTTGGCGCGATCCTCGAACAGATCAAGATACTGAATATCATCCTTGGCCAGCTGTGCGAGCGCAACTGTAATGTAGCTGACCGGCATGCCCCCCCAGTACTCGTGAAAGAGGCGCAGAATGGCCGCTCGCAGCTCGCGAGTCAGATTCGTTGGATAGGGCAGCGTCAATTGCCGGCCGAAGGAATGGGCGTGCAAGCCGTCTGTCTCCCCCAAACCGAGTACGACGACCCGCCCCTGTATCCCGATATTGCGGGCGCGCCGGCATACCTCCGCGCATAATTCGAGAAGCACGACCTCGATATCCTCTTTTTTCGTATAGAGCGACGCTCGGAGCGCCTTCCCGTGGCTTACCGATTTCAGAGCGCCTCGTATGGAAGGCGTAACAGGACTGGGATCGATGCCGCGGGCGGTCTGCCAATAATATTCGGCCTGGATATCGGACTGCTTGCCCATCATGCGCCGCATTAATCGTTTGAAATCCGGCAATTCCATACGAGCGATGTCGCCAATGGTGTGAATACCCCACATGACAAAACGCCGCGTCATCCTGGAGGCCACCATAAACATTTGCTGGACGGGCATCGGCCAAAGCTCTTTCTCGATGTTGCTGTGGTCGAGCCTGTAAATGCCGTCCGGATGGCGTTTGGCGAAATTATCCGTCGCGGTTTTGGCCAGCACCTTCGTGGGGCCTATCCCGACCCTGCTCCAAACTCCCGTCGAAAGCATAATGCGTTGCTGAATGTGGCGAGCCGTCTCTTCGGCGGAACCGTACAGGCATTGGCTCCCCGTCACGTCCAGAAATTGTTCGTCAATGCTGTAGGGCTCCACGAGAGGCGTAATCGCTTCGAAAATTTCAGTCATTAACAGCGATATCGTGATATAACGCTGCATTCGGGGCCTGATGATGACAAGATCCTTGCAGGCGGCCAATGCTTCGGACACGCGACTGGCCGTTGTCACGCCTTGCGCTTTGGCGAGGGGGCATGCCGCCAATATAATGCCGCTTCGACGTTCCGGATCCGCCACGGCTACCGGCATATCCTTCAATTCCGGATGCGCCGCCTTCTCGACCGAGGCGTAGAAAGATTGTCCGTCGACCAACAGAATCGACCGCTCAGGACACATGCTGCTTCACTTGCTCCATCGCAAGCACGCGCTCTCCTCGAAAGGTGCGCGGCAAGCGTTTCGATTCGTCGTACGCGTGCAAGATGCCATTCTCGAACTTCAAGATACGGATGACGCGCTGACTGACATGCTGCTGCTGATCCAGGTAAATGATCATGACTTTCCGACCAATCCATTTATCCATTGACATCTCTCTTCACTCCCGCGAACGTTTGTTCTTAATCTATATTAATACGAACAATTGTTCCCGCGCAAGAGGTAATCTATACAAATCTTCATATGGGAAAAATTACATCCGCTTCGCTTCGACGCCGCAAGTCTGCGGCTATCGCGCGATGTCGGGAAAGCGTTCAACGCCCCCGCTTTCCTTGGCGCTGAGCCGCAAGCACGGCAAGCTCCAGCTTATTAAGCATGAGGCCGTATTCATTCGTAATCTCGAAGATAGAAGGAAGGGGAAGCTCGCGGAAATGGGAAAGAGCCTCGGCGGAGCCCGTGAACCAATCTCCCTGCTCGGGCGGATCGACGGGATGATCCTTCCATGCGTCCGGCAGCCGGGGACTGTAGATAGGCGCCGCTCCCTTCTTCAGATGGCCGCCAAGCAGCTTTTCCTTGTAGACGCGGCGGGGCGGTTCATGACGAATTGCCTGGAACAGCAAGGGCGCATAATCGGAGCGCGAGCCGGTATGCTTCACCGCAGCCGCAAAGCTGCGAACGCCCTCCAGGATGCGGGGAATGCCGAAAAGCATCGCATACAGGCTCTTCCCGAACGCAATGCGCTCGGACAAGTTCTCGAAGCTCTCAAGAATGAGTCCGGAAAGTCGGAGCTCCCTCTCCTCCTCCGTCTTCCCGCTTCCGTAAGGGAAGATCACGCCGTTCAATTGCATGAGCGATTGCAAGCCGAAGAACAACGTCTTCAGCACGCGCTCCTTGAAGTAGTCGTTGCGCACGACGCGTCGCTCGATATAATGCTGTTCATTGACGATAAGCGCAACGGTGAGAAGGGGCGAATTGCGTTCATGCCAGAACATGCGCCAGACCGGTCCCATGAAGACGGATACGCCAAAAGAGGGAAGCAGGTGGAAGAGATTGCGGTCCAGCCTCCGGCTCCAATGATAGAGCAGCAACTGCGGGTAGGCATCCTGGAAAATAAGCGCGTTGGAGCGCTCCAGCAGAAGGAACACATCCTTGCGCTGCTTCTCGGTCAAAAGCCTGGGCAGCCATTCTCCCCGCAGATCCGTCATGTTCCAGCCGCCGTTGCGCGAGACCATATGGGCGAGCAGCGCCCAGTGCAGCTCCGGATATTGAAAATAGAGCGTGCGATAGGCCTCCGTCCGCGTCACATTATTGCGGTTATGCTCGGCGGTCTCCAGACGAATCCGCTCAATCAGCATCGACTCGTCGGGCTTTAACTCCGGTTTATCCCAGCTTCCCGCGGCTCCCGCCTCCGCCCCAAGCTTTGACCAGGCATGCGCAAGCTTCATCACCGAAGCTTGCGGCAGCCCAAGCGGCTCGGCGGACTCCAGCATCCTCTCCGAATCGCTCATTGCCTTCCATTTGCCGATCGCGTAGCCGAATGCGGCAATCGGCATCGCCAGCAGCCGGCCCAGCCAGCCTCCCGAATCCTTCACCTGTTTCTCTCCTCTCTTGTTACTGTTACTACCATTATCAACGATTACGCATTTCCGCATACTTCGGGGTATAATTAGCCTATTCAAGCAACTGCGGGAGGTTGAAGAAAGATGTGCGGACGATATACCTTGACGATTACGCTCGAAGAGCTTCTCATGCGATACGGCATTGACGAAACCACCATTCCCTATTCGCCCAAATATAATATAGCCCCCCGCCAAATGGTGCTTGCAATCGTCCACGACGGCAGCAAGAACAGAATGGGCGAGCTGAGCTGGGGGCTTGTGCCGCCCTGGGCGGATGATCCGAAGATCGGCTCGGGCATGATTAACGCTCGTGCGGAGACAGCCGCCGCGAAACCGGCCTTCAAGGACGCGCTGAAGCGCAAGCGCTGCCTTATTCCGGCGGACGGCTTCTATGAGTGGCAGGAGATAGAGCAGAACGGCAAGAAGCGCAAGCAGCCGATGCGCGTCGTCGCAAAGGACCGCTCTATCTTCAGCCTCGCCGGATTGTACGAAACCTGGCAATCGCCCGGCGGCGACAAGCTGAGCAGCTGCACGATTCTGACAACAACGCCCAACGAGCTGATGAAGCCGATTCACGATCGCATGCCGGTTATTGTCCATGAGCGGGACGAAGCGCTCTGGCTCGACCGCAGCGTTCAGGATCCCGCGAGGCTGGAGCGTCTGTTAGCGCCCTATCCATCTCATGAGCTGGAAGCCTATCCGGTGGAAGCGGCGGTAGGCAACGTCAGGAATGACGACGCCTCGCTGATTGCGCCGCAGGCAGAAGATGAGCAATTGCGGCTTTGGTAGCGACGGCGGAGGTAGCCGACGGCGGAAATGGCTCCTATACGTCACAAACAGAGGCTCACGTCCCTCATCCGCCTTCTTCCCCTTCTGTTCCGGCCAGCGATTATGATGGAATTTCTCCAGCATATCCACGCCTTATCAACCAACAAGTCCTTATATACTGGAATTTCTCCCTCATATTCTCACTCAATCGACCCCTATGCCGTGAAACGGCAAAATAAGCAGGAGATAATCCAGTATAAATGCTAAAATCGGCGATTCCCCCGAAATATAGGGGAGGAATTCCCGTTTAACCGTTTTAGACGGCATTGCTTCGATCTCATCTTCTCAAATCATTGAAAATGCCGACCGCATCGAAGCGGTCGGCATTCAAGTCAGGCGATGCGTCTCAGGACGAGACCACGGGCGCGTGAGCTGCTGCATAGACGAACAATCCACCCAAGCGCAAACCAGCTAATACAGGCGTCACGAGCCACGTGGCCGCACAACGGAAGATTAACGAAACATGCCCCACAGCTTGAGCAAATGAAACGTGTTGTTCGGGTCGATCTTCTGCGCCAGGATGAAGGCGACGATCTGTTCCTCCTGCGCATCGGTCAGATTCTCCTGCATTATGCCGGCGGCAGACTTCACAAGCTTGCGAACCTTCGACCGATCCTGCAAATCGTATTTCGTCACATGCCCCAGCAGTTGTCGTATCCGGTCCTTCACTACAGGATTTTTCAGCTTGAGCTTCACACGCTCGACAAGCTGCGGCCGAATGCCGTAATTCTGATAGCCAGGCGTAATAGACACCTCCATTCGTCAATCCAGTCTAATGAGTAAACTATATGCCGATGAAGGTGAATAGTTGCCTAATCCAGCTGCTCGCCCTGAAAAATTTGATCCTTGCGCAGTATGGAGCATAATTTGGCATAAGCCTCATTGCTCCAGAAATCCTCGCGTTCGACCAGCCTCCCCGCATTCTCGCGGGCAAGCTCGAGCACATCGTAATCGCTCACCATATCCGCCAGCTTGAATTCCGGAACGCCGCTCTGCTTCGTGCCGAAGAAATCGCCGGGACCGCGAAGTTCGAGATCCCGCCTTGCCACCTCGAAGCCGTCATTCGTCTCCGTCATGACCTGCATCCGCTCCTTGCCGTTCTCCGATTTCGGATCTGCAATGAGAATACAGTGGGATTGCTGCTCGCCGCGCCCCACTCTGCCGCGAAGCTGATGAAGCTGGGAGAGGCCGAAGCGCTCCGCGTCCATAATGACGATGAGAGAGGCGTTCGGCACATCGACGCCGACTTCGACGACAGTGGTCGCCACAAGCACCTGGGCTTCGCCCGAAGCGAACCCCGACATCACTTCCTCCTTCTCCCCCGCAGACAGTCTGCCGTGCAGCAAACCAACGACCAGATCGGGGAAGGCTTGCTGCATCTGAACATACACATCGATTGCGTTCTGCACATCCAGCTTCTCCGACTCTTCAATCAGCGGACAAATGACATAGGCTTGCCTCCCCTCCGCGGCCTCCCTGCGAATGAAGCCGTACACCCGCTCCATGGCCGAGTGCTTCACCCAATACGTCTTGATCGGCTTGCGTCCCTTGGGCATTTCCTTGATCGTCGACACATCCATATCGCCGAACGCCGTAATCGCCAGCGTGCGGGGAATCGGAGTGGCCGTCATCGTGAGCACGTCGGGACTTGGTCCCTTGCGCCTTAGAATACTCCTCTGATTCACCCCGAAGCGATGCTGCTCGTCCGTCACGACAAGACCGAGATCCCGGAAATGCACATCGTCTTGAATCAGCGCATGCGTGCCGACGGCCACATCGATGAGCCCCATCTGCAGTCCTGCCCGCACATCCCTGCGCCTGCGGTCCGTCAAGCTCCCCGTCAGCAGCCCCACCTGCGGGCCCGACTCGCCGAAGAGCTTCTGCAGCGACTTCGCATGCTGCTCCGCCAGTATTTCCGTCGGCACCATCAACGCGCCCTGATAACCCGCCTTGACGGCTCCATACAGCGCGATGGCGGCCACCACCGTCTTCCCCGAGCCGACATCGCCCTGAAGCAGGCGATTCATACTGTAGTCTCGACGCATGTCGAGAAGAATTTCATTGACGACCTTCTTCTGCGCATCGGTCAATTCGAAGGGAAGCGACGCCGCGAAGCTGCGAATGGTTTCGCTGTCGACGCGAATGGAAATGCCGTCATGGCGGCTGCGATTCATCGCGCGGTAAGCCTGCAGCTTCAACTGGAACAGAAACAGCTCTTCATACACCATTCGGCGGCGAGCCTCCTGCCCCTTTCCCGTGTCCCCCGGCAGATGAATGCATCTGACCGCTTCCGCACGGGACATAAGCTTATGCTCCTGCAGAAGCTCGAAGGGCAAAACCTCCTCGATCATGGAGCCGTAATGAGTCAAGGCAGACAAGATCTGCTTTTTGATCCAGACTTGCGTAATGCTGCCCCCGACCGAGTAGACCGGCTGTAGCGAATCCGACTTCGCGTTCTTCGCGCTATCCGGGAACTCGGACTGCGATACCGTAATCTGAAGACGGCTTTGCTCCCATTTGCCGGTCAGCGTAATTTCGCGATTCAACTGCAGCTGCTCCTGCAAATAATGCCGATTGAACCAGACGGCCGTGACGAGCAGACCTCCCGTCTCCACCTTGCAGGTCAGACGCGATTTGCCCTTCCCGTAACGCTGCAACAGCGGAGCGCCGCGAATGACGCCAAGCACCGTCGCCTTCTCTCCGCTCTTCACCTCGGAGAGCTCGCGCACCCGGTAATCCTCGTAGCGGTACGGAAAGTAGTCGAGCAAATCCGCGACGGTATGCACGCCAAAGGCGTGAAGCTCGCCTTCCTTCTGAGCGCTCACGCCTTTGAGCTGTTTAATTGGTATTTGATTCAGCTTCAACATTCCTTGCTTCACACCCTATTCACAAATACGGCAGAGGTTCCGGGCCCGGCGTGAAGTCCGATCACAGAGCCCACCGTCGTGTAGCCGATCTCCTGCACGTTAAGCTCCGCCTTCACCCTCTCCCCAAGCTCCATCGCCGGAGGCTGGCTGTCCGTCCACGCCAGAATAACTCGAACGGGATCGTCGCCGAAGCTCTGCTTCAGCAGCTCCGTAATTCGGCCAATCGCCTTCTTGCTCCCCCGCACCTTATCCGTTGGGAATACCGTGCCGTCGCTGTCGAGAGACAGGATCGGCTTAATATTCAGAATCGAACCGATCAGCGCCGACGCTTTGCCGATGCGGCCGCCCTTCTGCAAAAATTCCAATGTATCCACCAGGAAGAAAACCTGGGTATCCTTGCGCAAACGATCGATTTCCGCCAAAATCTCATCTCGAGAGCTGCCGGCTTCCGCCATCTCCGCCGCCTTCACGACAAGCATGCCGATGCCGTAGGAAGCCGAGCAGGAATTCACCACGGTAATATCCCGTTCCTCGAAAGCCGAGCTCGCAATGCGAGCAGACTGATAAGTGCCGCTGAGAACGGAAGCCAGATGAATGGAGATAATGGGAGAATGAGGAGATTCGGACAACAATCGCTCATAGACCTCCTCGAATTCCACGGGAGAAGGCTGCGAGGTTGTTGGGAATGTTGACGAGCTCTGAATTTTCGCGAACAGCTGCTCGGGCTCGATCGTAACGGCATCGAGGAAAGCTTCCTCTCCGAACAGCACCCTTAGAGGAATCATTTCAATGCCAAGCCGGCGTCTAACCTCGACAGGAATATCCGATGTGCTGTCGGTCACAATGCGCACCTTGCCCATGTCATCCCCTCCATTTGAATCCATCAACATTATTCCACCGCGAACAAATACGGATAGAGCGGCTGCCCGCCGTCATGCACCTCAAGCTCAAGGTCCGGATATTGTTCTTCGATCCAGGCTGACAACTGCTCCGTGACGACCGCATCTGCTTCTTCGCCAGTCAGCAACGTAAGCAGATCTCCGCCGCCGTCCAGCATAATGGCAAGCAATGCTTGACACGCTGGCAGAAGCTCGCTCTGCGAGACGACAATCGCCTTCTCCTTGATGCCGATATAATCGCCTTCCTGGATATCCACGCCGTCGATCGCGGTATCCCTTACCGCCCGGGTCACTTGACCGGAGACGACCCCTTCGGTTGCGAGGCGCATCTGCTCCGCGTTCCGCTCCGCCGAATCCTCTTCCTTGAAGGCCAGCAGCGCGGCGAGCCCCTGCGGCACGGTTCGCGAAGGAATGACGGTTACGTTCCGTTCGCTAAGCTCCGCTGCCTGCTCGGCCGCAAGAATAATATTGCCGTTGTTCGGCAGCAGGAAGATATGATGCGCCGACAACGCTTCGATCGCATTCACGAAATCCTCCGTGCTGGGATTCATCGTCTGGCCGCCGGACAGCACCGTGTCCACGTCGCTTGACAAGAACAGCTCCGTAATTCCTTCTCCCAACGCCACCGCGATAATGCCGTAAGGCGCTTTCTCGAATACCGGAGCGGGAGGCAGACCGTTAATCGCTTGTCCCGACAGCAGTTCCGCCGCTGCCAGATTCGCAGCATCGGCGGAGCTTTCTTCTTGCAGAAGCTCGCGATGCTGCTCGCGCATGTTTAAGATATGAAGATCTGTCAATTCCCCGTAAGGAAGAGATAATGTAAGCACATCCCCCGGCTTTCGGGAATGAACATGCACTTTAATGATATCCTCTTCAACAATGACAAGGATGGAATCCCCATCTTTGCCAAGCGCTCTTTTGAAAGCGGATTCATCAAATCTCGGCGCAGTTTTGCCCGCATATTTCCGATTAATGAAGAACTCCATGTCATATAAAAACTCTATCGCTTCAGTCGATAATCGGCCTTGCGCCGAGCCGGGTTCGTTCATCGACTTCACGCCCCGCGTCGATTCCGGCAACGCAACCTCTTCTGGCAGCGCCGCCTCGGAAGGCGAATAGAAGAGCTCCTGGTAGCTGCCGCTCTCCGAAGCGGACAGGCAGCGAACGAAGCCTTCGTAGATGTAGACCAGGCCTTGGCCTCCGGAATCCACTACGCCAACCTGCTTCAGCACGGGAAGCTGCTCCGGCGTGCGCTGAAGCGCCTCATGCGCTTTGCGGTGAACCTCGTTCATCAAATCGACCGCATCCGCCCCGCGGCGGGCATATTGAACGGCATGCTTGGCAGCTTCTCTGGCAACGGTGAGAATCGTCCCTTCCACAGGCTTCACGACCGCTTTGTACGCGAGATCCACGCCATGCTGAAGAGCTGCCGCAAGCTCGGTCGCGCTCGCCTCCTGCAAGCTGTGCAATGACCGCGAGAAGCCGCGGAACAATTGAGAGAGGATAACGCCCGAATTCCCCCTGGCGCCCATCAGCAGCCCCTTGGAAAGAGCCTCGGCGGCTTTCCCGATATGCTCGGAAGGTCTGCTGCGAAGCTCTCTGACACCGGAGCTCATCGTTAAATTCATGTTCGTGCCGGTATCGCCGTCCGGCACCGGAAACACGTTCAATGCGTTTACATGATCTGCATGTTGTTGTAATAGCTCAGCACCAAGCAATGCCATCGCGGCAAAATCGGATCCGTTTATAGATCGTTTACCCAATGAAAATTCCCCTTCCTAATAGCTTGATACCCTGACGTCTTGTACGAATATATGGACCTCATCGATGCTGAGTCCCATGATCTGGTTCAACACATACGAAACTTTGGATTGAATGTTGTGCGCAACCTCGGAAATTTTCGTTCCGTAGCTCACGATAATGTAAAGCTCGATGAGCAGCCGGTCCGCATCCCGTCTTACCACCACTCCGCGGGACATATTCTCTCTCCCGAGCAGCTCGGCGAATCCGTCCTTCAATCCATTCCGCGAAGCCATTCCAACCAGTCCATAACAATCCATGGCTGCGGAGCCGGCTAACACGGCAATGCATTGATCGGTAATATGAATAGAGCCAAGCTCGGTACTCAGCTGCAGTTGCATGGACATGCACTCCCTACTATTAATATTATGGACTATGTTACATTGTACTATAAATCAATACCGTTATGAAGTCGAACCTTTAACGAAGATAAATGTTGAACCGCAACATCGTTTGTGATACGATATTCAAGTGTGTTTAAAGTGCCAGGTGTAATATCAAATGAACATTGAAAAATCGCACATGCTGAAGCATATGCTTTCGAAGTGAGGTTTTGCTTCACAAAACTTTTTAGGAGGTGTAGTCATGTCCCGCAAATGTTATCTAACCGGCAAATCGCCGCGTCAAGGAAACAACGTGTCCCACGCTAACAATAAGACGCGTCGCACTTGGGGCGTTAACGTGCAGAAGGTTCGCATTCTCGTTAACGGCAAGCCGAAGCGTGTATACGTCAGCGCGCGCGCGTTGAAATCCGGTCAAGTTACCCGCGTGTAACAAACCTGCAGCGAGAACGATTGCGGCAAGCCCCGCTTGCGGCAGCGCTCTCGCGTTGAAATATAGATTCTGTGCGGTGCGCCAAGCATTGCACGTTCTTATATTTCAAGCCATAGACAAAAGCACCTGAGCATTCAGGTGCTTTTATTTTTTTCCGTCGCAGCAAACCGGAGGTGAAATGACTGCGCCGTTCTCTGAAGATCCTGTCTTTTCTGTAGTCATAGGAGCAGCATACTCATCGAAAAACGGCATCCGCATTAATTTTTTTGGAACGTATTCAAAATCGCCTTAACGAAACCTCCAAGAAATTTAGGCAGTTTGATTGTATAAAATTTCATGCCTCATCCCTCCTCAGACACGCTCGTGAAATTGATCCGTGACAAATCCTGCGCTCATGTAAACATCCTATGCGAAGAAGTAATGTCCTATTCCATCATAAGCGCTCCGAAAGCGGCTTCTCGGGCGGAAAATCGAACTTTTTGAATGCGCGCTTAAAGGGTGCTTGTCATCAATTCCGGATGATCCTGCATGTAGAAATAGAAGGAGAAGCCGATGGCCGATACGAAATAGAATACGATAGCGAGAACGACGAACAGCACGCGCATCCCTATCGTTTCGAATCGACGAAAAAAACGTATGCCGATATACAGGGCAAGCAGGGAGAAAATATATCGGACGACAGCGTCCATCTGCGCGAAGATGGACAGCGAAAAACCGGCCAGGAACGAATAGAGCAGCACCCACAGCATCGTCTTGAAGGTGAAATCTCTCATGGACCGACTAGCGCAGCGCCGCGATGGCCGCGGAACGATCCTTCTCGCAGAAGATGGCATTCCCGGCCACGAGCACATTCGCGCCTGCTTCGCGAACAAGCCGCGACGTCTCGGCATTGATGCCTCCATCGACTTGAATATGAACTCCCGCAATCCCGCGCTCATCCAGCATCGCCTTCAATTGACGAAGCTTGACCAGCGAATAAGGAATAAAGCTCTGACCGCCGAAGCCCGGATTTACCGTCATGATCAGCACAAGATCCAGATCCTGAATAATCGGCTCCAGCACGCTTACGGGCGTTGCGGGATTCAGCGCAACACCCGCGGGAAGGCCCTTCTCCTTAATGAAATGAACCGTTCTGTGCAGATGCGTGCAGGCTTCGGCATGAACGGTTACCCTGTCCGCGCCCGCATCGATATAATCCGCAAGGGAAAGCTCCGGCTTCTCAATCATGAGATGAACATCGAACGGCAGCGCGGTTGAAGATCGAACCGCCGAGATGACGGGCGGACCGAAGGTCATATTGGGAACATAATGCCCGTCCATGACATCAACATGAATCCAGTCTCCTCCTGCCGCTTCGATTTCCCTGATCTCCTCGCCCAGCTTGGCGAAGTCCGCTGATAATATGGAAGGAGCAATAATTGTCATGTGTTATCAGTACCTCCGTTTCATTTCTTTCATTTCCTCCAGGAACAACAAATAATGCTGATAGCGGCTCTTCTCGATCGCGCCTTGCTCCACCGCTTCAATAACCGCGCAGCCTGGCTCATGAGCATGCGTGCAGCCTCGGAATTTGCAGGATGGCGACAGCTCGCGCATCTCCACAAAGCAATAGCTCAAATCCTCCACGCCGAGCTCGCCGAAATCCAGCTGACTGAAGCCCGGCGTATCCGCCACATAGGCCCCGTCGATATCGATCAATTCCACATGTCTTGTCGTATGCTTGCCTCTCCCGAGGCGATCGCTGATCTCATTCGTTTCGAGCGTAAGGCCCGGTACAATCGCGTTTAGCAGAGATGACTTCCCAACGCCGGATTGGCCGGCGAATACCGCCAGATGTCCTCGAATGCGCTGACGAAGCTCCTCGATTCCATCGCGCTTGCGGGAGCTGGTCCCGAACACCTCGTAGCCGATCGCCCGGTATATACGATTAACGGAGGACGCCGCAGCCGCAGCCTCCTCCGAACGCTCTCCGTCAACTTCCAAATCCCGCTTGCTCAGACATAGTATCGCCGGAATGCCGGCATGCTCGATATGCACCAGGAACTTGTCCAGCAACTGCAGATTAAGATCGGGCTCGGACACGGAGAACACCAAGATCGCCAGATCAATATTCGCGACGGGAGGACGAATCAGCTCCGAGGAGCGGGGGAGCAGCTCTTCCACCGCTCCTTCCCCGTTCTCCGTCAAGCTGAACATCACTTGATCGCCGACGAGCGGCGATTCGCCTCGTTTTTTGAATACGCCTCTCGCACGGCATTGCACCGTTTCGGAGCTGCGAGCTTCCTCATCCCCGCGAACATAATAATAGCCGCTGAGCGCCTTCACGATCAGACCCTTGCGAAACGAGCCGCCTCCCGTCTTCTTACGGGGTTCCTGTTGTTTGGACTTCCGATTGATTCTGGTCATTGCCGTCAATACCCTCCGCCCCAACCGGCTCGTCTCCGCCGGTCGGCTGTTCGCTTTCCGTCGGCTGCTCGGTTGGTTCTCCTTCATTGCCCGGAATGGTCAAATTCGAATCCGAGCCCGAGGCTGCTTCTTCGTACGTAATTTTCTTCGAATCCATGAAATCCTTGTCGCGATATACCGTTACAATCGCAACCGTATCCGGCGCAAGAACGACGGTTACGGGAATATCAGCCGTATCGGAAATGGTCATCGTGCCGCCGTCCAGGCTTTCGCCGCGCGCATCCGAGATCAGAATTTTCACTTCGCTCGTCTTGCCGGCGTTGGCAGGAGAGATGCGAACATTGAACGTATAGTTTTTCGCGTCTTGGGGTTGGCCGGTGCTTACGGTAACGCTGACGCCGGAGCCCTTCGGAACCTGGTCTCCCGCATTGTAATTATCCATGCTGATGACATGATTCTTCTCTACGACATAGCTCGGCTGTTCCACCATATCCTCTTCGTTCAGCACCAGATCAAGCGACTTCAGCAGCTTCTTCACATCGCTCAGCTCTTTGTCGACAAGATCCGGCATCTCCACCGTCTCCGGCCCGCTGCTGACGACGAAGGAAACTTCATCCTGGAGCGGATCCAAGAGCTCGCCCTGCTGGGGCGTCTGCTCAAGAATTTGCTCGGCGGGCTCGTCGCTGTGCTCGTATTTCGTTTTGATCCGATCCTCGTCGAAGCCGAGAGCGGTCAAGTCCTCCTTCGCGCTGCTGAGCTTCTGGCCCACATAATTGTCAAGCTCCTTCTTGACGGGACCGTCGCTGACGGACAGCTTGATCGACGAGCCCTTCTTCACGCTCATATTCATCTTCGTCTGTTCGAATACAATGCCCTCAGGCGTGTCCGCCTGATACTCCCGTGTAATGGGCTCCTCCACCTTGAGGCCAACCTCGGCCAGCTTTACCCTGGCATCCTGCTCCGACATCCCTACCACACTCGGCACGGGAACCTCTTCCGTATCGAGCTGCCCCAGAATCCAGATGAAGCCGGCGATCACGCCCGCCAGCAGCAACAGCGTTATGCCTACAATGGACAGAGGCTTGGTCCAGCCCCTCGACCGTTTCTCGGCAGACTCTTCCCGCCACTGCACATCGGTATCGGAAGAAACAACCGCCTCTCTCCGCCCTGTGCGATCGCCGGAAGCTTCTGACGCGTCTCTTCGAATGGCCGGCATAATTCTCGTTTCGTCCATATCGTTGAAATGCGCGAACGTTATTTTAGACTCGCTCAGCCGCTCCGGCCGCAGGCAAGTATCCAGGTCAATGAGCATTTCATGCGCGGAGTCGTAGCGTTCATCGGGATTTTTGCGCATCGCCTTCAGAATGACGTTCTCCACGCTTTGCGGGATATGCGGATTGCCGACGCGGGGATCCTCGAACGGCTCCTGCAAATGCTTGAGCGCTACCGATATCGGGCTTTCGCCGAGAAACGGCAGCTTGCCGGTAAGCATCTGGTACAGCACGATCCCCAGGGAATAGATATCGGATTTCGTGCCGGTGTTAATGCCCTTCGCGTGCTCGGGCGAGAAATAATGGACGGAGCCGACAACAGAGCCCGTCTGCGTAATCGTTGAAGAGGTTGCGGCGCGGGCAATGCCGAAGTCGGTTACCTTCACGCGTCCGTTATTGCCGATTAATATATTATGAGGCTTGATGTCTCTATGAATAATATGATTCTGATGCGCATGCTCGAGAGCGTCGCAAATTTGCATGGCGATGCGGACGGCTTCCTCGGTTTGCAGCGGAGCGCGTTCTTGTATGATTTCATTCAGATTATTGCCTTCGACATATTCCATGACGATATAATGAATGTCATCCTCCTGTCCGACATCGTAGATGCTGACAACATTCGGATGAGACAACGCGGCCGCTGACTGCGCTTCGCGCCTGAAACGGCGAATGAATTCTTCGTCGTTCACGAACTGCTGGCGAAGCACCTTAACGGCGACGTTGCGGTTAAGCAGCACATCATGCGCCTTGTAGACCAGCGCCATGCCGCCTCCGCCGATTCTTGTTACAATCTCGTAGCGTCCGCCCAAATCATGTCCAATCATAAGGATCGCTCCTCTCGCATCGCGGCGGAAGCCTCTTGCAGAAGCACAAGAGTGACATTATCGTCTCCGCCCGCCTCAAGCGCAAGCTGGATAAGATGATCCGCCTTCGCTTCCAGGTCCATCTCTCCGCTCGAGACGGTCGTGAGCATCTGCTCCTCGCTGACCATATTCGTAAGTCCGTCGCTGCAGAGCAGAAGAACGTCTCCGGATGACCATTCCATCGTTTGCACGTCGATGCTCACCTGTGAATCCGTGCCGATTGCCCGGGTCAGCACATTCCGCCGCGGATGATGCAGCGCCTCCTCCAGGCTGAGCTGGCCCGATTTCACGAGCTCGTTCACAAGCGAATGGTCGGCAGTAAGAAGCTCCATACCGCCCCCTGCCACCTTGTAAGCCCGGCTGTCGCCGACATGTCCGATAACCGCATGCGCGTCATGGATGAGAGCGGCCACAATAGTCGTGCCCATATTGTGATAGCTCTCATTCTTGGAAGCCAGCGCATAGATCGCCTCGTTCGCTTCGCTTATCGCTTGACGAATCATCATTCTGCATTCTTCCACGCTCAGGTTCGATTTTCCCGCATTTTTCTCCAATGCTTGACGGAAGGAGCTTACCGCCAGCGAGCTGGCGACGTCGCCAGCTTGATGCCCCCCCATACCGTCTGCAACGATAGCCAGCGTGACGCCGTTATCGAGCTGTCCCACCCAGGACTCGTCCTCGTTCACTTGCCGAACACGTCCGATATTACTGCGGTTTGCCGTTAACAATGCGCGATCACCTCGTCGTGGACTCCATATGTTTTGCCCGTAATTGTCCGCATGCCGCCGCAATGTCATGGCCTTGCTCCCTGCGGATTGTTGCATTGATCTTATTGCGCTCGAGAATGCGCTGGAATTCGAAGATATCCTCGCGCGGCGTGCGCACGTAATTGCGCTCCGGCACATGGTTGACCGGAATAAGATTAACATGGCAGAGCATATCCTTCAGTACGCCGGCCAGCTCCTCCGCATGCTCCGGCTGATCGTTCACGCCGCCGATAAGCGCGTATTCGAACGTAATGCGCCGTCCCGTCTTCGCGATATAGTAATGACAGGCTTCGATGACGTCCTCGAACGGGAAGCGTCTGTTGACGGGCATCAGCTTGGAACGAAGCTTGTCGTTCGGCGCATGAATCGACAAGGCGAGATTGATCTGCGTATTCTCGTCTGCGAACTTATACATGCTTGGCACGATTCCGCTCGTAGACACCGTAATATGGCGCTGACCGATATGCAGCCCCTTCTCATGAATCATATTCCGCAAGAAAGTCATCGTGGCGTCGTAATTCTCGAACGGCTCTCCCGAGCCCATAATGACGATGCTCGATACCCGCTCGCCCGTTGCGTCTAGCATCTTCTGAGCGGTAACCACCTGCGCGACGATCTCGCCGGCAGTGAGATTGCGCTTTAGGCCGCCGAGCGTAGAGGCGCAGAAGGTGCAGCCGATCCGGCAGCCGACCTGAGTCGTCACGCAGACGCTGTTGCCGTAGTTGTGGCGCATAATGACCGTTTCAATGGCGTGGGCGTCATGCAGACCGAACAGAAACTTGACGGTGCCGTCCTTGGATTCAAACTTCGTAATCTCCTGCAAGGCGACGAATTGGAAATGCTCGGCCAGCTTCTCGCGCATGCCCTTGGACAAATTCGTCATATCCTCGAAGCTTGTGACGCGCTTCACATAGATCCAGTCGAAGAGCTGCTCCGCCCGGAAGGCGGCCTCCCCGTTCTCTTTCATCCAGTCTTGAAGCTGATCCAGCGTATAGTCATAAATAAATGGTTTCATCTCATCACACCTAATTTCAATATAGGGCCAGCGGTCGCCAAATGGCGGATCTTGCCGCTGTCACCGATCTATTCTACCACAAACGCCCATATCGAGCCATAACAAGCCCTTTAGGGGCGTCTTCTCATGCGCGCGATGAAGAAGCCGTCGCTGCCGAAATGCTGCGGCAGCAGCTGAGCCTGACCGTCGAAGCTGTCATCAATAACGCCTGCTTCTCCAAGCGCCTTCAAGACGGACTCGGGCCAGGCCGAATCGAGTGCAAATTCGGAATGCGCCTCCAGGAAGCGAGCGATCTGCTTCTCGTTCTCTTCCTTCTCGATCGTGCACGTGCTGTACACGAGAATGCCGCCGGGCTTCACCAGCGCGCAAGCTTCTTCGAGCAATTGACCCTGCAAGACCGCAATCTCGCGGATGTCGCTCTCCGTCTTCGTCCATTTGATCTCGGGCTTCCGCCTGATCACGCCGAAGCCGGTGCATGGAGCGTCAAGCAGAACCGCGTCCATCGAGTTCTCCGCGAATCGTTCGCGAAGCTTCGCCGCGTCGCCGACGATCGCTTCGACGTTGCGGAGCTTCAGCCGCTCCGTCTGCTGCACGATCAGCTCCCGCTTGTGGGCATGCAGATCATTCGCCCACACCTTGCCCTTGCCTTGCATCAGCTCCCCGATATGAGCGCTCTTGCCCCCGGGAGCCGCGCAGCAATCGAGCACCTTCATGCCGGGCTCGGGAGCGAGAACGGCCGCCACCAGCATGGAGCTCTCGTCTTGAAGCGAGCATTTGCCCTGCTTGAAGAGCTCGCTGTCCGCGAGATTGCCGCCGGATCGAATGAGAATGCCATGGGGGGAAAGCTTGGAGGCTTCGGCGTCAACGTCTTCCGCCTGCAGCTCCCGAAGCAGCTGGTCGCGCGCGGCAAGGAACGAGTTGACCCTGATGCTGGCATGGGGCTGTTCATTGCCCGCCGCGCAGATGTCCTCCGCCGTCTCCTCACCGTATGTATCCGCCCATCGCCTCACGAGCCATTCCGGATAGGAATGCCGCAGTGCGATGGTCGCGACGCTATCCTTCAATTGAATACGCGATGGGACCAGCTCGGCGCGATTGCGATCCATATTGCGCAAGACGCCGTTCACCATGCCGGAGATGCCGGTATGGCCTCTCCGCTTCGCGATGGCTACCGCTTCATTGACGGCGGCATGCGCCGGAATACGGTCGAGATAGAGCAGCTGATAGGCGCTTAGCCGAAGCAACTGATGCACCCATGGCTCCAGCTTGCGCAAGCCCTTGGCCACGAAACGCTCCAGCCAATGATCGAGAGTCAATTGCCTGCCGATCGTGCCGTACACGAGCTCCGTCACAAGACCCGCGTCGGCCCGCGAGAGCGCCGTATCCTGAAGCGCGCGCTTAATCTGCAAATTGCTGTAAGCGCCGGAGCCGCTTACCTTCACTAGGATATCGAGCGCGACTTCTCTCGGCGTGCCCGGCTTCTTCCGATTGCCGCCGCTCATCGCGCGTCTCCTTGGCCAAGCGAGGTGCCCGACTCAAGCCGCGCGCCTTTGAGCCATTCTCCCGCGTCCATCGCGCGCTTGCCGGCGGGCTGAATCTCCCGCAGCAGCAGGAAGCCGTCTCCGGTTCGGACCACGATCCCTGCAGCGCCGGTCGCAACCACCGTCCCGCAGCCGGCTTGCAACTGATCAGCCGCTTTCTCAGCCGCCTTGAGCTCTTGCTCGCCGCTCAGCACCGAGCAAGCCCGAACCTTGAACACCTCGCCTTGAAGAGTGGTGAACGCTCCCGCCATCGGCGACAAGCCGCGCACCTGATTGAAGATGGCGCGCGCGGACTTGCTCCAATCCATTCGCTCATCCTCGCGGGAAAGGTTCGGCGCATAAGTGGCCTCCTCCTCGTTCTGAGGCACTCTCGCCGCCGTTCCGTCCATAATCGACGGAAGAGTCTCCCCCAGAAGCTTCGCTCCGGCAGCGCTCAGCTTCTCGAACATCGTGCCGGAGGTATCCTCCTCGAGAATGGGCAGCTCCACGGAGGCGATCATATCGCCCGTATCGAGTCCCGCCGCCATATACATAATCGTCACGCCGGTCGAGGCCTCGCCGTTTATAATCGAACGCTGTATCGGCGCGCCGCCGCGATACTTCGGCAGCAGCGACCCGTGAACGTTAATGCAGCCGAGACGAGGCAGTTCCAGCACCGCCTTCGGCAGAATCTGACCGTATGCCGCCGTGACGATGAGCTCCGGCCGGTAAGCCGCCAGCTCGGCGACCGCCTCCTCGCTGCGCATGCGCTCCGGCTGCAGCACCGGCAGCCCGAACGACAACGCCGCTTCCTTCACAGGCGGCGGCGTGAGCGTCTTCTTGCGGCCCTTCGGCCGATCCGGCTGTGTCACGACCGCGACAACGTCGCGGCCCTGCTCGACGAGCAGCTTCAAGGACGGAATCGCAAACTCGGGTGTTCCCATGAATACAATGCGCATGAAGCTATTCGCTCCCTTTATTTTTTCGTTCCGAAATATCGTAGACGCTGATGGCCAGATCCGTGAACAGAATACCGTTGAGATGATCAATCTCATGCTGGAACGCCCTTGAGAGATAACCGCTCGCTTCAATCGAGATCGGTTCGCCGTCACTGTTCTGACCTTGAACGACAATGCGATCCGCGCGTTTCACCTCGCCGTTCAAATTCGGAATGCTCAGACAGCCTTCGGGCCCAACCTGTTCCCCGTCTTGCTCTGCGATCACCGGATTGACCATTTCGAACAGACCGCTTTCGTCTCCGATGTCCACGACGATTACGCGCTTCGAAATGCCGATCTGCGGCGCAGCAAGGCCCACGCCTTCCGCATCATACATCGTCTCCGCCATATCCTTCAGCAGCTTCTTCAGGTTCGAATTGAATTTCGTAACCTCTTTGGCGACCTCGCGCAATACCGGATCCGGGTCCTTCACAATCAATCGAATACTCATGCTATATTCCCTGCCTTTTCCTAATTTAATCTCATACAATACGTGTTGAACTACATCTTACAAAATAACCTGCGGATCCACATCTACGCTGAACAGGACGCTCTGCTGCGTCCCTTCCGTGAACGGCTGCAGCGCGCGGCGCACAAGCGCGGACGCATCTATGCTTCCCCGATATTTTATCACACATTGAAAACGGTAGCGATCTTTCATTCTCGCGATCGGCGAAGCTACGGGACCGAGAATTTCAAGCGCTCTCGGCAGACCGCTGTGCAGCGGCGCGAGCACGCCCTCATGCTCGGCAAGCGCCCTAAGCTCCGCGGCGAAGCTCTGACCAACCTCCGCAAGCAGCGCAAGCTGCTCATGCGACATCGTCACCAGCACCAGCCTGCAGTAAGGCGGATAGCCCATTTGCGAGCGATGGCGCAGCTCCTCGCGAACGAAGGCCTCGTAATCATGCTCTCTGGCCGTCGTGATCGCATAATGCTCCGGAGAGTAGCTCTGCACAATGACCTCGCCTTGCAGATGATGTCGCCCCGCTCGTCCCGCCACCTGCGTAAGCAATTGGAAGGTCCGTTCCGCGGCGCGGAAGTCGGGAAGATTGAGCGAGGTGTCGGCCGCAATAACGCCTACGAGCGTAACAAAGGGGAAATCCAGACCTTTCGCCACCATCTGGGTGCCAAGCAGCACATCGCCCTTCCGATCCCCGAATGTCTTCAGCAGCTTCTCGTGGGCATGCTTCTCGCTTGTCGTGTCCACATCCATGCGGATGACGCGAATGCCCGGGAACAGCCTCGCCAGCTCCTCCTCGACCTTCTGCGTGCCGGTGCCGAAGTAGCGAATATGCTCGCTCTCGCAGGAGGGACATGTCGCGGGCGCCTGCTCCGCATGGCCGCAATAATGGCAGCGCATCTGACGCGCCTTCTGATGGAAGGTAAGCGATATGTCGCAATGCGGGCATGTAGCCGTATAGCCGCAGGAGCGGCACATCACGAAGGTCGAGTAGCCTCTGCGATTAAGAAGCAGCACGGATTGCTCGCCCCGTTCCAGTCTCGCGAGCAGCGCCTCATGCAATCTTCGGCTGAACATCGAGCGATTTCCGTCCCGCAGCTCCTCCCGCATATCGACGATATCCACGGACGGCAACGGGCGGCCGCCCACCCGCTCGGCCATCGACAGAAGCATGGGCTCCTGTCCGGGAGCGGGGGACCGGTTCGCCGCCGCGAACGATTCGAGCGATGGCGTGGCGGAGCCCAGCACGACGACGGCTCCATGCTGCTTCGCGCGCCGCACCGCAACCTCGCGCGCATGATACTTCGGGCTCTCCTCCTGCTTGTAGGACGATTCATGCTCCTCATCGATGATAACAAGACCGATTCGCTCGAACGGAGCGAATATCGCCGATCGCGCGCCGATCGCCACCCTGGCTCTTCCGGAGCGGATTTTTCGCCACTCATCCAGCTTCTCTCCGTTCGAGAGGCGACTATGCAGCACGGCGACCGCCTCTCCGAAGCGTCCTTTGAAGCGCTCCACCATCTGGGGCGTAAGGGCGATTTCCGGCACGAGCACGATCGCCTGTCTCTCCTGCTTCAAGCAATTCGCGATCGATTGCAGATAAACCTCCGTCTTCCCGCTTCCCGTCACGCCATGAAGCAGCATGACATCCGCTTGCCCCGCATCGAGAGCATTCGCTATGCGACGGAAGACCGCCTGCTGCGTCGCCGTCAGCGGCAACGGCTCCGTCCGCTCGAACTCGCGATGCGCGAAAGGGTCCCGCTCGCTGACCACCTCCCTCATAATCAGCAGTCCCTTGTCGACGAGCGACCGGATGCTTGCGGGAGAGGCGCCGGAAGCGGCGGCGAGAGCCTGAATCGACATCGGGCCGCCGTGCTCCAGCAAATAGGAAAGCGCCGCGCGCTGCTTGGCCGCCTTGGCGCCAAGAGCCTCCAGCGCCCGCTCGGCCTCCTCCCGGCTTTCGGGCAGAAACACCGTCTGCACCTTGCGCGCGGCCAGTCGATCCTTGATTGCCGCTTGCTGAAGGAGCGCTCCGCTTTGCAGCGCCCCCTTCATCATCCGAGCTTGATCCGGAAAACGCTCGAGCAGCGCGTCGAGCTTCACAAGTCCCGCTTGTTCGCCCAGCCACTCCATGAGCTCCTTGGAAAGCCCATGCGGCGCGTCCTCGTCGCCGAGTCCGATCCTTCGCTCCTCCTTGCCCTTCAGCGCGGCGGGAATCATCGCTTGCAGCGCTTGAATGCGCGAGCAGCAATATTTGGCGCTCAGCCACTCGGACAGCTCGATCATATCCGGCAGCAAAGGCGGAACGCCGTCGAGCAGCTCAGCTACAGGCTTCAGCCTGGAGGAGGGAAGGGACGATTGCTCCGCCAAGCCGATGACAAAGCCTTGCAGCGTGCGTCCGCCGAACGGAACGCCGACCCGGCTTCCGATCGCAATCCATTCCTCCATCGCCCCCGGCACCTCATAATCAAAAGGCCGATCCGTCTGACGGCTCGGCACATCAACAATCACTTTGGCAATCATGCGCGATCTCTCCCGACATCCTTAAGCCGCTCGACCGCGATATCCAGCAGCCGCCTTGCGGCCTCGCGCTTCGACAATAGGGGCAGCTCCTCCACAAGTCCGTTCGAATCGTATATAAACAGCAGATTCGTATCTCCATTGAAGCCCGCTCCCGGCCGATTGACGGGATTGACCGCGACGAGATCGCAGTTTTTCCGCCATAGCTTGTCCATCGCATATTGCTCCAGATTCTCAGTCTCTGCGGCAAAGCCGACAAGCAGCTGATGCGGCTGCTTCATCTCGCCCAGCGTCTGCAAAATATCCGTTGTTCGCTCCAGCTCCAGAATAAGCTTGTCGCCGCTCTTCTTCATCTTATGCTCGGAGACGGCAAGAGGGCGATAATCCGCAACCGCCGCCGCCTTCACAGTAAGATCAGCCTCCGGGAACAGCGCCGTGACCGCCTCCAGCATCTCCGCCGCCGATGGCGCTTCGATCAGCCGCACGCCCGCGGGCGGCTTCACGGATACGCGGCCCGCCACCAGCGTGACCTCCGCGCCCATCAGGCTTGCGGCCTCGGCAATCGCAAAGCCCATTTTGCCCGAGGAATCATTCGTGAGATATCTTACGGGATCAAGCCTCTCGATCGTGCCTCCCGCGGTAACGAGGAGCTTCTTGCCCTTCAACAGCCCGCCGCGTCCGAACCACTGCTCCACGGCGGCAACGATGTCCTCCGGCTCCGCCAGCCTGCCCTTCGCCACATAACCGCAGGCGAGCTGGCCGGTTCCCGGTTCGACGAACATGACGCCGCGCGATGCCAGCAGCTCCATATTGCGCACGACCGCGGGGTGCTCATACATATGTACATTCATCGCAGGCGCGATAAGAATCGGGCAGGTTGCCGCCAGAAGCGTCGTGCTTAACATGTCGTCTCCGAAGCCGCCCGCAAGCTTTGCGATCGCATTGGCCGTCGCCGGCGCGATGACGACAAAATCGGCATGATCCGCCAGATCGATATGGGAGACGACCGAGGGATCCCGTTCATCGAAGGTATCCACATGCACCGCGTTGCGGGATAAGGTCTGAAGCGTCAACGGCGTTATGAATTTTGTTGCCGCTTCCGTCATAATAACATGCACATTCGCGCCTGCCTGCGTCAGCCTGCTGCACAGAGCGGCGGCTTTGTATGCCGCAATTCCTCCAGTTACGCCAAGAAGGATGGTTTTCCCTTGCATCATGCTGTCCACTCCTATTCTATATAAGTCCAAGCTCATCCCAAGCTTGGACAGCGCTTACCACTCCTTGCGTTCCATCAAGCTGCTAATATGAGCGATATGATGATTCCCATGCCATGCCACGTAGCCGAGGAAATAAGACAGCTTCAATTGCTTGCCCAGCTCCGGATGATAGAATTGCCTCTCGAACTCTGCGTGCTTCATCGATCGAAGCAAAAGAATCCATCTTATATGAATACCCTCAAGCATAAGCAGACTCGGCCCCGGAGCCGCCCCCAGACTGTCCGCCGTCATAGCCCATTTGTCATTGAAGGGTTTGATCGTAGGATTATCCTCCGTCAGCGCAAGCTTGAATCTCGTAAAACAATTCATGGATGAGTCCGCGATATGATGGATGATCTGGCGCACCGTCCAGCCTCCGCCGCGATACGGTGTATCCAATTGATCGTCGCTTAAGCCTTGGGTCAGCTCCTTCAACCGCTGGGGCTGGCTTTCAATCTCGGCGATCCATTGTTCGCGCAGCGCCGAAGACATGCCCTCATATTGAAATCTGCCAATCGGGTATCGCAATGGCTCCATAAGAAATCCCTCCAAAAAAAGTTTTTTGAAGCAATACCTGCTGCTGAAGCATTCTGTTCTTATCATACCACATCCCGCTCGAAACACGAGCAAATGCAAACAGAGCGAAGACGATCGCAAATGCCGAAATGACATCGCATGGTGAACGCTATGCCAAAAAGGAGCGTCCGCTGTTATCAGCGACGCTCCCTCGGTGTCCTGCCTGAATCTAATCTTCCTTCGTCGGCAAGCTGATCACTTGCACAATATCTCCGTAGATTTCCTCGAGCGCTACGCCAACGAATTTGTGCGAGCGCGCATTCGCAAGCTCGGACTTCTCGCCGTTGCGAAGCATGCGGGCTCTCCGTGAGGCTGCGACGACAAGCGTGTATTTGCTGTCGACCTTCTTCACCATTTCGTCAATGGACGGATACAACATTGAACATTCTCCTCACTCATGCTTTCTTGGTAGCAACCTTGATCTCGGACATGGAAGACATAATCCGTTCTCTGCGGCAATGCTCGGCGATAATAATGCTGCGAATCTTGTCGCAGGCCGCGTCGATCTCGTCATTCATAACCGCATAATCATAATGGCGAAGCAGATTCATCTCTTCAACGGCAACGTTCATTCGCGAATTGATGATGTCCTGGGATTCCGTTCCCCGTCCGGTAATGCGCTGCTTCAGCTCATCCAGAGAAGGCGGCAGCAGGAAGATGAAGATCGCCTCGGGAAATTTGTCCTTCACCTTAAGCGCGCCCTGCACCTCGATCTCCAGAATGACATCCTGGCCGCCCGCGAGCGTTCGATCCACGAAATCTCTTGGCGTGCCGTAATAATTGCCGACATATTCGGCATGCTCGAGAAGCGCGTCGCGGGCAATCATGTCCTTGAACTGCTCCCGGGTTTTAAAGAAATAATTAACGCCGTCTACCTCGCCCTGTCTCGGCTGCCTGGTTGTAGCGGATACGGAATAGACGATATCGGGCATCTTGCTGCGCAGTGCAGTGCATACCGTGCCTTTCCCCACTCCGGCAGGGCCGGACAAAACAATTAACAATCCCATTTGTTCCAAGCTCCCCGTACTATTCGTCGTTATCGTCATCCTTGGTGGATAAACGATGGGCAACCGTCTCCGGCTGTACTGCTGATAGAATAACATGATCGCTGTCTGTAATAATAACCGCGCGCGTGCGCCTCCCGTAAGTTGCGTCGATCAGCATGTGCCGATCGCGCGCCTCCTGAATAATGCGTTTGATCGGCGCCGATTCCGGGCTGACAATGGAAATAATGCGATTCGCGGAAACGATGTTTCCAAATCCGATATTAATAAGCTTAATAGCCAAGCTTGATCCCCCTCCGCTTGCGGACAATCTTCAAAGCCGGATACGTCCAAGCGACTTTTCACAGAAAACTCTCCCGATTCACGTCAAAACTATTATCCTATTGTTGACAATAATGATGGACTGCATACGCAAACGCTTATGTCCAGATCTCCAACTTATGCCTTATTCTAATTGATTTTGCTCCCGCGAACAAGCAAAAATTCGAATTTGCCTCTTTTTCACTGGACCTGCAGCTTCTTCTTCCCGGTATACTTCCATACATATTCGGTTAATTGCGCGGCCATTTCATAGAACAAAAACGGCGTAAGCAAGTAGATTCCGTTGAAAAGCGGCATCGCGGCGTCGAGCAATTCCTGCGCGATTTTCACGCCTT
Organism: Paenibacillus sp. HB172176; assembly: GCF_011947265.1. Lineage (GTDB taxonomy): Bacteria > Bacillota > Bacilli > Paenibacillales > Paenibacillaceae > Pristimantibacillus. The sequence continues at coordinate 71,325 of NZ_JAATHD010000014.1, forward strand.
CCGCCCTTCCCTCCGCTCCTTCAAGCCCCGCCATTCTTCTGCGGACCTCGTCCGAAAGCTGAATGCCCGGCACCTCGTTATGCAAGTATTCGGCGTTGCGTCCGTTCGCAAGCGGCATGATGCCGACGAATATCGGAATATCGAGATGCTTCGTCGCTTCGGCCACGCGTTCGAACAAGGCCGGGTCATAGATTGGCTGCGTCATAATATAGTCCGCGCCGGAAGCGATCTTGCGCTCGAGCCGCTGCACCGCCTTGTCCAGATGCTTGACATTCGGATTAAAGGCCGCACCGACGACGAAATTCGCCTTTTGCTTCAGCGGCTTGCCGGAGAATGCCAGACCTTCGTTCAGCTGCTTGATCATGCGAATCATCTCGAAGGAGGTCAGATCATAAACCGAGGAAGAATCGGGCAAATCCCCGAATCTCGCGGGATCGCCCGTTACCGCCAGAATATGATCGATGCCCAGCGCGTCGAGTCCCATCATATGCGACTGCGTTCCAATTAGATTGCGATCGCGGCAAGCGATATGAACAAGCGGCCGAATGCCTATTCTCTCTTGCACGAGGGCGGCTAGCGCCAGATTGCTCATACGGGTAACGGCGAGCGAATTATCCGCCATCGTTACCGCGTCCACCTTCGCATCCTTCAACGCTTCGGCGCCCGCCATGAATTTCCCGATATCGAGATCGCGCGGCGGGTCCAGCTCGACGATTACGGTATGACGCTCCTTCACCAGCTCCACGATGGAAGGAGCAGAGACCGCCGGCTCCTCCGCCAAGCCCGTACCCTGCTTATGCGGCTTGATCTCGACGCTCTCCTGCCGCTTTCTTGCGGAAGGCTCCGCGAGCCCTAGCTGCGGCGAATATTCGGCAAGCGAAGCGGAGATCGCGGCAATATGCTCCGGGGTTGTCCCGCAGCAGCCGCCGATAATTCTCGCGCCTCGATCCGCAAATCTGCGAGCGCATTCCGCAAAATAATCCGGCCCCGCGGAATAGGTGTATTTGCCGTCCACATAGTCGGGAATGCCGGCATTCGGGAACACGGACATCGGCAGAGGGACAGGCCCTTCCACGGCGTCGATCGCGCGCAGAATGCCGTTCGGACCGCTCCGGCAATTGAACCCGACCACATCCGCCCCAAGCTCGCCGAGCTGGCGGAACGCTTCATGAAGCTGGACGCCGTCCTGCGTCCGGCCCACATCCTCGACCGCGAATTGGCAAATGATCGGGATATCGGTCAGAGATCTCGCGATGTCAAGCGCCAGCTTCATCTCCTTCAAGTTATAGAAGGTTTCGAGCAGGATGCCGTCAACGCCCTCCTCCAGCAATGCGAGCATATGGCGCCGATAGGCCTCCTGGGCTTTGGTCGTGCGGAGATTTTTCAGCTTGCCGTCGCGGATGGAGCCAACCGCTCCGACAATGTAAGCGTCAGAGCCCGCAGCCTTTCTCGCCGCACGCACGCCAGCGCGGTTAATCGCCTCCATCTCGCTTTCCAGACCGTGAATCGCCAGCTTCTCCACATTCGCGGAGAAGGTGTTCGTCTCGAGCACCCTTGCTCCCGCCTCATAATATTGACGATGCACATTCTCGATCACTTCGGGGCGAAGAATATTCAATTCTTCGTAGGAAACGCCGACAGGGAACCCCATCTGATACAGATAGGTTCCCATCGCTCCGTCGCCTGTCAGCAAGCGCTCGGCCATCGCCTCGCGCAAGCTTTGCTTTGCAGAATGCAAGCCGCTCATGACAGCCACCTACAACACTCCGCGGAAGACTTCCGCAGCAGGTCCCGTCATATAGACATGATTGTCGGCTTCATTCCATTCAATCAGCAGATTCCCGCCCTTGAGCGAGATCGTAGCCGTCCGGTCGGTAGCCTCGGTCAGCACCGACGCCACAAGCGTCGCGCAGGCTCCCGTGCCGCAGGCCAGCGTAGGTCCCGCGCCGCGCTCCCATACGCGCATATCGGCTTGCGTGCGGGAATTGACCGTTACGAATTCCACGTTGATCTTGCGCGGGAACATCGGATGAACCTCGAGCTTCGGCCCCCAGGTTGCCAAATCGAAGCTTACGGCGTCGTCGACGAAGATGACGCAGTGCGGATTGCCCATCGATACCGCAGTGAAGCGGAACGAGCGTCCATCCACCTCGATCTCATGCTCCACCACGCGCTCCGCATTCACCGTTGTCGGCACTTGCAGCCCTTGCAGGATCGGCTCGCCCATATCGACGCGAACCGATTGCACCTTCGCTTCCTCCACCGTCAGTTGCACTTTCTGCACGCCCGCTCCGAGCGTTTCGATGGTAATCTCATCCTTGCTCGTCATGCCGTTGTCGTACACATATTTCGCTACGCAGCGAATCGCATTGCCGCATTGCTCCGCCTCGGAGCCGTCCGAATTGATAATCCGCATGCGGAAATCAGCCTTCTCGGATGGCAGAATATAGACCAGACCGTCTGCTCCGATTCCGAAGAACCGGTTGCAGAGGCGAATCGCCAGCTCTGCCGCGTCCTCCGGAAGCCGCTGTTCGCCGGCCACCACGATAAAGTCATTGCCAAGTCCGTTCATCTTCGTAAAATTCATCTATGCTCTCCCCTTCATTTAAGCTGCTGCCCCAGGGTGTGTATGCAGACCCCAGACCCTAGTATTCTGTACTCTAGCATACCGTAAATGAAGGAGAAATGATATTGAGGAATTGCATCATCATTTGCATTATTTCGTCATCTTGCTACCGATTGCGGCCCCAGCGGCCACTTGGAATTCGATTTTTTCTTGTTCGATTTGCCAAGCACGCTGCCAATCCCCATCACAAAGGTAGGAATTCCAGCGGCTACGAATACGAGACACCATTCGCGGAAGCCGATCGGCACCGTTTTGAAGATCGGCTGCAGCGCGTCGATGTAAAGCACGCCAATCATCAAAGCAAGCGAGGACAAGACGGCGAACACCAGCGATTTATTTTGCAGCGGATTGCGATGGAAGATCGAACGCGAGCTGCGGCAATCAAATACATGTATCAATTGCGCGAGCACGAGCGTCGCGAAAGCGACCGTCTGGGCGGTGATCAGACCTTGCGCATCGCTGCCGTGCTCAAGCAGCGTAATCCAGAAGGCGCCGAGCGTGCAGATGCCGATCAAGATGCCGCGGCTAATAATTTTCCAGCCGAGCCGTCTTGCGAATATGTTCTCCTTGGCCGATCTCGGCTTATGCTGCATAAGGTCCTTCTCCGCCTGATCGACGCCGAGCGCCATAGCAGGCAAGCCGTCCGTCACCAGATTGACCCATAAAATCTGGATCGGCACGAGCGGCAGCGGCAGACCCGCCATCATCGCCAGAAACATGACGAGAATTTCGCCGACATTCGAAGCAAGCAGATAACGAATGAATTTGCGAATATTTTCATAGATGCCCCTGCCTTCCTCAATCGCCGCCACAATCGTCGAGAAATTGTCGTCGCTGAGAATAAGCGAGGACGCCTCCTTCGACACATCCGTACCGGTAATGCCCATTGCGATTCCGATATCCGCTGCCTTGATTGCGGGAGCGTCGTTGACGCCGTCGCCCGTCATCGCCACAACATGTCCTCTTCGCTGCAGCGCTTTGACGATTCGCAGCTTATGCTCCGGCGAGACGCGGGCGTAGACATACGCATTGTCAACGATGCCCTCCAGCTTCTCGTCATCGAACGCTTCAAGCTCCTTGCCGCTGATCGCGATGCCGCCGCGAGGCATAATGCCGAGCTGAGTCGCGATGGCTTCCGCCGTGAGCTGATGATCGCCCGTAATCATCACGGTCTTGATGCCCGCCCTGCGGCAGGTCGCAATGGCATCCTTCACCTCGCGCCGAGGCGGATCGATCATGCCGGTCAAGCCGACGAATACCAGCCCGTTCTCGACCTCGCCTTCCGTCTCGCAGGCATCCGTAAGCTTGAGATCGCGATAGGCCAGTCCAAGCACGCGCAGGGCGGACTGGGCCATTCGCTCGCCCGCTTCCGCGCATTTGCGCTTGAGCGTTGCGGTGAAGGGCACAACCTTGCCGTCCCAGAGCACATAAGAGCAATGCTCCATGAGCAGATCCGGCGCCCCCTTCGTGCAGAGCAGCCTGCCGCCCTGATGCTTCACGACGACCGACATGCGCTTGCGTTCGGAATCGAACGGGAACTCCTTCTCCCGCTGGTAGAGCATCTCGAGCGATTTGGCGGACGAGCCCAGCTTGGTCGCCAGAACCGCAAGCGCGCCTTCCGTCGGATCGCCCTTCAACACCCATTCCTCCGCCGCTTCCTTCGATTTCCGCTTCTTCGCGTTCGGGTCATTCGCCTCTTGCTTTATAATCTGCGCATTATTGCACAAGGCGCTGATTTGCAACAGCCGTTTTACAGGCTGATCATGCTTCAGATCGAGCGTTCTTCCGTCCTCGTACATCGCCCCTGTCGGCTCGTAGCCTTCTCCGCTCACCTCAAGCTGCCTGCCGCTGATCCAGACATGCGTAACGGTCATCTTGTTCTGCGTCAAGGTGCCTGTCTTATCGGAGCATATAACGGAAGCGCAGCCGAGCGTTTCCACGGAAGGCAGCTTCCGCACGATTGCTTTCCGTTTGATCATGCGCTGCACGCCGAGCGCCAGCGCGATGGTGACAATTGCCGGCAAGCCTTCCGGAATGGCGGCGACAGCCAGACTGACTCCGGCGAGGAACATGCCGTAAGCCGGCTGTCCATGCAGAATGCCCGCCAGCACGACCATGACCGTAAGCCCAAGCGCGACGATAATGAGCAGCTTGCCGAGCTGCTCAAGCCGATGCTGCAGCGGCGTTTCCATCGATTCGGTCTCCTGAATCAGGCCGGCGATCTTGCCCATCTCCGTGCGCATACCCGTTCGTACGACAATGCCCTTGGCTGTCCCGCGCGTAATCATCGTACCCATAAAGCCGACATTTCGTTGATCGCCAAGCGGAAGCTCTCCTTCCGTTATCGGAGCGGCATGCTTGCCTACGGGCACGGACTCGCCCGTCAAGGCCGATTCTTCCACATAACAGCTGTTCGCCTCGATGAGCCTCACATCGGCGGGAATGCGATCCCCGCTCTCGAGGAAGATCACATCGCCGGCAACCAGATCCTTGGCGAGCACAGTTACGCGCTCGCCGCCGCGAAGCACGGTGGCTGAAGGGGCGGACAGCTCCCTCAGCGCTCTAAGCGAGCGCTCGGCTCTGAACTCCTGCACGAAGCCGAGCACGGCATTAATGACGATAATCGCAATAATCGTAATCGCGTCCAAATATTCGCCGAGCAGTCCGGAGATCAGCGTTGCACCCATCAAGATGAGCACCATGAAATCCTTGAACTGATTCAGGAACAGCACAACGGGAGATATCCGCTTGCCCTCCGTAAGCTCATTGCTTCCTCCCTGCTCCAGGCGTTCTGCCGCGGCGGAGGGCTTCAGCCCATCTTCCAGCGAGCCTTTTAGCGTATCAAGCAGCTCATTCGTGCTCATTTGATGCCATTTCATTTGTTCCATTGTACGACTCCCTCCTGTATGATGCCGGCCCAACGGACAGCATTTAAACGCACGTTCAAAAAGACCGGTTTTCAGCACCGAGAAGCTTGTATGAAGCTAGAAACTGAGGAACGGAACGTAGTGGTTGCTACGTGAGTACCAGAAGTTTCGGCTGAATGCAAGATTCGATGTCGAGTAGACTTCTTGACATACATCGTGATCAAAAGCGGGCTTTTTGAACAACCCTTCTACCACCACTATATTCGGACAGGTTGTAAATTATCCCACCGCACTTAAGTTTTTCTCTTAAATATGGCATGATAGTAACATCTGACAGAGAGAGGAATTTAATCATTATGGCTTTAGACGGCATTGTCGTGCGCGCGATCGCACATGAGCTTCAGCGCTGTATCGGCGCGCGCATTCATAAAATCCATCAGCCCTCGTCACAGGAGCTGGTGTTTGGTATAAGAGGCAACGGTGTGAACGGTAGGCTGCTCTTGTCGGCCAATCCGACCTATCCGAGAATCCACTGGACGACCGCGGCCTATGTGAATCCGCTCGAAGCGCCCATGTTCTGCATGCTGCTTCGCAAGCATTGCGAAGGCGGCGTCATCGAATCCGTGAAGCAGATTGGCCGCGAGCGCATTCTGCATATCGCGATCAGACATCGCGATGAGCTCGGCGATACATCGAGCAAACGAATCATTATCGAAATTATGGGAAGACACAGCAATATCATTCTTATTGACGAAGCGACCGGACTCATTCTGGACGGCATTCATCATGTAACTCCGGCCATCTCCACCTATCGCATCGTGATGCCCGGCAGCGCGTACACCGCTCCTCCCGAGCAAGACAAGGTCGATCCGCTGAGCATAACCGAACGCCACGCGTTCTGGGAGCAGCTTGCTGCGCCGAAGCAAGGGGCGGAGAGCTCTTGGCAGAATCGGCTGGTCGGAGCATTCAGCGGCTTCAGCCCGCTGCTCGCGAAGGAGATCGTCTACCGCGCCGTGCAAAGCTCGAAAGCCGACATGGAGCTCGAGGAGCAGCCGGAAGCGCTGTGGGAAGCATTCCGCTCCCTCAATCAGCTTTTTGAGGAGCATCACTACGAGCCTGTCCTTGTCGAGAACGGGGAGACGGGCAAAGCCAGCTTCTCCGTGACGCAGCTGACTCATATACCTGGCGAAACGATACGCTACGAGTCCGTCAGCGACTTGCTCGAAGCCTTCTTCGGCGACAAGGCGGAGCGCGACACCGTGAAGCAGCGCGCCGCGGACTTGATTCGTTTCGTGCAGAACGAAAAGAGCAAGAATGTCTCGAAGATCAAAAAGCTGGAGGAAACGCTCAAGGAAGCGAAGGATGCGGAGAAATACAAGGTGCTGGGAGAGCTGCTGACGGCTTACATGCATCAAATCAATAAAGGCGACACCTCCGTTGAGCTGATCAATTTCTATGACGAGGAGCAAGCGACGGTCTCGATCGAACTGGATCCTCAGCTAAGTCCCTCTGAGAATGCTCAGCGCTATTTCCGAAGATATACGAAGCATCGGAACTCCCTGGCGGTCGTCGCGGAGCAAATGGAGATTGCAGACAAGGAAATCCATTATTTCGAAGGGCTGCTTCAGCAGCTGGAATCCGCGTCGCTGGCGGATATCGGCGAGATCAGAGACGAGCTTGTCGCGGAAGGGTATATGAAGGAGAAGCATCGCAGAGGGCCGAAACGAAAAAAAGCAATGCGGCCTGCACTGCTTTGCTACACCTCCTCGGAGGGCATTCCAATCTATGTAGGTAAAAATAACACGCAAAATGAATATGTGACGAATCGGCTCGCCGCGCCATCTGACACATGGCTTCACACCAAGGACATTCCAGGCTCCCATGTGGTCATCAAAGCAACGAATTTCGGCAATCCGACGCTGGAGGAAGCCGCCATGCTGGCCGCGCATTACAGTCAAGCCAGAGCGTCGAGCATGATTCCGGTCGATCACACCTTGATTCGTCATGTACGCAAGCCAAGCGGCGCTAAGCCGGGCTTTGTCATCTACGATCATCAGAAAACCCTGTTCATCACGCCGGACGAGAATCGTATCAAGCAATTAAGCCGGGAAACAAAGTGAAGCGGCGACGCCCTGCGTCCTACCGAATCATGTCCTGCGCTTAGCCACGCTCCCGCAGCTGCAGCAGCTGCGGGACAATCGCCGCGGACACGCCTCGGGCGCCCAAATCTCCATGGAAGCTGACGCCTTCCCGGATACCGTGAAAATCCGATCCGCCAGTCGCGATCAGATTATATTTTCTCGCCAGATCCCCGTAACGCCGCTCATCCTCCATCGAATGATCCGAATGCGACGCTTCAATGCCGTCGAAGCCGAGACGAAGCAGTCTCTCCACAAGCTCATCGTTGCCGTAAAGGCCCGGATGCGCCATAACGGCCACGCCGCCCGCGTCCCGAATCCAGCCCAGCGCCTCTTCCGGATGAATTCTCTCCTGCAGCACGTAAGCGGCGGCCCCTGCGGCCAAATAACGATCGAACGCTTCCTTCATGGAAGGGACGATGCCCTTACGCACCAGAACCTCCGCAATATGAGGCCTTCCTGTGCTCTTCAGCTTTGCATCCGCGCCATGGACGACCGAAGTTCGCCCCGACCGCGAAACCTCGTCTACCTCCGCCATCGTGATCGCGATTCCAAGCGCATTCAGTCTTTGCAAAATTTGCACGTTGCGCCGGTCCCTGGCCAGGCGCTGCAGCGATAGACGCTCCTGCCACAGCTTGTCCGCAATATTCATGCCATAGCCCAGAATATGAATGTCCGCGCCGTCCGCGATCGTGCTCAGCTCAACGCCGGGAATAACGGCCAGGCCTGAACGCCCTCCTTCCTCAATCGCTTCCTCCACGCCTGAAGTCGTATCATGATCCGTAATCGCAATGGCCGACAGGCCTGCTTCCTTCGCCATTCGGACAACCGTCGCGGGAGCGAACATGCCGTCCGAAGCCGTCGTATGACAATGGAGATCCGCTCTTCCTTCGCTTACAGCCATTGATGCAAATCCCTCTCTCTCAGGAAGGTAAGGAACGTAACCGCCGAGATCGGAAGCAGCGCCGATTTCAAATAAATGGAATAGAATTGTCTTTGAAATTTGCTGTCCCTTATTTTCACGATTTTGATCAGACCAAGCGCAACCTCGTGCTTCACCGACGAGGAGGACAGGAATGAAATGCCAAGTCCCGCTTCCACTGCGGATTTCACCGCCCCGGTGCTGCCAAGCTCCATCACGATCTTCATCTCGCTGAGATCGAAGCTTTTCTTCTTGAGCTGCTCTTCCATGACCAGCCTCGTCCCAGAGCCCTGCTCGCGCAGCACAAACGGATACTGCAGCGCCTCCTCCAGCAAAATATCGTCTCGGTCCGCAAGCGGATGTTCCTTGGGCACAACGAGCTTAAGCTCATCGCTCATAACCGCCTCCATATGCATATCCGGATGATTGACCGGCGCCTCAATCAGGCCGAAATTAAGCTGATGATTCAGAATATCCTCCATAATCTGCGCGGTGTTCATGACCTTCATGCTGATCGAAATATGCGGATATTCTTGTCCGAACGGCCCGAGAAGCCGCGGGAGAACATATTCGCCGATCGTCAAGGAGGAACCGAGCTGCAGCCGCCCTTTCAATTGCTTCGTGAAGGAGGACATCGCCTGATCGGTATCCCGAATGAGATCAATGCTGCGCTTCGCATAAGGCATAAGCGCTCTGCCCGCCTCCGTCAATTCAATTCGTTTCGTTGAACGCTGAAGCAGCTTGGTTCCGAAATAATCCTCCAGGGATTGCACTTGCATCGTCACGGCAGGCTGAGTCATATGCAAGGATTGCGCCGCAGCGGAGAAGCTGCCTCGCTCCGCAACTGTGAAGAAGATATGCAGCTGATGAAAGTTTAGAGCCATCATGATCCGTCCCTTCTTGTCGTTCTCGCTATTATACAACATAATAGGCCGAATGTTATAGAAAATTGATTCCTGGCTGCATCCCGCTTTCATGCAAAAAAAACGTATGATCGCCAGTGATCATACGCTTCATCCATTCTTTGTCATAGTTATTTCCTCTTTCGACTGTTCTTTACCAAAGTCATCCGCCTGGAATGTCTCAGCCAAGAATAATAGCTCTTGAGATCGCGCAGCTCGATCGTCTCCGACATTCTTCCAAGAAAGGTAACGACGATCATCTTGTGCAGCTTATTGCCGAGCAGATCGGTTTCAGTTGGAGAATCGGAAAATTCGGCAACAAACACCAAATCCTCGTCAATTAAGTATACATCCTGTTCGTTGCGATAATAGGGCTCGATATTCCCTTTCTTCAAACAATCCCAAATAAATTCAGCAATGTCGTCATAACCCGTCTTATCGCTTTCGATGCGGTCAATCCAGCGGCTCTTGGCATGGTTGGTAATAATAATATCCACGACGCGTTTATCGCCCAGATTGACATAAAACGACTCGTACGTGTTCCATCTTCTAGTCATTTTATCCTTCATCCCGCAACCTACTCCTCCCAAGGAACCAGGGCTTTTATCCTATTTATATATATATTACCATTCTACCATGATTGTCCGATTTTTCAACATAAAAATAAACTCAGGCCATTTTTGTTAATATATGGTATCAACAAATTTATAAAAAAGCCGCCTTGCACAACTTATGCGCTCAGCGGCGTTCGCAATCATCCCTCTTAGAGGCTGTAAAACCTCGTTTTATCTTCAATATCCTTGCTGTATTCCGTCTTTATTTCATTGCGGTACGAGCGCTCCACCTTGCGGACGAACGCAAGTCTGTTCATCTGCTTGACAGCCTCCTCGGCTCTATCCGCATTCATGTACAAGACTACATAATGCAGCTTTCGCGACATGAAATGCACGCTTCCGAAGCGTTCCAACGCTCTGGCCGCTTTCAAATCGCTGACCCATACAATAAATCCCGTTCGATCCGGCAGCATGCGCTTTCCTCCCAACTTTGTAGGTTCCGCTTCAGATTTCTCCGGCTAGCCGCAGCCTCCGCTGCCGCAGCCGCATGACCCCCCGCCCCCGCAGCCGCCTCCCGAGCCCCTCTCATTGCTCGGCACCTTGATAGTGTCGGATACGGATTCGGCGATGACACGCGAAACCTCGAATAACATATCATCCAATTGTTGCTCGGACTGCTTGAAGCGGCGAACGCATTCCATCTCGCCCAGTTGCTTCTCAAATTGTTTGACCTTATCCTTCGCCGCGTGATAATCGGGATGAAAGCGGCCAAATCTCTGACATTCCTCGAAGAGTTCCTTCGCTTTCGCGAATTGGCTTTGAATCTGCTTTACCTCATCATTGTTATCCACAACCGTCTTCCAATATAAATAGTCGGCCACCTCGGCCGATTGATTAATCGAATCGCCTATATCATACGCATGGAGCAGGAGCGACGCCATATCAAGTGAAGAGCTGGCGCCTTCTGTTCCACCAGTTAAAGTTGCCGCAAACGCATCGATTGCCGGCATAGATCCACCTCGCTTTTATATGCATGCTGACTTCTTTATTATCATAGCATAAATGGCGAGGGGATGAATAGTCCGCCGCCAAAGCGCGCATGCCCTAGTAACATCCCTCTGGAATCAACAACCTCATCTCCTCCCACATTTCATAGGAAAGGCGGTTTCGTTTCGGATATCCGCTCCTCTGCAGTCTGCCAGTAACCGTCCATTCCGGGCCGCTTAGCTCCATCTCGTCGGGGATGAAGACAACCAGCTCGCCATCCATCTTTAATTGAACGGCCGTCTCGAGCTGCATCGCTTGCTGCATAAGCTCTTTCCTGGTAGAGGCATGATAGCTGCGCAGCTGTTTGTGCCACATCGCGGGCAGCCTGTCCAGATTTTGAAGAAGAGGAACGCAGCCTTGCGTCAATGGAGCGATCTCGCAGGTTGTCAGCTTTGCCCCGACGGCGATGAACGGGACCTGGGCTCTCGCCGGCCAAGACCACTCTGCTGCCGGAAGGTCCGAATGATGGCGAAGATCCGCGTAAATCCCCGCGGTTTTCCGCGCCTTCGAATCGATTCCGCCACATCCTTCGCCGGGCATTATCCATTCCTCCAGCATCGCTGCGACCGTATCCGGCAATTCCGCTTCTCCGCTGGCCTGAAGCAGAAAACGCTCCAGGCATGCTTTTGTTCTTCCATGCGCCGCTGCCCGTTTCACAGATTCCGGCGTTATTTGATAGCATGTCAGTTCATCGTCGCTGCGCCGTTCGCTGATCAACTCCAGCTCCCATCGGGTCTCCATGCAGCAGGACGGTTCGGCGAGAAGCTCTCCGCTCGGTTGAATGTACAGTCCTTGCCCTCGTTCGACGGAGCTGCTCCATTCCCGGAGACGGAATATTTCGTGACGCTCCTGACCCGCCTTGGCATCCCCAAGCTCCGCCCAGCCCGCTCGGCAGAATAAGGATAGCCACGCGGACAGCCAGTCATGGTCGACCGCCTCGCGGGACAACAAAAGCTCCTTCGCCCGATTCAGACTATGCCATGGACCGGGCTCAAGACTAAGAAGCAAGGAAGCCGCACACATCGCTTCAGGGCAAGAAGCTAGCAGCAGCTTGCCAAAGAGCCAGTTCATGAGCGATCGCTCTCTGTCTGCGTCCGACTGAAGGAGCCACGCCTTCAAACCGGCTGAATTCAGACTTAAGCCTTCCCTCGCCCGGTCCACGATCCCGAGCTCGAAGGCTGCTTCGAGCACAACAGCCGCTTCCGCCGGATAGGGTCCAGTGATCTCCAAGCCATCGACGAAAGGCTGAAGCTGGGCCTCGCCAAGCTCCACTTGCTGAAGCAGCTTTTCAATCGTTTTCTTCGGCAAAGCTCCCTTGGCAGTATACTTCATGCCAGTCCGCGCGATTGCCGAGATCGCGTACATCAGCTGTCTTCCGAAGCTCACGCTGCTATTCCTTCTGCCATTATCTTCATCGATGAAGGGGATGAACTCCTGGTTCAGAGGGGAAAGCCCGGTTGGATAGAAGAGCCGCTGCCAGAGGAGGCAGCTGTTCGCCGGCATGAATAACTCTCTTTCTCCCCATGTCTCGCTGATTGCGAACAGGATTCCGGCCGTTTCGAGCTCCTGCAGCCCAATTCGGCATTGCGCGCCCGATAACGCTGTGTTGGCGCGCAATTCCTTGAGCAGTCTCTCTTCGGGTGCGGGAATGACGCCGAAAGAGTCTATCATCGCCCTTAGCGCCTCTCTTGCTGCATCCGACAGGCGCGACAATGCCCCCGAAGCATTCTCGGGCTGCATCGCATGCTTCGCCCACTCGCCCCTTTCCCCAATTCGCGAACAACGCCACACGGAAGAATCCCAATACCGCTTTAAGCGAGTCGGATTCAGACGTGCCGTCAATTGCTCCATAATCATATTTGCGACGCCTCCGTCAGCGGAACGCGAGAACCGGGTTGCCGATCCTGTTGCTCCTGTTGCTCGGCAGCATTCAGCTGCTCATAGGAATAGCCCTGCTCCAGCATGAAGAGCTGCCTCTTAGCGGCGAATAAAGCTTCCTTCGTATGATTGGTAACGAGAGAATAGAACCAGGCATGATTGCCGCCCTTCTTCGGCCTGAGCAATCTGCCGATACGCTGCGCTTCCTCTTGCCTCGAGCCGAAGCTTCCGGATAATTGAATCGCAACTGCCGCATCCGGCAAATCAACAGCGATATTGGCTACCTTCGATACGACCAGAATGCCGATCTCGCCTGATCGGAACCGCTCGTAGAGCGCCATTCGTTCGGAATGCAGCGTGTTTCCGGTCAGCAGCGGCGCCTGCAGCGCTTCCGCCGTTTCGCCAAGCTGCTTCAAATACTGTCCGATAATGAGCGTAGGCTTGCCCCGGTGCTTCTGAAGCAGTTGCTTGACGACGGCAAGCTTACTCGGATTCTCTGCAGCGATTCGGAGCTGGGCTCGCGGAGAGGCCGCGGCGTATTCCTCTTCGCAAAGGGGATGAAGCCCTACGCGAATTTCCGTACATGCCACTTCGGAAATATACGATTCGCTTTCCGCTTGCTTCCACTGAAGATCGAAGAGCTTAGGTCCGATCAACGAATACACATCCTCGGCGCAGCCGTCCTCCCGAATGAGCGTCGCCGTAAGTCCCAATCGCCTTGTTGCTTGAATGGAAGCCGTCATGCGGAAGACAGGAGCAGGCAGCATATGCACCTCGTCATAGAGAATAAGTCCCCAATCCCGATCCCAGAACAGCTTCATGTGGGTGAACTCGCCATCCTTCTGCCTTCGTCTCGTCAATAGTTGGTAGGTTGCGATCGTAACCGGCCGCACCTCTTTGCCGGAGCCCGCGTATAAGCCGACCTCATGCTCGGCCAGCGTCGTCTTGTCCAGCAGTTCGTCCTTCCATTGTCTTGCGGAGATGACGCTCGAGGTCAGAATGAGCGTCTCCGCGCTCAGTCTGGCAAGCGCTGCCAGCCCAACGATCGTCTTGCCGGTACCGCATGGAAGAACGACAACTCCGCTCCCGCCATGCATGGAATTCTCTTCGAGAAAGCGATTCACGGCAGCTTGCTGATAAGCTCGGGGCGCGAAAGGCTGTCCGAAGCCCGTTCTTTCTTTGAGTCTCACATCGAGCGTCTGTCCCTCATGGTAGCCGGCGCGATCGATGACAGGATAACCAAGCCGTGTCAGCTCTTGCTTGAACAAGCCTCTGCAGTTGGGATCCAGCTCCCATTCGCTTGCCGACAGGGAGCCCGTGAACCAGGAAGACAACCCCGGCCGGCGTCGCAGCTCTTCGATCATCTCCTCGTCGCCGGAGAGCAGCAGTCTGCCGTTCACGGCTGACAACGTGAGCTTGCCCAAGCGATCCGCCCAGGTCCGCAGCGAGGCCTCCGCTTGAGCGGGTATCCCGTATCTCGCATGCGAAAGAAGAGCCTCATGAATCTCAGGCCATGCAATGCCTGTACTCAAGCCATTCCATAACGACATCGGCGAAATGCGATAGGTATGCATCCTTCCTGTCCTTTTCTCGGCCTCCGCGACGAGAATAAGCAGTTCTCGCGCCTCATTCGCTCCCGGCTTGCGTTCATCCAGCAGAATCGACAAATCGGATTGAATAATCAGCGAGCAATCTCTCTGATGAATCATGGCTGCGCCCCCTTTTCAATTCCTCTTCTGTAAGTATGAGGGGAATATCCATATTTTATCCCTGCCGGCCGGATAACTCTTTCGATAGCATGCGGGATTATGTGGTATAGTAGTAGAAGACTACCTAAACTGACGCGCTGGAGGAAATGTCATGAGACGACTATTCATTATCCCTATCGCTCTGCTGCTAGTCGCTGCGGCAGGATGCTCTTCCATTGCGAATCTCACCTCGAAATCGGTGAAGGCGAATACCTGGTATCCGGTCAGCGGTTATATAGATGGAGATACATTCAATATCAAAGTGAACAAGGAATATGTAACGGTAAGAATGCTGTATATCGACGCACCGGAGATCAAGGCGTACACAGAGCCGTTCGGCGCTGAAGCCGCCGAGCGAACGAAGCTTTTGCTCGCAGACTCCAAAGAGGTTCGACTCAGCTTCGATGAGAGCAAGAAGGACAGCTATGATCGCGTACTCGCAATGGTTGAACTGAAGGATGGGACCATCTTGAACGAGCAGCTTCTCGAAGAGGGACTCGCCAAGGTGCTCATTATCGAACCGAATGTGAAGATGGAGAATCTGTATAAGAAGCTGGAGCAGCAAGCCAAGCAGGACAAGTTGGCGATATGGAGCTCCGGCAAGGAGAGCAGTCATGCGGATGTCACGCTGCGTAAGGCGGTGCAGACAGGACTGTCGATCGAGGTGGACAAAAAAGCCGAGCTGGTGACAATAAAGAACACATCCGCGAACGCGATTAATCTCGAGGGATGGAAGCTGGTCAGCGTGCTTGGCAATCAGACATACACCTTCCAAGCGATTGAGCTTCCCGCCAAAGGGCAAATTATCGTCTCTTCCGGCGATTCGAATCTCGGCAATCAATCAGGCGTGATTCTGGAATGGGAGGCCGATAATGTCTGGGACGACACCGCTCAGGATTCGGCCGAGCTTTACAACGAGAACAACGAATTAGCGGCCGAATGGGAGGATGAATAACGCTTGCCGAGGCAAGCGTTATTTCTTTTCCCCGGCATAATGCTCGGCCATTCCGATCAGAAGAGCCGCGGAATGCAGCATCGCCCGCTCGTCAATATCGAACTTGGCGTGATGATGCGCGTATTCTGCTCCGCAATCGGGATTGCCCGCGCCGACGAACATAAAGCAGCCGGGCACTCTTTCCAGATAATACGAGAAATCCTCTGCCACCGTGATGGCGTCAGCCATAACGGCATGCTCTTCCCCAACCAATTGCTTCGCCACTTCGAAAAATCGCGAAGCCTCCCTCTCGTCATTCACAACTGCAGGATAGCCGATTTTCATATGAAGACGATGGCGTGCGCCATGCATTTCGCAAATATGCTTAATAATCGTTTCAAGACGTTCATGAGCAAGCTTCCGACTATTCTCGTCGAAGGTTCGAATCGTGCCTTTCATCCGGCATTTCTCGGCAATAACATTATTCGTCGTTCCCGCTTGGAACGAGCCGATTGTTACAACGGCCGGATGAAGCGGATTGATGCTTCGGCTGACAATGCTCTGCAAAGCCTGAACGAGCGCGGCTCCGATCATAATCGTATCGATCGATTGATGCGGCAGTCCGCCATGTCCGCCAAGACCCTCAATCTCAATCTCGAACTCATCGGCTGCGCTCATGAAGGGCCCCGGCTTCGTGGACAGCGTCCCGTATGGCAATGGCGTCCACAGATGCACGCCATAGATGACATCGACGTCTTGGAGCGCGCCGTCCCCGACCATTTCCTTCGCGCCGCCGGGCGTCACTTCCTCGGCCGGCTGGAACAGCAATCGCCGCTCTCCCGCGAAGCTGTCCGGATGTGCCGCGTAATAGCGAGCGACGGCCAGAAGCGCGGCCGTATGCCCGTCATGCCCGCATGCATGCATCACTCCGGGCACCTTGGAAGCATATTCCGTCTGCTTCTCATCTTGAATCGGCAGAGCGTCCATATCGGCACGCAATGCCACAATCGGCCCCGTCTCTCTTCCTCTCAAGGTTGCCACAATGCCGTGGCCTCCGACATTCCTTCGAATTTCGCAAGGAAGTTCCGCCAGCTGCGCCGCGATCCATTCCGATGTTTCTTGCTCTTTATAGGAAAGCTCAGGATGCTGATGAAGATGTCTGCGCCACTTCACCATTTGGGGATAAAGCTCCGTCAAGCATTGTTGGGCTGGAGAATTCAGACTCATTCCACGGGCCTCCTACTTTCGTTTTCTATCTGTTTAAATGTAGTGTAGCAGATCATGAGCATGATAGGAAAGCGCCACTATGCTCAGCAATGCCATCGGATTTTACCACTTTTCTCAAAAATGTCACGAACAGTTTCGCTTTGCCGCCGAGTAAGGGTTGCGCAGACTGGGGAAACATACTATCATGAGAAATGAATGCAAACACATGTCTGGTTGAATTTGGGAGGAACAGAAATGATTATCGAAAACTCCGGATTAAACGGAATGCAAGCTGAACTAAGCTATCTGGACGAGGTAGCCGGCAATGTCGGCTTTGTTCGCTGGCAATGGGAATATTATCGCGCTACATACGATTTGAAGCTGGTGGAGCAATCTACGGGAACCGAATTTTTTCTTCGGATGAATACAAGAGCGATTGAAGGCAAGCTGGAATCCCCTCACGCGCTTCTGAGCGTCGAAGCCGTCTATATGGGACGAGCCACCTTCCCGCATGGCCTTGACTACGAGACCCCTATTCCGCAGCATATCCTGGATACGGCGCTTCAACGTCTAGATCAACTCAAGAAGCATCTCGTATAGGGTACCGCTATGAGCGCTGCGCAGAACGGCAGTCGTGGAAGACCGGACTTTCTGCTTCTTATCATGACCTTGCTGCTGGTCGGTTTTGGACTCGTTATGGTCTTCAGCGCGTCCTCCGGCATTGCAGTCGTATCATCCAAGTTTCAGAACGACGCCTCATACTTTACAAAGCGCCAGCTCGTATGGGCTGGCCTTGGCTTATTCACCATGTTCATGCTTATGAATATCAAATACACCTTCTACAAGAAGAGCTTTCTCCTGCTGTTCGTCCCCGTGCTGATTATGCTGATTCTCGTACCCTTCATCGGAGAACGGCTTAACGGCGCGAGAAGCTGGTTCGGATTTGGCTCGCTCGGCATTCAGCCGACCGAACCGGCCAAGCTGGCTATCATTCTCTATCTGGGGGCTCTGATATCGAAGAAAGGCGAAAAGTTCCGCGATTTCAAGAAGGGCTTGCTCCCCGTCATCATCATCATTGGCTTCATTTGCGGACTCATCATGCTTCAGCCCGATCTCGGCTCCTGCTTGGTGCTTGCCTCCTGCGCTGCTGTCATGATAGTGGCGGGAGGGGCGAACTTGAAGCAAGTGTTCTACACCGGAGCGGTTGCCGGAATATTCATTACCTTGTTTTTAAGCTTGTCGATGCTGATCAACCCATCAGGCTTTCAGAAATCGTGGCAATACCGGATCGATCGCTTCACCGCCTTCATGGACCCTGTCGCCCATGCCCAAGGCGAGGCATGGCAGCTTGTCTCCTCGCTTCAAGCGCTGGGTCACGGCGGAATAACCGGTGCGGGATTTGGCGAAAGCGTGCAGAAGCTTAGCTATCTTCAATATGCATACACCGATTTCATCTTTCCGATTATCGCGGAAGAATTCGGTTTTATCGGGAGCGCGCTCTTCCTGCTTTTCTATCTCGCTTTTATATGGAGGGGCATTATCGTTGCGCTGCGCTGCCCGGATCAGTACGGAACACTGGTCGGGATAGGCATAGTCAGCTTGTTCGCGATACAAGCCTTCGTCAATATCGGCGGCGTAACCGCAACGATACCGATTACGGGCGTAACGCTGCCCTTTATTAGCTATGGCGGCTCGTCCTTGCTTGTCAGCCTGATGTGCATGGGCGTGTTGCTAAGCATTTCCCGGGAATCGAATCGAACGGACAAGCCAAGGACGAATCACAGGACCCGCTAGAAGGAGCCTCAGCTTAGATGCCCTCTGGAAGCGGTGCATATGTCTTATACGTCGGCGAAAAAACCAAAGAGGCCGTCTCCTGCTTGAGGAGATGGCCTCTTTCTTGTCAGCGAAGGCTATTTCAAGCGTGCGGGCTGCTGTTGCTGCTCTTCAATATCATCTTCCTTGAAGATGACTCCCTCTACTTTCACGTTAACCTCAACAACCTGCAATCCTGTCATATTCTCCACGGACTCCCGAACATTAAGCTGAAGCTGTCGGCAAACCTCCTGGATCGGAATACCGTAATGGACGATGATTCGTAAATCGATAGCTGCCTCAAGCTGACCGACTTCAACCGAAACGCCCTTCTGTACATTCTTGCCGCTGAGCCGTTTGGCAAGACCCTCGGAAATCCCGCCGGACATCGCGGCAATTCCTGGAGTTTCGAGTGCTGCCAGTCCCGCTATTGTCGCCACTACATCGTCAGAAATTCGGATTAGGCCCGTTTGTAGATCTTCGGTCATGTCATCCACTCCTCAATTTGCCATATATGTGTATTGTAATAGAAGGCGTCCAAGGAAGCAAGGCGGCAAAAAAAAAGAAAAGACTCATGAGAGAGACTTTCCTTTTCTATCCAAAGCTTCATAGAGTACGGCCAAATTGCGCTCCAGCATGCTGACAATATCGCGCCCCGATTGCTCCGACACAAGACCGGTGCGAACCGCAAAATCAACCTCTCTAGAGAACCCATACATTTGTGTATCCAGAACCTCTTCGTACAGAGGGCACTGACGCGTTGTTAAGTTCGCCATTTGCACTTCGATAAGCTTTTCTATCTTGCTCGCATCCTCTTGAAGAAGACGCCTTGCTTTCTCATGCAATAAGTCCGTAATTTCCGGTGCAGACATTCTACTCCCCCCTGTGCGCTTACCCGCTAACTTCTATACCCCTATATTAGACGAAAAAGGAGCAATACACAAGGACATACACTCAAACAAAAAGCGTTTTTCAAAAAAACAAGCGCTTCTTCGAAATATTTCGAAGAAGCGCTTGTGCTGATGTCACGTTTAATTAACCTTCAACAATCGTTATCTTAAGATTATGCTTCGCAAAAACTTCAGCCATAGCCTTCTTCGCATCGTCAGCGTCCGGACCATGAACATGCAGCTCATAGGCATGACCGCCGACCAAGGTAGTGAACAATCCCAGAATGCTCTTCACATCGATATATTTGCTCTCAGCTTGAAGAACGATTGATGAAGTGAATTTATTCGCTGTTTGTGAGATTTCTACAATTGCAGAGTTGTTAGACATAGGGAATTCCCTCCAGTTCAATTAGTAATGCTTTCCTTTGTCCTCATAATAACTCGAAATGTGACATGGAGCAATAGGGTTGGAGAAAAAAACGCTTCAATCCCAATAATTTCAAGGCTTTCATCCGTATTTTCATCCAGTATATGCATCTCGGAATCAATTGCGAACTCACTTGGTTATTCCGCCTGTTGTCGGCTCTGCAGCCGCCGATCCGTCGAAATCCTGCAATCTGACCGTCGTATGCCTCGATTCCTTCATGGCATGGCCGGCGCGAATATATTGAAAGCTTGTTTTTTCCTCCATCTTCAGCGGAATAAGCCTTCGTCTGTCGATCGTAATGTCATAGACGGAGCTGCAAACGAGCGTCTCCAGCATTGCTTGAAGCTCTTGTCGGGAAGCGTCCAAAACCTCGTCCCTGTTTGATCTTGCGCCCTCATCCGCAGCCTCGCGGCCGCTTCCAGCCACCTGCTCCAGCTCCTCCTTCAGCCTTGCAGACCAGCGTTCCTTCGTTACGTCAGGCGCTTCCTCGACTCTCAGCGTCAAGATGGGAGTTGAGGAAGCTTCATCCGCTCCCTCGCCCGAGATGACGACCGATTGATTCGATTGATTCAACGTTTTAAGCACTTCTATCGGATTCCAATCATGTTCACCCTGTTGCCGGGATTGAATCGTCAACTGCTCATGATTGCTAATTCTTCCTTCAAAGGTTTGGGGCTGAAACATAACCCCGCCCTCAAGACCCATGGAGGTCGATCCCGTGAATGCATATTGATCCATGGCCTCAAGGCCGGAATACGAGAGCGAGAGCCATTCCTCCGGCGTATGCTTGCTGGCATCGGTCGTACAGCCTTCGGCAAAAACGAATATGAGCATAAGCAGCAGCATACCCGGAAATCCTTTCAACTTCCTGCGTTTCATGCGTCTTCCTCCTGCAGCTTTTTCCTCATAGGTTTGCCCATGATTCATTCGGCTACTCCGACAATTCGCAAAAAAACGCCTTTTCAGGCGTTTTCATCTCTTGCTTATGTTAAGAATTGGCGTTCAACTTGCCAACCTTTATACGATTCCTTCCGTTGTTCTTCGCTTCGTACAATGCCATGTCCGCTCTGTAAAACAATGATTCAACACTGATTTTCTTATTGTCGAAGGTCCACTCCGATACGCCGCAGGATACCGTAACCTTCGGATTCGTCTCGTCTTCGACCTTTCTGCGGATTCGCTCTGCAATGCGCAATGCCTGATCAAGCCGTATGCCTGGCAAATAAATGGCAAGCTCTTCGCCGCCCCAGCGAGCGGCGATATCATCCTGCCGAATACAGGAATTAATAATTTTGCTGACCTGAATCAGGATCTGATCTCCGATTTGATGCCCGAATGTATCGTTAACGCGTTTGAAATAGTCAATATCCACCAGAATAAGAGAACCGAACGGATCCTTCCGCTGTCGGGCTTGAATTTGTTCATCCAGAAAATTCCTCGCATGCAGACCTGTTAAATTATCGGTGATGACCATTCGCTGCATCTCGGAGTGAAGAGAAGCATTCGCAACCGCGAGGCCGATATGCGTGCTCATGACCTGCAGCAGCTTGTAATTGTCGTAAGAAAAAAAATTAGCTACCTTATGCGTAATAAGGATGACGCCGACCACATCGCCCTCCACGAATACGGGCGTCGCAATAAGCGATCGCGATCCCGTCTTGTCCATCACCTCCGAGGTAACCACTCTCGTATTCCAGTAGTCTGAAATAATGAGCGGCTCCCTGGTTCGGTAGACGATGCCGCAGAAGCCGTACTCCGGGGAGAAGGCCTCGCTGGTTAACGAAGGAATATTGCTGGACTTGATTTCGAATTGATTGGTTACGGGATTAAGCTGGAGCACGCAGCAGTAATCGGCGTCGAATATCGTCAAGAGCTCATTCGTCGCGAATTGAAAAATCTCGTTCAAACGCAGCGACTGATTAAGTCGCTTTGTCATTTCGTTAATAAGCCTAAGCTCGTTGATAAGCAAATTAGACTGCTCGTAGAGCTTCGCGTTCTCGAAGGCTGATCCCGCGGTATCGGCCAATAGAAGAAAAGCCGGCATATTGGACGCTTCCCATCTCTCCGCTTCAATCGTCAAGCACAACACGCCGTAGGCCGCCTGCTTCCCCGACATCGGCACAGCCAGCCTGATCATGCCGTCTCGCCCCTTCTCCGTGGCAGGCTTCCCGTCCAGAAAGGCTTGGGCGACGATGTCGTGGGCCGTGTTCTTGAAGATAAGCGGCTTTATCCGCGGATCTCCGTCCACATAGTCTTGCGACAGATACAAATGTACGTCGGAATTGGCGTACAGCGTCTCCAGACTGTGCAGCATCTCGGCCAACACCGATGTCACGTCGATCTGGTCGTACAACCGCTTCGCCGCCAGGAACAAAGCGTCTCTGCGCCCCGCCTCCTTCTCGTTAATGGTTTGCTGCCTAAGAATATCCTTCACGTACAGCTGTTCGAACGAACGGTAGAAACAGCTCCGGTAATGCATTGCGCAGGCTTGCGCCTCCCCGGGCGCGACAAACCCTTGAAGCGGAGCAACGCTGACAAATATCGCAAAGAGCCCGCCGTCCGATCTGCGCTTCAAGGGAATGCCCGTTAGGCTGCAGCCGTGAGCAGAGACAGATGCTGGCGCACTTGTATGCTGCAGCTTGGCGCCCAGCTCCGAGACGGCGCGGTTCAGCTCCTCTTCCGGCATGTCAAAGGTTAAGCCGCAGACGCCGCAACGAAGAAGCTTCTTGCTGTAAATTCTGAATTCGTAGCGCTGGAATGCCTCCAACTCCGAGGCCTCCGTCATCCACTGATGAAAACTTTCTTCTAACAATGAAGGAAGGTAGGGCTCGTCCGCTTCTTGGATGTCTTCATTTGCAAACCATATAGAATGTTGTTCGTTCCGTTCTACTAACATGAAGCACCCAACCCTTTCCTCAATTCTTCAGGAAGATGAGCTTTCGTATGTTCAACGATAGGTATGATCGAGATTGAATTCCATATCATTATAAAACATTATAACGCTGTCAGCGTCATTCGTTTAGACGCTCGCAGCCTTTTCATTCTGATCATACTTTATTTTTGATAATATTGCACTATAAAATGCTAAATTTATAGGACTAAAGACACTTTTTCTAAGATGTGGTCCGAGCAAGCTTATCGGATATAACCGCTTGACTTTTCATCATTATTTCATATAATATTAATTGTTGAAAACATGGGCGTACGGTTTTGTGTCACCCTCAGGATTGATGTTCACGGATAGGCCTGCGGCTGAGGTGCTTATCTGGATCAGGCATGCTTGATCGAAGAACGTTTTTCCGCGAAACAACCCCAAACTCAAAATTTCATTTGATGAAGGAGTTAATACGAGATATGGCACGTTATACAGGACCAAAATTTAAATTAAGCCGCCGTCTGGGCATTTCCCTGAGCGGTACAGGAAAAGACTTGAAGCGTCCTTTCCCGCCGGGACAACACGGCCCTAACCAACGCAGAAAAATGAGCGGTTACGGCGTTCAATTGCAGGAAAAGCAGAAGCTTCGCCATATGTATGGCTTGAACGAGAAGCAATTCCGCAACTTGTACGACAAAGCAGCGAAGCAAAAAGGTAAAGCCGGCGAAAACTTCATGGCTTTGCTGGAGAGCCGTCTGGACAACCTTGTGTATCGTTTGGCGCTTTCCAATTCCCGCGCAGGCGCGCGTCAATTGGTCGCTCACGGTCACATTACCGTTAACGGCAAGAAAGTGGATATCGCTTCCTACACAGTAGCTGTCGGCGATGTAATCGGTCTCCGCGAGCGCAGCCGCGGTCTGAAAGCGGTCAAAGAAGCTTTGGAAGGCCGTCATCACATCCCGAACTACCTTGAGTTCAGCGAACAGGCAATGGAAGGCAAGTACGTTCGTTTGCCGGATCGCGCCGAGCTTTCCCAAGAAATTGACGAGAAGCAAATCGTCGAATTCTACAGCCGTTAATCGACCGACTTCGCAAAGAAGTGTCGCAGAAACCACCTCGGAGCCCTCTTGTTACTTGGGAGCTCCGAGGTTTTTTTGTATGATCTTCAATACTTATTTTTGTATTTATGCGCTCAATGGAGAATTTCTTGGAATAAATCGGGCAATGCGAATTTGGCCAAATTGCCCTGCACATTATCAAGGGGACTTTCCCACTATAGCGTGCTCAAGGGGACTGAACAGGGTCTCAATTAGCACAGCTAGGTGAAAGCTGTCCTTGAGAAGATAGAGCGTCTCTGTCGTAAGCATGATGGCCGCGATGAATAGCAGGACAGAGACTAAGTTTTTTTTGGAATGTTGTTCAATCGCCTGACTGCGCCATTCGAATATGGCGATCAAAACGAACAGAATCAGAATCGTAATCATGCGGGAGAGCGCTCCTCTTCAGAATGTGAAGTTCTTTGTCCGACTCCGAACCAGGATTTAACGCTGTCCACGACAAAATACAAAGCAGGGATCAATTCTCCGATCATAAAGACAGTCAATATCCCCCCGGACATTGCCTCGTGAAATTGAATGGTGTTCTCGAACAGACTCAGGGAACTCACTACGACTAACAGCGTGATCGGGATGACGATAGGCTTATGCGTCCTCAGGCCAATCATATGGGACAAAATATGCGAAACAATGAATATAATCAGCCCGAGCTTGACAAAGATGCTTATTAGCCACAAGGCGATAAGCGCCGGATCAAGCGTCTCCAGAAACGTACCGTTTTTCATAAAACGAAGCAGCTCCAACTCAGGGTAATTCAAATTGGAAGCTAGCTCCACGCCAAAAGTAAGCAGCACGGGACCAATGTGCAGCAGCGTAATGGCAGCCGATATCAGGATCGCCCATACGATAGGTCGCCATGCGCTTTTGGGCTCCGATAAATAAGGAAACAGGAATATCACCAGTCCCATCTCTCCATACACGCTTGCAGTATAATAGGCAGTCGGCCATGCTTGAGCCAAACTGAAGTGGGTGAGGATGCCTTTGGCAATAAACCACTCGTAGGTGTCTCCAACCAGCAGCGGAATCAGCAGAAAAGAGCACATGCTGAGATAAAATATCCCTTCTGCCGACCGGAATACCGATTTGATGCCAAATCGTACCGTATAAGCAATACAGATGCCGCATAAGCCTGCAATTGCCCATGGAGGGGTATTGATCAAGTAAAACTGCGTTAGAAAATCCTGAAGCTCCCAGAAATTTAGAATCGCAATTAGAAGATAAGAAGCAGCCGCATAGAGCATGAGTGGATAATGCAGCCATTTGCCGACAATTTGTTTTCCGTATTCCACAAAAAACTGTTCGGGTCTGCGTATGCCTAATCGAAATGCAACATATGTAATGCCAAGTCCCAGTACCGCTCCGGCCGCAATGCCGAGCGGAGCATTGAATCCGCTCCTGCGAACCATAAGGCTGAGCATGAAGGCAATCATGGTGGAAAACAGATGAAGCGCAAACAGCTTGGTCAATTGTCCGGAAGTGATTGATCCTCTCGCCATGATGCCTTACCTCCCACTAGAAGTATTGGAGTTCAGAAACTGTTTATTGAATGCTTGAGAGGAAGATCCTGTCCTTTTCAAGCTAACATGCACTGAGACCTTGACTTTGAGATTATGTTTATAGTACTCTCGCCATTGCCCTCGGATTTCGTTCCACTTCCGAGGGTATTTGACTTCGATTCGCTGGCCATAATTAAACACATCCGCTCCTACACGCTGCGTTTTGACAATCAACGCTTCCATCGTGCTTTGAGCGATTTGCTCGATTACCTCCTCGATTAAAGTCAAACTCTCCATTTTCTTCATGTCCAGCGATGACTCGGAAGCGATAATCCCCGCTTCTATGAAACAATGGATATGCATCGTAATATTTTCCCCATTTAACTCTGGAGTCAGGACGGTTTTCATAGAATTTGTATAAACCCCGATTTTTTTGCCGTCGGTTGGCGAAGATACGCTGTAGATATATTGCTTTAATTGCGCTAACAAGCTTCTGGCCGAAGAGGTTTCCTCCGGAGTCAGCAGAGGCCCGATCAGTTTGCCTTGCCTGAAAACACCCGCTCCCCCCGTGCCAACTGTAGGATATTGTTTTTTTGTCGAAATCGTATAATTATATTTGAAATTGAGAACCGGCAGAATCCGGTCTCCTGCATTCTCCTTAATATTCATCATATCCTTGACCGTTGTACTGAGCACCTGATTATTTCGAACATAGCCGCTTAATACAGACATAAGGAAACGCTCGATCAGAACGGGAGACCGGGCAACCTTCTCCTTCGCGTTTCCATCGACAAGGAATAGGTTGGAATTCAGATGCAAATAGGGGTGACGCACAATAAATTCAAGAATATGTTCAATACCATGACGAGCGTACTTCGTGCCAATAATAATGCTTTGCGTCTGTCCAAAGGTGAGCTTCCTTGAAAGATCGCCTTGAATTTTTTGTAAGGCTTCCTCCAGAGTGCCGCCGGTACGGCTGATGAACGCGGATGGCTGAGAGCTGCCTCCTACGCCTCCTGTTTGGCCAGGGATAAGCTGATTGGTAAGGGGAAACCCGATTGTAAGCTCAATACCTTCGTCAGCCTGGTCGATAATCAGTGTACTGACGAATACCCGATTGTTCAGTTCTACCGCCGACCAGCACCCCGTCAGGGACAGTGATAGAAGAAGCGACAGTCCAATCTTCCAGTAGAATTGGTGCCAGACTCTCATGACTAATCTTTCTCCTTCTTCTTGCTCCGGGTCCAGCCTCTCAAATCCTGAGAGATGCGCAGCCTGTGGTTGGCTTGAGCAGTGAAAGGCAACAGGCGCATCTTCCACCATGGGGCGCGAATTAGCGTGTCTTCCCGATTATGTACGATTCTCGGGGCAGCTCCAGCTAAATAAGGCACGCCAAATGTCTCCAGATTAATCATGTGCACATAGATGATAATGGCACCGCAGGCAATACCGAAAATGCCGAATACTCCGGCCAAGAACATCATCGGAAAGCGAAGCAACCGGAAGGAAAGTCCCAGATCGAAGTTCGGAATAATGAATGAAGCGATTCCGGTGACGGATACGATGATTACCATGGCCGCAGATACGATGCCGGCTTGTACGGCAGCCGTGCCGATAACAAGAGCGCCGATAATGGATACGGCTTGACCGACGGATTTAGGTATACGTACCGATGCCTCACGCAAGGCTTCAAATGCGATTTCCATCATGGAAGCCTCCATCAAAGCCGAGAACGGGACAATTTCCCTTGAGGAAGATACGGAAATCAGGAGATTGAAAGGGATCATTTCAGGATGGAAGGTCGTCACAGCAATATAGAATGAGGGCAGCATCAGAGATACGAATAGAAAAATAAACCGGATGCTCCGAATCCATGAAGCTGCAATAAAGGATTGATAATAGTCCTCAGCAGACTGCAGCATCATGAAAAAAGTAAGCGGCGCCAGCATTACAATTGGCGTATTATCGATGAGTACGGCGATTCGACCTTCCAATATGGAAGCGGACACTGTGTCAGGACGTTCGGTATGCTGCAACTGCGGGAAGGGGGAGTAGGGATTGTCCTGAATGGCCTCCTCCAGATAGCTCGAACCGAGCACGCCGTCGATCTTGATCCCATTAAGGCGGAGCTTCAATTCCTTAACGCGCTCTTGCGGGCAGATATGATCCAAGTAAGCGATAATGACAGAGGTGTGAGTCGTTTCGCCAATCTCCATCTTTTCCAGCTTAAAGTGAGGACTGCGAATCCGTCTTCTAATAAGAGTAACATTCGTATCCAAGCTTTCGACAAAGGCTTCGCGCGGTCCGCGAATAACCGATTCATTGGGCGCTTCCTCAACGGAGCGTTTCTCGTAATGGGGAAATGGCAAATCCATAATTCTCTCGTCACCGTCTATCAGCAGCAGTCCGTGTCCATCCAACAGGGCGTTTAGTGCCTTGAAGGGATCTACGAATGCGAGACTGCTTGAAAGCGGCGCTTTGCGCTTGTCGAACAAAAAGCGAACCAATGACAGAGCATCGACAAGCTGCTCTTGTGCGAGCAACGGGACAAGTAGATGCTCTTGAATCAAATCAGCGTTGCACATTCCTTGCAAATAAAGAATCGCGCATGGAACGGACTCCCCGGCAACAAACGTATGAAAAACAGCGTCAAAGCATCGCTCCAGCTGCGCCCTGTACCACTGCAGCCTCGGCTCGAGTTCGGTTGTGTCCGGGTAAGCGAATGTATCGTCCGCCTCAGGCTCAACTTGTTCGATCAGTTGCTCCGAATTCATATGCTCTCCCCTTTGTTTAGATACATACAATGATTGGCAATCTTAATGTTTGCATCAAACAAGAGAAATATTCGCAACGGCAAAACCCCCATTGAATTCAGAATTCAATGGGGGTTTTGCGCTTTATGTAAATCGTCCGGCCCCCATTCCGGGGGCCGTGCTACTATAACTCTTCCTTCAAGCTCTGTGCGACGGCGTCTACTGCCTTGCTCGGCAGAACAGCGCTTTTCGCCGCAGGAGCCGCAGCAGTCGGCGAGATTGCCTTGGACGTTAGACCGCGAATGAGATTATTCACGTCAATGCCGGAGACGCTCTTCAGCATTTCTGGCGCTGTCGACATTAACGAGGTGACATAGTTGCTCAGACGCGCGGCGCCTTCTCCATTGCCCGTATCCACTACCGTCAGTTTGTCGATGGAGCTGATCGGCTCCGCAACCTTGCCCGCAAGCTCAGGCAGCATCTTCACGATAATGTCGAGCACCGCCGCTTCTCCGAATTTCTCGAACGCTTCGGCAAGCTTCTCCTTCGCCTCCGCTTCCGCAAGACCGCGCAGCCGGATGACATCGGCCTCCGCCGTACCTTTGGCGCGCTCGGCTTCGGCTACGGCAAGACCGTCCAGACGCTTCTGCGTCGCAAGCGCCTTCGCCTCCGCTTCGATGCGATATTGCAGCGCATCGGCTTCGCGAAGCTGCTTCGCTTTGTTCGCTTCCGCGGACTGTTCGACCGAATAACGGTCGGCATCCGCTTTCTTCTTCACTTCCGCGTCGTATTGTTTCTCTCTGCGCAGAATCTCTTTCGCTTCCAGATCGATCTCTCTTTCCTTCCGCACAAGCTCGACCTTCATCTGCTCCTCCACAACGCTTTGCTTCGCTCTAGCTTCTTGAATGAAATAGGCCTGATCGGCTTCCGCTCGAGCGGTATCCTGATCTCTCTTGAAGGAAGCAACCTTCATTTCCTTATCCTTCTCGGCTTCGGCGATATTCGTATCGCGAAGCAGCTCGGCCTTCTGGCCTGCTTCCGAGGCAACCGCTTTCTTCATCCGCGAATCCCGGATCGCTTCCGCTTCCGCAATCTCCGCATCCCGCTTCACTGCCGCGATACGCGGTTTGCCGAGCGCGTCGAGATAGCCGTGCTTGTCACGCAGATCCTTAATCGTGAAGGACACGATCTGGAGTCCCATCTTCTTCAGATCCTTGGCCGCAACGCCTTGCACCTCCTGCGCGAACTTGTCGCGGTTTCGGTACACCTCTTCAACGGTCATGGAGCCGAGAATCGCGCGGAGATGACCTTCGAGCACCTCTTGCGCCTCGCCCTTCAACGCTTCGGTAGGCTTGCCGAGGAACTGCTCCGCCGCCGTGGCGACATCCTCGACCGCGCCGCCGATTTTAATAATCGCAACGCCGTCGGCCATTACCGGCACGCCTTGCTCCGTATACACCTCAGGAGTGGAAACATCCAGCTTATGCGACAGCAAGGATAAGTATTCGGCCTTCTGGAACACGGGCAGGATGAACGCGCCTCCGCCTCGTATAATCTTCACCTTTCTTCCCGACTCGTCAACCAGCGTATTCCGCGAGCCAAGGAACGATCCGGTCACAAGCATCGCCTCGTCCGGACTTACCGTCTTGTATCTTGCCCAGAACGCCAAGCCAAGCACAATCAGAACGCCTACAACTACCAACGGAATCATTAACACATCAGTTTCCATCTACATTTCCCCTCTCTTCTAATCGATTGACAGGTTAAGCTCAGAGACGTACATCACGCTATCCTTCACTTCAACTACAACAATCCGCGAGCCCGATGCGATCGGCACGCCGTCAAAGCTTGCCGCAATCTGGTTCGTCACGCCGCCGCCCGCGCGTACCAGCACCTCTCCGTAGCCGCCAGCGGGAATCGGCACGATCACTTCCCCAGGCAGCCCGGACAGGGAACGAAGCGTGAAGGCGATCGAATTCTCGCTGTTCTCCATCGGCCTCACGTAGAGGAAGAAGACGGCCGTTCCGGCGGCAATGGCGATAAGCAAGGCAAGCACGACAACCGCAGCCGCCCCCAGCATACTGTATTTCGTCAGCAGATATCCAGCACCCCCGAAGACGGTAATGCCTCCGACAAGCGTCATCGGCTGCAGGAAAGATAAGCTGTCCGCCGAGATGAAATTCAGCGCTCCATCCAGCGCGTGACTCAGAAGATCTCCAAAAATTAAACTGATCAACGCGAACAAAATGCCTCCGACCAAGCAAGTCATAAACAACGTTTCCATCCTCTTCCTCCTCCCCTTCATCCATAACCTGTAATCGTTTCCGTTATTTAATACGACCGACATCAGAAATAGTTGCAAAATGAAACCGAATTTCATCAGTCGACCGGCCTGTGCCGCTCTGTTCTGGAAAAAGGATGAATGACGGCATTGAATTTATATCACAGGAGCCCTGAACTGTCAATTATGCGGAACGCCTTGATTGACATCGCCCCAAGGACGCATGTACCCTTAAGCAATTTATGCTATAATAAGGATGCTATTTTGGAGGAGGAATCATTTACATGCACGAGGATCAACAACAATCGCCGGAAACACCGGAAAAACAAAGCAGCTGGCGAATGTTCGGACTGGTAACTTTCCTAACGGTCAAATGGGTGATTTATTTTGGCATTTTCTTCGGCTTGCTGGCCGGAGGCGCAGTGACCGGATATGTAGCGGCCTTGGTCAAGGAAGAGCCGGTCAGACCGCAGAGCGTCATTCAGGATAAGGTCGGCGAATATACCGAGACCGGCTATGTCTATTTCAATGATGCCACGCTCGTCGGGCAGCTTCGAACCGAAGAGGATCGCATTGTCGTTGCGTATGATGAAATTCCTCAAGGGGTCATTGACGCTTTGCTTGCGACGGAAGACAACAATTTCTATGAGCATAAGGGCGTCGATATCAGCAGCCTCGCAAGAGCCATTAAGCAGAAGTTCCTTAATGAGGATGTCCAGACCGGAGGCAGTACGTTGACACAGCAGGTTGCTCGCCGTGTGTTTCTGAGTCTCGACAAAACTGACAGCCGCAAGTTCAAAGAAATCTTCCTCGCTTTTCGCATGGAGCGTTATTTGACCAAGGAAGAAATATTGACGGCTTACTTGAATAAGATGCCGTTCGGCAATGGCTCCAACGGCTATCAAGTGTACGGCATCAAAACAGCGGCCAAAGGCATATTCAATATTACGGATCTCAGCAAGCTGAATATTGCCCAATCCGCTTATCTTGCGGGTCTGCCGCAATTGCCATCGCTGTACAGCGCGTTTACCGGATCGGGCAAATTCAATGAAGACGGCTTCGAGCGCGCCGTGAAGCGTCAGCAGCTCGTACTCCAGCGCATGCTGGAAACAGGAAGAATCAATCAACAGCAATATGAGGAAGCGATTGCTTTCGACCTCCGTTCCAGCATTGCGGAGCCAAGCGAGAAAGCCTATACGACTTATCCATATCTTATGCTAGAAGCCGAGCGTCAAGCTGCAGAGGTGCTTCTGATGCAGCAGGATCCGAGCATTACGCAGGAGGATCTTCGCGACAAGGAGACTGCTCCGCTCATCGAAGAAGCGAGAGAGCAGCTGCTTCGCGGCGGCTATCAGATCTATACGACAATTGACAAAGATGTATACAAAATCATGCATGATGTCGGCGATAATCCCGATAACTTCAGCCCGGACAGCGAGACAAAAGGCATGGAGCAGATCGCCGGTCTCATGCTCGACCACAAGACCGGAGCGATTCTCGGCATGCTGGAGGGCAGGGATTTCTACGAGGAGCAGCTTAACTTCGCGACTCAGATGATTCGCCAGCCGGGTTCCACGATGAAGACGGTAGCCGCTTATCTGCCCGCCATCGAGATGGGTCTCATACAGCCGGCAAGCATTCTCGACGACGCTCCAATTGTAATGAAGGACGGGCAGAAGGGCTACCATATTCCGATGGATGTGACGAATCGATTTGACGGACTGATGACGGCGCGTGAAGCGCTCAACCGTTCCATGAATCTTCCTGCGCTCAAAATTTTCAACGATATCGTCACGATTCCGAAAGCCTGGGATTTCGTCAGATCGCTTGGCATCACAACCTTGCAGCCTGAGGACGCTTATGCGCAAACAGGCGTTATCGGAGGACTCAGCCTCGGCGTCACGGTCGAAGAATTAACCAATGCCTACGGCGCTATTCCGAATAACGGCATTCTCAACGATGCGTATATGATCGAGAAGATTACGGATGCCAACGGCAAAATTATTTATGAGCATACGCCAAAGCCGAAGCGAGTGTTCTCCGAGCAATCCGCATTCCTCATTACGGATATGCTCAAAACGGTCATCTCGGATCCTCGCGGCTCCGGTCACTCGCTTGTGTCGCAATTCAAAAAATACAAGGAAATTCCAATCGCAGGCAAAACAGGCTCCACGCAGAGCTATGCCGATGTTTGGTTCATGGGCTTCACTCCCGATGTTACGCTCGGCGTATGGTCCGGCTACGAGGAGTCGATCAATTCCTTGTCGAATGAAGGACATAAGAGAGCCCGCAACATATGGGGACTCATTATGAACGAGTTGACCGAGAAAAAGCCTGAATTGTTCGTAACGGATTCGTTCAACAAGCCGGACGGCATCGTGAAGGCAACGGTGTCGACGGCAAGCGGATTGCTTCCTTCCGAGCTGACGAAAGCGGCCGGCATGTCCGTGACGGACTGGTTCAACAAAAATGATGTGCCGAAGGAAACCGACAATGCGCTCGTCAATATGGCAATCATTACTTACAACGGCATCAATTATGTGCCTAACCCGCTCACGCCGCTTGATATGGTCACCGAGAAGCTTCTTATCAAGAGACTGAAGCCTCTGGATGTGTTGATGGATGAAATCGAGAATGCGCAGAAGGTGCTTCCGGCGAAGAGCCGCAGACCAATGTCCGTCTATGTGCCGACGGACGCTGCCAATGCCGCACCGTCCAAGACCGATCCTCGAGAAGATGACGGTGTAGTGCCTGCTCCACCTGCCAGCGCAAGTTTGCAAGCAGGAGCGAACGACGCTCTTACAATTTCCTTCACGGAGAGCCCTTCCGCGGATGTCGTTGGCTACCGGATCTATCGGGCGGTGAATGGCGGCGATTATGCGAAATTCGGAGAATCCATTCTTGATGGAGGCTCGTATTCCTCCAGCTTTACGGCATCCAGTCAAGAGCAGACACAGTATTATGTCGTCGCAGTGGATGTTGTAGGCAACGAATCTGCGCCAAGCGCGATTATGAATTATGGTACGCAGTTCCCTGGATTACCGGGGTTCCCGACCGACCCTGGCGACACCGATCAGCCAGGACTCCCGGTAGACCCGAATCAACCCGACAATTCGGGAGAAGGAGACGGCAATGGCGATTCGAGTCCAATCTCGACGCCTTCCGCGCCTACCGGACTTCAAGCTGAGGGCGGCGCTCTCAGCACGACGCTCAGTTGGTCCGCCAACCCAGTGTCGGATCAGGTTGTTCAATATAATATTTATTTCAAATCCGGCAGCGGAAGCTCTTTCCAGAAGATTGCATCCACATCGCAGACGAGCTTTGAGCATTCCGTCACGCTTGCGAGCGGCTCCTATTATGTAACGGCCGAGAATAGCGCGGGAGCGTCCACGCCTTCGGCGATTGTAACCGTCGGAGCGAACTAGCCCGGATCAATTATCTGCTCTATACCAAAGGAAGGCTCTCAGACAAAATCGTCTGAGAGCCTTCTTCATTTCATTAATCCTCGATAGTAGACAAGTCTCCTGTCGGCAGGTTCAATTCCCAGGCCTTCAGCACCCTGCGCATAATCTTGCCGCTTCTTGTCTTCGGCAGCTTATCCTTGAATTCAATTTCTCTTGGAGCCGCGTGAGCGGATAAGCCCACCTTCACGAATTGCGAAATTTCCTTCTTCAACTCTTCCGAAGCCTCATAGCCTTCGCGGAGCGCGATAAATGCCTTGATAATCTCGCCGCGCATCGGATCCGGCTTGCCGATGACGCCGGCTTCCGCTACCGCCGGATGCTCGACCAGCTTGCTTTCCACCTCGAAAGGACCAACTCGCTCGCCTGCCGTGTTAATGACATCGTCGATCCGGCCCTGGAACCAGAAGTAACCATCCTCATCCTTGTAGGCGGAGTCGCCAGATACGTACCAACCGCTCAGACGGAAGTATTCTTCGTACTTCGCAGGATTGTTCCACACCTTGCGCATCATGGACGGCCAAGGCGTGCGAACGGCCAGATTGCCCATGCGATATGGCGGTACCTCATTGCCGCTGTCGTCGATGATAGAAGCCGATACGCCAGGCAAAGGCTTGCCCATGGAGCCCGGTTTTATATCCATGCTTGGATAGTTGCAAATAAGCTGTCCTCCCGTCTCGGTCATCCACCATGTATCATGAATGCGCTGCCCGTAAACCTTCATTCCCCACCGCACAACCTCGGGATTAAGCGGCTCGCCGACGCTCAGCACATGTCTGAGACTCGTCAGATCGTACTGAGTCGACAGATCGTCCCCCGCCCCCATCAGCATGCGAAAAGCTGTCGGAGCGCTGTACCAGACGGTTACCTTGTACTTCTGAATGACGTTGTACCAATCGCCGGGGCTGAATCTCCCGCCTCTGATTACATTCGTTACGCCGTTCAGCCATGGAGCGAAGATTCCGTAAGACGTGCCTGTCACCCAGCCTGGATCGGCCGTGCACCAGTAGACATCATCCTTCTTCAAATCAAGTACGATTTGACCGGTATAGAGATGCTGAATCATCGCATTCTGAACATGATAGACGCCCTTCGGCTTGCCGGTTGAGCCGGATGTATAATGCAGAATAAGACCATCCTCGCGATCCAGCCATTCAATTTCCGCTGTTTCGGACGCTTCTTGCATTTTCTCTTTATAATTGATGATACCCTCTTCTGCAGGAATCTCGTCGCCGTACACAATAATATGCTTCAGATTCGGAAGCTCATCTCGTTTAATCCGATGCAGCAGCGCGGGCGTGGTAACGATTGCAACCGCTTCGCTGTCCTGCAATCTGTCCTTCACGGCCGTTTCCATGAATGCCTCGAACAACGGCCCGATCACAGCGCCGATCTTGAGCGCTCCGAGCACGCTGAAGTACAGCTCGGGCGTTCGCGGCATGAAGATGAATACGCGGTCTCCCTTGCTCACGCCCATGTCGCGAAGTACGTTGGCGAATCGGTTCGATTGCTCGCTCAACTGTTTGAAGGTGTATGCTTCATCTCTATCGTTATCGCTATAATGAAGAGCCGTTTTCTCCCCTCTGCCTTGCTCGACATGGCGGTCGATCGCCTCATATGCCATATTCACTTTGCCGGTTTCATGCCAGCTGAATTGCTTCTCGATCTGCTTCCAGTCGAAGGAAGCCGCTTCCTCTTCATAGCTTTTCAAATTTGGATTTTGCGCTGTTGCAGGAATTCGTTCTTGATGTAAGTTGATCATACTATCACTCTCCCATCACTCTTTATCTGATATTAAATGCCGTATGCGCTTTCAACACGCCTTTATCATTATAACACAACCGGTTTCATCTCGACCATGCTTTTCATTTTCTTGATTGTTTGTTATAACCTATAGTAGGATTCAATCATCATAACGCAAGAAATACGCATTCGCGCCAACAGCCCAGACAAAGGAGGAATGGATTTGGAGCACCGCAAAAAACTGCAGATCGACAGACTTCGCACCCGCAGCAATCTGGAGCTTGTTATCGAAGGACCTGTCCCTGCAGACCGTTTGTCCACCTATGCGATGCATCCATCATTGGATGCCTTCAGACGGCCCTCTGAGCAGCACATTGCGCTTGTTGAAATTGCCGAGCTGGAAGAAGGACGCATCATACTGGCCAGACATGACGATACTGTGGTCGGCTATGTGACCTTTCATTATCCGGATGAGCTGGAGCGATGGTCCGAAGGAGGCATGGAGGACCTGATCGAGCTTGGAGCCATCGAGGTTGCCGACGAATATCGATCCTTCGGAATCGGAAAGCGCATGATCAGACTCGCTTTCGCCGAAGAGCAATTAGAGAATGTTATCGTCTACACGACAGAATATTATTGGCATTGGGATCTTGAAGGAACGGGCTTGAATGTGTGGGATTACCGAAGCATGATGGAGAATTTGATGAAAACCTCGGGCATGGTTTGGTATGCGACGGATGATCCGGAAATTTGCTCGCATCCGGCTAATTGTCTGATGGTTCGGATCGGCAAGGATGTGCCGCTGAGCTCTATCGAGCGCTTTGACAGCGTGAGATTCCATGATCGATTTATGTATTAACGCTCAATATTGCGAGAAAGGATTTGAAGTTGGAATGCCATCTCCTGCTTTATTCATTCATCATCCGGAAGCCATACGCTACAAATTTCACGCGGATCATCCATTCGATCCCATCCGCCAGACTCTGACGATGGACTTGCTGCAAGCATCCAATGGATTGAGCGCAGAGCAAATCGCAACGCCAAATCGCAAGATGACCGATGAAGCGCTCACCACTGTTCATCGCGAAGACTATGTAAGAGCGGTTAAATCGTTAAGCGAAGCGGAACCGCCTTCCTCCATAATGGACACGGCTGCGGCCTACGGCTTGTCGACGGAGGATACGCCTCTCTTCACGGGCATGCATGAGGCAGCGGCAGCCATCGCAACGGGCTCACTCACTGCCGCCGAGACGGTTATGAGCGGTCAAGCCGAGCATGCCTTCCATCTCGCCGGCGGCTTGCATCACGCCTTCCCGGAGCGCGCAGCGGGCTTCTGCGTATACAACGACGCCGCAATCGCGATCAAGCATATTCGCGAGACTTATCATGCGAGAGTCTTGTATGTCGATACGGATGTTCATCACGGGGATGGGGTGCAATGGATCTTCTACGACGATCCGAATGTGTGCACCTATTCGATTCACGAGACAGGTAAATTTCTGTTTCCGGGAACCGGCTTTGTCAGCGAGAAAGGGATCGATCTCGGACACGGCGCCTGCTTCAACATGCCGCTCGAGCCGTATACGGAGGATGAGTCCTGGCTGGAGAGCTTCTCGGTAACGCTTCGCAAGGTCATAGGCAGCTTCAAGCCCGACGTCATTATCAGCCAGCACGGCTGCGATGCCCACGCTTATGATCCCCTCTCCCATATTCACTGCAGCATGGGGATTTATAAGGAAATCCCGGCTATCCTTCATGAGCTTGCGCATGTCTATGCTGACGGCCGGTGGATCGCTCTCGGAGGAGGGGGCTACGATAGCTGGAGGGTTGTGCCGCGCGCATGGTCGATGGTTTGGCTGGAGATGTCCGGACATCCGCTTGCAGCCGCCATTCGTTCCGGGGGAGAGCAAGCGCTTCCTTCCGAGTGGCTCGCCAAGTGGCAGCCGCAAAGCCCGGTACAGCTTCCGAGGACCTGGCTGGAGGATACAGAGAGCATTCCCCCTATGCCGAGGCGACATGAAATAACGGAGAAGAACCGCCTCACGCAGGCCATCGTCATTCAAGATTTATAGGCTCTGCCGCCCTAAAAAAAAAAGCAACCGCGAGAGCATGGCTCTTCCGGTTGCTTTTCGTTCATCCTATACTCTTATCGCCGCGCATGACTCACAGATTTTTGACGATTTCGTCAATCATCTGATAGGAATGCTCGGAAGCCTCCTGCGTAAATTCAGCGAAATTCACGTGAGCGGAGCCGTCAGCCTTGTCCGACATCGAACGAATAACCACAAACGGTATTTCGTTCATAACGCATACCTGGGCGACGGCCGCTCCTTCCATCTCCGCGCAAGCCCCATGAAAAATCTCATGAAGCCTCGAAACCGTGTCTCGGCTGGCGATGAATTGATCGCCGGAGAGCACCTTGCCTGCCAGACTGCGGCCGGAGAAAAGCTTCTCTCCCGCTTCCGCAGCCAGACGGACAAGATTTTCATCCGCTTTGAATTCAGAGACGGGGTGAAAAGGAATTTCGCCCTTGGCGTATCCGAGAGGGCTGCAGTCCATGTCATGCTGAATGCATGTTGTCGAGATCACGATATCTCCAATATTCAAGCTCGGATCAAGAGCGCCTGCTACGCCCGTGAACAGCACGCAATCCGCCCCTGCGTCGATAAGCAGCTGCGTGCAGACCGCCGCATTCACCTTGCCTACGCCTGATTTGCAATAGATAACAGCTTTCCCGTGCAAGCTTCCTTCGAAATAGGCGATGCCTGCGCGGGTAAAGCTTGTTGCGTTTTCTACATGCTCGTGAAGAAATTGAATTTCTTCAGCCATTGCGCCGATGATGCCGATTTTGTTCCATGCCATTGCTTCTATGCGCCTCCAACCGATTGACGCGTCACAATTTCATGCGGCAGCACGACCTTGGACATTTCCACATTTTCCTTCTTCATGAGCTTCGTCAGAAGCCTCATCGACACCGCTCCGATATCGTACATCGGCTGGGCGACCGCGGTCAGCTGAGGTCTGACCATCGAAGCCATGCGGCTGTTGTCCACCGAAATAACGGAAATATCTCTTGGCACTTGCAAGCCTGAATCCTGAATGCAATGAATCGCTCCAATCGCCATTTCGTCCGTCGCGGAGAAGACCGCAGTCGGGCGATTCTCCATATCGACAAAATATTTCATCGCCTCGACTCCCGATTCATAGCGGTAGTTGCCGATACGCACCAAGGAATCGTCGTACGGAAGCCCCGAGCTCTCCATTGCCCTCTTGTAGCCTTGGAATCTGGCGTAGCCATTCGAAGGATCCTGCAGCGTGCCGCTGATCATCGCAATTCGTTTGTGTCCCTGGCTGATCAGCTTCATGACAGCATCATACGCGGCTTCCTCATGATTGATATCCACGGAAGGAATCTGATTGCTGTCATCGCTGGTCGCGCACAGCACGATCGGCACATTCGCGGTCTTGAACGCTTGAAGATGCTCGTCCGTTACCGCGCCGCCCATGAACAACAGTCCATCTACCTGCTTCTCCAGCAACGTGTTAATGACGCGAATTTCCTTTTCCTTGCGCTTGTCCGCGTTGCAGAGAATAATATTATAATGATACATATTCGCAATATCTTCGATTCCCCGCGCGACTTCGGCGAATATCGCATTGGAAATGTCCGGAATAACGACTCCGACCGTTGTTGTTTTCTTGCTGGCCAAGCCTCTGGCAACCGCATTAGGACGATAGCCCAGAAGCTCAATTGCTTCAAAAACCTTTTTTCTCGTCGCCGGCTTTACATTCGGGTTGTTATTGACCACTCTGGATACCGTCGCCATCGAAACGCCTGCTTCTCTTGCTACATCATAAATGGTTACCGTCACGGGATCTCTCTCCATTTGCTCAGATTTTTTTTCGTTCGTTACGTTTGAAAATAATGATAGCACAAAGGTACAAGCAACGCAAAACATTAATCGTCAAAAACCTTGTTATATCGTGCTTTCATTGCGTTTTCACGAGGTCGGAAGAAAAGAAAAGACAGGGGGAAAACGCTGTTCCCGCCTGTCAAAATCCCCTTTTTCTTCAACCTGTTTCCTGAATGTAAGGAGTGCTGTTATGTATGCAAGATTCGTCTGCTAATCTGCTGCAGCCGCTTGTTCAAATCATCGATCCACGGCTGATCGTCAAGCTTCTGCGCAATCAAATAAAGATCCAGAAGCGTATTGATACGCTGCTCAATCATCGCCTCCACCTCGGGCTGTCCCGGCATTTGCCTGTTGGCCCGGGCTTCCACCAGCAAATCCGCCCATTCATTGCATTCATTGAACAGAAAGGATTGTTTGCCCGGTTCATTGCCGAGCTTCGCGATCAAGCCCGTCAAATCCGGCTTAACCTCTGGAATGACTTCACTTCGGCTGCATTCCTGGCAAGAGAAGATGGGTACATTATCGATCTCTACCTTCCCCGAATAAATGACCGTTCGTAATTTCATCTTCATCATGTTGCCGCATTGACATTTCTTCTGCATGTGGGTCAACTCCTTCTCAAAGCGGCATTTTCGCCAGCTTAATACCTCTGTCCATTTTGAGAGTGAGTAAAACATTCGACCTTTTTTGCCAAAAATCCTGCTTACGGCGCTATGTAATTTTTACTATGGAAGATTGCGTCATGCTCGCAGCGCGATGCGTCTCCAAATCCTTAAAAGCGGAGGAAGCATGATGACGACGGTCCACAGGAAGGCTCCAATTAGATCATGCTTGATATCCTGTACATCGGTTGATCTCCCTGCGACAAAGGATTGATGATATTCATCGGTAACGCCGTAAAGCCCGCAGGCCGCTATGATGACCAGCTTCCAAACGATGCGCTCGGATCGCGCTCCAATGCCGAAATCAAACGCTGCCGCCAACACGAAATAAGTGACAAAATGTCCCCAATTAAAATCCTGCATGGCCGGAAACAGTTTCTGAAACCACGGCAGAAAGGTGTTCACTTCCT
Organism: Paenibacillus sp. HB172176; assembly: GCF_011947265.1. Classification (GTDB taxonomy): domain Bacteria; phylum Bacillota; class Bacilli; order Paenibacillales; family Paenibacillaceae; genus Pristimantibacillus. The sequence goes on from NZ_JAATHD010000014.1 coordinate 111,986, forward strand.
CACCCGTTTGGGCGGACAATAGGAATATGACGAGCATCCAGCCTGCCAGCACAAGCACGCGAATCGTATTTTTGACCGCTTTGAATTGATTCATATAATCTCCTTCGTTACAATAAGAATGAAATGTCACTAGGAATGGAGGCTTATTATGTCCTTGCAAAACAAGACGGTTATCTGTTTGCTTGACGACGAGTTCGAGGATCTCGAGCTATGGTATCCGGTCTATCGCGCGCGCGAAGCCGGCGCGACCGTGCTCTACGCGGGTCCCGAGAAAGGCAGGAAGCATATCGGCAAATACGGCGTCCCCGCTGTAGCCGATCTATCCTTCGATGAAGTGCGCAGCGATGAAATCATCGGGCTTCTCGTCCCCGGAGGCTGGGCGCCGGACAAGCTGAGACGATATCCCAAGGTGCTCCGGCTTGTACAAGAAATGAACGAGGCGAACAAGCCGATCGGCCAAATTTGCCACGCCGGGTGGGTGCTCATCTCCGCCAAAATCCTGGAAGGACGGAAGGTCACCTCCACGCCGGGCATCCGCGACGATATGGAGAATGCGGGAGCTTCCTGGTTCGACGAAGAGGTTGTCGTGGACGGCAATCTCATCTCCGCTCGCAGACCGCCCGATCTTCCCGAATACGCCAAGGCCTTCGTAGACGCATTAGAACAGCGAATGGGTTAACCATTCGCTGTTTGTTCGTCTACGGAAAGCATATAGCTTTGCAGCATCTCCTTGATCTCGGTTCCCGTTCGGCAGCGCTGCAGCTCCTTGAAGACGGAGACGCTGTCATCCTGCCTTGTACATAGCAGCCTTTTCTTCACATGCAGAATCGAATGAGCCGACATGCTGAGCTCGTCTACGTCAAGACTGAGCCATATCGGCAGCGCTCTGAGATCTCCAGCCAGTTCCCCGCACACCCCTACCGTTACTCCATGCGCCTTGGCCGCCTTGACCGTATTCCCCAGCATGCGCAGCAATGCAGGATGGAATGGCTCGTACAGATGCGCGATCTCCTCGTTCATACGATCGACCGCAAGCGTGAATTGCACGAGATCATTCGTCCCGATACTGAAGAAATCAACCTCCTGGGCGAGCAGATCGGCAATCATGACCGCTGCCGGCACTTCAATCATAATGCCTGTTTTGATTCCTCCATCGAAGGCGATGCCCTCGCTCTCCAGCTCTTGCTTCGCTTCCTGGAGCAATCTGTTGGCGGCTCTGACTTCTTCGACCGAAGAGATCAGCGGATACATCAGCTTGATCTTCCCAAAGGCGCTCGCTCGAAGAATGGCGCGAAGCTGCGTCTTGAACAGCTCCGTCTTATCCAGCGATATGCGAATGGCGCGGTACCCGAGGAACGGATTATCCTCCTCCGGCAGCTCGAAATAGTCCAGTTGCTTGTCTCCGCCGACATCCAGCGTGCGGATTACAAGCGGTTCCCCGGCCAGCTTCTCCACAACGCTTCGATAAACCTCAAGCTGCTCTTCCTCTAGGGGGAAACGATTCCGATCCATGTAGAGAAATTCGGTTCGGAACAAACCGACGCCGTCCGCGCCCGAAGACAGGGCGATATCCAGCTCCTTCATCGAGCTGATGTTGGCGGCCAGGCGCAGTGACTTGCCGTCGGGCGTAACGGAATGATGATGGATGAAATGCTGCAGATGCTTCTTCGCTTCCGCTTGCTTGATCTGCAGCGCTTCGTATTTGGCAATCAGGCCGTCATCCGGATTCAGATACAGGATGCCTTCGCTGCCGTCGATAATCAGAATTTGTCCGGTTGTGATCTCGTCTTCCAGGTTCGGCTCAATGCCCACGACGAGCGGAATGCCGAGCGCTCGCGCCATAATGGAGGAATGAGAGGTCGTGCTGCCCGCCAAGGTGACAATGCCGAGCACATGATCCGGATTAATATGCGCAAGCTGGGACGGCGAAAGCTCCTTCGCGATGAGAATGAACGGCTGTGTGTCGGTCGGCAGCTTGATCTCGGGCACGCCAAGCAGATGCTTGAGCAGACGATTGCCGACATCCTTAATATCAAGCGCTCTCTCCTTCATATACTCGTCGTCGAGCAAATCGAACATCGTGACGAAATGATCGATCGCTTCTTTGACGGCGACTTCCGCGGCCTTGTACTGCCGCCTAATAATGCCTTGAATTTCATTCATGAAGACGGGATCGTCCAGAATCGCGATATGCGCGTCGAAGATTTGACTTTCATCCGCGCCCACGACTTCGCAAAGCTCGGCTTTAATCTGCTGAATTTCATCCTTCGACGTCCGAATGCCCTCATAGACCCGTTCGAATTCGCGGGCAAAATCAGCAACATCTATCTTCTGCTCGGGCACTTCCCATTCCCAGTTGGGCAAGACGAACGATTTCCCGATAGCGATGCCCGTTGAGGCGCCAATTCCACGAATCATTGCGTTTCCCCTCCACCATTGCTCTCTTTAAGTACGACTGACATCACTGAGGATTGCCCCTTCTTCACGGACTTGAAGGGAGCGTATCTCCAGGATTGAACAAGATCCGTATTCGTAATAACCATTGGTGTTGCGAGCGACTTGCTTTCCTTGCGAATCTTCTGAAGGTTGAAGCGAATGAGCAGCATGCCGGGAGTCACCTTATCTCCTTCTTTCACCATCGCCTCGAAATACGATTTTCCCGCAAGCTGCGACGTATCGATGCCGATATGCAGCAGCACTTCCAGCCCCTCCTTCGTCCGTATGCCGATGGCATGCATGGTCGGATAGATATGGATGACCTTGCCGCTGACCGGAGACACAAGCTCTCCGCGATCCGGCAGGAAGGCCACGCCTTGTCCGACCAGATTGCCGGCAAAAATAGGATCGGGCACATCCTTGAGCGGAATCATTCGTCCTTGCACCGGCGAATGGAACGATACCTGCTCCTGATCGCGGCGAATCGTCTTCAGCATCTCTTCGCGAATCAGCTCCGAGAAGGTGCCGAATACAACCTGCACATGGCCCCCTCCAAGCCTGATGACGCCGGCCGCGCCAAGATTGCGAAGCGCATTGACATCAATGATCTTCTCGTTCGATAGCTTGAGTCGCAGTCTCGTAATACAGGACTCCATCTGCACGATATTGCCCTTGCCGCCGATTGCTTGCAGAATCAGAGGCGCCCGGTATGGAATATCGCCCGCCCATTCATCGAGCTGCGAGCCCTCCTCACGGCCCGGAGTTGGAATGCGAAAGCGTCGAATCGCCCAGCGGAACAACGTATAATAGACGACTCCGACCACGATTCCAATCGGAAGAATAAGCCATCCCCTCGTCGCAAGATGCTCATTGATGATGAAGTCAATTGCGCCAGCCGAGAAGGAGAAGCCGTGATGAATGCCCAGCTCATAGGTCACCCACATAATGGCTCCGGACAACAAGGCATGAACGACATATAGATAGGGAGCCACGAACAGAAAAGCGAATTCCACCGGCTCGGTCACGCCGGTCAGAAACGAAGCCAGCGCGGCATAGAGGAAGGTTTTGCGTATCTTGGGCTTAAGATCCTCCCGCGCCTCGTGAATGATCGCGAAGGCAATCGCGGGCAGCGCGAACATCATGGTCGGATAGAGTCCGGCCATGAACGAGCCCGCGGCGGGATCTCCCGCGAAAAAGCGCGGCAAATCACCGAACACAAGCTGGCCGGTATCGGTCTCGTAAGCGCCGATCTGGAACCAAAACACGTGACTGACGAGATGATGCATGCCGAATACGACCAGAATGCGAAGCACGAATCCGAACAGGAATACGCCGAAGCCTCCGCCGGAGGCAACAATATCTCCCAGCTTAATCAGCATATTCTGAACGGACGGAGCAATCTGCACCATGCCGATAGAGAACAGCAGCGAGAGAAAGCTCATGAACAACGGAACAAATCTCGGTCCGCCGAAGAATTGAATATATTCAGGCAGACGGAGATCCTTAAATCGCTCATAGCTCATACCCGCCGCGATTCCGAAGAAAGCGCCGATAAACACAGTCGGCTCAATCTCCACATTCCCTGATTGCAATACGCCGTCATAAATAATCATGCCGACAAAGGCGCCCATTCCCGCAGACAAAGCGTTGCTCGTAAACCCGAGCGCAATGCCCACCGCGAAAAGATAGGGCAAATAATAAAATATGGTATCACTTGCCGCCTCCAAATATTGCGACATGACGGGCAAGCCTATGTAATCCCAAGGCAATCCGCTGAGACTGAGAAACACCGCAGCTGCCGGAAGCACAATCATAGGCAGCATGAAGGCTCTGCCAAGCTGTTGCAGGCTTCCTATGAACGTCATCTTGTCCCTCCTAAAAAAAATATCCGCATACATCAAAGCTTGCATGCAGCCGAGCTTTTCGGACGACTACTATTATCAAAGCTTGCATGCAGCCGAGCTTTTCGGACGACTACTATTACGATGTTAAGCGTTGTCATATCGTTTGTCAAAAAGAAGACGAGCTTGTCGCAGCCCGTCCCCTTCCCGATTGTGAATGCCTTTACGTCTTAGGCTTGCCTTCCGGCAAAAGAATCGAATCCTCCACCTTGATGCAACGATCCATAATAACCTGCAACCCTGCTGCCGAAGCTATACGCGCCGCTTCCTCATTATAAATGCCAAGCTGCAGCCAGAGCGCGCCGGCGCCAATCGCGGCAGCCTCCGCAGCAACCTCGGGCGTGTATTCTGAGCGGCGGAACACATTGACGATATCCACCCTCTCTGGAATATCGCCCAGCGCGGCATAACAGGTTTCGCCCAAAATGCGATCCGCTCCCGGATTGACCGGTATAATGCGGTAACCTTTCGCTTGCATCGCTTGCGAAACACCGTAGGACACCCGATCAGGCTTATCGGACAGGCCGACTACCGCGATCGTCGCGGCTCCGGACAACAGCTCTTTGATTTGCTCGCGAGACGGATTTTCGTAAGACATCCCCACACCTCGTTTCTACAAATTAAATTCCATTTACCAATTATTCCACCCATTCCACATTGGCACCCAAGTCCCGCAGATGATCGAAGAAGATCGGATACGATTTTGCCACATGATGCGCGTCGTGAATTCGAATCGGCGCCTTCGAGCGCAGACCGACAATCGTCAGCGCCATGATGACCCTGTGATCATAATGGGCATTAATATCAACGCCGCCTTCCACGCCTTCGGGCCGGCCATGCACGATGATTTCACTTTGCTTCTCTTCCACGTTAGCGCCGGCCTTGCGTAGTTCATTCAAATAATCGGTAATGCGATCGCATTCCTTGTACCGCAAATTCTCTACATTATAGAAGCGCGAGGTGCCTTCGGCGAATACGGCAGCGGCTACCATCGCAAGCACGGCGTCCGTCGCGTGATCGCCGTCGAATTCAACCGCTTTGAGCTTGCCGCTGCCTTGGACGCGCACGATGTCGTTCTCATGCGTCAGCGGCGCCTCCATCATCTGAAGCACATCGACAACCGCGCGCTCGCCCTGCTTGCTCTCGTTCATAAGTCGATGCACCGTCACGTCGGACTTCGTCACCGCCGCCGCGGCAAGAATGGCGGCGGAGCCGGGATAATCGCCTTGCACATAATACGTTTTCGCGGTATATTGCTGTCTGCCCGGTACGCGAAAGCGCATATAATCCTCATCCGCATGTACGACAATACCCGCCTGCTGCAACACTTCGAGGGTCTGACCGACAACGACCTTGGATTTCAGATCATGCAGCACCTCGATTTCGCTGTCCTCCTCCAGAAGAGGCGTGAGGAACAGCAAGGCGCTGAGATATTGCGAGCTGATGTTGCCAGATACGCGAATCTGTCCGCCCCGCGGACGTCCTCCCTTGATCCGAATCGGCAGCTTGCCGTCCTGATGCTCAATCTCCACGCCCATATCCGTCAAGGCATGAATCAAATCATGATGAGGACGTTTGCCGAGCGAATCCGGATACTTGTTGATGAAGGTAACATCCGGACACAGCGACGCAATCGCCATCAGAAAGCGCAGAACGGCCCCTGCATTGCCCACGTCGAGCTGATCGACGGCTTTCGGATGCTTTCCGAATCCGGTAATGACAATCTTCTCATCATCCTCCTCCAGCACTGCCCCGAGATCCTTGATGCATCTGCGCATCGCGTCGCTGTCTTCACTGTGGGCTGGATAATAAACCGTGGAGGTGCCCTCCGCCAATGCTGCCGTCAGAAGATAGCGCGTCGTATAGTTTTTGGAGGATAGAGCTCCAATCTCGCCTTTCAATTCCGGTGTTCCTCTTACGATAACATCCATCCGCCAATTTCCCCTTTAGTCTTTATTTCGAAATAAGTCCGCTTTCATCTGCAATCCGCTGGACGACCTCCGCAACGGTCATTGCCGTTGTGTCGATGGCCAAATGCGCGAAGTCGTAAGCATCTTTTCGCTTCTCCAGAAGCTCATGCACCCTTGCCCGAACATCCCCTTGCAGCAATGGGCGCGACGAATCGTTCATCACTCTTGCTATGATCGTCTCCGGACTCGCTTTCAAGGCTGCTACGAAGCCATGCGCCAACATCGCCTGCCTGTTACTTGCTCGCAGCACCGCTCCGCCTCCGGTCGCGACAATCGCCTGCTCCGGGCTTGCCAGAGCGGCTTCCAACACCCTGGATTCAAGCTCTCTGAAGGCATCCTCGCCATCGTCCGCGAAGATTTTCGAAATCGGTTTTTTCGCCGCCTTCACGATTTCCTCGTCGATATCGACTCTGCTCCAGCCCAATTGTCCGGCAAGCTTTTCGCTGACAATCGATTTGCCGGTCCCCATGAAGCCGACCAATATGATTTTGTTGTTTGGTTGCGATTTCATGCTATCCATCCATCCTTTATCGCCTTTGAACCTGCCCACATCATATCATTTTTTTGCAAGGGAAGGTATAAAATTGTTCGTTCTGCCGTATCGTTGTTAATGATGCATAATTTGAATCTAGGAGTGACAGGCGATGACAAGCCATCAACATCCACACACTCTCGACCCTATCGAAGGAAAGCTGAAAGCCATTATGGACCCTGAATATCCGCTTACGCGAAGCGATGTCGTCTGGATGCTGGGATACATAAAGAAAAGAGTGGCTGATGCAGATCCCCTATTAACGGATCTGTCCCAGCCACGCCTATTGCAAAACTTTCTATACTTCGCGGAAATCGCAATGTCGCTCATTCAGAGGCGAAATGCTTGCGACCAGGAAGCCGACCGCATGCGGGAATGGCTCCGGCAAGCGGCCTACGGACTGCTTCCGGACAATCCTTAAGCGTCCAGCCAGTTGAAGTGGAACGTGCCTTCCTTGTCAAGACGCTTGAACGTATGCGCTCCGAAATAATCGCGCTGCGCTTGCAGCAGATTAGCCGGAAGACGCTCTGTGCGATAGCTGTCGAAGTACGCCAAGGCGCTGGAGAATCCCGGAACAGGAACGCCGCTTGCCACAGCAGCGGCAACAACCTCGCGCCATGCGCCTTGATACGATTCGACAATCTCTTTGAAATATTCGTCAAGCAATAGATTGCGAAGAGCCGGATCGCGATCGTATGCGTCTTTGATGTTCTGCAGGAAGCGGGCGCGGATAATGCAGCCGCCGCGGAAGATCATCGCGATGTCGCCGTAGCGCAGATCCCAGCCGTATTCCTCGGAAGCGGCGCGCATTTGCGCGAAGCCCTGCGCGTAGGAGCAAATCTTGCTGGCGAACAATGCTTTGCGCACCGATTCGATGAAGGCCTTGCGATCGCCCTCGAATTTGACTTTCTTGGGACCGCTGAGCACCTTGCTTGCCGCAACGCGTTCTTCCTTCATCGCGGACAAGAAACGGGTGAATACCGATTCGGTAATAATGGACAACGGTACGCCGAGATCGAGCGAGCTTTGGCTCGTCCATTTGCCGGTGCCCTTCTGACCCGCGGAGTCCAGAATCACGTCCACCATCGGTTTGCCTGTCTCAGGGTCGTACTTGGAGAAGATATCGCGCGTAATCTCGATGAGATAGCTGTCAAGCTCGCCTTTGTTCCATTCGGTGAAGATGTCGTGAAGCTCCTCCGCGTTCACGTCCAGCACGTTCTTGAGCAAGTCGTAGGCTTCGCAGATGAGCTGCATGTCGCCATACTCGATGCCGTTATGAACCATCTTCACATAATGGCCCGCTCCGTCCGGTCCGATATACGTACAGCAAGCGTCGTCTCCCACCTTCGCGGATATCGCCGTAAGCACCGGCTCAACGAGCTCGTAAGCCGATCTCTGTCCGCCCGGCATAATGGAAGGTCCTTTCAGAGCGCCCTCTTCGCCGCCGGATACGCCGGTTCCGATAAAGCGGAAGCCCTTCGCTTCCAGCTCCTTGCTGCGGCGCTGCGTGTCGGGGAAATAAGCGTTGCCGCCGTCGATTATGATATCGCCTTGATCAAGCAGCGGCACAAGAGCGTCGATTGTTGCGTCCGTGCCGGCGCCGGCTTGCACCATGATCAGAATTTTGCGCGGAACTTCCAAGGATGCGACGAAATCTTCGATTGTATAGGCAGGCACAAGGTTCTTGCCCGGAAATTCTTTCATAAGATCATCTGTTTTCTCGCGGGATCTGTTGAACACGGATACCGTGAAGCCTCTGCTCTCGATATTGAGAGCCAGGTTTTTACCCATGACAGCCATTCCGATAACGCCAATCTGAGTTTTAGACATTGATTTCTTCCACCCTTTATATTTAATTTTAGTCACAATAGCTTTATTCTACTCTTTTTGCGACCAGAAGAAAACCGTCTGTATGGAAAAATGTCGAAATTGTCTCCAAAATTGGCGTCCCTCAAACAAGAAAACGATCCCGCACCCCCGCAAAGCTCGCAGAGAGGAGATCGTTCACTTCTTACGTGCGGAACATCTAATCATGCATCACAGCTCCAATTGCAGCATTTCGGAACGAAGTCCGACCAATTTGTCTTTCGATTCTGTAACCGCTTCCTGATTCCCGGCCTCTAACGCTTCGAACAAGACGGACAATTCATAATCGAGCTCATACCGCAGAACAGCCGCCCGCTCTTCGGCCCGTTTGGATTGAAAGGCTTTGATCATTTCCTCTATCGTGACGAACGGCTTCTTCTGATAAATAATTCTGTGCTCCATGCCAGACACCTCCACAAGTCGTATAATCTCGCCGAACATAATGTTCTCGATGACGATTTGACGATCCTTGATCCGCTTGACGACCGCATGCCCGCGTGAATCATTAATTAGTTTTTCAAGCAGCTCTGACAGCTTTTCATCCTTAATCACATAATCTCCTACAATTTTGTACCTGCTCTTCATGCGCTCGAACTGAAGCTTGACGAGTTTGCGGCCTGTGCGAATGGAGACGAGGAACTGACCGTCGGTTTCACTCCAGTACAAGGAGTATCCTTCCTGAATCAGATCGCGAATAAGATTTTGGATTTGCCGGCGTTCGAATCTCAGCTCCAAATTGCAATATTCCACCTCGTAGCTTTTGTTCACGGCAATCCCTCCCTTGCCCTTAAAATATTATGATCTTTGCTCCGGTTGAATGATTTGACGAAATGTTCTGATAATTTGTTCTTATCACTATCTTATACTCCATCTTATGTTCTGGCAACTTGGATTATTGACTAATTTTCAATCGGGATTGCCCAAAATTAACCGAATGCTTGCCGGAGTGAGAATTCCATAGGATGAAGAAGCGATGAAAAAGCCCCTTAAGGAAGGACTGTAAGCAGACGGTATGCTATAATTCAAATACATCATTCATAGATTGGAGCCAAAGACATGACCACACAAACTGCCGAGCAGTCTACGATATTCACCGGCTTTCTTCCCGATGACTTCAAGGTGTTCGAGCTTGAAGGGCTGACGGAGAGAATGACCGGCATTCAGACCCGAATTCAGCCGAAATTCCAGCAAATCGGAGCGCAGCTCGCCGCAGAGCTATCCCTGCTGTCCGGACAAGAGATGTTCCTTCATATCGCGAGACACGCGCGCCGCAAGGTGAATCCGCCGAAGGATACCTGGCTTGCGCTCTCGCCCAATAAGAGAGGCTACAAGGCGCATCCCCATTTCCAGCTTGGTCTCTTCGATGATCATCTGTTTTTGTGGCTTGCCTTTATTTACGAATTGCCGAACAAGAAGAAAATCGCCTCCTCGTTTCTGAAGCATCTGAACGAAACCATTGCCGTTGTGCCCGGCGATTTTCTCCTGTCCATGGATCATATGAACAAAGAGGCGCGCCCCGTAGAAGGAATGAGCCGCAAGGATTGGAAGGAAGCGCTGACCCGGTTCCGCGACGTGGGCAAAGCGGAGTTGCTTCTTGGTCGCCATATTGCTGCGGACGACAAGCTGCTGCAGAACGGTGAGGGCTTGCTGCAGCTGGCAGCTTCAACTTACGAGGCCTTGCTTCCGCTGTATAAGCAAGCGTGCGAACAATAGCGCCAAGCGACGACGGTCCGCGGTTAAATTTTTATACAGAAACAACGACAGACCTTTTCATAAGCCCAGAAACAAATAAGCGGACACAGGGGACGCTATTTGGGATAAATACGAAGTTTGTTCGTTTTGGTGGACACAGAGGACGCTATTTCCTCAAAAAATCAAAAAAAATGCTGTTTTATCGCATATAAGGTTATCTCTGTCCGCGCAACCATAGATTGAATCCCTATCTGGCGGCGAGGCTCGTTTCATGTCGGCGATTTCTAAGGACAGATAAGGTGGCAAAGCGGCAAAACTTGAAGAGTAAAGCAGCGCCCGCGAATGAGATTCGCGGGCGCTGCTTCTTTGCTCTAGTTCAATTTGCAGACCGTTCATCGACTGTTTCATTGTTAGGCATTATGCATGCACGGACGGCTCCTGAGGAGACGCGATTTTCGCCGCGGCTCTTTGTCTGCGGGATTTCAAGAAGAACAGCAGCTCGTAGAGACAAGGCACGATGATCAGCGTGAGGAGCGTGGCGACCGCAAGACCGCCGATTACGACGATGGCGAGGCTTTGCGATACGATGCTGCCCGATTCATGCGAGCCGAATACGAGCGGCAGCATGGCGCTGATCGTTGCGACCGCCGTCATAATAATCGGACGCATTCTCGTTGTTGCCGCTTCGATCAGCGCTTCCCTGATCGTCATCGTCTCTTCGTTCTTCTTCACGCGGTCGATCAGCACGATCGCGTTCGTTACGACGATGCCAATGAGCATCAGAGCGCCGAACATGGCGGTGAAATCCGGCGTAACGCCCGATACCATAAGACCCGTAACCGCTCCGATTGTCGCGAGGGGCAACGAAATCATGATTGCGATAGGCGCCCGAAGCGTTTTGAACGTCAATACCATAATGAGGTAGACGAGGCCGATCGAGATCAATGCCGTAATGCCCAGATCCGCAAAATCTCCGGCCTGTTCGGCGGACGCGCCGCCTACCGCAAGCGTGATTCCATCCTCTGTATCTAGGTCCGCAACCTTCTTGTTAATATCATCTCCGACTTTGGAGAGCAGCTTGGGATCGGCGCTTGCCGTTACGCGAATATACGGCTTGCCTTCCTTGTGATAATACAGACTCGCTTCTTCGGTACGCACAAGCTTCGCCACGCTGGATACCGGCTTTGCGCCTTCCTCCGTCATAATCATAAGAGCGTTCAAATCGCTCTCGGATTTCGGATGCGCAGATGGCATCAGAATAACAGGCGTATCGCTGCCGCTTAGCTTAATGGACCCGATTGGCATCGGATTAATTAGACTCTGAAGCTGGGCGGATACGTCCTGTCCTTTCGCAGCTTCCGGATTAATCTCGAAGCTGTAGACCGGCTTCACTTCCTCTTGATTCGTCTCGACCTTGAGCACGCCGTCCACCGAAGCCATCGCCTCTTTCAGCTTCTCGGCGGCTTCCGCCATTTGAGCAGGATCATCGCCGGACACATCGACGAATACCGTTGTTCCGCCCCCGCCCATCATCAGATCGGCCGCGTTGCTGATAAGCTCCGCTCCCTCGTATTCGCCTGCATGAGACGTTACATTATCGATGAATACTTCCGCATCCGTTCCCTTCTTCAGATCAACCAGATAGGTAATTTCCGTCGGCGAAGTAACGGATCCGTATTGCGCAGCGTCCGAGCTGTTGCCAATCGACATCATCACCCAGCTTATTTCATTCATGCCAAGTATGGTCTGCTCCAGTTGCTTGCCGGCGTTCTGCACTGTTTCAGCCGGCGTATCGCTCGGATATTTTAAGGAAATATTGACATTCTCCGCGCTGGAGGAATCAAGGGCGCCTTTTGGCATGTTGACATAAGCGCCTACCGAGACCACAAGCAGGATGAAGGCCAACGATAAAGCCAACCATTTGCGGCGTAAATTCCATGCCAGGAAAGCGGCGAATTTGGAAGAGCCCTTATGCTCCTTCTCCGATGTCCCTCTAAGCAGCACGGCGCTCAGAAGCGGCACGACCGTCAATGCGACAACCAGCGAAGCAAGCAGCGAATACGTGACCGTAAGCGCGAAGGGCAACAGGAACGCTTGCAACGAGCCTCTCAATAGCCCCATCGGCAAGAATACGGCAACCGTAACGATGGTGGAGGCGGTAATCGCCGACGCCACTTCCTTCGTCGCTTCCGCGATAAGCTTGATCGAGAAACGCTCCTTCTGAAGCCTGCGGTATATATTCTCGATGACGACGATGCTGTCGTCGACAAGCCGTCCGACCGCCACCGCAACGCCGCCGAGCGTAATGACGTTCAAGGTTACGCCGGATAGGTCCAACAAATATAAGGTGATGCCAAGCGATAACGGAATCGACACGATCGTGACGATCGTCGCCTTCACATTGCGCATGAACAACAGAATAACGATCGTGGCGAACAATGCGCCGAGCAGCACCTCTTGAAGCATGCTATTCACCGAATGAACGACGGATTCGGCCGTGCTAAGCAGCAAAGATCCTTCTGTGCCCGCAATTTCCCCGTTCAACTCATTCATTCGATCTTCAACTTCATTGCCGACAGTCACGGCGTTGGCATTCGCCGCTTTCGATATGGTAATCATTATCGCATCTTTGCCGTTCATTCGGCTGATGCTCTCTTGATTAATATCGGTTTCGACTGTCGCGACATCGGACAATTTCACTCCTGGCGCGATCGGCAGCGACTTCAGCGTTTCCAGATCCGATATAGCGCCCGTCACGTTCAGATTGGCGGCTTGGCCGTCAACGATTTGCTCGCCGAGCGAAGCGTTAACGCCGCGTCCTTGTAGCACGCCCATCAGCGCTTGGGCCGGAACTCCCGCTTCAGCCAGCTTCTCGGCGTTCGGAGTAATGCGGATAACCGCATTCGATTTGCCCGACACGCTCATCTGGCCGACGCCGTCAAGCTTCTTCAGCTCCTTCGTCCATTCCTCGAGCGCAGCCTCTCTTTGTTGCTCGCTCATGCTGTCTTCGAAGGTAATGCTCACCCAAGAGATTGGAATCATCGAAGTGTTGAACTGCACCACGAACGGCTTCATGACGCTAGCTGGCAGCGAGACCGCGTCTACCGCGCTTTGCACCTCGGCCTTCGCATCTTTCATATTCGTATTCGAATCGAAATTCAAGGTGACTTGCGAATAGCCATCACCGGAGGACGACAGCATCGAGGTCTTGCCCTTCACGAACGCCAGCGCGTCTTCGAGCGGCGAAGTCACCTGCTCCTCCATCGATTTGGCGTTGTTGCCTTGTCCAATCGCCGTTACCATAACCTGAGGATTGTCCGCCTCCGGCAGAAACTCCATCGGCAGCCTCAGATAGCTGATAATCCCCATCACCAGCGCCATAACGACCAGCAGTCCCACCGCCGATTTGTTACGGAAAGCCCATTCTGTCAATCTGTTCATTTCATAGCTCCTTCTCCCATTGCAATATGGATTCTAAATTTCTTATCTGTTCCAATCATAGCGGGAGATGGAATTTCGGAGAAACGTCCAGAGATGGGAATACCTGCACGTCCTGAGTCGGATGGTTACTACGACTTAAGTCCAGTTTACATCTGTTCGAGTTATGTATCTAAACGGTCTAAACTGAAACAAACCAAAGAAATTCCTGCATAAATGCAGGAATTTCTTTGGTTGCAGCTTATTTCTTAAAAAATACTGCATACATACAGGAATTTCCTCATTCGAGTCTGATATCGGCGATTCGGAGCGACCATTCCTGTATATTTGCAGCAATTTGCAACAGCGTCTCCTAGTATTCTGAAAATACTGGATTATTGCATGAATGCCACAGGCTTTCGTAAAAAATTAAGCCATTCGTATGCCATAAACAGACACAACAGACGAATTTCATAATTTCCCAAACATCCGACTTCAACTGTTATCTTCTGCATTCTATGAAGCATGCTGCTCCACGACTTGATGATCGAGTCGGGTAAAACGCGTCACCAGCAGAACCGCGCCTAGACACAGGATGCCGCCCACCATGTACGGCAGCCCGATTTCATACGTAAACAGCAGCGAACCGAGCAGCGGACCCGCGATGCGGCCCAGGCTGTCCATGGACGAGCTTAGTCCGGAAGCCACCCCTTGCCCGACGGTCGTCTTCTGCGTAATGAGCGAGGTGACGCAAGGCCGGATCAGGGAATTGCCGACGCCGAATACGGCAAGCGAGAGAATAGCCCACCACAGCGCATGCGCGAAAATCAGCATAAAGAAGCCCAGCGCGGACACAACGAGACCGATCGTAATATACTTCGTCTCTTCGCCCTTCTTGATCCGCCTGCGGACAAAGCCGCCTTGCACAAGCGCGCCGACCAGCCCGCAGACGAAGAAGAGCATACCCACCTGCAGCGGGGTAACCGCGAAGCGCTTCTCGCCGAAATATTGCAGCGTCGCTTCCATGCCGGCAAGCGTGAAGGTAACGAAGAACGCAAGCACGTACAAATACTTGAGGCGTCCCTGGAACGCCGTCCATCGCGATTCCCGCTTCGCGCTTCTGCGTTTGCTTCGCTGCTCCTCGGTCAGAGACTCCTTCAGCGTGGCAAAGGCGAGCACAAAGGTCAGCAGCGTCAGTGCCGAAGCCGCATAGAAGGGCGTTTCATGCGAGACAACGCTTAGCAAGCCGCCGAAGCCCGGTCCGACCGTAAAGCCGAGTCCGATCGACATGCCGACAAGACCCATTCCCTTCGTGCGATGCTCGGGAGGCGTAATATCGGCCACATAAGCGACGATGACCGAAGCCACCGCTCCCGAGAACAAGCCGCCGAGCGATCTGGACAGATACATCAGCGTCATGTCGCCCGCGGACAAGCCGAACAACAGGAAGCTTGCCGAGAAACCGAGCAAGCCCGTCAGAATAATCGGCCGTCTGCCGATTCGATCCGACAGATTGCCCCAGATTGGCGACAGAAGGAACGATACCGCCGAATACAGCGCGAGCATTCTTCCCGTATGCAGCGCAGCCCCTTCGGGGTCCGCGTCTTGAATAATGACGGGCATAACCGGGATGATAATACCGAAGCCGATAAAGGTAATAACAAGAATAGACATGATTATAGACATTCGTTTCTTTTCCATGAAACAATCCCTCCATCAATCTATCGTAACATATCCGGAAATCAGCCGGAAATGAACAATTCGAGAACAATTAATTTCTCTTGCATTCCAAGTTGGTTTTGCTATACTCTACTATGTTTGCACATGAGAAGAAAGGCAGGAGAGTTTCCTATGGATCACAGCAGAACACCGCTCTTCACCGCGCTGCGCAACCATGCGGAGCAGAATCCGATACAATTCCATATACCCGGCCATAAGAAAGGTCTTGGCAGCGACGCTGAATTCCGTTCCTTCATTGGAGACAACGCGCTGTCCATCGATTTGATCAATATAGCCCCTCTGGACGATTTGCATCAGCCGACCGGCGTTATCGAGGAAGCTCAGAAGCTTGCCGCGGACGCGTTCGGCGCCGATTACACGTATTTCTCCGTGCAAGGAACCAGCGGCGCGATTATGACCATGATTCTGACAGTATGCTCACCCGGAGACAAAATTATCGTTCCGCGCAACGTGCACAAGTCGATCATGTCGGCCATCATATTCGCGGGAGCAAGGCCTGTATTCATCTCGCCGGCGCGCGACAACAATCTCGGCATCGATCACGGCATTACGACCAGCTCCGTGCGTCGCGCGCTGGAGCGGCATCCCGACGCCAAAGCCGTGCTTGTCATTAATCCGACCTATTTCGGCCTATGCGCGGATTTGAAGGAAATCGTCGATGTCGTGCACGGCTACGACATTCCCGTGCTTGTCGATGAAGCCCATGGCGTTCTTATACACTTCCATGACAAGCTTCCGATGTCCGCCATGCAGGCAGGCGCGGATATGGCCGCGACGAGCGTGCATAAGCTTGGAGGCTCCATGACGCAGAGCTCTGTGCTGAATATTAAGAAGGGAAGAATTAACCCGCTTCGCGTGCAGACGATCATTTCGATGCTGACGACGACGTCCACTTCTTATATTTTGCTCGGATCACTCGATACATCCAGACGCAATCTTGCGCTGAACGGTCATGAAATCGCGGAGAAGGCCATTAGGCTGGCACAGGAGACGCGCAGACAGATCAATGAAATTCCCGGTCTGTACTGCTTCGGCGAGGATATTCTCGGCGGCGAGGCAACCTATGATTATGATCCTACGAAAATCACGATACATGTCAGGCATCTCGGCATCACCGGCTATGATACGGAGAATTGGCTGCGCGAGCATTTCAATCTGGAAATCGAGCTCAGCGATATGTATAACATTCTGTGCCTGGTTACGCCTGGAGATACATCCGAGTCTGTCGCAAAATTGATCGAGTCGCTGAAGAGTCTCTCCGAGGCGTTCCACGGCGGAGCCGAGGCGAAAGAGCTCGTGGTGAAAATTCCGGATATCCCGCAGCTTTCCCTGACGCCTCGGGACGCATTCTACGCCGAGACGGAGGTTATTCCGTTCAAGGAATCCGCAGGACGCATTATCGCGGAATTCATCTACGTCTATCCTCCTGGCATCCCGATCCTGCTTCCCGGCGAGGTCATCTCCCAGACGAATATCGATTATATCGTCGATCATGTCGAGGTCGGTCTGCCCGTGAAGGGACCCGAGGACCGCAGCATCGAATTCGTGAAGGTCATTGTCGAGGAAACCGCGATCTTCTAGCCAGGATACCCGCATTCTATTGTAAAGACGGTACCCCCCATGCTAAAATTTGGCTAGAGGTGATCGCAGGTGGCTCAGAGCGCTTATATCAAGCTGGTGCAAGGTTCGGCAACTCAGAGTGTGACATTGCGTAATGTTCAGGAATTGCTGCTGCGCTATCGGGATCAATTGGTCTTGACGGGCAAGCAGCTCGGATGGGATTATGCCGGAGCGGCCTTTCCCTACAGCATCGAGACCAAACAGGATGATCGATGGTTTTACTTGAAGGGCACCGCCGGAGAGTACAAGCATATCATCTTCGGAATCGGCGAAGCGGCAAGCGCGGCCGGCGACGAAGTATCCTGCATTCAGGTCGTCTTGCCGGACGAAGCAACGCATGGCGACAAAGCCAAGGCCAACGAGCTGTGCAAGCATCTGGCCAAGAAGCTGCAGGCCGAGCTCTTGATGTTCAACGGCAGAACCGTCTACTATTATCCAAGAAAATAAACGCATGCGAAAGGGCAGCATTCACCGATAAGTCGGCGGATGCTGCCCTTTCCAAACGCGATTAGGCAAAGAGCAACTACTTGCCTTCGTTTTCCTTCGTCGCGATTTCTTCATAAATTTTCGTTACGCGATCCCACTCCGCATCATCCTCGATGCCGACCAGAAACGCCTCGTCATTCTCTTCCTCGATCCGGAAGATGACGCCGTCTTCCTCCGGATCCTGACGATCAAGCAGAACAGCATATACGTTAGATTCGGATTCGAATGTATACACCATAACCATCTCGCGCTCTTCGCCTTCGTCGTTGGAGACGATGAAGACATGCTCTTCATGCTCGTGGTCATGATCGTGATCATGTCCGCAGCCGCAATCCGCGCCGTGCTGATGTTCGTGTTCGCTCATGATAGCAACCCCATTTCGCTGTAATAATCATACGCGCCTATCGTAACATGTCCGGCTAGGGACGGTCAAACAAGAAGCCCATCCGGTGAAGGACGGGCTTCTTGACTTGCTTTTGGATGCCTGGGCGTCTCAGCCATACAGCGCTCGTTATTTCCCGTTAATCGAAGAGATCTGCTTCTCGGACACAACGTTCCATTCTTTCGTATCAGAGGATTGCATGTAGAATTGAATCGTATAGATTCCGGTGGAATCGAATTTGTAATCCATCTCTTCGGTTATGAACCAAAAATTATCCTTGTTTTCGGTAATGCTCTTCGTCTGAATGACTTGCTCGCTTCCATATGGATCGGTAATCGTCACCTTCACGGATGAAATATCCGTTTTCAGATTATCGATTTGCGAGAACACCTTCAGCTTTTTCGCCGAATAACCTTTGTTCACCACACCGAACGGCTTTGAATCATCATATACGAACATATGAACATTCGGTTTATAGACAATCGCCGTCTTGCTTGCGTCATCCCACTCCACAATCGCTCCCAACGCGGTCGCCAGCTGTCTGAGCGGCAAATAGGTTTTGCCTTCCAGCATCGCGCCGCTTCCACTTTGCTCCACGCCATTGAGCATGACGCGAACCTTCTGCGCAGCGGCATCCGCGAAGATCATGGAACCGCCCCATACGCTTAACAGCACCAGGATTACGGCTATTTTCTTGAATTTCATCGCTTTATTAACCTCCATCCGCATATTCTGGATGTAAGGTTATACTCGTGTTTCATCGTAAAGTTGCGCGAATCTGCGAAACTATTTTATTGTTGTTTCATAAATTATCTCATTTGTCAAATGTTGTTGAATTCTGCGCTTGCCTGGGAAATAGAACGACTTATTACCCGTAGGTTTTGGTCAAAATGCACGGCACGCCCTTGCCTACCGCTCCGGGCTCCTGCATGGAGGCCAGATATCTCATGCCTCGCGCGCACGGGGTTTTGCAAACCGCGCATGTGCTGGACAGCACCAGCTTGTAATTCACCTGCTTGCGATCGCTCGCCAGTTGCTTCTTCTTTGTCGCCGACTTGCCCTTGCCGCCCTTGGCCATCTCAAACCAACTCCTCCGCTCTTCATACCGCTAGAGCATTGTATGTAGAGCGGCTTCGAAATGCGCCTGGAAATGGCATGTACGAATAAATTTTGTTACAGTAAGAGGGATTCGTCTGCTTCGCGAAATAAATGGAAATGAGGGACAAACCCATGAATTTGACCATGCTCGGCACAGGAAGCGCTTTTGCGAAAAAATTCAATAACAACAACGCTCTTGCGGAGGCGAACGGCTTCCGGCTGCTCATCGATTGCGGCATCACGCTGCCGAAGGCTCTCCATGACGCAGGTTACGGCTTCGGGGAGCTCGATGCGATTCTGATTAGCCATATTCACGGCGATCATGTCGGAGGGCTGGAGGAGCTCGCCTTCCAAATGATGTTTAAGCATGCGCGCAAGCCGGTGCTCTATATCGCCGAGCCGCTCGTGCAGCCGTTATGGGAGCACACATTGAAAGGTGGCCTGACTCAGGGCGAATTGCAAACGATCGACGATTTCTTCGATGTCCGTCCTCTGCAACCGGGAACTGAATATGAGCTCGCTCCGGGAATAGCCGTAGAGCTTATCGAAACAAAGCATATTCCGGGTAAAAGAAGCTTTTCCTTCCTCTTTAACCGCCGTTTCTTCTATTCCGCGGATATGCGGTTCGACGGAAAACTGCTGCAACAACTGGTCGAGCAAGGCGTTGAAGTCATTTACCAGGATTGCCAGCTAGAGGCTCCCGGCGTCGTACATGCCTGCCTCGATGAGCTGTTGACCTTGCCCGCTTCCATCCAAGCGAAAATTCAGCTTATGCATTATGGGGATGCTGTCGAGGAATTCCGGGGAAAAACGGGAGCAATGAACATAGTGCAGCAGGGCAAAACCTATATTGTATAGACGAATAGCCGCCTGAATCGCTCCCTTAGAGTCGTTCAGGCGGCTGCCGCGTGAAGCTATCCTATTTGAGACTAGAAGATCGGAAGCTGATCGAGATTGTTGCTCGGATCCCCGTCCGCGTCGCCGCGAATATAGGTTTCTCCATCTCTTCCTTTAAAGGCGTTAACGCCGGAAATGCGGCCCGCTTGCACCTCTTGCAGCGCCTCCCTATAATCAAGCGTTCTTCCCGAGGACGTTTTAAACGCGGTCAAATCGCCGTCGCCGTTTTTCTGAACCGCAACGAAATGCTCGGATTCCTGCTGGCCTATTTGCTGTGTTTGCTGAAAAGAGGTATTCTGTTGCATGCTGCTCTGATTCTGTTGATTCTGATTTTGTTGATCCATGACGCTTCCTCCTCCTATCAATCATGATCAGGGTACGGAGGATACTTTCCCCGAAAATGCCTCATTCTATTCCCTCATCTTGCGCCGCCACACGAATTGCTCGTCATGATCCCAGGAATCGCTGCCAATAAATCGGGCAAGCGCATAGATGAACACGCCAATAATGCCGAACATGCCGATTAGCCACAAGGATAAGTGAGCGTAAAACTCTCCCATCGCCGTTCCTCCTTCGCGCTCTTTCTACTAGCGTATGCGAAGGAGCTGCGCGCTCAGAACCACTGCTCGTCTCAACAATTACAGCTTGTGTACAGCCGCCAGACTCGCTGCAGTATGCTCCAGCCTCTCACGAATCAAAATGCTTTCCTTGTAACGGGCGGGAATGGCTTCATAGCCGTAGTACATGCCCGCAAGACCTCCCGCTATAGCGGCAATCGTATCCGAATCGCCGCCTTTATTGGCCGCGCCTTGGATGACCGCCTCAAAGCTGTCGGATCTCAGGAGATGATGCATGCTCCACGCCATGGAATGCACGACAAAGCCTGTAGGCTCACATGAAGGCTCTTCGAGCAGAACATCTTCATAACGGGTTCGCTCCAGCTCCTGCTCCAATACGGGAACCAGGTCTTCTCCAAGAAGCAGTCGATGCGCCATGCGACAATAGAGCGCGCAAGCCTCATCGCAGCGTTCATCGACATGCGTCATTCGGGACTGCAGCCTTGTCACGGTCTCTATCTCTTCTAATGAATCGTAATATAGCGCAACCGGCAGGCAGCGCATCAAGCTTCCATTGCCTCCGCTTACGCCAAGCTCTTCCGCCGCCTTCTGCGCCGCAGCGAACCAGTCTCCCTGAAAATGGTGAAAGACGGCCCGAATCGTATTGCCGATATCCTTGGGCTTCGAGGCATACCATTCGAGAAAACGGCGTCCGATTGCTTCGACCGGCTGCAAAGGGTTCTGCAGAATACCCTCCGCCACGGCCAAGGTCATCATCGTGTCATCCGTCACCTCTCCGGGCTCCAGTTGCCACACCCCGCCGCCGATTATTTCGGTCAAAACGCCGTATTGCTTGTTGATCTCCGATTCCGTCATAAATTCCGTCGTCCCGCCCAGCGCGTCGCCAACCGCCAAACCGAACAAGCCGCCTTTGATTCGGTCAATCCTCGCTGCTCCATCCATCTCTCCACTCCCCCATGCTTTGAAATTTCCGAAAACCCTTCAGCACGCGCTCCACCTTCTCCGCTCTCTCTTCGAGCGTCCCTCGCAGCAGAATATAAGGCAGCTTCCGGACCTGAAGATCAGCGACGATCTGCTTCTGGAACAACTCTCGCTGCGCGGCGCCGGAGCGATCCCAAGTATCCGCATAGGGAATATCCGTATCGCATACGAAAATCAGATCGTAGCGAGCTTGCGACTTGGCTGCCATCGCTTCCAGCTTCTCTGTCGATTTCCCGTGATAATAATGTGCGAAGCGATTGGTCGTCAGCACGTTCGTATCCACGAACAGCACCTCCTTCGCTTGCTGCAAAAGCTGCTCCTCCCGCAACAAATGTCCCTCCGCGATCTCTTCCAGCTGCACCAGCGTCAGTCTTCGATTCTGCTGATGCCGCTCCCAATATTCCCTGCCGTATTCCGGCATCCATGCCGTCTCATGCCGCTTCGCGAGATGTGCCGCAAGCGTGCTCTTGCCCGTGGACGGCGCGCCGAGAAACACCGCGCTCACAATTAAGTCCCTGTACACGATATTATCGACAAATCGTCGGTTGCCATAGGCATCCTCCCGAATCATCGTGCCCGACACCGGCCGCTTCAGCCGATCGCCGTCTACTTGACGATTAACGGCATGAAGCGCTTTGCTCATATGCTCGCCGTAAAATTCGCTCGAATAAAAATGCGTTATGCTGCGGCCGCCGAGCAAACCTAGAATATACCGCTCCTGAATGCGCTGGACCTCAATGGAATGACCAGCGTCGCTTGGGCCGTCCCAACCCTCGATGACCTCCGCCTCGGGATAGAGCCTCCGAATCCATCCCGCTCTTACATTCAGCGGAATATTCGTCACCTCGGGGCTGTCGTAGATGACGACAATGACCTCATCCATCTCCTCTAGCGCCGTTTCAATAAGAAGCTGATGGCCTTTATGAAGAGGCGCGAATTTACCCAAGGTCAAGCCGATTTTACGCTGCGCCATTCGGCATCCCTCCTTCATGAGCCAGATGGACGCGCTGCTTAGTCAGCTCCTTCCGCCACGATAGATAACCGGCAACAGCGATGCTGAGGAAGATCACGTAGAGAAAGGCCAGCGCATGCAGATCCTTGTAGCTGTACATGCCGATGGACAGAATATCAACCATGATCCAGCAAAGCCAATTTTCCAAATATTTGGACGACAGCAGAAATTGCGCGATTAGGCTTAAGGTCGCGATGAACGCGTCCAGGTAGGGAATGGAGGCATCCGTATACTGCGAGAGCAGATGGCCCCACAGCTCTGTTACGACGATGAGAAGGACGAGCAGCAGTGCCGCGTTCTTCGAAGTGATGCGACGCGTCGGACGCACCTTGCGGCTGCCTCGATCCTTCAGCCAGTAGATCCAGCCGTAGACGCTAAGAACGAAGAAGAACACTTGCAGCGTCATATCCGCATATAACCGCACCTCCCAAAACATATAGAAGAAGCAGCCGACATTGACCAATCCAATCGGCCATGCCCAGATTTGCTCCCGCGCCGTGAGCCATACGCAGAGCAAGCCGGTTAAGGTGGCCGTGATTTCAAGCGCGGTCGAGGAGGTATAGACGGCAACAGCGATCATAAAGCCCGTCAGCAGCAGCATCGTTCCCAATCGGTTCATTCTTCCTCCGCCCCTTGTCCTTGATAGCGTTGTATCAAATCACGCTTCAATTCCCACAGCTCAGTGCTGAGATCCACGGGATATTTCTCCGGATTCAGCTTGCGCAAATATTGCGGCCAAAACAAGCTCAGCTGCTCCCGATGATGTTCGCGGATTTCACGAAGCTCAGGCAGTTGGTAAACCAGCTCTCCCTCCTCAAAGATCGGCCTCAGAAGAGGCATCGCGATATATTCTCTCATGATTTTGTTGAATTGCGGATGAATCGGGTCGAACAGCTTGATCGGCTGTCCTTCGTCGACATCCGATTCCGCCTGAAGCGCGATATAATCCGCCTCCGCCTTGCCGCTGGCAGGATTAATCATGCGATAGATCGATTTGATGCCGGGCGTTGTCACCTTCTCCGGATTGCCCGATATTTTGATTACAGGCTTGTATTGTCCCTCCTGCTCTCTGGCAACAAGCTTATAGACGCCGCCAAGCGCGGGATGATCGGCGGCCGTGATGAGCTGCGTGCCTATGCCCCATATGTCGATGCGTGCTCCCTGCGCCTTCAGCTCCGCGATAATATGCTCGTCGAGATCATTCGACGCGACGATCTTCACGTCCGCGAGACCCGCTTCATCCAGCATGCGTCTAGCCTCTGCTGACAGATAAGCAAGATCGCCGCTGTCAAGCCTGATCCCCTTCATCTTCTTCCCTTGCATCTCCAGCGCCTTCGCCGTCCGGATTGCGTTCGGCACGCCGCTGCGCAGCGTGTCGTACGTATCCACCAGCAGCGTCACCTGATTCGGCAGCGCATTTGCGTACCGCATGAACGCCTCTTCCTCCGACTCATGAAATTGCACCCAGGCATGCGCATGCGTGCCGCTGACCGGCATGCCGAACAGCATGCCCGCCCGAAGATTCGAGGTTCCGTCGAAGCCGGCCAGATACGCCGCCCGCGCGCCCCATATCGCCGCATCCGCCTCTTGCGCGCGGCGCGTGCCGAATTCGAGCAAGCCGTCATGCGGCGCAACCATCTTGATTCGCGCCGCCTTGGTCGCAATTAGCGTCTGATAATTAACGAAGTTAAGCATCGCCGTTTCAATAAGCTGCGCCTCGAATACACGCGCTTCCACCCGGAGGAGCGGCTCATTCGCGAAGACGATCGTCCCCTCCGGTATCGCGTGCAGCGTGCCTGTGAAGGAGAAGCGGCCGAGCTCCTCCAGGAACGCCGAATCATAATCCTCCTCTTGCGCCGCAAGGAAGGCCAGCTCCGCCTCTCCGAATGTCAAGCTTTGAATATAGCGAACGACTCGCTCCAGACCCGCGCAAACAGCGAAGCCGTTGCCGAACGGAAGCTTGCGGAAGTAGAGATCGAATACGGTCTTTTCGTTATAAGTCCCCCCCTTCCAATGGGCGTACATCATATTGATTTGATATTTGTCGGTATGAAGCGTCAGATTCTCTCCAGTCATGTTGTTCTCTCCTCTCGATTTGCGTTGCCGGCCTACACGCGGATCACCCGATCATTCTCGTAGATTCTCGCGCCAAGCGTGTTCTGGAAATGCCGCAGCGCCCACTCGTGTCCCGTCTCATCGAAGCTTGCGACCGCATCCTTGTGAATATGAAGCTTGAAGCCTTTGTTATAAGCGTCCACCGCCGTATGAAGCACGCAGATGTCCGTGCATACGCCGATGAGATGAAGCTCGGTTATCCCTCGCGCTCTGAGACGCAATTCCAGATGAGTTCCGGCAAAAGCGCTGTATCGCGTTTTGTCCATCCAATGGAGCTCATTCCGGTGCCGTTCATAGAGCTCTTGCAGGCTACCGTACAGCCAGCGTCCTTCCGTGCCGCGAATATTATGCGGCGGGAACAAGTCGGTCTCGGGATGATGCGGATCCCCCTCCTCATGCAGATCCACAGCCAGGACAACCTCGTTCCCCCGCTCCAGATGCGACTGGGCAAGCGCGATAACCCGCTCTTCGATATCAATGGCCGGCTGTCCGCATGGCAGCCTCCCGTCCACGAAATCAACCGTATAATCGATGATGATCAATGCGTCCATCTTCCTCATCCTTTCAATTGTAAATAGACAGCTCCCGCCGCTCGTTCGTGAATCGGTAGAGCTGCGCCGCGCGCTGCGAATAGCGATTGGAGAGCTTTAGTCCGCCCTGTGCGTCCCTAACCTCCTCAATAATGCCTTTGCGGCTTTGAGTCGAGGTTATTTTGCGAATGAAATTACGTTCCTCGAAGCCTGGCACCACGGTCTGAATCACCTGGTACAGCTCGCTTATCGTGAATTCCTCCGATAGAAATTCCTTTGCGATCGTCGTCGTAAGCATCTTCTCTCTTATCCTGTCCAGCGCATCCCGTATCATCTGTCTGTGATCGAAGGCGAGCTCCAAGCGAAGCGCGTCTTCAACCGCAAAGAGCCTCACATCCGAGGCGTCATCATCAGCGCGACGCTCCAGCAGCTTGCTTTCGTTCACCAGAGCGCAGAACGCATGGGAGATGATCCATCCTCTGGGATCCCTTCCCGGCGTGCTGTATACGTTCAAATAATCCATATGAACATCCTGCACGCCCGCTTCTTCCGCAAGCTCGCGTCTTGCGCATTCATACATGCTCTCCGATTCTTTGCAGAAGCCTCCAGGTAATGCCCATGCTCCCTCATAAGGCCAGACCTTCCTGCGAATAAGCAATAGCTGCAGCTCCCGGTCGGGCAGCGCCTTCTTCGCGGCGACCTTCTCCCGGGAGACGATCGTGAAGATGATAATGTCGCTTGGAGCCCCGTCCGGCGTGCGGTACTGTTTTGCATCGTAATTTGATTCATTCTCGAGCGGGTTCATGTCATCGCCTCATTCATTTTAATATTATCAATTAGACATTATCGATTCGATATACTCATTATGACATATTAAGAGCGACTGTCAACCCTTTTGTTCCATGATTTCCCGATTGGGCAAATTCAAGTCTGCCTCTATTTCTGTCACAGCGAACGAATAAAGCCCCTGAACCTGACGCAACTTAATGGGAAAAAGGGAGGATTGCATATGCATACCGTTTGGAAAGGCGCCATCAGCTTCGGATTGGTTCATGTTCCCGTCAAGATGTTCACCGCCACCGAAGACAAGGATATCCACTTCAGGCAGCTTCACAAGGATTGCGGCATGCCGATCAGCTATCAGAAAACCTGCAAGCATTGCGATCAAGTGGTCGAGCCCAAGGATATCGTCAAAGGCTTCGAATACGAAAAGGATAAATTCGTTATTGTAAAGGAGGAAGAAATCGACGCCATCAAGCCCGAATCCGCGCAAACGATTCATATTCTCGACTTTGTCGATCTGAGCGAGATCGATCCGCTCTATTATGTGAAGCCCTACTATCTCTCCCCGGATTTGACTGGCGCCGGCGCGTACAGCCTGCTTCTCGAGACGATGAAGCAGACGGGGAAAATCGGCATTGCGAAAATATCCATTCGGAGCAAAAGCAGCCTTGCCGCCATTCGCTCCGTCGGCAATTGCATTTGCCTGGAGACGATGCATTTTCCCGATGAGATAAGGCCCATCGATCAGGTGCCCAATCTGCCGCAGGAAGCGGCTATTCAAGAGAAGGAGCTGACCATGGCCAAGCTGCTCGTGGAGCAGCTAAGCGAAACCTTCGATCCGTCCAAGTACAAGGACGATTACCGGTTGGCGCTCTCCGAGCTCATCGAGCACAAGATCGCGGGCGAAAGCATCGATATCGTCGAAGCTCCCGCGGCGGCGAAATCGAATGTCGTTGATCTGATGAGCGCGCTTCAAGCCAGCCTCGACGCGATGAAGACGCCGACGGATTCCGGAGGCAAGACAAAAGCAAAGGCGAAGCCCAAAAAATCGACGAAGGGAACCGCCTGAGCCTAACCGCTATACAGAGCGAACGCCTATCCATCCTTCCGCATAGGATGCAGCAGGGCATTGTACATTCGTACAGGAGGGTGTTCGTTCTTATGGTTATTGAACTGACTGCAATTCATTATGTATACCTCGCATTTGTGCTTCTCATTATCAGCTTTATGATGATGCGCCGCGATACGTCCCTGGTTTGCATCGTCGGTATCTTCGTACTGGGACTGCTGTCGACGGAGAGTCTGGTGCGGTCCGTCAGCGGCGTATTCAACAGCTTCATCTACGCCATCACAGAGCTTCTCGGCACCATCCTCATTATCTCCATTATCGTTGCCATGAGCCGTATTCTCATTCGAACCGGCATTAACGAAGTAATGGTGTATCCGTTTACAAAACTGATCAAAACGCCTGCGCTAGCCTTCTGGGTCATCGGCCTGCTCATGATGGTGATGTCCTGGTTTTTCTGGCCTTCGCCTGCCGTCGCGCTTATGGGAGCCGTGCTGCTCCCTGTTGCCGTGCGGGTCGGCCTTCCGGCGCTCGGCGCCGCCATGGCCATGAACCTGTTCGGCCACGGCATTGCCTTGTCCGGAGATTATATTATTCAGGGCGCGCCCAAGCTGACGGCGGATGCTGCGGGCTTGCCCGTTGGCGACGTCATGTCCGCAAGCGTTCCGCTCGTCATTGTCATGGGCCTGACAACCACCGTCATTGCGTTCTGGCTGCTGCGGAGAGATATGCGCAGAGGCGCTTTCAAGTCGGAGGAGCTCGAATCCAAGAAGTCGGTAATCCCGCATGATGCGGAGCCAGTCGAGGAGAGCAGCAGCTCTCATCTGTTAAGCGCATCAGCCAAGCGATGGCTTGCCGGCATTATACCGCTGCTCTTCGCCCTTGACGTGGCCGGCATGTTTCTGTTCGATCTGCAGGGCGGCGACGCTACGGCGCTTGTCGGCGGGACGGCCGTCTTCATCATGATCGTCATCACTATGTTGACCCACCGCTCCCGCGGTCTCGAGCAAATTACCAAGTTCATCATCGAAGGCTTTCAATTCGGCTTCAAAATATTCGGCCCCGTCATCCCCATCGCCGCCTTCTTCTATCTGGGCGACTCCGCGTTCACTCAGGTATTCGGCGATTTGCTGCCGGCCGGCTCCCACGGGCTCGTGAACGACCTCGGCGTCGCTCTCGCGAATCATGTGCCGGTCAACAACGGCGTAAGCGCCGTCACTCTTACCTCGGTTGGAGCTATCACCGGTCTTGACGGCTCAGGCTTCTCCGGCATCTCGCTGGCGGGCTCCATCGCGCATCTGTTCTCTGCTGCTTTGGGCGCGGGTGCGGCAACCCTGACCGCCCTCGGTCAAATCTCCGCAATATGGGTCGGCGGCGGCACACTTGTGCCGTGGGCGCTCATTCCCGCCGCGGCCATTTGCGGAGTCGACCCGTTTGAGCTCGCCCGCCGCAATCTGAAGCCCGTCGTGATTGGACTTACGGTCACGACGGTGGTCGCGATGCTCATTCTGTAGCTTGCAGCTTGTGATAAAGACTCCGCATATGTGTTAGCTTCATAACTAGCCAGGCTGCCTTTCGGATAAAGCAGCCTGGTTATTGCTTTTAGGCTCCCAAGTTTGTTCTAGCGAACGCTTTGGTTGGCGTCCTAATTTCATCGTGGCGAGCATTTTGCCTGCTTATGCTGGAATAACTCCAGCTTATACTGCTCATTGCCCTCCATTCTCTTTTTATGCTGGAAAAACTCCATCATATATCATCAATCATCGAGAATTTCGGTTGAATTCATGAAATAAACGGGAGGATTTCCAGCATATCCGTTATTTTCTTCGATTTCGCAGCAATAAACGGGAGAAATTCCTGTTCCCCACGCTTTACCTCGCAAAATCAGCTCATTTCCCCTCCACTTGCCAGGATCAATTCCCTCATTATACAATAGGAAGAATTTCATTGCGCTGTCGGCTGCTAGATACGATTGAATGGAGGAGGAGCAAAATGAGCGACATGAAGCTGGAAACCGGAAGGCTGATCATTCGGGATTTTCGTCAGGAGGACTGGCTAGATGTACATGCCTACGCCAGCAGCCCTCTCGTTGCCACGCATATGATATGGGGGCCGAACACCGAAGCGGATACGATGGCATTCATCGATTCCGTCATTCGCATGCAAGAGCAAACGCCGCGAGTCGATTATGAATTCGCCTTGATACGGAAGGAAACCGGCAACTTGATTGGAGGCGTCGGTATCCACGTCGTCTCGGACCGAGTTGGCGAGATTGGCTATTGTCTTCATCCCGATTATTGGCGTCAGGGCTTTGGCTCGGAAGCCGCTCGGGAGATGCTCCGTTTCGGATTTGGCACGCTCGGCCTTCATCGCATCTACGCCACCTGCAGGCCAGACAACATCGGTTCTGCGAGCGTCATGAAGAAAATCGGCATGAGGTATGAAGGTCATCTCCGGGAGCATATGTTTCATAAAGGCAAGTGGCCTGACTCGTATCTCCATGCCATTCTCGCTCTTGAATTTGCAGACTAAGGCCAGCACGTCCACGTCCACCTCCCCTATCGCCACTAACTTCTGATTCCCGCTTTTGTGGCATATAGATAGAATAGACAATATAACGGGGAGATGTTGGCATGACCATTCGCAAAGCTCTTCTGTGCGTATCCGTCGGCTTTATCATTGCCATTCTGGCTATTGGCCTGCTGCCGTTTCTGGCCGTATTCAGTTGGACCGAAGAACTAGGTATCACCGATGTTTCGCCGCTGGCCTTTCTGGGGAGATTTTATAAGAAGGATAGGAGTCATTCAGAGATTGGCGAGGACGAGGATCTCTGAAGGAGCAAATGGTGTTGTCTTAGCTAAAATAACTTCAGAAAAAAAGCCACCTGAGGTGGCTTTAAAGCTGTTTATTCTGACTCATTACAATTACATCGACCAAATCAGTTGTTCATTCAGATCAATTTGACGAATGTCAACGACTTCAAGAATATCTCCCTTTCTCATTTTTAGACATTTTAAATGTTCTTGTATAGCCTTATATAAGGCCACAGCTTCAATATCTTCAAAATATTTATGTATTTCAATTTCTTCCTCAACGATCGATGTTACGTATGTTTTTGTAGGAATAACTTTAATATTTGCAATGTCTCTATGTTCAATGTCAACTTCAAAATACATCCCCTATTCCTCCAGCATATTTCAATATTTTAAATTAAATGTATTCATTCTCTTATGTCAAATGATCTGTTACAATTTCATAAATCTCTTCGTGCATCTCCTCAATAGTTCGTTTGCCATCCACTATGCGATGAATGGGCGAAGAATATTTTTCAGATAACAGGATGAAATCATCCCTAATATATTTTCGATATTCCAATTCCGAATTATAATCTCTCTTCTTATCAATATTTTTTTTATTTTTTCTGCTCATACAAATCTCTGCAGGTATATCAATGATAATATCTAAATCTGGCTTCCTTAAATGCTTCTGAAGCTGAATAATCCAATCCATTTCAATACCATCCGTTTTAGCATATATGAATTGACTTAAAGTGTAACTGTCTAAAATTAAAAAATCATAGTTCTGATTTTCAAGTTCATTAAACCAGTCTTGCGTATGCTGCATATCCGCTGTCATAATAAGTTCAATCGTTTTTCTTGAGGCTTTCCATTCTTTCTTTCCCCAATTCAAAATCAAATTGCCAATAGGTTGATCATCGTGACGAAAGTTACTTATTGCAATTTTATACCCTTCAGATTCAAGACGTATTTTTAATAATTCACATGCTATATATTTTTCTGCTTCGCCACTTCCTTCAATGGCAATGATCTTCATTTTATCACCTCAATAAATTTTAATATTTTATTTTAATATTTTAAATCAATATTTTATCAACATTGTATTACCACCTCTCAAAGTAAGATAACGACCAAAGTGAGATATTACGTGTGACACCTCTCATGTTGAACGAACACAAGTTGAATATATCACTTCAACTAAAAAATAGTCAATACAATTCAATATTTAATTTAATTAGAACTACTCTAATTCCTTAGAGTAGTTCATAAAGCATTCTTACCTTATTCTCATTAAGAAAATCATTTTTCATGCGATATAGAGCAGCATCTGATTTTTCGCCAAATTGAAAAGCAATTTCAACACAATCTTCATCAGTCAGCTTCCCATACTTAAGTATTTTTTCTTTTGCCATTTGCATCATTCCGCTTCGACTAATATTAAGAGGAGTAAAATTCGGAATATCCAATTCAGTAGCAATTTTATCCAACCTGCGATGTACAATACTCTTCTCAGCTTCGTGTTTATGAACTGTTCTTGTGTTTGCATTTCTTAGGATGAATTCGTTATCTATCAAATGTGCAGTTGGCGCTTTAATATCCGGACTTGCATTTCCATTTAATTTACTATATTCCGTTTCATTTGATGCTTCCAAACATAATTTTATACATTTCTCACTTACAGTGACTGTTCGTTTCATTCCATTATCATCTTCCAGGTATAATTGATTATTGAATTTATCTACAGAACGTCTATTTAGATTTAGGATCTCACTGTTTCCGGATCCACGAACTCCAGAACGCAATAATTCAATTAATATGGCATCTTGCGCATTTTCTCTGCTATCTATAATTTGGTCTAGTTCCTGCTCAGTCCAAAACCTTTTTACTGATTCATTATAAAATTGTTTTTTCCATTCCGCGTCAACAAAGTCAAGAGGATTTAACCCTGTTTTATAGCCCTCCTCCTCGGCCCAAACGATATATTTTTGAACATATCCAACATTTCCAGCAGAGCTTTGCTTACTCGCAGGTTTGATTAAGTAAAAGAATTTTGTTAATTCATCTCGACTAAAATCATATAAATCTTTATTAAGCTGCGTTTCAAGCGGATATGAAATTTTAAAAAGTCTTGAAAATATTTTTTTTGAACCTAATTTCATATTTGACATGAATTCTTCTTTAACTTTTTCATTGTATAACTTATCTTCATAGAGAATATTGGACACAAAAACTCAACTCCCTTATTTTAAAATATTTTTAATCTCTTTTTCAAAATAAGCTCTAATTAAATTTTTGCTTTGATTGGAATTTCTGCTCCCTTGTTCAATCATAATTTTATCGAGTTCATTTCCTGAACCTTTTGTATAGTCAATTTTTTGAACAACTTCACTGACCAGAGTGGCAGAAAAGTCTAATGTGCCCTGAAACTGATCATATATTTTTTTTGCTATTACAATAAAACCAACATGCATATTATGGTGATTAAACCAGCTTTGAGAACGCCTCTTTTTCATATCCGTTTTAAAATCCTCTGGATATGAGGAAATTAATATCGCATAAAACTTTTTCAAAAAATCAGCAATTTGATATTGCTCCTTGGCTGATTGAGGGTCAAAAGTAAGATTAACCGAATCAACAAGAATCGCGTAATTAGTCAGCATATTTAACGCTTTACTTACAGTCGTTTTATCCGTTTCCACTCTATCGCGCAATTCAGGAATTCGAATAAGATCCTTGACGATTAAACCGCCGTAAGAGTCATCCGTGTTAAACTTCACTAGCGTTTTATCAAATCTATTCACTGTATTAAGCAATCCAATGAGGTAACGAGCTTGATCCAGTGTATAATTTCTTATCGATACCTCAAATGAACCTTCAAGATCTGGTTTTGTTTCTAGCGCAACGACTGTGCCAAGTATCCTATGAGCGCCATCAATTAGGTTTACTTTCGTACCTTCATTAACAATTAAATCCCCTTCATCATATTCAAAATCATCTGTTCCATCGGCTAAAATATTAAATGTTAACGTAGATTTTAAAAATTTCCCCTCTAGCATTAGCTTGGCAATATTTTTAACACTTTTAGTAATAATCGTGGGTGTTTTTTTTATCTGACCGTTGGCTGTTCTTTTCTTCTTCGCCGCTCTTTGAGTTTCATAGTTATATGAAAGCAATCCTGAATTCCACATCTTAACGAGCTCCTGATAGCTTATTAATGTCAAAAACTCATTGTGTGAGGATCTTAAAACGCCTTCAATTGTGTAAGGATAATTCAGTGTGCCTAACTCGGCTTTATACTTTAACGCGCGTTTAATCTCTCTTTCGGAAAAAAAATGATGAGGTGAGATTTTTTCGTTCTTCGACACTATGAATACTGCATTTATAATCGCAACAAGCTCTTCTTGGGGTATTCCAAGAAGTTTATCTTGATTAATAAGCATTTCATCGAATGTGCCCAATATAATTTTATGATTCTCAGCTAAATATTTGTTTATCTCTCTTTGCATATCTTTATTTTTAATTAATTCCAGCGATACTTCAGCAAATTCTTCAAACACATCTTTTTCATTTATCTCCACATTTTCAATCATTAGACTCACTCCTTTTCAAACAACATATTGCAATCAGTATACACCATAAAAAAGAAAAAATATACATAGACATATTAAATAATTTAGAGCTTCTTGATATACAGCTTAAATCCGATGTATTCTTCCCTAAAAAAAAGAGGTGACAAAATGGATATATCTCCAGAATATCTACGCGTAAAAAATATGGAGTCTCAAACTTGTATGCTTAACATTCCCAGCATTCTGACCATTCACTATGATCCGAATCATTCTCTTCTTACGACGAGAAATGAAAAATTTCTATGTCCCATTACGCTAAGCGGAATCGAAGATATAGCGGCACAATTCGGATTTACACAATCTGATAAATTTATTTACGTTAATATGCATCAAGTTACAAAGATGCATTCAATATTAAATATTTTATTATTTGAAAATGTTGAATCTGTTAAGGAATCCAGAAAAAACAACTATATCGAAGCTTACATTCATAAAAGCTTCTTAAAAAAGTTCAAAAATTTGCTTGGTCGTGAAAATGATTTAGCTTACAAAAAAGAAAGGGCCAAAAACTCATCAATCATTTACAAAAGAACATATAATGATGAGTTAATATAATCAAGATTACGACAAATTATTTATTTTTAATGTCTTTTTCGACTTCATTCGACATAAATGCATAAAATGAATAATTTGTAAATAACAAAAAACAACCTTTTAAATATTGTCAATAGTCCATTAGATGCTAAAATTAAACCAAGGAGGAGACAATAAAAGGTTTATGCAACAATTAAATTCAACAAGATAAGGGGAACGAGTATGCAATTATTCAACGATAATTTCTACAGCATCCATGCTGTAAATAGGATAACTGAGCAAAATCAAGTTCAATTAACGACCGAAAATGTCGATGCTGTCTATAATGGATCGAAGTATGCATTAATCGAACTTGCAAGATTTTATTACACTGGAGCAAGCAATCTATCTCCTTTATATGAACTTATCTTAAGTGAGATTTGGGATTTTGAATTACATGAACTTTTTTGCGCACTTTGGAATGGGAATCTAGATAGTTTCGACCAAATCATGTATAAATGTATAATCGATCAAACAAATAAATAATTAAACTGATTAAAAAAAAGGAGATGATTAAAATCATCTCCTTTTTGCATGTACTTATTCCTCGTCTTCGTAAATAACCATATCGTACAGGGTTTCAACACCATTTACTTTTACAGGAAATACGTCGAACACAAGCGACAAAGAACTCGGGTCACCGGTTGGGCTATTTGTAATTGTAAAATTAGGTTGAAGCTTTGCTTTATAATAGGTCATTTGAGCAGACACCACATCACCAGCAACTTCATCTGCATACACAGTGTCACCGACCATAAATACATATGGAGGGAACCCATTAGCTGTAAAGGAGAGTTTATGTGCGGAAGCAGCCGTCCACTGATAGTACACAGACACTTCTTCACCTTCAACAGCCGTAGCGAGTGAATCAAGAGTAACCTCGTTCGTCGAAACGGAATCAATTTCCTGTACTTCACCCAAAATTCCGTTAACGAATTTGCGTACAAAGATATTTGCAGCGCCACCAACTGGTGTATGCGACAAAGTCAGAACTTTATCAGTCCCTACAGTAACAACTTCATTTTTATAAATCGTATTGGAGCCCGATTCAATACTTTCACCTGCCAACAAAGCCAAATGCTGCATTGTGAAAATTGATGTTTCAATTGTTAGTTTTGATTCTTTATCACCATTCCAGGAAATACGCTTTGGATTTCCTGCGCCACCTCTCGCATAAGTTACTTCACCGCTATTCTCTGTCTGTGCAGAAGTTGCATAATCCATAGTAAGAATTGGCGCTTTAGTCGCATAGTTGAAAATTTGCAAATCCATAATTTCTCTAGAGCCATAACGTCCAAGGTTTAGTGTCATAATCATTAATCTCCCTTTTATAAGTTAGTTTTTAAAATCCATTCAGGTAATTCACTGCCTTCTTGTAATTGGCGACCATTTGTCCATAAAGGTAAATGTCTTCTATTCGTTTCCTTTAATTGAAATCTTTCAAAATGTTCATATACTTGATAGATGGTCAATTTTGAGACATTAAAGATATCAATGCCATTATCAGGAGCATTGCATAATATCGAAAGGATGTCCTTAATATCTAATTGATTTTTATTATTTACTTTTTTGCTGTTTTCTTTTAATTTTAAAATTTTAGAAAATACTCTCTTTGCTTTTTCATTTTTAAATTTCACTTCACTTTGATCTAACTCACCTATACCATTGAGCTGCTTAATCAAATTTGAAAATGAGTGGTAATCAGTTGCATTACAAACTTGATTTTCATTAATATGAAAGCATGTTGCTTTCTCATCATATAACACCTTTTCTTTTGTGAAAAAGGATAATGATTCGCATATTTTCTCAGTAAGAATTGGATCCTTAGTTAGTGCATAATAACTGTTAGAGCCCTGATAATATTCAAAATCCTTATCTGAAAAATCAAGTATTTTAGTAAAAATCTCATGCTTGTTAAAAGAGGCGAACAGTAAATAAAGATAATAAAGTCTATCATCTAATTCGTCAATTTCGTCAATCGTTGGAGAATATAATTTAACTCCAGAAGGTAAGATTATTGGTTTACCCAAAAATGCTTTTTTTCGATTAAACTCCATATCATTACCTAATTAAACTGTATTGGACGATAAGTAATAGAAGCGCCCGAATAGATATCATTTACAACCAATTCATCCAGTTCAATAAACTCAAGTTTGCCAATCCCTACACCTTTTTGTGAGTTAAGCAAATCATTAATTTTATTCATGATAAAATCAATCCTGGTCATCCCATAATCAGTTCGAAGCAATTCACTAGTAGTAAACACTTCAAGCACTAAATTGCCAACAATATACCGATTGTTTACCATTGTTATCTTCTTATAGGATGCTGTTAGAAAGATATTGCTGGTGGTTGTATTATCAGGAATAAATCTGTGAGGAAATACATTATTATAGATCAAAACACTAGGATCCTCCAGATCATTTTGATCGAGATAATCAGTGTTTTCATAGTAGAGCGCTTTAACGATTTCCGACGATTCAA
This sequence comes from Paenibacillus sp. HB172176, assembly GCF_011947265.1. Classification (GTDB taxonomy): domain Bacteria; phylum Bacillota; class Bacilli; order Paenibacillales; family Paenibacillaceae; genus Pristimantibacillus. Next base: position 148,572 of record NZ_JAATHD010000014.1, read on the forward strand.
GAATCTTTGAAATGACAAGATTTTTATATTCGTATATTTCTTGTAAACGTGAAATAGAACCACATCCTAAAACATATTGTTTAATTCTCACTTAAAGTTTTTATTATTCATTTTTCACACCTCCATTAATGTAAATTTTTCAATCATGGGCCAAGTGTTCCAGCTTTCAACTTTGTTTTCTGCCCTTAAAGACCATTAAGTATAAGTTTTCATGTTGATTCTGGTCTTATAATATAAGGATTTTTCCAAACAAGACTTATAAACTCATAGGGGACAACTTATTTTTCGTTTTTTTTGTTTTTTAATTCGATCCAATTCCCTAATCTTTTTTATTTTACAATTATCACATTTTGTTTGTCTTTGTCTCTCTTTAATAAATTTGTTGTCACAAGTATCACAGATCAATAGCAATCCTTCATTTAATGCAATATTATTTCTAATATTTTTTATGATTATGTCTCCAAACGATGACCATAGAGTTGTCTTATAATTACTGTTTTTGTTTAAATATAAATACTCGACTAACATATCTACCACATCATCTTCATTTGGATGAATATGCAGAATAGCCTCTTTTATAAATTCATATTCTTTTAAATGATCACTTGATGAATTTTTGTCATTGGACTGTATGTTCATCATCCATTTTTTTGAATCGTATTCACAATAACATGAAATAACATCATTATTTATTTTAATATCTGGGTTGTTCATCAACATTTTATAATCAAATTTTCCTGCTACATTTTCAAATACGATTCGATTATTAGGTATAAGATTAGCTAATCTATTCATTACTGTATTCGTTTTATTACTATCTACAGAATCCTTCTTCTTATCCTTTATATAAACAAATAAATAAGGGAGTTTTCCTTTCGTTGAATTCTTTATTTTCTTTTCAATTTCTTCAGGGATAATACTTCTATGCAATGTTTTTGCGAAATCTATAACTTCATTATTAATCAAACATAAATATTTTAGAACATCTAGATCAGGTGAATGGCTATTCCAAACCACGCTCATCTTATTAGAAATATCACCTATATCACAATTAAAAGCTTCTCTCACTCCATGATATATCGTATTTTTATTAATTTGACTTGGCTTTGCTTTTGCTAACTCATAATGTAGAGGAACAATTTCTTTCATATGTCTTTCTGCTGGAGCCGTTAGCTTTGGATCCGATACACAAAATAGTTGATCTCCATCATAATCCAGCATAAGCAGCTTTGCCAATAATGATTTGTGACCAATGTAAATGCCATTACTAATAAACCACTCCTTCTTTGTATCATTAACCGTATTGATTCTAATTCCATGCTCACGATACAAGCTTGGTGATCGAAGAATATCAAGCTTCTCATCAGGTTTAAATAACCTGGAGTAGACTTCTTCATCATTTAGCAACCCGTTTAATTTGGCTTTATCTTTCCCCAGTATTAACCACTCACAATAGGCCCACCAATCAGGAACAGCAAACAAATATTTTCCTTTGACCTCGACTTTTCCGCCTTTTGCGTTCTTCACCAAGCTTTTTTTTGTCGACCTTATAATCTCTTTCCCATAAGCATCATTCAATAATTCTGGATATATTTCCAAAGCCTGCTGGTAATAATTTTTCCTTCTATTTGCTGCAGTTACTCCAAGAGTTTCAAGCATTACATTTTTATCTTTACCAAGTCTATTAATCTTATCAACAGTAATTGAAGCAATTTTTTTTAGCTCATCGTCAGTTAGATCAGGTAAATTTTGAATCATCTGGTAGCCTAATTTTAAAGTATCACTAAAATTTTCGTTTTCAAATTTACAAATAGCAGCATGACAATTGTTTTCTTTAAATTTATTTTTGAAACTATCCCATGAATCATAATAAGCATACATTTTAAACATCGACTTACATATAATAATTTCAATATTATCCTCTATTAAATCATATTCCTTGTTCCAAATATCTTTAACGATACCAATACTATTATTGTTATGTTTAATTCTCATCTCTACTACCCATCTTTTAAAATCAAAGGGACTAATTAACCCCTTTATCCAGCTCGCCCTGAACTGAAATGAACGTTTTGATACTGCCGGCAAACACATTCCAGCCCCATCAGTAGGCATCATATTAATTGGCATTTTTACATTTGATTCAATTTTAAAGGTTTGATTATCGATATAATCTACTTCTCCCATAATATCAAGCTGTAGATCGTCGCATACAATTACTCTATCTATATCAAAATCTTTTATTCGAACGCTTGAAGACGTTTGTAATGATAAATAGGCTAAAAATTTATTAACATTGCTTCCTCCCCTGCTATTAATGTATGGAACAGTAAGACCACACATCAAGGTTCCTTTATATTTGTTCCATAAGGATTGTCTTAGAAAAACCATCTTTTTAGTTCTTAGTTGACCTGCAGATGATGAATAATAACAATATCTTAATCCCTTATAAATAAACCCTTCCTGTATTAACTGCTTCGTTACTTCACTATAAATTTCCTCAACAATGATAATAGAATTGGTAAATGTATTTGGTTTAATCTTAAGTATTCTCGTAAGTTCGGATTCAAACATACTAATGATAAATTTATTTTTTATTTTTCTTTCATCTGCAGCATTACCTTCTTCATCTTTTACTGCAAAAGTAATAATGTCCTCATTTAAATGTCTAACTTCTTGATGACTATGTAAAGATGGATAGAACTCCTCGCTTTTTATTTTATTAATCATTTTGTTAATCTTCGTCAAGTCTGCTTTCCATTTAATATGTTCTATAGATTTCATATCTGTCTTATCAAGATTTTTTTTCAATTGCTTACGCTCCAAATACAACTGAAGCAATTTGTCTGCAATCCTTTGTTCATATTCCGAATAAAACGTTGATGTGTTAACTGATAAAATTTTCACTTGGTTGCTAAACAGTTTTTCCGCAGGAATTCTCATAGCAGTCTCCTTTTCAATGATTTTGAAATAGCCATACGAAATCATTGCGAATATATCATCAAACCTCACTTTTGTCAAAACTTTATTCAATATTTTATTATATTGACATTTCAAATTTCAATATGATAGATTGTAAATGTAAGCAAGAGCATCAATAAATTTATTTATTGAATCTTAATATGAGGTGATCAAAAAATTTAATGAAACAGGTGAGGCTAATTGAAAAGAACAATAGGTTTAACGAAAGAGGATGCTTATTTTGACGGTTTATATGATCCGAGATATGAAATTTTTTGTGAAGAACTTCAAATGGTTTTTAGTTATCGTATGCATGATGGATGGGATACCTATGATCATATGAATCGAACATATGATGATAGTTGGGAACTTAGCTTATTGAACAAAAATAATAATATTAAAAATAAATAATGATTTGGAGGTTTCTTATTTGGCAAAACTGAATAAACCCATGTATATACCTTCTATAGAGAGCTGCGATCTATACAACTATATGTTTAGAGACAAAGAGATAGATTTGAAATTTATAGGAATGATTCCTTCCAGCCTGGAATTAAATAAATTAATCTCTATCGGAATACATACTACTATCAAAAAAACAAGTAACAAATTAATATCATGTGACATTATTAATGTGAAGTTCACGCAGAAAGTTCATTCCGGTAAAGAAATTATTAAAAATTGCAAAAAAAAAATCGAAAAATTAGAAAATGAAAAAGGAGATTATAAAAAAAAGATTTTTGACTTTATTAAAGTTATTTCTGAAGAAATTAATGATGAAAAATGGAGTGCGGTTTCGCAAGAGCATTTACGAAAAAAATTTTATACCGATGGATTTTACTATAATGGAGCACAATATGTCGTTTACAAACGATCCAGTGCAAAATCCAGAATTGGACAATGTTTATTTATTAAAGAAAAATTTTATGAATCGATGATAAAATGGAGCAGAATGAACATAGAATTCAGAAACAGGCCTAGAGAGGTTGAAATTGATTTCCCTTCCCTCCTCGCTTATGAAAGCCTGGTAGGCTCATCAATTGAAAGTACAATACATATAAATCCTGAAAATATTCTTATTATTGAAGATGTAGAAAGTATATTTAATAAGAAGGCTCACATCATACGCCCTGGAGCAAGTGGATTTCTTGATAGTCACAACGAAATGGGCAGTATTCGCAACTCTCTATTTGATGGTGAATCTTTACTTGACTCAAGCTATTTTCCCGATGGAAAAGCAATGCTATTGCTGCGTAATCACATGTTTAAAAGCGCTGCATTTAATTGCAATATTCAACAATTTTTTAAAGATCATTGTCCGGAAGATATTGATTATGAACAATGGCAGATCACAAGTATGTTTCATAACGAGCTGCTATACGCAAAGGACATTCTTATGATTACAACACCAAGTAGCCTTAAAGCGTTAAAGTTTAGTCAGTTACTTGGATCTGAGTTAAACATGTGGCAACACTGGAAACATATTGTCATGAAAGATAATTGTATTTTTGGGGTGTGTAAAAGCGAAAAATCTTCAAAACTTGGATTCGATTCTAAGGGCAACATATTACAGCAAACGAGTTATCAAATGCTAAATTCTCTTCCATTGCGTAAAAACGACATCGATTCATTCACAAAATTAGAAAGAGACTTTATCATTAGGTTAAAAAACGATGATATTTTTTTTATACAATATATAAAAAATAATGCCAATGAAATAAACTCTAATGAAATGTTTGCTGAACTGTACAACATTAATCCACAAATCATTCATACAAAATTATTTAGAAGATTTAGAAAAGACATAGTAAGCTCATATGTGGCGCACATAAAAAAAGGAAAAATTCGGCTTCACGGAGACTATTGTGTAATGCTTGGCAATGGTGTCGAATATCTCTATCACGCCATAGGAAAATTAGATAAAAATAAACCAAAGTCATTTTCACTACAGAATAATGAAGTACATACATCCATGTTCGAAGAAACTGAGTTAATAGGATTTAGAAATCCGCATACAAGCCCTAAAAATGTTCTGGTAGTAAAAAACAAAAATATTAATATCATAAATAATTACTTTAATCTATCTAAAAATATAGTTTGTGTTAATGCTATTGAATTTCCATTGCAAGATATCCTTTCTGGATCAGATTATGATTCCGATACCGTCTTACTCATTCATAATGACAAGTTGCTTGGCATTGCGAAAGATATTTTTAATAAATACAATGTTTGCCTCAATCAGGTTCATAGCAGCAAAAAACAATACACTGTCAGTAATTATGATATGGCTAAAATTGACACCGAATTATCTAAAAGTCAAAAATATATAGGTATGACCGTAAATATAGGGCAATTATGTATGTCTCGATATTGGGATCTCTTCAATAAGGGGCATACGGAAACAGAATTACATGAACTTATGAAAAAAATTGATGTTGTTACAATTCTTTCTGGAATGTGTATTGATTTGGCCAAAAAGATGTTTGACATAGATATCAATAAAGAAATTGAACATATTAGCAAAACAAAAGAATTAAAAAAAGAAAAACCTCTATTCTGGAAGCATATAAATCAAAATGCTACTATGCAAACAGAAGTCTATGATTGTCCAATGGATTATTTAATTAAAGAATTATCAGGATTAAAATATGCCGAGCAAAAAGCAGATATCTCCTTCGAAAGCTTTCTTATAAAACATAAAACCAGAGGATTTAATTACGATCAAGAACAAAAAATATTTAATTATGTCGAAAATATGATTTCTAAAATTAATAATACCTATGCAAGCAGTTTATTACCAGAGGAAAAAGACAGACGAATAGATGATGCGATCAAATACTGCAAATTTTTCATTGGAAAGCTGCAAGTAAATAAAGAAACTATGTATTCAATTTTATTTAAATTTACATCTACAGCAATAAAAAAAAACCAGCGTGAGAAGATTGCAGCTCGTTTACTAGACATACTCTTTTCGACTCATAAGGATGTTTTTTTACGGAGTTTCCAATAAAAATCTTTGTAATTGTTGGAAGCTACAATCATTCAGATCATATTTTTTATAATCTTATCCGCAACTACGAAGTTCGACATATGATATATAAATTAATTTTTTATTTTAATATACAATCAAATTATAGAGAGGAACAAATGATATGAATAAGGTACAACTGGTAGAGAAATACGCTTTAAAAATGCATATTTCAAAAAAGAATGCTGAAGAGCACATTGATGCTCTATTCAATATTATTATTGAAGGCGTCGATGTAGATGGTATTGTTGACATTACAAAAATAATTAGAATTCAAAAGATTCCAACTCCGCCTCGAAAAGCACGAAACCCACAAACTGGTGCGGACGTCTATTTCCCTGGAGGTCATAAACTTAAAGTGACATGGCTTAAATACTTTAAAGATATCATCAGTAAATAAACTAATAAAATAAAGGAGCTTCTATAATGGATAAACTTACGCTAGATCATATTATGCATGAGGCAAGCAAATTTGATGAAATGGAAAAGGTTGTGCTCGATGGAATTGGTTTTACAGAAATCTATAAGTACTTTTCACCTCAAAAAATAGATAACATGCTGGATGATTTATCCCAATTTCTTGCCGAATATGCGAAGAATTCCGGAGAGAGTGTGACGGAGGCTATGTTTTTCGATTATCTACATATTTACATCGTTATGCATTTTTCTACTTTGCTTGAGAATCTTCCAACTACATACGAAGCCAGAGCTGATATTATTAATCGAATTCTAAATAGTGAAATCATAGAAAAGTTAGGGGAATCTTTTGATAAATCTGAATTGGCTAAAGTAACGGAACGTTTGATGCAGAAATTAGATCTGTTTCAAAAAATGGTAAACGAAAATTTTGAATAATTCAAAACAAGACATTAGGAAGGGCAATCTTTGATTGCTCTTTCTTATGTTAAAAAGGAGCGATTACAGGTGCCAGAAGTGACTCAACTAATAATAGGCGTAAATATAAACGCTAATAAAAGTCTGAAAGATATTAATAATCAAATAAAAGAACTATCTAATCACCCCTCCTTACAAAAACTAAAAATAAAGCTGGATCTTGATGATAAAACAACTTCAATCTTAAAAGATTTTAATAATCATTTGATTAACCTTTCAAATTCATTCAATAGTCTGAACAATTCACTAAAAACATCTTCTAATGAATTTAATCAATATACTAAAGCTGTTGAATCAGCGATAAAAGCAAAAGAAAAATGGAGAATCGAGCAACAAAAAACTACTTCAATAACCGAGAACCAAGAGAAGACGTCGAAAAATACCTCCAGCTCCAATTTTAATTTCGAACAAATAATGAATACTGCAGGAACCATTAGCACCATTGCTCCATCTCTATCTGAAGTTGCAACAGTTACAAATGTAGAGCAGTTAACTTCAGCAACAACAAGAGCCTCCAAGAGCACGTCAATGCTAGGAGTCAGCCTAAAGTCTCTAAGATTATCTATGAATCTGGCAAGTGTATCAGCGGTTGCTTTAGAGGCAGCACTCTCGTTGGGTCTGTCTCTGGCCATTACAGGAATAGTTGCAGGTCTCTCTACACTATTTACAAAATATAAAGAGCAGCAACAAATAGAAAAAGAATACCATGACCAGCAAATCCAATCTGCGGAAAGTTTCTCAAAGCAAAAAGATAAAATACTGGAATTAGTTGATTCCTATACTTATTTGCAAAATACAACGAAAAATGGATCATTGTTTGCAAACAGTGAGGAAGAAGAAAAATATAAAGACACCATTGAGCAGCTTTCTAAATTGATGCCCTCTCTAATTGCCAATGTAGATGAACAAGGAAATGTTCATCTCAAAAATGCAAATGCCATTAAAGAGGAAATCGCTTACAGTGAAAAGCTCTCTAATTTAGAAAAAAAGAAATCGATCTTAGAGGCTGGCGGCAATTTCGATAAGCAAATTAAAGATATAAATTCTGATAAAAAAGAGTTAGGATATCTGCAAGATAATATAGAATTTGGCAAGAAGTTTAATTACTCTGACGAATATATGAATAAACTTGAAACTGATCTTGCCATTCTGGAGCATAAAGTTTCAAATAGTTCAAATGCCTTAAAAACAGATTTAAATGACTTAGTTCAGAACATACTAGACACCAACAATGTTACAATCGACGAGTCTTTAGGTACTAAGATTGAAAACTTGATAGGCAACATTGATATTTCCAACCTGGATGGAGATCAAATTGTCGAAAGAGGCAATGCAATAACTAAAATAGTTACTGATCTTACAAAAATCAATACATCTAACTCTTCTGCAGAAATAAATAACCTAAAAAATGAAATTTATAGTATTGGAATAAAATCAAATATTTCAACTAAGGAGCTTGATAAACTATTTATTTCGGAAGCAGAATTATCTAACGCTGCTCAATCATCTAGCACAGCAACTCAAGAAACAGCTCAATCTGTCTCCTTTTTAGGAGATGAAGCGAACGCTAGCCTTAATGAAATTAAATCTTTAAATCAAATTTTATACGATTTAGAAAATGGTCAATCACTTAGCTCTGAGGCTATATTAGACTTAATTGACCAATATCCAGAATTATTAAAATCCGTTTCGAAAACAGCGGATGGTTGGACAATCGAAAAAAATGCTTTAACATCCTTATTGGAAACTAAGAGAAATGGAAGTTTACAGACGAAGCAGGATGAGATTAATGCAACTCAAGCAACTATAAATGGAATAAAATTTAGATTAGACGCTTATCAAAGAGAACTGTTAGCCCTCGAGTCGCTAAATAAAGTTAGAGCTAATGGCGATGAAGCATTAAAGAAAGCTACAAATCCATTAAATAAAAATAATATTAATTACAAAACCGTTGGCCCTTATGATGCAGTTGATTCACTTAACGGAACAAAGGCTAGTGAAGAAGCTTCTGTTACTTTACCCAATCCAACAGAAATTTTACAAGAAAAGATTGCTGATCAAGAACAACTCTTTGAGAAAGAGAAAAAAAAATTACAAACGCAATTAGATGATCTTGCTAAACTTCAAGATTTAATCAATGATCCCAATTTAGGTATTTCTAAGCAATCTTCCTCATCATCTTCCAAAGACGACCCTAAAATACAGGATACAATTGATGCTAGAGTGAATGCCATTAATGCTCTATCAGAGACTCAAGCCAAGCTCAACGAAGTCATTAAAGGCAGTATTTCATCTGATGAAAATTATGATAAACAAATTGAAAAAAGTACAGAATTACTTCATGGTCAAGCCAATGAAATGAAATATCTTGAAGAAGCAAATAGTAAGCTTTTATTGCAAATAGACAAACTGCAATCAGCAAATTCCAAATTTGATATGAGTTCTTGGACAGACCAAAACGGCGAAGCAACAGAATCATTTATCGCGCTATATAATTCAATGACTTCTGGTACTTCTCAAGATAAACTTCAAGATACATTTGATCAATATCAAAAATATACACAAGCAATTAAGGATAACAAATCTGCTATAGAAGAGTTAATTCCTTCTCAAACAGAGCTGCAAAAAAATATTGATTCAATCAAGCTTGATCGTACTCAAAACTATTTAACTACTTTGACGGACGCAATCTCTGAATATGATGATAAGGTTTCCGAATCTCAGAAAATTCAGAGTCTATATAAAGAAGGAACGAAAGAATACAATGATGAGATTAAGAAGCAAGCAGCCTTTCTTAAAGAAAAGCAAACCCTTATTCTTTCTGATATTGATTGGGCGCAGAAGCGTTTAAAACAAGGCGATTTGACGAATGATCAAATCAAAGAATTGAATAACTTTCTTGAAGCTCAGAAAGGACTTCTTCTTGAGGTAATTGTTACACAAAATGACTATTATCAAAAGTGGTCAGATAGCGTAGAGGACGCAACCAAAGACGCTATGCAAGTGTTGGAGGACTACTACAAGCAGCAAGCCGATTTAGAAACTAATTCGTTAGACAAGCAATTAAGCGCTTACGAAAACTACATAAAAGATCGAAAAAAACTGCTTAATAGACAAGATGGCGAAGAGGATTTTCAAAAGAATAGAGAAAAACTACAACAAGAACAACTGGAAATACAAAGTAAAATAGATCAGCTTACTCTTGATAACTCTTTTGAAGCTACTTCCAAACGCGAAGACTTGCAAGAAGAGCTTCAAAATAAACTGGAAGAGATTTCTGATATAGAACTGGAGCATGCTCGAAAAAAAAGAGATGATAATTATGATGATCTACTCGAGGCTAAGCAAAACGAAACGAAAATTGCTAAAGATGCTGTAGAACAAAAATGGCAAAATGAATTGAATACGGATGCAAACTACAGCTTATTAAAACAAACGCAACTTGAAGGTAATATTGAGAATATGCGTTCGTCTCTTGAACAATTCTCACTAACTATTCAATCGTATATGAACGCGATTGGCTCCTCGATTGATATGAATCTCAACCAGAAGCTAGCTTCTACGGAATCCTTCACGAATCTGAATAAATCAATTGAAGGAGTATTATCTAGTCAACCATCAAATTCATCAAATGCCTATCATTCAGACACTCAATCTGCTTGGGAAGATTACTTAAATAACAAGAAAATGGCAGAAGAAATCGGCTCCCCAGGTACTGAACAATTCAAAACTTTAAAAGAAAAAAATGATGAATTGAGGTCTCAATATAACTTTGTTGACGGCAGCTTTGCAGCTCTTAGTACTTCAAGCTTGCCGATATTCTCTGCCAGAGAAGGCGGAATGACTCCTTCTTGGGGTACAAGTGGCAAGGTTGGAATTCTTCATGAACAAGAACTGATTATGAACAAAGTTCAAACTAAAGATATATTGAAAGTCAATGAATGGGCTCAAAATATGATTGATAAAATTAAATCGATTGAAGTTAGCAGCTTACTGCCAAGAGCAGCATCAGCGACTGGTGTAATGGGAAGTACCTATAATTTAACGGTCAACTTAAGCGGCTCTGCCAAACAAAGCGATGCCGATTTGTTCGTAAAAGCCTTAAGGGATTTTGATCGTAGAAGATAACTGAGGTGAAATATGACGATTAGAGAATCATTACTATTTACTTTTAACAATGAAAACTGCAGGGATTATGGAGTCATGAATGTTTCTTTAGATAGTGGTATGCAAGAAGAGCCATTCACTCCAGCTAGAGTGCTGCTTGAACAAAAGATTAAAGGCAATTCAAAGCCTTATTTCATGGGAATTGAATATGAACCCCTTACTATTTCATTAAGATTGGCGTTTGAAGAAAATTTCGACAGCACCAAATTGAGAAGCCTAGCAAACTGGTTGACAACAGACAATTATGCACCTCTAATCTTTGAATCCAAACAAAGCCATATTTATTATGCCATGCTTGTTGATGAAGGCACACTTACGCATAATGCTGCAAACCAAGGCTATGTTTCCATCACTTTGCGTTGCGATTCTCCCTGGGCCTGGACACCTGCTTATTCACAATATCATGATTTTTCTGAAAACAGTCCAACAGGCACAAGTTGTTTGATTCATAATGTTGGAGACCTGCCGGCAGCTCCCTTATTCGAGGTTGAGGTACTATCGGGAGGAAGCTTTTCAATCATGAATACAAGTAATGGTGGCGAAAAGCTCGAATATACAGGCCTGGCAGATCATGAAAAACTTACAATAGATTGTTTGAATAAAACCGTTGACTCTGATATTCCACTTACCTATCGCTATTCCAATAAAACTGAGGATAGTCATTTCATTACCCTGGTTACAGGGGCTAATTATTTAATTGTACAAGGTAATGTCAAAATAACTATAAAATACAGAGGTCAACTAAAAGGATAATTGATTATTTGTTCTCCTTTAAGAAACTAATATTTTCTACATATTTATTAATGTTTACTGCGAATGCCAGTATATCTCTTAGTTGATGCGGAGTTATGTTTCTTTTTTTCATATCTTTAATAAATTTAGCCCAGTCTCTATCCATATCTTCAGACATTTCAATTGGAACTCTATCCGGTATTTTGGCTTGAATGGCGCCATGAGCCATCTGATTGCGAATAAGAATGATATCCTCGGAGGAAATGTTGGTTGTGGAATCTTCATCATCTCCCCATAATTCATAAATTAATTCTGCAGTTCCAATTGAAATTTCGGTGGGAGTATACCCGCAAAGAACTAATAAATGATTTTTATCCAAATTTAATGCTTTCGCTAACAATTCAATGTTTTCTTTAGAAGGAATAGACTCCCCTCTTTCAATTTTACTTAGCTGCGAGTAACTTATTTTTGTTTCTTCTTCTAGCTCTCTTAACGTTTTATTGACATACGTTCTTGAAAGCTTAATAACGTCCATAAGCAATTCTTTTGATTTCATCTATCATCACCTAAACCTATTCTATTATAGTTTGTGTCATGATACAACAATTTTATCGAAATATAAAAACAACGCCCTCTTGTGTTGACTCGGTACACAAGTTAGCTTATTATTTGTGTTATAACACAACAATGAAATATTTGGTTGTTGTATTTGAGAGGAGAATATGCATGTATACAAAATTATCTGATGCAATGAACGACCCGATTGTCCGAAGAGAGCTCCTTTTCGTGCAAACAGAGATGGAGTACTTTGAAAATGTGTTGGGAGATTATGAGCAAGTAGATAAGCTAGCTTCAATGCGAAAGAAACTGCTTGAAAGATACATAGAAATTGATAATAAACACGATTACTCGATTGATATGAATATCCACTATGAATTTCTCTTTAGAATGTGGGACAACAAGGAAGGACTTCTGAATTATTTGTATTTGATTGGTGAGCATACAACCAGGCATTATAAACTACTGGATTTTCTTCTTAAGACCGAACAAGATTTCGAGGAGCTAATTCTGTACTGGGATGGGAATCTTGATCATATCGACAGCATGGCAAGAAAATACTGGAAGCACAAACAGCAGAAATTCGAATAGGAGGAAATCGATTTGCAAAATAAACCGATTCTGTCTCTGTGCAAGCAGAACCGAAAGATAATAGGCATTATTAATGAAGCCTATGACATTACACATGAAGCAAAATTAGGAGACATCTCTCTTCTATCCTTTAAAATGCCCTTTGCTTTGAATTTAAGACATACGAAAAAAAAGAATGCAAATGTTCAAAAACTAAAAGAAAAACAGTTGATTCATTTTCAAGATGAGAACAAAGAGGAATATTTCCTTGTTCAGAAGATCACGAAAAACCGTGACAGCGGGGATGATCATCTCTCTGTCGAATGCTCAGGCCTTCCTATTCAGTTGACTTATCGAACCATTACTGATTACAAAGCAGTGAGTTTGACCGCAACACAGTTGCTTAGTAATGGCTTAAGCGGAACAAGCTGGTCTGTGGGCAGTGTGCACGGTGATTATGATATTTCATTCCGCTCCTTAGAATTTTCAGGTAGTGTTCTTGATTTCATATACGCTGTGGCAGAAACATTCGAAGGCTTAGTCCTGTTCAATACATTGGACAAAACGGTTAATCTTCATAACCCTGATTCATATGGAATCAACAAAGGCTTCACAACGAGCTATGGAAAGCTCTTAGATTCTATTACCTATGAATCCAATTCCAATGAGCAAGCCACAAGGCTGATTGTGCGTGGTAAAGACGGACTTACCCTTTCTGAAGTGACCTCAACCGGCGCCTCCTACTTAGAGGATTACTCCTACTACTACGATGATATGTCCGATGAATTACGTAGTGCACTCCTTGCATGGGTGGATTTGAAAAACTCTCATGAAGAAGATTTTGGTGAATATCTGGATCAATTGGATACGTTGCGTGCGGATCTTGTCATTAAGCAAGGTCAGTTAAATGATTTGAACGCTGAATTAGATGTGATTCTCGATGCATTGGACGTAAATAATTCTCAAGGGGAAGATGTTACTTCAACATTAGATTTGAAGGAAATCAAAGAGTCAGACATTTCGATTAAAACAACGGAAGTCAACAGTGTATTAAGTAATATCGCTTCTGTCCATACGCAAATTCAAACATTGAATACGCTGCTTTCAATTGAAAATAACTTAACAGATGATGAGATTCTTGAATTAGACGAGTTTATTTTTGAAGCCGAATATAGCAACGAGTATGTTAGTGATCCCGATAAACTGAAGGAGCTGGCTATTGATTACTTCGCCACAATTCGCGAACCAAAGCTAACAGCAGAAATTGATATTGTGAATTTGTTTAGTGTGCTTGATATGGAAGAAAGCTCGGATAGGGACAAGATTGTTCTAGGCGATTTCATTAACGTTGATTATGAGTTATCTGATATACATATTACTGCCAAGATTATCGGAATGAGTACAGACT
>NZ_JAATHD010000015.1:0-129043 GCF_011947265.1 Paenibacillus sp. HB172176
CGACTTTGATTCAGCGTCAACTCCAACACTGGATCGCCGCTTTGCCCAGCTACATCAAGGCCTACCTACCTATTTCAAGCTGCGAAAGTTGAGTTAATAAAAAAAATTCATGAACATTTTATCGTGAAAGCAACTTATAAGCAAAAAAGCCATTTCATCAGAAGTGGCTTTTCGTCAGTTTATGGAATATCGAATCCTTCTACAGGTTCCATCGGCTTGAAGTATCCCTTAATACAATTCGAATTGATGACGCAGATTTGGATATGATTCATCTCCTTGAAACCCGCACCTGGATATAACTCTCTACCCTCAAAGAATACTCCTCTTACTGAATCATAAGGTTTTTGTCCAGTTTCCTTATTATACTCATGTACAGCTTGGATCACGGCACAATCCAAATAACGTCTTAGCAGATCTTTACTCTCGTTACCGAAGCCATACTTATTCTCAGGCATTGGCGTATCCAAGTTTTTGAATTTAATCTTCAGTATCTCGTAGCCTCTTCTTAGAACCTCCAATGAGCTTTGCTCCAATAAATTCAAGCAATGACCTAAATCAATTATAGCTCCAAGTGAAGCAGGCTGTTGGATCGGCTTTCTTGACCTATTGGGATAATCCCTTAGCATTTGAGCATAATCAACGGCACGCTGGTGGTTGTTTTCCCAAAAATAAATACCGGGACCGAGCCAGTCATAATCATTGTCGCTGGAACGCATTTTATCGTCGTGAAGCAATATTCTTTCAGCGACAGCTTTATCGCAGCCATGAAAGCCGAGTACAAAATTTGGTAAATTAGAATACATCATTTCTCTTGATAGTGTGGAGAAAGCTTGCCATCCTTATCCACGATACCTGCCTTTTGTAAGAACTCCAAGGAGTCTCTGCGCGGCTCCGCACTTATTTTTTTAATGTACTCATCCATGTCACGGATGTACTTTTTCATTTTGGCTGTTGTCATGCTTTCCACCTCACAAGCAGATTGTTTCTTATTTATCCATTATAACATAAAAGAAATATTCCACCTATGGGCTTTAAAATTATAATTAATGTATTTATTCAAGTGTCGGAATCCTAAAAAAGACAAAATAAAAACCCTCAAGAGAGGGTGTGATTTCGGTAGTGGTGGAGCCTAGGGGGATCGAACCCCTGACCTCATCGCTGCCAGCGATGCGCTCTCCCAGCTGAGCTAAGGCCCCGTTTGTCAATTTGGCGACAAGATAGATAATACCATGTCCGTATAGAGTATGTCAATCGAAATATTCCCCGAAATAGTAGCGCGCTACCGATGAAATTTCGGAGAATGTCCCGTCACCTGTTTGAATTGCTTGGAGAAGGAATACGCATCGGGATAGCCCAGTTGCTCCGCAATTTCGCTAAGGGATAAACTCGTGTCGCTCAGCAGATATTGCGCTTTCCGAATGGAAGCGTGAATTTGGAATTGCTTTGGCGTAACGCCATAATAGCGCTGGAATAATCGGGAGAATTGCTTGGACGACAATTGAGACAGAGAGGCCAACTCCTTCACCGATTGCCGCCGCTCCGGGAATCTGACCATTAGCTCGCGAATCCTCTCTATCCTTCTTTCCTTCCCCCTGCCTCCATTCCCGAGCTGCGAATGGAGAAGATCCATCAGAATTTCGAACAGCACGGATGAACATATCCTGTCCCGCCCCTCTGCCTCCGGCTTCATGAAGTAGGCATACAACCGCTCGAACTTCTCGCGGAACCCATAGGCCGAATCTGGCTCTAAAATCAAGCAGAAGGGCTCCTCGCTCAGCGGAACCTCCTTCATGCTCGCATTGCTGTATATGCCGAACCGGATAGGCATAATGGCAGGCAGATCTTCCCCATTGGCGCTTGAGCTATGTCCGAAACCGTTGCTCACGAAAATGACTTTACCCGCGCAGAGCTCCTCCTCCACTCCCTCGAGCCAATAGCTCCCCCGTCCGCTCTTCACATAGAGAAGATGCAAATCCGCATTGCGCCGATCCTTCTCAATCTGCCAGGAAGGGCCGACTGTCAAGTCAAACATCTTATGAATTCGAAAATGCTTTTCGAATGGAATGCCGTTCAACAATTCCTTGAGTCGATCTGCCGCTCCAGCATGCCTCATGTCTCTTTTTGACATCCCCATCCGATTTTGACATTGTATAATATCCCTCAAACCCATATTATCAAAAAAGAAATGAGATAACCACTCATAGATCTGAATGAACGGAGAGTGACTCTTTTGACAAAAAAGAAAAATATATTATTCTTCTTCACGGACGATCAGCGCTTCGATACGATTGCCGCGCTTGGCAACTCTGCTATTCATACCCCAAATATGGATGAGCTTGTCCGCAGAGGCGTTTCCTTCACACAAGCCCATATTCCTGGAGGCACGGTAGGCGCGGTATGCATGCCGAGCAGAGCGATGCTTCATACCGGAAGAACGCTGTTTCACCTCGAGAGGGACGGCTCTGTCATTCCGGAGGAGCATGCCTTAATGGGCGAGACGTTCCGGGAAGCCGGATATCGAACCTTCGGAACGGGCAAGTGGCATAACGGCCCCGAAGCGTTTAATAGAAGCTTTGAGGAGGGCGACGAGATTTTCTTCGGCGGGATGGCCGATCATTGGAATGTGCCGGCGAATCATTACGACCCTTCCGGCGCTTATCCGAACAGAAGACGCATTATCGACAATCCGTTCTACGAGCGTCATATCAGCAGGGAAAATATTTGCGACCATATTCATCCCGGCAAGCATTCCAGCGAGCTGTTCAGCGATTGCGCCATAAGCTGGCTCGAGCAAGCTGACCCGGCAGATGCTCGGCCCTTCTTCCTCTATCTTGCCTTTATGGCGCCGCATGATCCGAGAAGCATGCCGGAGCGTTTCAAAGCGATGTACGACCCAGATCAAATCGAGCTTCCCGACAACTTTCTCGCTGAGCATCCCTTCGACTTCGGCGTCAGCGGCATTCGGGACGAGGTGCTGGCAGCGCAACCGCGCAAGCAGGAGGAGATGAAAGAACATCTCGCGGAGTATTACGGTATGATCTCGCATCTCGATCATGAGCTGGGCAAGGTGGTCGATTGCCTGAAGAGGAGGGGCGTATACGAGGATACCATCATTGTATTTGCGGGAGACAACGGACTTGCGCTCGGACAACATGGCCTGATGGGCAAACAAAGCTCTTATGAGCATAGCGTGAGAGTCCCGCTGCTATTCTCGGGACTTGGACTGCCTGCTAATGAGCGCAGAAATCAGTATGTTTATTTGCTGGATATTTTCCCGACCTTATGTGAATTATCGGAAATTGACATCCCCTCCAGCGTGGAAGGAATCAGCCTGCTCCAAGCCATGTCCGATCCCGACGCTCCAACCCGCGATGAACTCTATCTCGCATACGGCGATTGCGTTCGAGCAGTGAAGAATGACCGCTATAAGCTCATCGAGTACAGCACGGCATCCATGCAAGCAACGCAGCTGTTCGATCTGAACGGGGATCCTTCCGAGAAGGCAAATTTAGCCGATAACGAAGAGCATAAACCGCTATTACACCATCTTCGAACTCGCTTACAGTTTCACAGAGAAGCATCGGGAGATGACAGGCATCCCGTCGGTCAAGCCTTCTGGGACAATTACAGCAAGCGTTAAACCGAACAAGATCGTCCCAATAAGACAAGCGCGGAAGCATCCACTGCTTCCGCGCTTGCTATTTGATAACCTATTTGCGATCATCCGAGGGCTTGGACAGCAGGCTGTTAAGCTCCTTCATGAACATGTCGATATCCTTGAACTGACGATAGACCGAAGCGAATCGCACATAAGCGACTTCATCGACGGGATAGAGCTGCGTCATGACGATGCCGCCGATATCGCTGCTATCCACTTCCGCATGGGCGGTCGTGCGCAGCTCCTTCTCCACCTCGGATACGATAACCTCAAGCTGCTCCATCGCTACCGGACGCTTCTCGCAAGCGCGAATAAGTCCTCTAAGAATCTTGTCCCTCGAAAATTCCTCCCGACTGCCATCCTTCTTGATGACGATCAGCGGTGTTTCCTCAATCATCTCGAAGGTAGTGAAGCGGCGGCTGCAGCCTTCGCATTCGCGTCTGCGGCGGATGGATTTGTTCTCATTGGCAGGCCTTGAATCAAGCACCTTGGTGCCGCCATAGTCGCAATAAGGACATTTCATTGTGATAATGCCTCCTTTCTCCTCCCAATGTAAGCTTCAAAGCTTCCTTCATCCAAATTATTTTTCATTTCCAGACGTTTCCTGTAATGAAGATCGAAATTTCGCACATAATACAGTTACCAACCGCAAGGAGGTGAACAACAATGAGCAGCAGCAACAACCTGGTAGTGCCGCAAGCGACAGCAGCTCTGGACCAAATGAAGTTTGAGGTCGCACAAGAGCTGGGCATCGCGATTCCGCAAGATGGCTATTACGGAAACATGGCAACGAAGGATGCAGGTTCGATCGGTGGTTCCATCACCAAACGCCTGGTTCAAATTGCCGAACAATCCCTGGCCGGTCACAAATAATGATTCATCGCAGTTGTAAGAATAACGGTACCTTGAAGCGGTCGTCCCGAAGCGGCGGCCCTTCTTGGTTTCTATCCTTAGAAGACAGGATACAAATCTTTGTATTTATTATAATAATAAATAACCCGTTGTACATAATGTCTTGTTTCTCCAAACGGTATTTTTTTCACCGTTTCCATCTGTCCGTCCCATTCTCCCGAATCGAGCCATTTCCGCACATTGCCCGGACCGGCATTATATGCAGCGACCGCTGCCACCACATTATGATCGAATTGCTCGCTCAGCGAGCTTAGGTACCAAGAGCCTACCTCGATGCTCACATCCGCGCGATGGCGAAGCATCTCTTCATCGACTTCCGTGAATCCCGCCTTGTCCACAACCCAGTCCGCCGTATCCGGCATCAGCTGCATAAGTCCCAACGCGCCCTTCTTCGACTCCTTGCCTGTCTCGTAATTGGACTCCGCACGTATGACCGCTGCGACGAGATGCGGCTCCAGATCATAGTTTGCCGCGGAGGCGCGAATATCATCCTTGAAGTGAATCGGGTACATCCAATTCGCCAGCCATTCCGATTTCAGAAAGAGAATTGCGAGTATACCTGCGATGATGAGCAATAACAGCCGTCTTCTCATTCTGCCCCGATTTTTCTTCATGGCAGCCCTTGGCTCTTCCAGAACGCCAGCACCTGAGATCTGGTCTCTTCCAGAGAACCGCTATTATCAATAACCCAGTCGGCATGCTTTCGCTTCTCTTCGATATCCATCTGCAAGGCTACGCGGCGCTCTGCTTCCTCATGACCCATCGCCTCTCGCTGCATCAGCCTCTCCGCTTGCATATACGCCGGTACATAGCTCACCAGAATGCCTTCATAAAGCTTCTCTTGCTTTGTTTCGTATAACAAGGGCACGTCCGCCACAACCAGTCCGTTCGGATGTTGTTCGTCTTCTGCCCGCATTCTCTTCTGCATCTCCTGACGTATTGCGGGATGCAGAATGGCTTCCAGCTCCTGCAGCGCAGCCCTGTCCTGGAATACGATGCCGCCAAGCTTCTTGCGGTCCAACGAACCATCCTCTCGGAGGACGGCTTGTCCGAACCGGGAAGCAACCGCGGCGAGCGCGGGCTCCCCGGGCAGCACGACCTCTCTCGCCACTTCGTCGGCGTCAACCAGATAGGCTCCAAGCTCGACCAGCAGCCTGGCCACCGTGCTCTTGCCGCTCGCGATCCCTCCCGTCAGACCTATCCTCATTGCTCTCACCTCGACTTCTTGCGAAAATTGTATGCCTTTCTGATCTTCCTCTACAACAGCTTCATGATTCCAATCATAATCAATAGTATGCCGGGCAGCACGGACAAGGCGTTCATGGTGCGGGTTGTCGCGAAGCGAAGGCCAATTTGCGTGCCGCTTATGAGGAACAACGCGCTGGATACCGCGATGACAATCGCCGTCAGCAGCGCTGGCAAACCGAGCAGTGCAGCGCCGAGTCCCGCTCCGAACGCGTCGAGGGACAGCGCGACGCCCAGCATGAACGCTTCTCCCGGCGATATAACGCCGGAACGGTCCACATCCGCCGCTTGCGGCGTCCGCAGAATTTGAATAACCAGTCCCAGACTCTTCAGCTCCAGCTTGATGACTGACAGGGTCTCGGTTGTTGTGTCGTCGGCGAGCCGCGCTTCTCTATTCGAAGAATCCGCTTCGCACTTGTTGTCCGGCCCGTTATTATCCCGCTTGCTTCTGGCAAGCTGGAACAGCGCCCAACAGCCGATCAGGATCAGGATGAAAGCTCCGATCCATTTGGCGGCCGAGGCGCTGATCCAAACACTCAGCCATGCGCCAGCCTGCATCGACAACCAGATAATGAGACCGGAGCAACAAGCGATAATGGCAACGGACAGAACCGGGATTCTAATCTTTCTCAGCCCATACGTAACGCCAACGCCAAATCCGTCTACGCTGACGGCGAAAGCAAGCACCATCAGAGACAATACATGTGCAACCACTCTCAAAAGCTCCTCTCCGCGGGCGAATGCCTGCTTGGCGCGCAGCCGCTGCGCTGGCCAGAACTAAGGCATTCGCCTATGATTCGTAACATCATCATATGCGGAGATCGCTTTCTCGTGCACAATTGAAACAAACCGCTTAACGCTTCACTCTCTTCTTCAGAGGCTGGCACGCTTTGCAAATATGCGTGCCTCTTCCCCCGACAACAAGCTTCTCGATCGGCTTCGAGCAGCTTGGGCACGGCATGTCCCTCTTGCCGTAGACCAGCAGCTGATGCTGGAACATGCCCATCTCGCCCTGTCCGTTCACGTAGGACTTGATTGAAGAGCCTCCCGCCTCGACAGCGCGCTCGAGCGTCGAGCGAATTGAATCATGCAATCTGCGCCATTCCGCAGCCGTCAGGCTGTCGGCATTGCGCTCGGGATGGATGCGCGCCTGAAACAGCGCTTCGTCGACGTAGATATTGCCGAGCCCGACCAGATGCTCCTGATTCAGCAAGAGCGGCTTGATGCGTGTCGCTCTCTTCTGCAAGCGCTCGCGCAGCGCCTCCAGTGTGAACGCAGGCTCCAGCGGCTCCATGCCCAGCTTCCCAAGCGGAAGCGACACCAGATCCTCTCCCGGCAAGAACAGATGCATCGTTCCGAATTGCCTCACATCCTTATACCGAAGATCCGTGCCGTCATCGAAGTGGAAGATCACATGCGTATGAAGCTCGACAGGCTCGTCGGAGCCGAACACCCCGTATCGTCCTTCCATTCTCAAATGCGAAACAAGCACAAGGCCGTCCAATATAATCCGCAGAAACTTCCCTCTGCGCTCCACCGTCTGTATCGTATGGCCGGCCAGAGCGTCCGCGAATTGCTCGGGCTCCGCCGGTCTCTGTATAATTCGCGGAAGCTTCACGGTCACCTTCTCGATCCGCTTCCCCGCTACAAGCTCGATTAATGTTCTTCTAACTGTCTCTACCTCCGGCAATTCCGGCATATCCGCTTCACCTCAGCTTCCATTATACTTGAAATCCCCGTATAATGGCTTCCCCATTCCTTTACTTCGCTTCATACCAATTGCTGCCAAAGCTCACATCCGCCTTCAACGGAACATCGAGCTTAAGCGCGCCCGACATGACCTCCGGCAGGAGCTTCTTCATGATCTCAAGCTCGTCCTCAGGCACCTCGAACACTAATTCATCATGCACCTGAAGCAGCATGCGGCTCTTCAATTCGCGTTCCCGAAGCGCTTCGTCCATCTGCACCATCGCCAGCTTGATAATATCCGCGGCCGTCCCTTGAATCGGCGTGTTCATCGCCGTCCGTTCCGCGAAGGAGCGCAGATTGAAATTGGAGGCTTTGATCTCCGGCAGATAACGTCTGCGACCGAGCAGCGTCGTCACATAGCCGTCCTCCTTCGCTTTGGCGACGATATCGTCCATATACTTCCGAACGCCCTTGAATACGGCAAAATATTGCTCGATGAACCTCGAGGCGTCCTTGCGCGTAATGCCAAGATTTTGCGACAGGCCGAAGTCGCTGATGCCGTATACGATTCCGAAGTTGACGGCCTTCGCCGAGCGGCGCATGTTCGAATCCACTTCCTCCGCAGATACGCCAAACACGTCCATCGCGGTCTTCGTATGAATGTCCATGTCGTGAATGAATGCTTCCTTCAAGTTCTCATCGTCGGATATATGCGCCAGCACACGGAGCTCGATCTGCGAATAGTCGGCCGCGAGAATCGACCAGCCGGGCTCCGAGGGAACGAACGCTTTCCGAATTTGACGGCCTTCCTCCAGCCGAATCGGGATGTTCTGCAGGTTCGGGAATTGGCTGCTGAGCCGCCCCGTTGCCGCAATCGTCTGCCGATAATACGTATGCACCTTGCCGGTTTCGCCGCGAATCTCCTTGAGAAGCCCCTCCACATAAGTGGACTGCAGCTTAGAGAGCTGACGATACAGGAGAATCTGCGGAATAATCCCATGATAAGGCGCAAGCTCCTCAAGCACCTCCGCGTCGGTCGAATAACCCGTCTTCGTCTTCTTCTTGGCCGGCAAGCCCAGCTTCTCAAATAGAATCTCGCCCAGCTGCTTCGGTGAATTAATATTGAACTCGACTCCCGCTTGTCCGTAGATATCTCTCATAATCGCGGCGAGGCGACCCTCCAGAGCGCTTCCCAGCTTCTGCAGCTCCTCCTTCTCCACCTTGATGCCTTGATGCTCCATCCCCGCAAGCACGCGGGAAATCGGCTGCTCCAGCTCGAAATACAGCTTGCTCATGTCCGTGCGTTCGAGCTCCGATGTCAAGATTGGGGTCAGCTTGCGGACCGCATCCGCCTTCAAGGCGAGATGCCGGAACAAGCTTTCGTCGTCCGGAACCTTGAATTTCGCTCCCTTGCCGTACACTGCTTCGTCGGACGGCAAGCCGCTCAGTCCTTGCTTCTCGTTGATTGCGCTGAGCGTCAGCGAGCCCTCGGTCGGATCAAGCAGATAGGAGGCGAGTTGCACGTCGAAGGCGGTCCCTCCAAGCTTCAAGTCCGCCCAATTCATCGCAAGCTCGGCCTTGTGAAGATCGAAGCCGAATTTCTCGCTATTCTCGTCCGCAAGCCAATTTCTCAGCTTATCCGCGAAAGGCAGCTTCACCGCAGCAATCCCCAGCACGAATACTTCATCCTCGAACGCGATCGACATGCCAAGCAGCTCGGCTTGATGCGGATTCTCTCCGATAGCTTCAATGTATAGACCAGGCTTGTCCGCCTCAGCCGCCAATCGTTCTGTCAGCCGCTCAAGCTGCTGCGCATCGTTGTCCGAAGCAATAATCGCAACCTTCAGCTCCGCGGCAGCCGTCTTGGCATCCTCCTCCGAAGCGCCGTTGTCCGCTTGAAGCTCCAGCCGCTCGAGCAGAGATTTGAATTCCAGCTTGCGCAGCGCTGCGCCAAGTTCGCTGCTGTCATAGCCGCTGTAACGAAGCTCTTCGACGCCCTGCTCCATAGGAACCTCGCGGAAGATCGTAGCGAGCTTCTTGCTCATGAGGGCGTCCTCCCGGTGCTTCTCCACGTTATCCTTCAGCTTGCCCTTCAGCTTGTCGAGATTGGCAATGACATTCTCCACGCTCTCAAACTCGTGAAGCAGCTTAAGCGCCGTTTTCTCGCCCACTCCCGGAACGCCCGGTATATTATCCGAGGTATCGCCCATGAGTCCCTTCAGATCGATGATTTGCAGCGGCTCGAGACCATAGCGCTCGCCGATCGCCTCCGGCGTATAGAGCTCGACCTCGCTGACGCCTTTGCGCGTGACCGCAACCGTAACGCCTTCGGAAGCCAGCTGGAGCATGTCCTTGTCGCCGGTGACGACGATGGTCTGCACGCCGTTCTCGTCCGCCATCTTCGTAAGCGTGCCTATGATATCATCCGCTTCGTAACCGGAAATTTCGAATTGCTGAATACCGAAAGCCGTAATCAGCTCCTTAAGCACGGGGAATTGCTCCGACAATTCCGGAGGCGTTTTCTGGCGGCCGCCTTTATATTCACTGTAGCCCTCATGTCTGAACGTAATTTTGCCTGCGTCGAAGGCGACCAGCACATGGGTCGGCTTATGCTCTTCGAGCAATTTAAGCAGCATGGTCGTGAAGCCGAAGATCGCGTTCGTATGCTGGCCGGCCGAATTCGTCAGCGGCGGCATAGCGAAAAAGGCGCGATAGGTAATGCTGTTGCCGTCAATCAACATCCATTTATCCATAGGGTTGGTCAGCACCTCAATTCTAATAAATTCACTTTCTACTATACCACAAAATGGGCTTTTCCCAAGCGTCGGCTCGGGAAAAGCCCATTGCATTCAATCCTGGCGGAATGCCGCCGGTTTGCCAAGCAGATAGCCCTGCGCGTAATCGACCCCCATCTTTTTCAGCAGCGTCAATTCTTCATTCGTTTCTATCCCTTCGGCAATGAGCGATACGTTCATCTTCGCTCCAATCTCCATCAGCGTATGGAGCACATGCCGCTTCATATCGTCCTCGTGAATATTCTGAATGATGGAACGATCCACCTTGATGAAATCCGGTCGCAGCTCCACGATCGATTGCAGGGAGGAATAGCCCGCCCCCACGTCGTCGATGGCGATCTGATAGCCTTGGCTGCGATAATGCTCCAGCACCTTCTTCACGGCCGGATAATCGGCGATGGAGCTTCTTTCCGTAATTTCGAATACGATCGTGTGAGGCTTCAGCCGATGCTCCTCCAGAAGCGATATCGTCTGTCCCGGCGAGAAGCCCGGATCCTCCATAATTTGCGCCATCACGTTTATGAACAGCTTCTGATCCCTCTCGAGTCCGGAACAATGATCGATGGCATTCTCTCTCGCAAGCCGATCCAAAGCGTACAGCTGCCCCGCGCTTTCCGCGAATTGAAACAGCTGCTGCGGGCCTTCGAACCAGCTCCGGTCATGAAAGCGGGTCAACGCTTCATACCCGAATACATGTCCCTCGGATAAGGAGATGATTGGCTGATATACGGGGTATATGCTTCCTTTCATCGCAAGCAGACGCTCGAACGATTTCTGCCGCAGGCTTCGCTCCATCGCGTCCGCGGATTGGCCGTGCAGAATCGCCCGCTTGGACGCTTCGTACCACATATTCTCCCCGTCCCGGAACTCTTCGCGAACGACCACGGATACTCCGACATGCAATCGACCGACAGCCCTGTCATTCTGAAGCAATCCCTCCTGAAGGCGAAGCAATTGATTCTCCCAACTTTTTGTTTCCTGATAGGCAAGCTCGAGCAGCCAATCCTCAAGCCTCGCTAGCTCGCCTTCAGGCAAGCTGACAGTTATGAACAGATCATTGCTGATCCATTGCTTCTCTGCTTGAAACAGGTTCGATTGAAACCAAGTCTCCGTCTCTCGGCTCGCAAAGCTCTTCCAAAGCTGCTGAAGCGTCTCTCCATTGCCCTCTCCCGGCGTCTTTGAACGCGAGGACCATGACAGATAGATCATGCCGCAGCTTCCGGCGGATCCGTTCATTTGATT
This sequence comes from Paenibacillus sp. HB172176, assembly GCF_011947265.1. Lineage (GTDB taxonomy): Bacteria > Bacillota > Bacilli > Paenibacillales > Paenibacillaceae > Pristimantibacillus. Next base: position 11,542 of record NZ_JAATHD010000015.1, read on the forward strand.
GTTGCTTCCGTTATTCGCTCCCAGATGTCTCACGATCCCCTTCGTCCCTCTCCTAGATACATAGCCGTCACTTGCTCCATTACGTACACGCTGCCCCTATGAGCCTTGGCCCGCTTCTTCAGCAAAGCCGCCAGCTTGGACACCTCTTCCGGCGTCAGCTGGGATTGCCCGTCCCATTGCAGCACAGAGAGCGACAAGGTAACGCCATCCTGCCGCACGAGTCTTCCCGACCGATCCTCTACCGTCGATACATCCATGCCGCCGTAGAAAGGGATAACGCCGGCGTCGAACGCTTCGATTGCCGTCAGACAAATGGCTTCCGCGTCTCGATCGTTCACGATCGCGATGAAATCATCTCCGCCGATATGCCCGATGAAATTGCCCGTCGCCTCTCCATGCATAATCGTCTCCTCCAGCAGCTGCGCAAGGAATCGTATTAATTCATCTCCGAGCGAGAAGCCGAAGCGATCATTGAACCATTTGAAATAATCCAGATCGATATAGAGCACCGCCATCGGCTCTCTCGCCACAATTCTCCGCTTAAGCTCGGATTGAATGCCCGCATTCCCCGGAAGTCCCGTGAGCGGATTCGCGGAACGAGCCTCCTCGGTGCGGAGCGTCGTCATGCATTCCAGAATCGAACGAATCGACGCGGCTCCAATCAACTTCTCTTCCCTCGTAATGAGCACGATGTCGTACAACTGCGAATAATCCCTTGCCATGGCGAGCTGCGAGACCTCTTCCACGGGAACAGCTTCATCCACGACGAGCGGCTGATTATCCATAATCCGTTCCACGGAGCGATGCCAGTAAAGCGGCAACCCGAATTGTCCGGCAAGCATTTGATGGAGCTTCTCCTTCATGAGAAGACCCAGGGGACGTCCATTCTTGGCAATGACGGCTCCTTGCGCTTTGGGATGCGTATCGAACAAGTAGGACACTTCGGATACTCTTGCGTCGGGCTCGAAGTCGAATACCGGAGAAGCCAGCATGCCGATTGTGTAATGCTGCTGCCCTTGCGGTATGGGAGCGATCCGATCCGGGGAGCCGTTCTCTCTGCCCGTCTTCTTTTTGCTGCTCTCCGCATGGCCGTTATACGCGCTTTGCTCCATTGCGTCCAGCATGCTCCGGTACAATGCCTCCTCCGCCGAGTCATGATCGCATGACGCGATATAAGAGCTGCCCGTTTGGAAGCCGCCAGATCGATTGTCTTCCCCGGCTCCTCCCGACTTAAGCGCATGCACAAGCTGTCTTGCGGCAAGCGCCGCCACTTCGGGAGCAGGCTCTCTGCCATCCTCGAATCCGAAGAAATAGAAGCAGTCGCGTCCGAGACTTTGCTTCCAGAACAAGCCCCTGACCCGCTGCTCCCACGATGCGAGCGAGTCGCTCGCGGCAGCGCGCGAATCCTGCAGATGAAGATAGATAACGGCCGCTCCGCCGCTGCGGCAGCGCGACTTCAACGCTTCAATCAAATTCGGATGAAACAATCCCTTTCCCGTCTTCTCCATAGAAGATCCCCTTAACCCTGAAGAGCGTCATTTTGATTAGAACCTGTATTCGTCTATGTATAGAAAAAGACAATTTCTAGCCGCGAGGCAGCTCATGAAAATTGTCTTAAAAGGACCTGCCTGTAAGCCCATAATGCATAAAGTGTCCGGTACTCAGCCGAATCGTCCCGAGATATAATCGCTGGTCTCCATCTTCTTCGGATTGGTGAACATCGCTTCCGTCTGATCGAATTCAATCAGTTCTCCGGACAGGAAGAAAGCCGTTCTGGAGGAGATTCGAGCAGCCTGATGCATATTGTGGGTCACCACAACGATGCAATACTCCTGCTTCAGCTCGGAGATCAGTTCCTCGACCTTCGCGGTGGAGACCGGATCGAGCGCCGACGCCGGCTCATCCATCAGGATAATATCCGGCTTGACGGCAATCGATCTCGCGATGCACAGACGTTGTTGCTGACCGCCGGACAGCTTGAGCGCGGAGGTATGCAGACGATCCTTCGTCTCCTCCCATAACGCCGCCTTGCGAAGCGATTCCTCGACCAGCTGGTCAAGCTTCTTCTTGTCCTTGAGGCCATGATATCGCGGTCCGAACGCGATATTCTCGTAGATCGATTTGTGGAATGGATTCGGGCGTTGCCATACCATGCCGATACGTCTGCGAAGCAGGACCACATCCGTCTTCGGCGAATTGATATCCTCGTCGCCAATCCAGATCTCGCCCGTCATTCGCGCGTTCGGAATAAGGTCGTTCATCCGGTTCAAGGTGCGAAGGAAGGTTGATTTCCCGCAGCCCGACGGACCGATGAGCGCCGTCACTTGCTTCTTCTCGAAGGACATGGTCACATTCTTCACGGCTTTGTGATCGCCGTAGAAGACGCTGAGATCGCGTACAGAAATGCCCGCATCTTGATTGGAACTGTTCGCGGTCGCTTTCGTGGTTACTGTTGCTGTCGTCATAAGCTGGACCCTCCTATTTGGTAGCGGTAAACTTGCGGTACATCAAGCGTCCGATCCATCTCGCGAGCAGATTGAACAGGAGCACGGTAATAACGAGCATGGCCGAAGCAGCGGCCGCAATCTCCGCGGCATCCGGCGCCAGGCCCTCCGAATTGATCTTCCAGATATGAACGGCAAGCGTCTCCGCCGGCCGGAACGGATTAAGCGGCGATACGGGATCGAATGGATTCCAATTCGTGAAATCAAGTCTAGGCGAGCTCATGCCTGCCGTGAACAACAAGGCTGCGGCTTCGCCGAAGACGCGTCCGGCGGCAAGAATCGTTCCCGACATAATAATCGGAAGCGCGATCGGAAGCATCGTGGAGGAGATCGTCTTCCATTTGGTCATTCCGAGCGCAAGGCTGGCTTCCTTCTGCTCGCGCGGCACACTCTTGAGCCCTTGCTCGGTAATCCGCACCATGAGCGGCAGATTGAATATCGTGAGTGCAAGCGCCCCCGCGAATAAGGAGAAGCCCAGGCCGAAGAAATTGACAAGAAGCAGCAAACCGAACAGTCCGACGACGATGGACGGGAACGAGGACAGCACCTCGACGACGAGACGAATGAAATCCGTCACCTTATTGTCCTTTGCGTATTCGCTCATATAGATGCCCGCCCCGATGCCAAGCGGGATGGTAATGATCATCGTCAGCACGAGCAAGAAGATCGAATTGAACAATTGCGGTCCGATACCTCCGCCCGCGCGAATCGATTCCGGCGGTGAGGTTAAGAAATCATAAGAGATGTGGCCGAGGCCCCTCACAAGAATGAATCCAAGCAAACCGATCAGCAGCAGAACGATGAGCGCCGAGACTCCGATAATAACTGCGGTTGCGATTTTATCTACTGTTTTTGGTTTCATCATCTTAATTTCGACCCCCTTTCCAGAAGACGTACGATAAAGACGAACACGAAGGTCATCAGCATCAAGATGAGGGCCAGAGACCATAGCGCGTTATTATGCGGCGAACCGGTAACGGTGTTGCCCATGCTGAGCGTAATGGCGCTTGTCAAAGTCGAAGCGGATTCGAACAGGGAATGCGGCACGAACGGCGCGTTACCGATTACCATCTGCACGGCGAGCGCTTCGCCGAACGCTCTTGCGATTCCGAGAACAACGCCGGTCATAAGCGCCGGCAGCGTCGTCGGAAGCACGACGCGATATATCGTTTGCCAGCGGGTAGCGCCAAGCGCGTAAGACCCCTCCTTCAGCCCTGCTGGAAGAGAAGCAAGCGCATCCGTGGCAACTGTAGTCATAGTCGGTAATATCATAATCGAAAGCACCAATGCTCCCGCCGCGATTCCCACGCCTTGGCCGGGGAAAATATCGCGAAAGAAGGGAACGATAATCGTAAGTCCGACAAAGCCGTATACAACGGATGGAATGCCGGCGAGCAGCTCGATGACCGGCTGCAAATATTTGCGTCCGAGACGCGGCGTAATCTCTATCATGAATAAGGAAGCACAGAAGCTGAGCGGCGCTGCGATGACAGCGGCCAAGATGGATGTGCTGAACGATCCGAAGATGAACGGAAAAGCTCCGAATGATGGAACCTCGGCCTCCGGCGCCCATTTCAATCCGGTAATTAATTTGATGACATTGACATGATCCTTGAAGAACGTGCCCAGACCCTTGGATGCTACAAAATAAACCATCGCCACAATCGTGACGACAAGAATGAGGACGCAAATTCCCGTATAGATTTTCCCTGCCCATTCTTCAACGAAATGATTATTTTGAGCTTTCTCTTTAACTATTGTTTGCGCCATAGTAATCTCCTCTGCGGAGCTCGAAAGAGGCAGATGGATATCCGCCTCTTCGTTACTCGGAAATGGAAGCCTTTAGGTTTACTTGTTCGAAATGTTGCCGTCGATGTCGCGAACGATCTTCATTTTGCTTGCAGGGATGTAGCCAAGCTCTACGACAAGCCCCTTCTCGCCTTGAATCGCGTCGTCGTTCAACATGTAATCGAGGAATGCGCCGACAACTTCGTTTGGCTCGCCGTTCGTGTACATGTGCTCGTAAGCCCATACCGGATATTCGCCTGTTGTCACGTTCTCTTCTGTCGCTTCAACGCTTTCGTATTTCACTGTTTTGATGGAATCGTCCAGGTAAGACAGGGCAAGATAACCAATAGCGCCCGGCGTTTCAGCAACCAATTTCTTAACTGTGCCCGAGGAATCCTCTTGAATGGAGCCTTGAAGATCTTCCGTCTTTTGCCCAAGAGCGTATTTCTCGAAAGTAGCGCGTGTGCCGGAGCTTGAAGGACGGTTGATGATGACGATTTTCTCGTCCGCGCCGCCTACATCTTTCCAGTTCGTTACTTTGCCTGTGAAGATGTCAACGAGCTGCTGCTTTGTCAGATCATCGATGGTAACCTTAGGGTTAACAACGGTAGCCATGGCTACAACCGCTACTTGATGGTCGACAAGAGGAGCTGCTTTATCCGCATCAAGCTTCTCGGCCGCGAACACATCGGAGTTGCCGATATCATTCTGCTTCTCGGCGATTTGCGCGAGGCCGGTGCCGCTGCCGCCGCCTTGTACTTGAATCGTTACGTCTTTATTGTCGTTCATGAACAATTTCGAAGCTTCGTCAACAAGCGGTTGAAGCGCTGAAGAGCCGGTTGCCAGGATGGAGCCCTTCAATGCCGCAGGTTCTTTCGTCGGTTCAGCAGTCGGATCGGCAGTAGCTGTCGCTGCGCCCGTATTATTTGTCGCAGGAGTGTTGTTGTTCCCTCCGTTGTTATTGTTGTTTCCGCATGCTGCCAGTGTGAAGGTAAGTACGATTGCCATGATCATCATCAGCGATTTCTTCATTTCCTTTTTTTCCCCTCTCGCGATCCAATTTGTTTTTGTTTACAAGATTCATTGTAGATGCCCGTCATTAACCTAATGTTTTCACTTTGTAAAATTTATAATTAATTCTCATAGAATTTTTCTATGATACTCCATATAATATAGATATAATCTAGTATGCATGGAGGTACATAATGAGTTTGTTAAAAATGAAGTTGATAGTCCTCATGGAACGATACAAACAAATCACGGCTGTCGCGAACGCGCTGCAGATCAAGCAGCCTACAGTCAGCTTTCATATGAAGAAAATGGAGGAAGAATGGGGCGTGAAGCTGTTCGAATCGCGTATGGGCAAGGTGCTGCTGACGAAGCACGGCAAGCTGCTGCTGCATTACGCCTCCCAGATCGATCAGCTTTATACGGAGGCCGAAGCCAAGCTGGGCGCGGCCTCGCGGCAGCAGAAGGAACGATTCGTCGTCGGCTGCACGGCAAGCGCAGCGGCATACGCGTCGCAATCCGCCATTCTCCGGCAATTAGCGGCAATTTCGAGCGGCGTCTCGGTGTCTATAACGCTCGGAGAAGAAGAGGAGCTTCTAAGACGGCTTCATGCGGGCACGATCGATTTGTTGCTCGCCGGCTCCTCGGACAGGCAGCTGCCCGACTCCGCCTCCTATCGGGAGCAAGCAGTCCTGACATCCGAGCTAAGGCTTGCCGCTCCAACAGATCATCCGCTTGCAGCTATGTCCGCGATCGCTCCGCAAGAACTCCATGATCGCGACAGGCTTGAATTGAATGACGACTCGCTCCAAGCCTCCATCCGCCGCTGGGCGCGTCAATCCCCTCCCGCCGCTTCGTTTGGAACGGTGGACCTGCTGCTCAAGGCTGTTCAATCGCTGGGAGCGGTTGCGATCTTGCCCGCAAATGTACTTCCCGAGGACGAAGCGGGCTGGACTTTTCTGCCTCTTGCTGGAGATGCCCCCAAGTGGGAGCTTATTGCAAGATGGCGCGCCGCCTACTGGGACGGCGAGCTAATGGCTCGGGTTGTTGCCGCGCTTGCTTCTTCCTAAGCTGGAATTTCTCCCTCTTATTTCACTAAACTAACTTGATATTGAGGGTTATGCTGGAATTTCTCCTGTTCTTATCGTGAAGATCTTCAAATATAACAGTGTTGCTTAATTTATGCTGGAGCTTTTCCACTTTAATCGACTGTGAAGACCAGAACAGCCAAATGTACTGGAGATATTCCTGTATATCCATCTTTGCCGCCGAAGGGTCCGACATCACGGGCAATGAGCGCTCTGCACGCGACAAAAAAACCGTCCATGCAGAACGCATTGACGGTTAACGGTTTTCGGTTTTCGGTTTTCGGTTTTCGGCGCAGCCCTTGCCGGGCTGCTTCTATACGTTCAGATCCGGACGGTTGCCCGTTACCAGATATACGACGCTCTCGCCGATATTCGTGGCATGATCGCCGTATCGCTCCAGATAACGGCCGACAAAGCTCAGCAGCGAGGACTGCGTAATATTGCGCGGATTCTCCATCATGAGCGCGTACAGCTCTCTTGTGATTTGGCCGTAAAGCGCATCGACCTGATCGTCGTCCTTCGCCATTTTGTAAGCCAGATCCACATTCTCCTGAACGAAGGATTGAATCGACTCATAGGTCATCTGTTGCACAATCTCTGCCATGCGCGGCAGATCGATCAAGGGCTTGATCAGCTCTTGTCCGTCTAGACGCAGCACAACCTTCGCAATGTCTACCGACAGATCGCCCATCCGTTCCAGATCACTTGCAATCTTGAACGAGGACAGAATGCGCCGAAGATCCTTGGCCACCGGCTGCTGCGTGGCGATCAGCTTGGAGCCGATTTCCGTTATCTTCTCCTCCATCTGATTCAGATTCGGGTCCTGCGCGATTACCTGCTTCGCGCGTTCCACATCCAGATTGCCCAAAGCGGACATGGCGTTGACCAGCGCGCCTTCCACAAAGCTTCCCATCTCGATTATCAGATTATGCAGCTTCTCGAGGCCTTGATCGAATTCTCTTCTTGTCGTCATCATTATGGATCTTCCTCCCCTATCTGTTAAATCCGTCAATTATCCGAAGCGTCCCGATATATAATCCTCCGTGCGTTGATCCGTCGGATTGGAGAACAGCTCCTCCGTTTGCGTGCATTCGACGACCTCGCCGTTTAAGAAGAAGGCGGTTTGATACGATACCCTGGCCGCCTGATGCATGTTGTGCGTAACCATGACGATCGTATACTTGTCCTTCAGCTCCTGTGCCAGCTCCTCAATCTTGAGCGTGGAGATTGGATCGAGAGCGGAGGTCGCTTCGTCCATGAGCAGAATATCGGGATTCACCGCGATCGCGCGGGCAATGCACAAGCGCTGCTGCTGTCCGCCGGACAACCCGAGCGCAGAGGTTTTCAGCTTATCCTTCACCTCATCCCAGAGTGCCGAGGAACGAAGGCTGGCTTCCACGATCTCGTCGAGCTCCTTTTTGCTGCTCGTTCCATGCAATCTCGGGCCGTACGCGACGTTGTCGTAGATCGATTTCGGGAACGGATTCGGCTGCTGGAACACCATTCCCACTCTTCTGCGCAAGGCCTCCACCTCTACCTCGCTGGAGTAAATATCCTTGCCGTCAATCCTGATTTGACCTTCTATTCGAGTCCCGCCGATCATATCATTCATTCGGTTCAGCGTGCGCAGGAGCGTGGATTTGCCGCAGCCGGAAGGGCCGATGAACGCAGTGATTGCTTTCTCCGGAATGGCCAGCGATACATCCTTCAGCGCGTGGAACGAGCCATAATATAAGTTCAGCTTCTTGATGTCGATTAAGTCTTCCATATCTCTTCCCCCTTAGGAACATCCATAAGGATGACGCTATGTATCATACTACGGGATTGTTAAGCCGATGCTCTATTTATGTTAACGCATTGTAAAATGAACCCCCCGAAGCTGACGAAGCTCTTCCGCAACCTGCGCGGCCTGCCCGTGAGCCTCCTGAGTCAACACGTCGATTTGCTTGGCGGTCGATCGATTCTCGGCAGCGGCCTGAAACAGAGCTTGAAACGCCTCTCCCGCTCTCCGCAGCTGATTGCGGCTATCCACGGTGTTGCTTCTGGCCTGCTGGGCTAGCGTGGCCGAATGCTCAATCGCGCTCAGGATGGAGGCCGTCAGCGCCGTTATCTCGTTGGCGGAGCTTTTCGTGCGGCTCGCGAGATTCATCACCTCACCGGCCACCACGGCGAAGCCCTTGCCATGCTCTCCGGCCCTTGCCGCTTCTATGGATGCGTTCAGCGCGAGCAAATTGCTCAGATCGGCAAGCTCTCTGATCATGACGGAAACCTTGCTGATCGAGCTTGCCTCGACCTGCAGCTCCAGCATCTTCCTCTCCTGCTGCTCGGAAGTATTCGTGAAGACCTCGAAGGTTTCCTCGACAGTCATCAGCATATTTCTGCCCTCCAGCGTTTTGTCGACCATTGTGGCTGACAACTCTTCTCCGGAAGCGGAGGATTCGCGCACCCCGGCGACCGCTGATACGATCTCCTTCACTCTTTGCTCGACGGAGGCGATGGTCTGCATTCGCGATTCCTTCGCTTCCTTCTGCAAACGGCTTGAAATTTGAAGCAAGTCGGCAATGGTAAGAATTCCGCATAATGCCCTTCCGTTCGTAATCAGTACGCAATCGTACAGCACGCTTTCATGTCGTCCGAGCGCTTTGTCGATAAGCCGCTGCGGCTCGCTGCCGATATCGATCATGAGCGGTGACTCGTCCATCATGCTCGATATGGGCTTGTCGTAGAACAAATCGGCACTGTAGCGATGCCCCAGCTTCAAGAAGAAACGATGCCTCATCATGAGCCCCCTCGGCTCGCCGAGCGGACTGCATACGACTACGCATTCGCTGTCCTCTCGCGATTTGAACACCGAAATCACTTCCTTGCAGGTCATTCGCTCGTCAACGGTTGGCGCGTCACGCAGCGTTTCTTCTATGATTGCGCTTTTTGCTTTCATCTCTGCAGGCTTCTCCGGCTTTCGTATCGTATTAGTGCATGTCAACATGTTCATGGTCATGCTTAAGCCCTCCCGCGGTCGTGATATCTGGCTTCACTATAGGACAAAAGGATTATCCCAAAACCATTTTCTTGTAAAGAGAATGTTAAATGTCGGTACGAATGTCGAAGGCGTTCAATATGGTATACTGTATGAAAACGAAAACATTCAAACAAAGGATAAGACGATGACGACAGCCGATGGAAGCCTGTATTCTAAGAAGCAAGATGAGAAAGATGAGACGGTGCTCATTGCGAAAGTCTGCTTGCTCGCGGGCCAAATAATATTGCAGAACGGCGGGGAAACCTATCGGGTAGAGGATACGATGACCCGAATCGCCGCCGCTTACGGCAGAGAGAATACGCATAGCTACGTGACGCCGACGGGCTTGCTGTTCACGATCGACGGCTCCTCGCAGCTCACGAAGCTCATCCGCATATCCGCTCGCTCCACCAACCTGATCAAGGTATCGCTCGTGAACGATATTTCGCGGCGAATCAGCAGCGGGGAGCTGACTGCGGAAGCGGCTCTCTTGGAGTTAAGACAAGTAGAGACAAGCCTGCGCGAATATCGAAGCGGGTCCAAAATATTGGCGGCCGCTGTCGCAAGCGCTTGCTTCCTGCTTATGTTCCAGGGAAGCTGGCATGATTTCGTCCCCGTATTCATCATCGGCGGACTCGGCTTCCTCTGCTACATCTCGGCTAGACGAATTGTTTCTGTCATCTTTCTCGCCGAGTTTCTTGCCGCGATCGCGATTGGGACGCTTTCAATTGTCGCCGTGCAGGTCGGCGCTGCGCGTGACCTGGACATTATTATCATCGGCGCGGTTATGCCGCTCGTTCCGGGCTTGCCTATTACGAATGCCGTGCGCGATTTGATGGCTGGCCATCTCGTTTCGGGCTTGTCGAAGGGCGCCGAGGCGTTCCTGACCGCCTTCGCCATCGGCGCGGGCATTGCCGCCGTGCTTTCCTTCTACTAACCTCAAAGGAGTTTTCCCCTATGACGTTGCTCGTTCAGCTTGCGGCCAGCTTCATCGCGACCGCCGCATTCGGAATTATATTCAACTCGCCAAGGCGTCTGCTGCTTCAAAGCGGAATCGTCGGCATGATAGGCTGGATGGTCTATTACATAAGCACAACGTTGAAGATGGAGGTGATTCCGGCTACCTGCATCGCCGCGTTTGCCGTCAGCATCGTGAGTCAGTTGTTCGCGAAGCTGTATCGTACGCCGATCATCGTATTCAGCGTTGCCGGCGTTATTCCTCTCGTGCCCGGCGGCCTTGCTTACGATGCGATGAAGCATGTTGTTCTGGATCAATATAACGACGCCGTGCAGCTGGCGATGCAGGCGTTCATGATTTCGGGCGCCATCGCTTTCGGACTGGTGTTCGCCGAGGTTGTCAATCAGTGGATTCGCCGTTCGGCGAAAGGAAAGGAGGCGGCAAGGCATGGAGGCATTTAACGAGAAAGTACCGTATGATAATCCCCTTCTTTCCTTACGCGTGTTCAAGTCCCAGCGGACTCCTCCCTCCTATACGGATTGGCATTATCATAAACAATTGGAGCTGCTGCTCGTTCTGGACGGAGAGATTGATGTTTATCTCAACGATAGCCATATTCGCCTTGGTTCTGGAGACGTATGCATGATCGGCACCTCGGAGCTTCATCGCGATATCAGCTTGACAGCTCTGGATTACATTGTGCTGCAGTTCGATCTCGAGCCCTTCTTCGACCATAGCTCCATTCCCTATATGCGTTTTTTCTCGGAGAAGCATCTGCCCCTCTCGCGCATCAATTATATCTATCAAGAGAATCTTGAAGTTAGGGAAGAGACCGCTGCATGCATTAGCCGGATTCTTGAAGAGGCAACGAACAAAGAGACCGGCTACGAGCTGGCGGTCAGCATTCTCATCAAGCAAATTTTGTTGGTTCTGCTTCGGAACGATACAAGAGGTTTTCTGGTTGCGCAGGATAACTTCGACAAATTCAGGCTGAAGCCGGTTCTGGACTATATTGAGGACAATCTGACGGAGCGGATACAAGTCGAGGATGCGTGCAAAATCGCGAACATGAGCTATTATTATTTCGTAAAATTTTTCAAGAAAACGATTGGACTCTCCTTCACGGAATATGTGAATTACCAGAAAATCAAGCGCGCTGAGCGCATTCTTCTGACCAAGGATCTGAGCATCTCCGAAGTCGGCGAGAAGATCGGAATGCCCAACATGGCTCATTTCTACAAAATGTTCAAGAAATACAATGACTGCTCTCCAAAGCAATTCCAGAGCAGAATGTTCACCTGGAAGCGGCATTCATGAACAACAAAGCTCGCAGATCCCTAAGTGTTAGGGTTTGCGAGCTTTTTCGGCATAACCAGCTTGTAGCCAACACCTCTTATCGATTCGATCTGGACGGATTGCTGCCCCAGCTCAAGCTTCTTGCGGAGCGAGCTGACATGTACGTCCACCGTGCGTTGCCCCCCGATATAATCGAATCCCCACACAATGTTCATGAGATCGTCTCTCGTAATGACCATTCCCGGACGCTGAACGAGATAGAGCAGCACCTCGAATTCCTTCGGTCTGAGCGAGATGGCTTCGCCGCCGACGCTCACTTCGTATTTCTCGGGATAAATGGACAGCTCGCCGATCGCTATCACCTTCTCGTTAGAGGCAGCCGGCTGCGAATCCTCGGATTGCGTACGTCTCAGCACGGCGGAGACCCGCGCAAGCAGCTCAGCCACACCGAACGGCTTCGTGATATAATCATCCGCGCCATGCTTCAAGCCCTGCACGACCTCTTCCTCGGCATTCCGCGCCGTCAGCACGATAACCGGCGTCTTCACGCCTTGCTGACGCAGCCTGCTCAGAACGTCGAAGCCGTTCATGCCGGGCAGCATAATATCCAGAATAATGAGATCGAAGCTCTTCTGCAATGCGGCCTGAAGCCCTTCTCCTCCATGATCGATTACCGTCGTTTCGTACCCTTCCTGCGTCAGATTGTAAGACAGCAGCCTGGACAACGTCGGTTCATCTTCAATGACAAGCACCTTATGCGCCATATTGACCTCCTAAAAACTTGCGGAAGACGGCTTTCGCCGTCCGGCGTTTTTTTCTTCGTCAGCTATTCCTAGTGTACCACGCTTTTATGAAGAAGCGGTAAAGCTTTTTCACTGAATCACTGGAAGCTCGATCGTGAAGGTCGTTCCGATTCCGACGCTGCTGGACACGGTGATCGTTCCTTTGTGCAGCTCGACGAGATGCTTCACGATGGATAAGCCCAGCCCGGTTCCGCCAGAGCTGCGGGATCTCGCTTTATCGACCCGATAGAACCTCTCGAAGATGCGCGGCAAATCCTTCTTCGGAATGCCCAGTCCGGTGTCGCTTATTTCGATGCGGATGTAATCCTCTCCGGCCGCATGAATCGACACGGAAACCTTGCCGCCCTCACCGGTGTAATTAATGCCGTTGGACAACAAATTCATCATGATTTGGCGCAGACGGTCCTCATCCGCTTCTATGAACAATCCCTGCTCCACGTCCCGGCTCAGCTTAATATCCTTGCGGGCCGCCTCCGGCTCCAGCAAGGCAATCGTCTTGCCGACGAAAGCATCCAGATCGACCGGCGAGAATAACAGCGGCACTCTTCGCGATTCGATCTTCGACAGTTCTAGTATGTCGCCAATCAGCCTATTTAAGCGGTCGCTCTCGTCGTAGATGATCTGCAGGAAGGAATTCGTCGTTTCTTTGTCTTGAACCGCTCCGCTCAGCAGCGTCTCCGCAAAACCTTTCACCGCCGCGATCGGGGTTTTCAGCTCATGGGACACATTCGCCACGAATTCGCTTCGCATTCGCTCTAGACGTCTGATGGCCGACACATCCTGCAGCACGAGCAGCACCCCGCCGAAGCCTCCGCCAGGTCCTGCGCTGACCGGCACAAGATTGAGCTCGAGCAGTCTCTCCTCCGGAAAGTAGAAGGTTGTCTCTTCTTTCAGATGCTCCTTCGTATCGAGCGCTTCCTGTATGAGCTGGGAGAGCTCATATTGCTGCTTGGCATCCGTGAAATGCCTGCCCACAAGCTCGCGCGCGGAAAATCCGAGCACATCCTCCGCTCTGCGGTTCATAAGCAGAATAACGCCGTTCGCGTCAATCATCACAATGCCGTTAATCATATTGTCGAGCACGCTCTCAAGCTGGCTCTCATTCTGCTTGATCCGCGACATCTGAACCTGCAGACTGTCGGCCATGGCGTTGATCGCCGTACCCAACTCGCCAATCTCATCCTGCTTCGTCACTTCCACCCTTGCCCGGTAATCCATATTCTTAATCCGCTTGGCTACTCTCGTGATCTTCTCCAGCGGCTTCGTGAGGCCTTGCGCAATGCGATAGCTGATCAGCGCGGCGGCAACGAACAGGATGAGCAAGCCGGCGATGAGAACCGCGGTCAACCTCGCGATGCTCTGATCGACGGCGTCGAGGCTCATCGCCAATCTGATAATATAGGGCTCCTCACCAGGCACGACCTCCACCGGAGTGGCGACATACAGCATGGATTGATGCATGGTGTCGCTGTTGCGCAGCGATCTTCCCACGCCTTTCTTCAGAGCGTCCTGCACCTCTTGACGATGCAGATGATTATCCAGGCTTCGCACATCGTTGTCGGAGTCTCCCAGCACAACGCCGTCATTGCGAATGAACGTCACCCTTGCGTCCGCCAGCTCCCGAAGCTCATGCGCCTGCTCGGTATAATAATCGATCATATCGTCCAGATTACCGGTGCGCCAATCCTCTCGGGCCGCGATAACCCGCATCTCCCGCACCATATTATCCTCCAGAGCGTCGATATGGTTTTCCTTGAAGGTTTTCATCATTAGAAATCCCGAGGCGCTGACTGACAATGCGATCATGATAATAATGATCAGGGTCAGCCTTGTGCGAAAGCTGTTCATGGCGCTCCTCCTTCTGTCTTCTCCCGGCTGGTATAACGTCTCGGCTGATTTGACGCGTCAAGCGGCAGATCCGGGCTTGCCCTATAGGCCTTTATGGCAAATGCCGCAAGCCAATAGCCAAGCTTTATCGTACATGCGATGCCTTTTTTACGCCAGCGCTTTTTTTGTTAAGTTTTTGTAAAACATAATGATGGATCGTCGCGAAAGGCTGTTGAATCAAAATCGACAGCACGACGGGCACCGCCGCCAGTGGGCTGAAATAACCGAGCGCGAGCACGATGCCCAGCGATATGTTGCGCATCCCCGTGGCGTAGGACACGGTAGTCTGTACCTGCTGGTCGCGAAAGAGGCTTGAACTGAAAAAGCCGAGCGCATAGCAGAGGCCGACCATGACAACCACAATTGCGACGAGGGGCACAATATCGCCTTTAAGCTGATTCATGTAAGGCGCGATAGCCGAGGCGTTGAGTCCGACCACGGACACAAAGCAAAGCTTCGAGATTGGAGCCGTATACGGCTTCACATAGCCTTGAATGCGTCCTCTGGACCAATCATGCAAGCCGATGCCGATAATCGTCGGCAATACGATTAGAATCGTCAAATCCAGCATTAGCGGCCCGGCATCGATGGCGGTCGAGGTCTGGAAGAACAAATGAACGCCCGCAGGAACGATAATTGGACTTAATAGAGAATCCAGCACAACCATGGCCAGGATCAGCGCCACGCTTCCGCCGGACATTCCAACCCACAGCACGGTCGACACTCCGAGAGGAATAATTGTGAACAGCACAAGCCCGATTACGTATGGAGAATGATAGCCGAACGCGAGCGTGCCGATGCCGTAAGCGATCAGAGGCGAGACGATATGAGCGATGGTAAAGGTCAAAATCATGATGCTTGGTCTTCGGAAAGCTTGTCCGAGCTGTCTGATTCCGCAATCCAGCGCCATCGTCAGCGTCACAAAGCCGAACATGTACGGAACGGCTTCCACGTAAGGCTGCAGCGACTCCGAGAAAACAAAGCCGAGCAAGAGACAGCCCGGCACGATCAGAAACATCCATCTCTCTACAAATTTGTTAAACGTCAATCCGATTTCATTAAGTTTCAACTGCAATCCCTCATAATCTCTGCGATCCCTTCTAGTTGGCTTCTTTAAGCTTTATAATAGCATACAAGGAAGGTGATGAGCATGAACAACAGTCGATTTGCCAAGGCGGCCACTCAGATGCAATATGTGTCAAGATGGATGGAGTACAGCCCGAGATATAAGGACAATGCGGCCAGCCACAGCTTTCGCTGCGGCGCGATCGCGATTCTTGCCGGAATCATCGAGGAGCAGGTGTACGGGAAAGAACTGGATAAACTCGCGCTGGCAGCGAAAGCACTGCTTCATGATCTGAACGAAACCGTGACGGGATCGATCAAATATGTGACGAAAAAGGATCAGCATGTGGCGGAGCATATCAGTCGGCTCGAAGCCGAGGTGAGCAAGGAAATCGTATCCCAGCTGTCCCGGTCGCTTCAGCCTCACTTCCATGACTATATCGTGCTTGCAGAGGACGACACCTATATCGGGCAGCTCGTTAGAGACATCGATTCCTTCGACGCGATGCTGTTCTGCGGCAGGGAATACAGACTGGACGCCAATCTGTATTTCCAGGAGAAATACGAGCAGCTTCGGGATTCTCTCGCATCGTCGCCATGTCCTTCCATTCGCTGGCTGCTAACGGCGCTGGACGATAAAGAGGATGAAGGCGTCGGTTCTTTTCTGGAGCATATTCTTAATTTGGACCTGATCGAACGCTGGGGCGGAAGCTTCAATCTCATCCCTGACAACGATGCGACCCATTCGTTCCGAGTGGCGGCGATGTCGCTTTTCAACGGCTTGCTCGAGCGCGAGAGGTTCGGCAAGGGCTCCATCGATCTGTACCGGCTGCTCGGCAAGGCTATCATGCATGATGTCGTGGAAGGCGTAAGCGGCGATGTCGCCTCGCCGATCAAGAAATCGTCGAAAGCGGTCAGAGAAGCTTTCGAGCGATACGAGAAAGAGGTCGCTCATGATATGATCGCCAAGCTGCCTTCCTTCTTCCATGCGGATATGACCGATTTTCTGGCGCATGCGAAGGATGACACGTACGAGGGCGAGCTTGTGGACATCGCGGACAAGATCGACGCGCTGGTGAAGAGCAATCTCGAGATGCGCAATAATCCGCATTATGCGAAGAAATATTACGAGCAGCTCATCCACATTCAGCATCATTACGAGCATCCCTGCGTCATCTTTTTCCTCGCTTACATTTTGCATGATCTGACATACGACAACTTTGTGGGGTGAGCGGAGGGCTCTTTTTCGGAGGCGTGAGCCTCCGTTCCGACTCTCCAGAGTTACTTTTTACACCTGCAGCACCTCTCTCACTTTGCTTCAGCCGAGTCTCTCTCCCACGACAAGCGAAACAGCACCCCTTCAAGCAGTTAAGGAGAGTGCTGTTCGGTTTTGTTGCTAATTCTTATGTTTGATGAGCATCAAAACGTACTACAACTTCAGGCCCCAGCCGAACGGATACGCTTCGGACAGATCGAGCGGAAGCTTGCCCTCTGGCACCAGCCCTCCGGTCAGAACCTTCGCCGCCGAAGCAAGCGCAAGCGGCCTGCATTCGTATACGGCGAGATACGCCGACACTTCCTCATAATGCAACAAATCGAGCGGGTTCCGCACAGAGACCGCAATGACCTTGTTGCGATAGCTTTTCACGGCTTTGCGCGCAATCTCCCGCTCCAGCTCGTGCTTTGACGCGTCATACGTAACGACAATAATTTTATCGAAGCTGTCTCCATCCGCAAGCGGATGCTCGCTGTTCATCCTCCGCTCCGTCACATCGACCCCGGAACGCTTCAAATAATCGCCAAGTGTACCGTCGCCTTCCAGCATTTCGTCCGCTACCGATACAGGTACGATATCCGGCCACAGAACCAGAGTCTTCTCGCCTGGACGAAGGGGAAGCAACGCGGCTTCATTCTTGACAAGGGTGACGGAAGCCTCGCTCCATTTGCGGGCGACAGCCTTGTTCGTCTCCGTGCCGATGGCCGGCTTCACTTGCTCCCATGGCAGAATCAGCTCGCCAAGGCCCAGCTTCTCCTTCAAGGCAAGCACGCGCTGCAGCGACTCCTCCACTCTCGCGAGCGACAGCTCGCCGCTTTCCACCGCTGCTGCCAGCGCTTCAAGCGCAGCAAGCTGCTTCGTATGCGTGTGGCTGATCAGCACCATATCCGCGCCTGCCCCGATCGCCTTCACCGCGCCGGCCTCCGGGCCGTAATTCTCGTCAATCGCGCTCATCTCCATGCAGTCGGTCACAACCACTCCCTCATAGCCGAGCTCATCGCGGAGCAGTCCG
The DNA here is from genome assembly GCF_011947265.1 of Paenibacillus sp. HB172176. Taxonomy (GTDB): domain Bacteria; phylum Bacillota; class Bacilli; order Paenibacillales; family Paenibacillaceae; genus Pristimantibacillus. The sequence goes on from NZ_JAATHD010000015.1 coordinate 29,246, forward strand.
GTCAGAACGCGCTTCGACAAGGTGCACGGCAAGCCGCTCGGCTCGAGCGCCGGGATATTCACATGAGCGGACATGATGCAATCCGTGCCGGCGGCGATCGCCGCTCGAAACGGCTTCAGCTCGATTTCATCCAGACGTTCGCGCGTGTGGGGAAGCACGGGCAGCGCGTGATGCGAATCAACCGAAGTATCGCCGTGTCCCGGAAAATGCTTCACCGTTGCGGCTACCCCTCCGCTCTGATACCCTTGCACCGCCAGCGCTCCGAAGCTCGACACCACATCCGGCCGATCGCTGTACGACCTTACGTTGATGACCGGATTGTTCGGATTATTGTTCACATCGATGCAAGGCGCGTAATTGTTCGTTATGCCGAGAAGCCGGAGCTCCTCCGCGCATATCGCCGCCGTCTCCCGAGCCGCCTCGGGATTGCCCGTTGCTCCCAGCGCCATATTGCCCGGCATGAGCGTGACGCCATCCACCAGCCTGGCCACCATGCCGCCCTCTTGGTCGATGGCGATAACGACCGGAGGTCGGCCCGCATCCTCGGCGAGACGCTCGAATTCACTGGATAAAGCATGCACCTGCTCAGCATCTTTTACATTGCGTGAGAAATAGACCGTACCGCCGACGCCGTATTCGCGGATAAAATGCTTGATTTCCTCGGAAGCTTCAAAGCCGTGGAAGCCGATGACGAAGAGCTGGGCCAGCTTTTCCTTCAAGCTCCAACCGCTCCAATCCTTATTCCACTTCTTGTTTTTAACCGCGCGTGCATCCTTATGTCCATGTCCATTCCCTTTTGCTGTCGCGTTCCTTCCGCTATTTCCACCTTTGCTTTCATTCACCTTCTGTGTCATCTTGCTTCATCCTCCTCTAGGTTGACTGATCGTTGCTGTGAAGCTCCGTCTTGCCCATGCTTGCTTCGATAATCGCTGGGATTATCTCCTGTATATTTCATGAACACTTTCGTGAAATATCTGCGTTCCGCATAACCGACTTCCTTGGCAATCGCGGAGATACTCTTCCCTGTTTGAGACAGCATTTGCTTCGCAAGCTCCATGCGTTGTCTTGTCATGTATTCGATGAACGTTTCACCGAAAGCCTGCTTGAACAGCAAGCTGAAATACGAAGTGCTTAACGATACATGGGTAGCAGCTTCCTCGACGCTAAGATCGCGATTCAGATTCCGATCGATGAACGCCTTCGCTTCTGCAAGAGAATGCTCGGATTGCTTCCTCTTATCCACGGAACGCTCCGCGACCCCCAGCGTCAATTGGCGAATGAACATCAACAAATCCTTGATCACAAACGGACTGTCGAGCCGCCTCCACAGCGAATCCTCCTGCTCTCTCGTGAACGCGGACATCTCCTTCATCTCCCGCATGAGATGCAGAACGAAGAAGTGAAGAAGCGGCTTAACGCTGGCGTTGTTCTGTTCGCCCGCCGCGTGAAGCTGCGCCGTCATCCGCTCCAGCTCCAGATCCGCGGCGTTGATGTCGCCTCGCTTTACCGCTTGAATCAATCTTTCCGCCGTAACCCAGAATTCGTGATCCGCCGGCGAGACTTTCATCACATCCAGCGGATAGAAGCAAATCGTCTCGTCGTTCTGCGTGAGCTGTACGCCTCGCTGCACGTCCTTGAACGCGCCGGCCAGCCCGCCAACCTCGGCGAATTGACGATAAATGCCAGCATTAAGCGACAGCTTCACATGCGACTTGACCGCCGACAGGAGCATATCCGCCCAAGCCTTGATCTGCTCCCTGTCGAAGCTACTTAGCTGCTTCCCTTCAATCAGCACGCACCATTCGCCGTCTCTCGTCTGCAAAACCGCGTGATGCAAGCCTGCCCTCTGCAGCTTCTCGCGCAGCACGTTGCAGACGGCGAAATTCCAAAGCTTGCGCTCCTTGTCCGGCCAATCGCGCCAATCCTTCGTCTCTGCCGCGCCGATGTCCAGGTTCAGCACGATCATGACGAATTGCTGCCGCAGATCCCATTCATCGCCGGAGAACAGCCAATGATCGGAGGAGACATCCGTGTAATCCATAATGATGTCATACAGTATTTTCTCGCTTGCCAGATCAATCATGCGTCCAAGCTTCTGCTGCTCCTCAATCTGTTGCCTCTGCTTGCTTCTCTGACTGGACATGATGCGGGCGATAACACCCGTCAGCTCGTCATAGGGAATCGGCTTCAGCACGTAATCGTTCACGCCGTATTGAATGGCTGCCCGGGTATAAGCGAAATCCTGATAACCGCTGAGCATAATGATGTCGCAGGGCATCTCCTTGTCCCGAATATGGCGCACAAGCTCGAGACCGTCCATGACCGGCATGCGGATATCGCACAGAAGAAGCTGAATTGAATGCTCTTCCATCACCTGGAGAGCTTCTACGCCGTTTTTCGCCACCCCGGCGACCGTCAGACCAAGCATATCCCAGGGAATCACCTTTTCCAAATTTCGCGTGATATGGGCTTCATCATCCACTAACAGCACTTTGTCCGTCATCGCTATCACCTCTTCTCTTCCCTATGGCGCATCTGATTACAGTTCCATATCCTTCGCTGCTGCAGATCATCATGCCGAAGCCGGGGCCGTAATGGATGCGGAGCCGATCGGCGACATTGCGCAAGCCCAGCCCCCTACGTTCGCCGAGCTCCGCCTCGTTCCCTGCCTTACGCGAAGGGCTGTATCCTTCATTCAGCCGCTGCAGCGTATCCGTACTCATCCCGATTCCATTGTCGCTCACCATAAGAACAATATGATGGGCTTCCGTGAACACCTTGATGGAAATAATGCCCTGTCCATCCTCATAACCGTCGAAGCCGTGTTGAATGCTGTTCTCGACGAGCGGCTGAAGGGTCAGCTTCAGAATGTTGTATGACAGTACGCTTTCCTCGACCTCGATTTCATAAGAAAACAACTCTTCGAAGCGATATTTCTGAATTTCCAGATAGCTTCGGACATGCTCGATTTCCTGATAGATGCCGATTTCCTCGGAATGATGCATAGAGGTACGAAGCAAATTGCTGAGCCGGCGCACCATCAGCATGATTTTGCCGCCTTCATTCTGAGCGGCAAGCGCGTTGATCGATTCCAGCGTATTGAATAGGAAATGGGGCTTGATCTGCGCCTGCATCAGCATAAGCTCCGCATGCTGCTTGCGCTCCTGCTCTCTGCGAACCTCCGTGAGCAGACCGCCGATCCGCTCCACCATGCTGTTGAAGCTGCTTGCGAGCAGCACCGTCTCGTCTTTGCCCTGCGCGGTTATCCGTATGTCGAGCAAGCCTTGCTCAACCAATCTCATCTTGCGAACGACTTTTATAATCGATTTCGCTACGCGGTTCACGAAGAACACATTGAACAGAATCGCGGATAGAAGTCCGAACAACGTAATCATGCCGATCCATTGCACGAGGCGCACATTCTCGTTCGTAAGCGAATTCCAGGATTGCACGGATAAGAGTATCCAGCCGCCCCGATCCAGTTGATAGGATGAGACAAGCGAATCCACGCCGCCGAATTTCATTCTCGAGCTTTCGTAATTTTGCGTGCTTTGCGGCGTCGAGGAGGTATAGCTATTAATGCTGTTGCCGTCCCATTCCTTGTTGCTGTCGAGCATGATCAAGCCTTCCGAATTCAGGATAAAATACCGCGCTCCGGGAGATTCGGCCTCCGGATTCTGAAATGCCTTGAGCATGGAGCTGACTTCCTCCGTCTTGTACTGCATCACCATAATGCCCAGATCGTTGAAGGATTCCATGTCCTTCACGACTCTCATCATCGTGAACAGCGGCGGTTCGACGCCGGTCAGCTCTTTCTGCTCGTACGGACCGATCCAGAGCGGTTTGCCGCCAAGGCTGATCACATCATCGTACAAGGCATGCTTCCGCAGATCCGCGAACGAGATCGGACGGAACGTCGTCGGATCATTGCGGTAGGAACGGAACATCGTCCCGTTGCTCGCGTAGAGCACGACGAAGCTTACGGCCGGATGCTGGAACAGAATGCGGCTCATATCCTTCTCCGCCTGATTGATCCGAATAAGCGCTCCGGGATCATCGATCGGCAGATCGCTTTGCTTCAGCGTATCCTGCACCTCGGCGCTGATGACATTGCCGTTCGACAGCTGATCCAGCTCACGGAAAAAGTACGAAATGTTGCCGCCGATCGCCTTCAGCGTAATTTCCGTCTGCTCGCTGTATTTCTTCTCCTGCAAGTTTTCGGAGCTGATGAAGGAGAAGATGCCAAGACCAATCATCGGTATAATAATAAGCGTTAGAAAGGCAAGCATCAATTTCGGTCTAAGATTCATGAGCCTGCCTCCTATTTCAATTCCTGGGTCGAATACGGCGTAAGCGCGGCCGGCTTGGCTCCAGCGGTGTTGGCTTTATCCTGCACGGATTGAAGACGGGCCGCCACTTCTTGCGGCGAGGAAAGATTGCCGATCAGCTCTTGCAATCCGATCCCGATCTCGGAGGTTACGACCGGTTGAACAATGGCGTCGAATGCGGGCCATTTGCTCGTTGCGCCTGCCATCGCATGCAACACCTCGTTCATAAGCGGATCGATGTCGGACAGATCCCTCAGCTTCATGGACGGCAGCAGCTTATCCTCCAGCATCGCGCGCTTTTGAACATTCTCGTTGAAGAAATTCGCAATGAACGCCTTAACGGCCTGAATCTGATCCGCGGACAGATCTGAGGAGAAGCCGAAGCCATTGGAATAAGAAGCGTTGATGGATTGCTGATCGCCTTGACCTCCCGGAATGGATGGAAACGCAAAAAATCCGATCTCGACCTGCTGTCCGCCCGCATCCGTGCTTGTGAAATGATTCATGTCCCAAGTGCCGGTGAACACCATGGCAGCCTTGCCAAGCAGCAATTGGGAGCCTTGATCCGCATAAGGAAGACCAAGCGCGCCTTTCGTGAAATAATCCCGTTTCATCAAGTCTGCATAAGCCTCGAAGCCCTTGATGAAATTCGGATCTGTCCATTTCGCCTCGCCTGTCAGCAGCTCGTTGAACGCATCGATGCCGACGTACCGTTCCATAATCGTGTTCCACATCATGCCCATGACCCAGGCGTCCTTGGCTGCAAGCCCAAAGGGCACAAAGCCCGCTTCCTTGATTCTGTCTGCCGCCTGGAGAAGCTCGCTCCATGTTTTCGGAATCGAAATTCCCAGCTCCCGAAACATCTTCTTGTTGTAGAAGATGCCTTCGCTATAACCGCCGTAAGGCACGCCGTAGACTCTGCCGTCAATCGTGAATTCGTCCAGGCTTTCGAATTGATCGGTCAGCTCCAGCTCCTCGAGTATCGGAGTCAAATCGAGCATGCGGCTCGCCTTCACATAGAGCTTCAGGTCGGCTCCTCCGAACACTTCGAATATATCCGGCGGATTGCCAACGACCATCTCCTGCTTCAGCTTTGTGTCACGATTGACGATCTCGTCGATGCCTTCGAGCTTGAAGGACAGTCCTTTGTTCTCTTCCTCCGTCTTGGCGACAACATCCTCAAGCACCTTAAGCCGGGTTTGGCTTGTTTCCTTAATCTGCGTATGCCGGAGCGACAAGGTTACTTCCTTGTAATTCTCCTCGCCGCTTGAGCGCTCGGAATTCGAACCGATGAAGCCGCAAGCGGCAGCGCACATCATCGACGTCAGCAGCATGACGATCAGAATGCAGGCGTTCTTCATGAATAGACAGCCCCTTTGCCGTCGCTTACAGCTCGCTCGCCATAAGTCTATGTAACTCTAATTATATCTGCTTTCCACCTCAAGGAAGGAGGTAGAAAAAACAATGAAGAGGGATACTATTCTCTTATTTCTGCGGGCAGACATGCGGGAACCCGCCTGTGCAGAAGCACGGGGCGGGCCGAGTCATCCTTATCCTCTGAGCTTCTTTGTCGTTTCGCTTATGATCGCATACCATTGTTTCCATTCGTCATTCGCGTTCCTGGCGGCGCCTTCCTTCTCCGCAATGGTCTCCCCGGACAGCTTCTCCTTGATGCGATGGGATCGATCCTGCAACGGATTTGACTGTGATTTTGCATTAAACTCTGTCATGCGGCAATCATCCTTTCAGCCAGCCGTCCCGCAGCGCGAACAGCTCTCTCAGCTCATCTGTATTCAGCTCCGTAATCCAGTTGTCGGATTGGCCGACAACCTGTTCATTGAGCGATTGCTTGCTTTCGATCATCTCGTCGATCTTCTCTTCCAGAGTGCCAAGCGTGATGAACTTATGCACCTGCACCTGCTTCGTCTGCCCGATGCGGAACGCACGATCGGTGGCTTGATTCTCGACAGCCGGATTCCACCAACGGTCGAAGTGGAAGACGTGATTGGCGGCGGTAAGATTAAGCCCCGTGCCGCCAGCCTTAAGCGAGAGCACGAAGGCCGGGCATGGCTCCGCCTCGGACTGAAAGCGAGTGATCATCTCATCCCTCTTGCCCTTCGGAACACCTCCATGCAGATAGGGAACGGGCATGCCCAATTCCCGCTCCAGCATCGCCTGAAGTCTGCTCCCCATCTCCACATATTGCGTGAAGATCAGGCAGCGCTCGCCTTCCGCCGCGATTTCCTCGCACATCTCCAGCAATCTGGCCATCTTGCCCGATCTGTCCAGAGTCCAAGAGGCGGCATCGTCCTCATGGAGCATTAGCGCGGGATGATCGCAAAGCTGCTTCAGCTTGGTCAAGGTCGCCAGGATCAGGCCTCTTCTCTGCATCGCTCCCAGCGTGTCCAGCTTCTCCATCAAATCCGAGACCGTATTCTCATATAATGCGCCTTGCTCAGCCGTTAGATTCATATAGCTCTTCGACTCGATCTTGTCAGGTAGGGACAGTTGTATCGCAGGATCCTTCTTCACCCTTCGCAGCATGAACGGCTTGACCCAGCTCTGCAACCCTTGTATCAGCTTCTCGTCTCGGGATCGCTCGATCGGCGCGACGACCGCCTTGCGGAAATCATGCAAGCTTCCCAGATAGCCCGGATTGATAAAATCATAGATCGACCATAGCTCCGTCAGTCTGTTCTCCATCGGCGTGCCCGTCAAGGCAAGTCTGTGCTTCGCGGATAATCTTCGGATCGCGCCCGATTGCTTCGTATACACATTTTTAATATTCTGGGCTTCATCCAAACATAAGGCGTTCCAATCGATCGCGCAGAGATCCTCCTCGTCAAGCTGAGCGAGCGAATACGAGGTAATGACTAGATCGTATGGCTGCACGTCGTCGCGAAGCTCTTCTCCCTTCAGGCGCTTGCTTCCATAATGCAGCAGAACCTTCAAGCTGGGCGCGAATTTCGCCAGCTCCTTCTCCCAGTTCCCGATGACTGAGGTTGGGCAGATCAGCAGAGACGGACCTTCTTCCAAGCACGCTTCCTTCATGCAGATGAGATAAGCCATGAATTGAATCGTCTTGCCGAGCCCCATGTCATCGGCCAGCACGCCGCCGAGGCCGAATTGTCTGAGGAACAGCATCCATGACAGCCCTTGCTGCTGATAGGGACGCAGTTCTCCGAGAAAGCTGGCCGGCGGATCGATCAGCGGAATTTGCGAGATATGCTGCAGCTTCTGGAGCCAAGCCGTCAAATGCTCGTTAAGCTCGACCTCCGCTTGCAGATCCGCATCGAGATCTCCGCTTATATCAAGCTCGGAGCCTCCCCGCAGATGCATCTCCAGCACATCGCGGAAGGACAAGCCTTTCCGCTTCCCAACGCGCTTCATCCATTCCTTGATTTGGGCCACATCCTTCGGGTCCAGATGCACCCATTCCTCCCCGACTCGGAAGAGGCGCTTGTTCTCCTCCGCCATCTGAAGAAATTGCGACTCCGTCAAATCCAGATTGCCAAGGGCAAGCTTCCAGTCGAATTGCATGATCTGGTTTAAACCGAACATCGGCTGAGCCGATGAGCCCACGGATGATTTCAGCTTCGCCTTCAACCGCAGCTTGCGGGAACGAACGGCTTCCCACCACGCGGGAAGCAGCACGGCGCTGCCTGCTTCGAGAAGCTTGATGCTTCCCTTCTCGAGAAACTCCCAAGCCTCTTGCTCGGTGAGCTTCTCCCTCAGTTGCTTGTGCTGAGGACCGTCTTCCAAATGAGGGAGCAGCAGCAGCCATTTCGCCGTTTCCTTCTGGAGCTTCTCTGGAAGCAGCGGCTGCCAGCCCTCGGGAATCGCGGCCGCTTCCTCCCCGCTCTTCTCCAGCAAGAAGAAAGCTTCGTCCTCTTGTCGCTGCTGCAGCCGCATCCAGCTTCCGCCTTCCCGGTCTTGAATGGCCCTGTGCAGCTCCCAGCCCGTCTCTTCCTGAGGCTCGGTTAATTGCAGCGCGATACGGAACGGCAGCGTATCCTTCTCGAGGCCAATGGCGATCAGCCACTCCTCTTCATCCCCGCCCTTATGTCTGAGCACGCCATCTCCAGCCTTGGCGCCTATCGCCTGCCAAGCCTTCGCAGCGTCCGGATTGACGCTCATGATCTCTTCGATCGCAGCGCCGAGCCATGCATCGATATTCGCGTCTCCGTGCTCCCTCGCCGCCAGAAGCACAGTCTCCCACTGCTCGGAGAGCTCCTCCCGCTCCTTCGGGAACGCAAGCTTCCAGCCGCGCTCCTCCTCTGACCATTTGCTCCAATCAGGCAAGAACCAGCCTTCTATCATTGCCGCCCGCATGATCGCCGCCGCCCGCATGAGCACGGATAATCTTTCGGACCATTTGATCTGCAATAGCTGAACATGCGCTGGACTCCACATATAGTCAACGGCTTGCAGAGGCGTCAGCCTAAGAAAGCTGACGCCCCCTCTTCGATCCTCCTCTACCTCCGTTCCGTACCAACTGGCTTTATGCCAGCCGAACAGCAAAGAACGAAGTCTGCCTTCGGACAGCTCTGACTGATCGTCCCCGAACAAGACCAGGCAGGAACGATTCTCCTCCTGCGACCAATGTCCGTCTACCTTGAGACTTCGAATGTTCGTTAATCCCCTCATGTGACCAGCTTCCCTTTCCACAGCTCTTCCTGCAACGCTCTAAGACGCTGATGTTTCACCGTCAGTCCATTAAGATAGACCTGCCATTTATGCGTTTCCTTCGCGGTCTTATAGAGCTTCTCCAGCTTCTTCAGATGCTTCACCGCCATACGGTAGCCCTGCCTGTTGCGCGATTGAATCGCCGCTTCAACGGCTTGATGATAGAGCGGCATCAAAGCGTGCGGAGCGGCTTTGGCCGCCTCGCGAAGCTCGGTTGCTTGAATATCCTCCGGCTTAATGCCGATTAGCAATTGCAAATCCGCCCACTGCGGATATTGCTTCTTGGAAAGCCAATGCTCGGAGAGCTCCGAATACGAGTAAGGCAGGAGCTCTGTCATATATGTCATCCATACGGGCTGTTCCCCCTTATCCTCGTCGGCTTTGCGGCAAAGCGCCATAAACGGACCGATATTCCGAAAATTTCGGTTGGCGTAAACGCGCTCGTACAGGAAGCTCATCCACTGCTCTGCGAGCGCCCACTTTCCCTCTTCCATCCGCTGCGCGGCACAGGGATAGATCAATCGCTGGCAGCGATCGAAGGGACAATCGGAGAAGAAGCGTATCGCATCCAAATCACGCTCGTCGTAGAAGCTTAGCATAGCAAGCACAATTGTATAAAAAGAAGCGTCCCGTTCCTCGCTTCTCGCTTCGCGATATTCCTCATTCAATTGACTCCGTTCATTCTCGAACCACGCTTTGTTGCTGGACAGCTTCTCGCATAACGCGATATAGATTTCTCCCCATTCGAAGAGCTGTTTGTCAGACAGCAGAGCTCTTCTCTTGGCGAATGCGGTAATGGCAGGAACAGCGCTCAGTTCGAGTTCTTCCATTCCCTCGGGCTCCAGCTCATTCACGAGTGTAATCGCATGCTCCAGCCATGGCTCCGCCATTCTCTGGAACGAAATTTCATGATAATAGCGGCTGAAGCTGTCGACGGAGTTGATCGCATGCTCGGCCTGCTCAAGCACGAATAAGATTCCCGTTATCCAGTGCAGCCGCTGCAGTCTCTTGTCCCAATCCCTTGATAATCCCTTCAAGCTGGATAGGACCGGCTGCAGCGCATGCAGCGAATGGCGGCATTTCTTCCAGCTGTCTCCATATTCGGCTTCCATCCAGCTCAGCCATTGCTCGGCGCCGTCTCCTGAGCCAGTTCCTTGCTCCTCTGCTTGTTCCTGCGCCGCAGCCTCCTTCGCGCCCCGATTCATCAGCTCGCTCGCCGGAAGGAGACCTAATATACGAAAGTAGGCGCGTTCCGCTTGCGCAAAACCGCCCTCATAATTGTCGCAATATTGGAAGAACACCGCAGCCATATGCTTGCAGAAGCCGCCGAACGGACATGTGCAATGGCTAAATTTGAAATGCTCCGCATCAATGACAATCGCATAGACATCCGAACCGCGCACAATGCCCGTAAGCGTATGATGCATGGTCGCCTCCGCCTTCTGAACATTGCCGTTCCGATAATAATTCCATCCACGCTTCACGATCGTGCTGGAAATCTGTTCGCCGATCTGCTGTTCAAGCGTGCTTTGCAGCTTCTCCATAAGACGCATGCTCACCTTCACCCGCTTCCCTTCCGAAGAAAATCGCATAATGACTAGTATATCAAAAAAAGGCCCAAACGACGAATCGATTCGGGCGTAAGTCATTGATCAAACAGAAGCGCAAGAGTCCATCTGCTATTTGCGAAGCAGAAGCCGGAGCGCCCAGCCTCTCTCGGCGCGCTTCCTGTAACGGGGAAGACTTCGGTACATGCGCAATCCCTCTTCAGCCGCGGCTTTCGCTTCCTGCTCTCTTTGCATTGATTTATAAATGTCGGCCAGCCTGTAATAGGCTTCGCAGGAAGAGGATTGCAGCTCTTGGAAGGCGCTCAAATACGTCAGCGCCAGTTCTTTGTCCTTCTGCGCGTGCATCACTGCCAGTCGCAAATACGGCTCGCCGTATTTCACTCTCGGATTGAGCTCCAACGCTCGAAGCATGAAGCGATTGCCGCGATCCCTGTCGCCAAGCTTCCAGCAGCAATGCCCCAGATCATCCCAGAATTCCGCCGAATCCTCCAGCACCTCTTGCAGCGGCTCCAGCAGCTTCAGCGCTTCCTTAAACTTCTTGCGCTCAATGAGCAGGCGCGCAAGCTCCTGCTTGGCGGATACGAGATTGGGCGAATTCTCGATTTGGTCCTTCAGCGCGCGAATCCGTTTTCCTTTTTTGAGCGGCTTCAAGATGCTTGGGGTGAGCCCGACAAACCGCCGATCAAGCACATACAGCAGGACAAGCACGACAATAATCGCCAGAATGGGATTGCCGAGCAGCCTGTTCAGAATCAAAAACAAGATACCGAATTTAAGCATAAATTCCTCCATGATTACAATTGTTTCTTTCTCTGTCTTTCTTCCATTGTAGCATGATTAATTTGGAAATTGATCATAATAACGTGAGATCTTTGCCAAAATCGCACAAAGGAGCGTTATTCCATGAATTCGGATAAACACACCAAGAACTCCTCCTCAGCAAGCTTGACTACTCGCCAGGGCCACCCCGTAACCGATAACCAGAATATTCGGACAGTAGGCAGCCGAGGGCCGTCCACGCTGGAAAATTATCATTTCATTGAGAAAATATCGCATTTCGACCGCGAGAGAGTGCCGGAGAGAGTCGTTCACGGCCGAGGAGCCGGAGCGCACGGTTACTTCGAAGCCTACGGAGAGCTGGGCGGCGAGCCGATTTCCGCTTACACCAGGGCGAAGCTCTTTCAGGAGAAGGGCAAGCGCACGCCGGTATTCGTGAGGTTCTCCACCGTTATTCACGGGACGCATTCCCCCGAAACGTTACGGGATCCGCGAGGCTTCGCGACCAAGTTTTACACAGAGGACGGCAATTGGGATTTGGTGGGCAATAACCTGAAAATCTTTTTCATTCGGGACGCCATGAAATTCCCGGATATGGTGCATGCGTTCAAGCCCGATCCCGTCACGAACGTGCAAAGCATGAAGCGCTTCTTCGACTTCGTGTCCCAGTCTCCTGAAGCGACGCATATGATTACGTTCCTGTTCTCGCCGTGGGGAATTCCCGCGAATTATCGGCAGATGCAAGGCTCTGGCGTGAATACCTACAAGTGGGTGAATGCTGACGGCAAGGCGATACTAGTGAAATACCACTGGGAGCCGCTGCAAGGCATTCGCAATCTGACGCAAAGGGAAGCCGAACAGCTTCAAGCGAAAAATTTCAATCACGCGACTCAGGATTTATATGAAGCGATTGAGAAGGGAGATTTTCCGGCATGGGAGCTTCAGGTGCAATGGATGAGCGACGATGAGCATCCTGAGCTCGATTTCGATCCGCTGGACGACACCAAGCTTTGGCCGGAAGATCGTTTCCCCATGTATCCCGTTGGCAAGATGGTGCTCGACAGGAATCCCGACAATTACTTCGCCGAGGTCGAGCAAGCCGCTTTCGGGACGGGCGTCTTGGTTGACGGACTCGATTTCTCCGATGACAAAATGCTTCAGGGCCGCACCCTTTCCTATTCCGACACGCAGCGTTACCGCGTTGGAAGCAACTATCTGCAGCTGCCGATCAACGCGCCGAAGACGAAGGTGAACACCAATCAACGCGACGGCAACATGGCCTACAGAATCGATATCGCCGACGGTCAGAATCCGCATGTCAACTATGAGCCCTCTTCGCTTGGCGGCTTGAGCGAGGCCTTACCTTCTGGGACAGCCTATGAACCTCAGTATCACGCCAAGCTGACTCGCGCACCGATCGAGCGTCAGAACAATTTCAAGCAGGCTGGAGAGACCTATCGGCAGCTGGAAGCATGGGAGCGAGACGAGCTCATCTCCAATCTGGTCGAAGCCTTGGCAACCTGCACCTCGTATATTCAAGATAAGATGGTGCAGTATTTCACGGAAGCCGATTCGGATTATGGGAAGCGAGTGTCGGAGGATCTTCGGGCCATGTCGGAATCCTCTCCCATGGAGCATGTGGGCACCCCTGCCGCCAACCAGGGTATGGAGGCCGCCGAGGAACTGGGGCATTCGACGGACGGATACTGACGGTTCCGGTAATCAATTGAGGTAGTCTAAGATGAGTTTTGAAACCTTGAAGGTCAAATTTAAAAACAGACCAAGCGATGTTGGGCAAAATCACTTCGGTCTGTTTTGATTATATACGCGATGAATTCTACAATATCGACGAAAAAGACAGCATCATAACATGCTGTCTTCATACAATCCATCTTTCTTGCATGTAAAAGGCTGTCACCCTGACAATCAGGAATGAAAATCCGGCTTGGCATCCGGTTGATTGGGTTAAATTTGCAACTCCCCAAGCTTAATTAGCTCGACAACCGCTTGCGAACGACCTTTGACGTTCAGTTTTTGCATTACATTCGAAATATGGTTGCGAACGGTTTTCTCGCTGATAAATAGCTGTCCAGCAATATCTCTTGTTGTTTTATCCTGCACCAACAGCTCGAATACCTCTCGTTCACGATGCGTCAATAAAAACTTGCTCTTATGGTCGCTTCCCTTCAAAGTTTGTCACCCCTCCTTGCTCGGGTTTTTATGGTATAACAAGGTCTAGGGATACAGTCAACTTATCATATGAAGGGGGGGAGCAAGTGGTGCTGTCTATGCGGAATTTGGGCACATTAGACCGAATTCCGCTTCATTTATTCATCCATCTCCGCATGTACGATGAGGCGATGCGTCGGATTGACTAGCGGATCGCATGTAATGAGCGTCAAGAGCTTGTCGGTCTTGTTGTAATTCAACACGGACACGTCAGTCGGATCGACAATCAATACTTCATACACCGTATAAGTAAACTTGCCTTTCTTCGTCTCGAGCGTAATGGAATCGCCGACTTCAACCTCGTTCAAGCGATTGAACAGACTGCCGCGCTTCTTCATTCGATGCGCGGCGATCGCCGTATTGCCGACTTTGCCAATCGCAGCCGTCTCCGATAGATGCACGGCGGCATGGTTCATATTCGAGGCGGTCGCTCCCTCGAGAACGGGCAGCGTCAGATCGATCTTGGGAATTTTCAGCGAGGCTATCGCGCTCGGCTTCGCGACCGTGTTCGTCGGAGCAGGAGCCGAAGCCTGGGGCGAAGGCGAGCCTGCCGGCTCTGTCACGGACGGCGTCAAAGCGTCTTCGCCCCACGCGTCACTCCCGGCCGCCGCTTCATCCTCGAACAGGTTCGTTAATCCCTCGTACTGATCGAGCGCCTCCTGCTCCGCGAGACTGCCCGACATTTCCTCGTCCCAAGCCGACAGAAGCTTCGCCTGCTCTCGCTCGTTATGCCAAGCGTTCAGCTTCGGATAGGCCAAAATCATAATGCCTGCAACCACCAATACAACAGCTATCGCTTTTCTCATTCCACTCCCCCCGTTTCCACTGCTTTTCCGCCAGCGAATACCCACTTCTTGCTTCCATAGAAATTAACGAATACGATAAGAACCGTAATGACGGCCTTGGCAAGAAGCGGCCGAATAGCAAGCCACTGAGCGACTGCCGCCAGCAGCGCCACGGATAATGCCAGCATCATCAGATTCCAGAGCAAGAAACGCAGCGCCTGCTTATAATCCATCGATCTCCGCTTGACCGAAACAACGTCCTTTGCGACCTTCCTTCGGAACGTGATGCTGCTATTGAGCAGATAACTGTTCAGCATGCCGGCGCTGTATCCGCAAACCTGAGCAACAGCATAATGCACGGAAAGCCAATTGAGCAATGCGAAAACAGTAAAATCAACGCTTGTATTCAAGACGCCTATGAAACCGAACGCGATAAATTGAAGCAAATGGGGTCGATTTCGCATGCTAGACATATTTCCGATCCTGCTTCGTCTTCTCTCTCTTCTCTCCGTTGTGTGGGTTGCTGCCGTCTCCTTCTCTTGCCGCATCTTCCCCGTCGATGGGGTAGCCCTTCGTCTCGCGAAGGATATAGAGCGGCCGATCCTTGGATTCATCATAGATTCTTCCGATATATTCGCCGATAACGCCGAGCAGCAGCAGTATGATGCCGTTGAACAACAGAATAATCGCCATCATCGAGGCCCAGCCGGCTTTCGTCGTATCCGTGAACAAGCGCTGGAATAAGACGACAAGCAAGTATATAAAGCTTCCGAAGGACAGGAAGAAGCCGAGATATCCCGCGATTTTCAGCGGCTTGTAGGAGAAGGAGGTAATGCCGTCGAGCGCGAAGCCGACCATTTTCTTCAGCGGATACTTCGTCTCGCCGGCGAAGCGCTCCTCCCTCACATATTCCACGCTCGTCTGCTTGAAGCCGATCCAGCTGATAAGTCCCCTCACGAACCTATTTTTCTCCTTCAGCCCGCGCAGCACATCGCATACCTTGCGGTCGATCAAGCGGAAGTCTCCCGTATCCAGCGGAATATCGATTGTAGTCATGCTTCTCAGCACGCGATAGAACGCTTTGGCCGTCACTTTCTTGAAGATCGTCTCGCCCTTGCGCTCGAGTCTGCGCCCGTATACGACCTCGAAGCCTTCCTTCCATTTCTCAATCATGGCGAGAATAACCTCGGGAGGGTCCTGAAGATCCGCGTCAATAACGATAATCGCTTCTCCCCCCGCATAATCCATTCCTGCGGAAATCGCAATCTGATGGCCGAAGTTGCGCGAGAAATCGAGCAGGCGAACATGGGGATCGAAGTCGGCTATCATCGTCACAAGCTCGACTGTCCGATCCTTGCTGCCGTCATTGACGAATATGAGCTCGTAGCCGGCTTCCGTGCAATCCATCACCTGCTTGAGCCGGTCATAGGTATGCTCGATCACCGCTTCTTCGTTATACATCGGAACAATAACGCTGTACTTTATGGAAGCTGTCATGAATGATCTCCTTCTGATTCATTAGAATACCTAGAATACCCAGCTCGGGAACCATCTTAAGACGATATTCACATATCGCGCCGGCACCTCGAAGCCGGAGATTGCCGGATAGAACAGGACGAACATGAGTGTCGCGACTGTCATATAGAGATATCGCAATCTGGCGTATTTCGGATTAACGTCCTCCATGCATTTGAAGATATACACGATGCTCAAGATCATGAACGGCACCATTGCAAAATAATGATACAGGAACGTTTCCCTGGGCACCAGCATCCAAGGAATATATTGCGAGAAATAAGCGATCCACAGCATGTAGACTCCCTTGTCTCTGCGCTTCAGGCTAATGACGAGGGAAGCCAGCAGCGTGAATATCCCCGTCCACCAAATGAGCGGATTGCCCATCGCCACAATCGTCGATTTCATGCCGGACGCCAATTCCTTCCCGGAATAGTACCAGACGGGTCGTTTCATGAACGGCCATTCCCACCAGGAGGAGGCGAACGGATGCGTCGCCACCAGGTTGGCGTGGTATTCGTACATATGCACTTGATAATCGACGAGCGCCTTCCACGAATATCCTCCGTCCATCACCGACAATATCGGAATATAGGCGAGCGCGTAGATGGAGCCGGGAATGGCGATATAGAAGAGCAGACAGGCTGCCAAGGTGGAGACAGCATGCTTCGGAAATGTCCTTACCATGCGGTGGAGCGCCTCCTCGTCCATTCGCTCCCTGACATCATCCTCCAGCCTCAGCCATCTCTTGGCTGCGCGATATTCCATGTACCGCTGGCCGAGCGACCAGAACAGCATGACCGCCAGCCCCGCCCCGCCGTAGATGGCAATCCACTTCGATGCGGCTCCCAGGCCGAAGAACAGCCCTGCCATCCCGAGCGGAATCAGCGTTGTCGTTAGCTTCTCGCGGTAGAAGCTCATCGATACATATTTATGCATGAAATAGAACATTAACATGATGAAGAAAACACCATAAACATCAATCGTCGCAATGCGCGTCTGCGCGAAATGCATGAAATCAACGGCGAGCAATCCCGTAGCGAAAAGAGCGTATTTCGGCTGGCCGAACATTCTTCGCGCCATCATGTACATTATCGGCAGCATGACGATGCCGAACACGGTTCCCGCGATGCGCCAGCCGAATGGATTCAGACCGAACAGCTTGATGCCAAGCGCGATGATCAGCTTGCCGAGCGGCGGATGCGTATTCTCGTACGCGACAATGCCTTCGATATTCTCGTAGGCGGTGCGCGCGTGATAGATCTCGTCGAAATAGCTGCCATGCGTATAGGATTGCTGATATTGCATCAAATTCTGTTCATCGAACACGTTGTCGACGGTTCCTCTGGTCGGCTCGTTCTTCTCGTTCGTCACAATCTCCTTGATTGGCAAAGGCGTCTTGCTGCCGGCCTCGTAAATGCCAAGCTCGTTAATCGAGAAGCCTCTCTGCTGGACCGTCAGCTTCACATACCTCGCCTGAACGCTTACATCCTGAGCCTTCCAGGAAAATACGGCTACATGATTGCTGTCGATCTCAACGGGATCCGTCCACTGACCCGGAGAGAGCCCGAATTCATATTTGAACTTCCCGGTCCCGACTCCCCCGTAGCTTGTAATCCGGTCAAGTGATTTCACCTCGCCGAGATCGACATAGAAGCTGTCGCCGCTGGAGGAAGGCTGCCAATCCGTCACCGGTTCTTTCATGGAGCCCAGATGGTAAATCGCGACAATCGAATAGACAAGTATGATGGAGCCAAGCAGCGTCCATTCCTTGCGCGACAATCGAATGAATCGCGGTCTCTCCTCAAGGTTGTCGCGAACAGCAAAGTCCGCAAGCCTCCTCTCGTCCTCCGCCCTCTTATCCTCCGGCAATATGACGCTAAGCGACTGCCGGCGTCCCCTCGCGTAGAGGTCGAATCCGAGATAAATCATATAGAGCAGCAGACCTATATTGGCAATTGCGCAGAGGAACACCACCCCGTCGCCCTTCACATCGGTCGTGAACTCGCTGAAGGCAAGCACATAGCCCATATTGATGAAATTCGTAATCGTGAAGCCGTAGAACACTCGCAGCAGCCTGCGGTCCGCTGTTTGCAGAAAAGCAAACAGGGAGAGGAGCAGCACGGGAAACATATAGCGTTCATGCATCTTCGTCACGCAGATGAACACAAAGCTGATGAGCAGCGCCGCGATGAAGAAGGAGCGATCCGTCCCGCCTGTTCCCTGGCCATTAGGCTTGCCGCCCTCCCGGCTTCGAATGAGCGAGTACAAGACAGACAGTCCCGTCGCAGCGGCTACGAACAAGTATCCCCAAGCCTGATAGCTCATGAACAGCCAGCGCGTCTCGATCACGCTCCAATTGGCTCCAAGAAGCGCATACAGATTGAAGGCGTTCAACGTTGCGTATGGATAAGAGGAGAGCGTCCCCTTATAGAGGTCGTACAGTCCGCCAAGTCCTCCGCTTCCCCAGAAGAACGGCAGCGCAAGCAGAAAGAAGGTCGCAAAGCCGTAAAACGCGCTGACCGCGACCTGCCTCCAGCTTCTGAGATGAAGCAGGGCAAGCAGCAGCACCGGCATGAAGATGAACGCTTGAGGCTTAATGAGCACCGCGATCGCAAACCAGATCGAAGCGCCCGCGATCCTTCGATCCGCCAGCGCGGTTATGGACAGCACGAGCATCAATGCGAATATGCCGTCGACCTGTCCCCATGAGGCGGAATCCATTATGACTGCCGGATTGAAGAGATAGAGCGCTGCGGCTCCAAGTCCGATGGCGGGTCCCAGCTTCTTGCTCGCTGCCCGGAAAAGAACGCCGGCCGCGATCATATCGGCGACGATCGCGGGCAGCTTGTACAGCAGAATCGTATGCCCCTCCTGCGCTCCCCAGTCCAGCCACGATTTGATCGCGCCAAGAACATAGAGAATATAGATATAACCCGGCGGATAATCCACGAAGAAATCGGAGTGATAGAAGTTGCGAAGTCCTCCGTCCACCGCGCGTTCGGACCAATAGATGAACAGATTAATATCCGTCTTGTAGCCCCCATGCGTAATTGCAAGCCAAAGACGTATTCCGAGTCCCGCCAGGATGGCAAGCGCAAGCATAAGCGGAAGCGCCGACTTATCCCGCTTCAGCCATTCCCGATCCCTGAACAGGTAGCGATGCGCAATGAGATAGAGAAGCGAGAACAAGCTCAGCATGATGAGCATAGTAAGAATCGAAACCTTATGCGGCGCCTCGTCGCTCGAAGCGTTTCCAACGGTCGAGAGAGTCAGCGGAATGACCTCGACGCCTTCCGGCGCGCTGTCAACCTGCTCCGCAGCGACGGAATCGAACCAGGCTTTACCCGCGTTCAAGCTTCCGTATCCGCCCACGTTGAGCGCTATCGTCATTTCCTTCTGATCCTTGCCTGTTTTGCCATAGAATACGGAATACGCCCACTCGCCCTGCGTATCGTACACTTGCGGATAATAGGCGGCCACGCCTTCCACGGAAAGATGCGCGCCTTCCCCGCTATTGTCAATGCCCTCAGTTCGTATGTATCCCGAAATGCGGTAAATGCTGTTCCCATTAACGGTAATCTTCTGCAACAGCCTTGCGTGATTATCCGAATGATTGTCTATAACGGCCGATTGCTTGCCTGAGTAGTCGTTGCCTTGCTCCACGGAGAAGGAAGTGACGCCGTTATCCGCATACCATCTCTCTGTCGTCCACCCTGCAGGCACGCCGCTTGATGTCTGCTCGAAATCACCGTTCGACAGCAGGTTTCCCGCTGCCGACACTGCGGATGCCGCATAGCCCGATCCGGTCATCAGTAGCGCGCACAGTACAAGAGCGATCCGCAGCGCAGCGCCGCCAGTGGACGGCAGCAGCCGTTTCACCTTGCCAACTATTTTCATCGTCTTAACAATCCCCTTCATCCGCAGGTAATTCAATACATATTCACTTTATCGAATGCGGCTTCCCAGGTCAATGCCAATCGCGCCATGCGGCGCCGAACCGATTGCATGGAAAATGGATATGCATCCGTTTCATAGCGGTCGCGGCTCGAATAAACTAGGAGAAAACAAGGAGGTTTAACATGCTGGAACTAATCATACCGGGAACCGGACATTCCATGTTCATTAATCCCCACGACCAGAAAGGCAGAAGCTTGATTATGCGGAAAGGATTATCCCAACCCAGGGTTGTCCGTTTCTGGCAAAGAGCAGCGGCACTCTATCACCCCACGCTCATCATTGACGGCGGCGTCAATTACGGCGAAATCCTGTTGTCCGCCGCATATCCCCCCCATACCGAAATCATCGCAATCGACGCGAATCAGGAGCTGGCTCCGTATGTGAAAAGATCGCTGGCCAAGCATCCGAACGGCAAGCAGGTTAAGCTCGTCCACGGTTTTGTATCCGATGTCGTCAGCCCCGATACGGTTTTCTACATCGATATTCTGCGCTCTGGCAATTCATCAGGCTTTCCGCTCGGAGATCGTGCTTCCCGCCGCATTCAGGTTCCGAGTCTGACGATCGATTCGCTTCTGGACGGACGAACGCTCGATAGAGACGTTCTGTTATTCAAGCTGGATGTCGAAGGCTTCGAATGGAATGCGCTGTCAGGCATGTCTCGTATGTTGAACCATTGCAAATCGTCAATCGGCTGCATCGAATTCAATATGGCCTATTTGCGCTCGAAGGGCATTGATCTTGACGCTTTTCTCGACTTCCTGCATGCTCGTTTTCTCATTTTTGCACCGGATGAGCAAGGCAGCCTGACTCGCTTACGGCCGCCGCTGCTGAGCAGCGCCGCCGCCTTCTTCGAGCAGGATAAGGGCTGCAATGATATTATGTTATTCTCCCATGAAGAGCTGTACGAGAAATGGACATGTGATTGAACGAGAAAGAAGCTCATCGGACATCGCAAAATGACGCCGGTTGAGCTTCTTCCTCGTTTATGCGCGAAGAGACAGTTCCTTTCTGACCGCGTCGATGAACGCGGCGGCCCGAATTTCATTCGTGTGCTTTGATTGAATGAAGGCGTAGCCTTTATCGGTCAAGCTCGCGCGGGCCTCCTCATCCGCGTCGTAACGCAACGCTTTTTCGTAGAAGTCCGAGCGGTCGCATGCGATGAAATGCTCTTCGTCTTTAAAACCGAGCTCCTCGATATCCGGATTCGTCTCGGCCAGCATCAAGCTGCGGCAGCCGGGAATTTCGAAAAATTTCGCTACCGGAATTTGCAATACGCTGCCGCAGGTGAAGGAAATTCGAGATCGGTTGATTGCTCTTGTGTAATTCTCATTCACGAATAAACCGGGCCGGCTGGCCGTTCGGTGACCGGGATGCTTGAAATGGACAAAGCCATCCACGCCCTTCATCCGGTTCAGCACCGCCTGCCGGAAAGGATATTTCTCCTCAAGAAGCCCCGTAAGCGAATATCGGATACTCTTCTCTTCCCGATAATCCCTTATTACAGACGGATTAATGCCGAAGGGCAGCCAATGAAACCGCGAGGCGCATTCCTGGAACGCGTTCAGGAAAGGGTATTTGCTCGCGGAGAAGATCATATCCGGCTTCGCGTCCCTATTGAAATACCGAAGGCGCGTATCCGGCTCGAAGTGAACGTCGAGCACGAAGCAGGCTTTGAGCAGCTTGCACTTGTCTAGATTTCGAATTTGCGGCGCGAAGGCGTTCCGCCATTCAATATCATAATGAAAGATGGCATCGGGTTCGAAGTCCAGCCCATTCAATATTTCAAGAATATCGCCATCCCTATGCCAATAACTCACGTCGGCAGCTTGCTCGATCGCGGTCAGCATATCGAATTTATGCTGATGCTTCGGCATCGTATCGGCAAATCGCTTAGCGAGTATTAACAGCTTTAGCGGTTTCTCCACAGCTCTGCTCCCTTAGGTCGTTAGATTTTATTGATTCTCCAGCCATTGCTCCTTCGGAACCTCGCTCTTCACTCTGGCAGGCACCCCGACAACCAACATGCGACGAGGCACATCCGAGACCACCACGCTGCCTGCAGCGGCAACGCCGTCCTCGAAGATCGTTCTCCCCGGCAATATCGTTGCGCCGGCGCCGACTCTTCCGCCCCGTTTGATCGTCACGCCTTTGAACTGTCCGAATCTCGCTTTCGAACGCGCCAAATAATTATCGTTCGTCGTGACGACATAAGGCGCGATGAACACATCGTCTCCAATCTCGGAGAACGCGCAAATATAGCTGTTCGTTTCCAGCTTGCACCGAGCCCCGATGCTGCAATCATTCTCTATCGCGGCGCCTCTGCCTACGATGGTTCGCTCGCCGACCGTTACTCTCTCGCGAACGGTTGCGAGATCCGCCACGAACACTTCGCTTCCGAGCCAAGCGCCCCGATAGACGATCGAGCCCGTGCCGATGATGCTTCCGGGGCCGATGACAGCCTCAGGAAGATTGCCGGGGCTCCTTGTCGTTGCCGAATTACTGGCTTTCATCGGCAGCTTGCCGACGACGGCATGCTCATGAATCGTCACATGGTCTCCAATCCGCGTATTCTCGTGTATTACGGCATAATGGCCGATCGTCACATGCTTGCCAAGCTGCACGCCTGGACCGATGACGGCGGTATTCGCTATTCGATTACCCATATTGCTTCACCTTCTCGACAATATAGCTTTGCTGCCTTCTTGTCATATGCGGCGACAACGGTAGAGCGATGGCCAGCTTGCAAGCCCTCTCCGTTACAGGCAAATCTCCTTCCTTGTATCCCAGATACGAGAAAGCGGCCTGCAAATGCAGCGGGCATGGATAATAATGGCCCGTCGCTATGCCTTCCTTTCGCAGATCGGCAGCAAGCCTGCCCCGATTATCATGCTGCAAGACGTACAGATGATACACATGCTGCACATGGCTGGCTGCAGCGGGCAGCTTCAAAGCAGCTCCCGCTAATTCCTGGTTATAGTACGACGCCGCGTCCCTTCTTCTCGCATTCCACTCATGCAGCTTTGCAAGCTTCACCCTGATCGCAGCAGCTTGAAGGGGGTCCATTCTTGAATTGCAGCCAATCGTTTCGTGAAAATATTTTTTCCTGCTTCCGTGGCGGGCGAGCAGACGCACCCGTTCGGCATGCTTCTCGTTATTCGTGACGACGATGCCTCCGTCTCCGAAGCCTCCCAGATTCTTGGTCGGGAAGACAGAGAAGCAGCCCATATCGCCAATCGCTCCAAGCGGTCGATTGTTGTACGTTGCTCCGATCGCTTGGCAAGCGTCTTCGATGATTGTCAAATTGTGCAGCAAGGCAAGCTTTTGGAATGCATCCATATCCGCGGGATGGCCGAAGAGATGAACGGGAATAATCGCTTTCGTTTTTGGCGTTATTTTGGCGGCGGCCGCTTCCGGGCTTAGGTTATAGCTATTCTCATCAATATCCGCGAACACCGGAGTTGCCCCTCTTCTCGCTATCGCTTCCGCCGTCGCGAAGAACGTATATGCGGTTGTGATCACCTCATCGCCGGGACCGATCCCTGCCGCTTCCAGCGCAAGCAGAAGAGCGTCCGTTCCGTTCGCGACGGAAACCGCGTATCTGGCCTCCGTCAGCACGGCAATCTCCCGCTCAAGCGCCTCAACCTCCGGACCGGCAATATAGACGCCGCTTTCCAGCACTCTGCGCAGCGCTTCATTGATTTCCGTCTTCAGCTCGTTGTATTGCGCGCCGAGATCGATTAAGGGGATTTTGTTCACTCTGAATGCCTCCGATTCATCTTATTCATCTCGAATTTCTCAAGGGGAAGCTCCACGGCTTTGCCGCTCAGCATCGACTGATAGACCGCCAGCACGATTTCATGCGTATCCAGCGTCAGATCAACAGCGGTCAGAGGTTTGCCTCCCGTGCGTATACATGCCAGGATATCCTCGTACAGCGGCACATGCGACAATTGTACGCTCTCCGTCCGGCTCGAGCTCTCCGCATCCTGCTCCGACTCGAATTGCCATACCCGCCGCTCACTTAATTGCGGACCGCCTACAACAGCCGAGCCCCGCTGTCCGAATAACGAAATCGAAGTGTCGAGCGTTCTCGGATAAATGCAGGTAGAGGCTTCGATAATGCCGATTGCTCCGCTCTGAAAGCCAAGCTGGACCGCGCCCGTATTCTCGATTCGAATCGATTGCCCGATACTTTCTCCCTGGGCATATACGGAACGGACAGGTCCCATCAGCCACCTGAGCAGATCGATATAATGAATGCATTGATTCATGAACAATCCCCCGCCCTTGCTCCAATCCTCGCGCCAGGGGCTTTCCCGATAATACGACTCGTTGCGATTCCAGCGCATCGACACAGCGCCATGCGAGAGCGCGCCGAACCTGCCAAGCTCCGCCGCGCGTTTCATCGCCTGAATAGCGGGCGCATAACGAGCCTGGAACGAAACCGCGAGTATGCGGTTCGTCTCAGCGGCCAAGTCTCTTGCCGCCCTCCCCTCCTCGATCGACAGAGCAAGCGGCTTCTCCACGAGGACATGCTTGCCGGCTTTCAACGCACGAACAGCGAGGTCTGAGTGGGAATCGCTGCTTGTCGTAATGGCGATCAGCTCCACATTCGGATCGTCAAGCAACGCTTCCACGGATTCAACCATTCGGACGCCGGGGAATTGCGTTTCGCAGTTTTCTGCCGCAAACCTGGCCATTCGGTTTTTGTCGATATCGCACAAAGCCGAGACCGTCGCCGCTCCTTCGAGCTGCAGCAAGGCGTGTATATGCTTCCTGGCGATATAGCCGCATCCGACTATCGCGATTCTAAGCGGGTACATATCGCGTCTCCCTTCGGCTTGATCCTATGCTTCCAATCATGCAATCTTGTATATCAGTATATGATCGTGAGCGGCGGATGGATATGGACGAAGGCTGTGTTAAGACCAGGAAAAGTCGGAAATAGACAACTGTATCGAGCCATACCATAAGCTCGGGAATATGCTAATGATGATTAGAAAGGAGATTGACAAGCAATGAAGATAGCCACGATCGTCGGCGCCAGACCTCAATTCATCAAAGCTGCGCCGCTCAGCAAGACTCTGAGAGAGAAGCATCGCGAAATTCTTATTCATACCGGCCAGCATTATGATCGCGGCATGTCCGATGTCTTCTTCCAGCAGCTCGGACTGCCCCTCCCCGACTTCCAGCTCGCCGCAGGCTCTGCGACCCACGGTCGACAGACGGCCAGAATGCTCGAAGGCATAGAAGAGATTCTGCTTCAGGCGAAGCCGGATATCGTTCTCGTCTACGGCGACACGAATTCCACCGTGGCGGGAAGTCTCGCGGCCTCGAAGCTTCATATTCCGATTGCCCATGTCGAATCCGGTCTGCGAAGCTATAATCGAGCCATGCCGGAGGAGATCAACCGCGTCGTGACCGACCATCTCTCCTCGCTCTTATTCTGTCCTACAGACCAAGCCCTTCGCCAATTGAAGGCCGAGGGCATCGAGCAAGGCGTCCATCTCGTCGGCGATATCATGGTTGACGGCGTACAGGCAAACCTTGGCATCGCTCTGAAGCAATCCAGCATTCTGGAGACTATGCAGCTTGCCCCGAGAAGCTACTGCGTCGCCACGATTCATCGGGCGGAGAATACGGACTCTCCTCATGCGATGGAGCAAATTCTAAAAGGATTGTCGAGCCTTGGCGATACTGTCATCCTGCCTCTTCATCCACGAACCGCTTCCTGCCTTGAGAAATGGAAGCTGACGGCGCAGCTTGGGCGAAAAGGCTTCATCCGGGTTTGCGATCCGCTGCCGTATCTGGATATGCTGCGTCTATGCCATCATGCCAAGGCTATTATTACGGATTCAGGCGGACTGCAGAAGGAGGCTTACTTGCTTGGCGTGCCATGCCTGACCATTCGCAAAGAAACAGAGTGGGTGGAAACCATTGACGCGGGCTGGAACCGACTCCTGCCCGCAGAAAGCTTAGCCATACAGGATGCGTACGCTGCTCTCTCGCGGCCGGCTGCAGCTCCAAGCCTGTACGGAGACGGCAATACCGCCAGCAGAATTCGGAAGCTTATCGAGGCATACATGCTCACGATGCAATGAACCCAGGGGACAGCAAAGCGGCATGATCGCTCAACCGAGCGAGATGCCGCTTGTTGCGGGACGTTCAGCTAACTGCGCCTGACAGTCCGCGTATGTCCGCTGCGAGAACTTAGAGCTTGGCATAAATCTCCTTCAGCTTCGCCTCCATTCTCTCCCATCCGTACTTCTCGTTCATCGCGCGAACGGCATTTGCTCCCATCTGCTCGAGCAGCGGGCGGTTGCCGCTTAATTGAAGCAGTTGCTCCGCATATTGAGCGGCTGAGTCCTTGCCTTCCTCGAGCACGATCCCGCATTCGCGAGAGAGAACAATATCACTCATCTCTCTTGCGCCGTTCACGATGATCGGAATGCCGTTGTTCATCATGCTGAAAAATTTGTTTGGAAGCGCAAACTTCCTGTTCGGCGCCCTCAGATCGTAATAAATATATCCGATATCCACTTCTCTCCATTGATTGTGAAGCTGCTCGTAATCGACCCATTGACAACTGACGCGTCCATCCCGGCGTAGCCAATTCTCCATTCTCTTCTGGGCCATGGATGCAGGCATTTTCAATTGACCGAAGATTTTGAATCGAACCTCCACGCCCGCTTCCGTCAAAGCGTTCACGATCGATTGAATGCGTCTTGGATCTCCCTTGTCAAGCGTCAGCATGCCCTCGTATGCGATCGTGAATCGCTGCGGATTACGGGAAGCATCTCTTTCCGCGTGAGACCTTCTGTCCGCCCCTTTCGGAGAATTATAGATAATAGAAATCGGAATCGAGGGATGCCGCTTCTCATATATGGCAGCGATACTGTCCGATACAGTAATGAGATGATCCGCTTCAAGCATCAGCTCGCGCATCAGCGGCGCGTCCACTTCAAGCTCATGGGCGTCGTACACAATGCTTACACGCTTGCCCAATTGCTGGAACAATCGCTTTAGTTGAACCGCTTCGAACAGCAAATCGGGTTCATGCACATGATAGACATCCGCATCCGTGAAGAGCGCTCTTCGAAGCAGGCCGTCGAAGCCGTAGAGCGGCTGCCTCTGCTGCGTCACCCGAAGCATTGTCTTCTGCACATTGGCGATTTGATACGCGTTCGGCTGTCTTGCAGGATAGCTTGCGAAGCTGACTCCGTCCAGCTCGAAGGCGGATCCGCCGAAGCCGGCTGCTTGAACCGGCTTCTTGTTAATGTTCAGCAGTTGGCCGTTATAGCGAGGCGCCATCACGACAACCTGATGCCCCAAAGCGGCAAGGGATTTCGCTTGTCGCTGGAATACGCGAACATCAAGGAACGAATGCTTGCGGATAAGCATGCAAATTTTCATTTCAACACCTCCTGCAGCCTATAGCTCCGGCTCATTTCTTCCCATGACTGTTCGCCGCTCCAAGTCGAATGACTTTGGCATTCCCATTCTTGCCTTTCGTTACATTGCGAGAATCGTAGATAATCGAGGCATGCTGAAGAAGCATGTCAAGGGGCATAGCGCTGTGATTTGTCGCGATAACAACGACATCCATCCCGCGAAGCATCTGCTCGGAAAGCTCCGAGTGAGTTAAAGTCGCGTCCCTAAGTGCAAGCTTCGGAATATACGGATCATGATAATAGACATTCACGCCTTCGAGTCTCAGAAGCTCGATCAAATCGATTGACGCTGATTCCCGATAATCGGCGATGTCCGGCTTGTAGGCTGCCCCGTAGACCAGAATATTGGCGCCGGCCATCTCTTTTGGCGAAATCGCGGCCTTCAGCTGCTGCACGATATACATGGGCATTCTATGATTCACCGCGCTCGACATACCGATGAATTCCGAACTCATATCGAATTGCTTGATTTTCCATTGCAAATAGGACGGATCCACCGGAATGCAGTGTCCTCCGATGCCGGGGCCGGGGTAGAACGCTTTGAATCCGAACGGTTTCGTGTTCGCGGCTTCGATGACCTCCCATAGATCAAGTTCGAGTTTATCGCATATGACGGCAAGCTCGTTGACGAAGGATATATTGACGAGCCGATAAGCGTTTTCCAAAATTTTGGCCATCTCTGCCGCATCGGTAGTCGTGACGGGATGAATCTCGGGGAACACCTCGCAGTACAGCTCTGTCACCCGTTCAAGACAGACTGGAGTCGCTCCGCTTACGATCTTGGGAATACGCTCTAACGGAAACTGCTTATTGCCGGGATCCACTCGTTCTGGCGAATAGGCGACATGGATGTCTCGGCCCGCTTTCAGTCCCGACCTCTCCAGGAGCGGCTGCAGCACCTCTCGCGTCGTTCCTGGATAAGTAGAGCTCTCCAGCACAATGAGCTGTCCCGGCTTGACGAGATCGCCGATTTGCGCGGCGACTTCGGTCAGATAGCTCAAATCGGGCGTACCGTATGCGGTAAGCGGAGTAGGCACGCAAATAATAACGGCTTCAGCCGCTTGAATGGCGCTATGCTGGCTCGTTGGAAGAAAGCGCAGCGTCTGCAGAGCCGCTTTCACCTCTTCATGTCCAATTTCATGAATATAGCTGCGCCCTTTGTGAAGCTCGTCGATTTTGCCCGCGTTCGGATCAATGCCGATAACCCGGAAGCCCTTCCTCACGAACAGAAGCGCAAGAGGCAAGCCCACATAGCCTAAGCCCAGAATGGCCACAATACGCTCGTTTGATTCACTTTCCAGAAATTGCTGCATGTTCATGATGGTTTCTCTCGCCTACTTTCCAGCTTTATAAGAAAAAACAGCTAGAATACTATATGACGAGTCGTCTCGCGTGGAATGGACGAATATGCCGGAAGCGTCAGCAAACGGCTATTGTCTCCAATCAAGCATGAAAGGCCGGCCAAGCTCATCGCTTGTCCGGCCTTCCTTTGAAGGTATAAAGCTTATTCTAGCATTCTGCCGCCCATTCTTCTGGCGTTGCCCTGAATAATATTGTTGGTGTCATTCCGTACCTTGCCTTCGTCTCCGTCCGCAACTGCGGGGAATAATCGTTCCGCCATCGCGTTGAATTCGGCCAAATAATTTTGGATATCCGCTCCGCGATGCATCTCCGTGGAATAAGCATGAAGCCTGGTTACGAATTCGGGACTTGCGGATATATACACATGTTCCACAGACGGCTTCGCGTCCTTGACTTTCGCTTCGATTTGACTGCGAAGCTCCGTCGTCAATTTGTTATATCCCGTCGACAGTCCTCTCATGCGTCCGATATCCGATCGCGCTATGCCGTTCGAGTGCGGCTTGAGCCCCGTATCCTCGAGCGACACGGCCACATACGCATTGCGATCCGACAACATCACATATGCGGTTTTGATCGCGTCGATTGCCGCAACTGCATCCCCCGCATCAATGCTCATCTTGATCGTCGCGCTTTTATGGGAGCCTCGCCAATTATTGCTTTCGATTCTGTCAACGCCGTTCACATTCGTTTCATGCAACGAGCTGTCCGCCATTTGATTCAAGCTTGAATTATGTTTGACTTTGTCTTTGTCATTATTCATTGCACAGCCGCCCGCTATGGAACCGGCAATCAAACCGGCGGCGGCAAGCAGTATCCATTGTCGCATAAACCAACCTCCCGATCTTGCTAATCAAAGTTGTACGCCATGGCAATAGTGTTCGTAACAATGCGCAATGGTATGCGCGGCAATTGACAAATTCAAATCGCTGCATTATATTAGCATTAGGTATTAGTACTTGGTACTAATTTTGAATAATACAACAGGAAGGTTGTGCTGCCATGCAGTCTCAAGCGAGAATTACCGCAATCGGCTCCTATGTGCCCCAGCGAGTCTTGACCAATGCCCATCTCGAGAAGCTTGTCGACACCAGCGATGAATGGATAATGACGCGCACGGGCATTGCCGAGAGGCGCATTGCCGGGGACAACGAATTCACAAGCGATTTGATTCGGCATGCCGTCGAAGACATGGTCGAGCGTTATGACGTCGACCTGCAGGATGTGGATTATATTATCGTCGCAACCTCGACTCCGGATACGATCTTCCCGAGCATGGCGGCTGGCGTGCAGGCGCAATTCGGAATTCCATCATGCGGCGCCGTGGATATTCAAGCGGCTTGCGCCGGCTTTGCGGCGGGTCTGCAGCTTGCCAACGGCTTGTTATTGTCCGGCTCCCATAAGAAAATAGTGGTAATAGGCGCCGATGCCTTGTCTAAAATAACGGATTACAGCGACCGTACGACCTGCATTCTATTCGGAGACGGCGCGGGCGCGGTGCTGCTCGAGACGATTTCTGACGAGAAGGGCGATTTAATGGCCGCTTATTCCCAAACTGATGGGAAAGGCGGGAATCATCTCTATTTGAACAATATCGGTACTTCCATCTTGGGGCAAGAGGTTAACGGCAGCGATTATCTCGTTCAGAACGGGAAGGAAGTGTTCCGCTGGGCTTTGTCCGAAGTGTCGGAAGGCGTACGCAAGCTTTTGCTCCGAGGCGGTCTTGATCCTGAGCATATCGATTGGTTCCTCCCGCACAGCGCGAACAGACGTATTATCGATGCGATATGCGAGAGAACCGGAATCAGTCAAGAGCAAGTGCTGACCACGATCAGGACGAACGGCAACACATCTGCCGCTTCGATTCCGCTGTCTCTTCACGAGGGGGTCAAGGATCATCGCGTTGCTGCCGGGCAAACGCTGCTCCTCTACGGCTTCGGCGGAGGCTTGACTCAAGCTGGCGTTATTCTAAGGTGGTCTCTTTGAGATAAAAGGCTGTCCCTTGTCATTTATGACTTTTGGGACAGCCCCTTTTCATTTTCGTTATTTGATCGGCAGGGATGAGATGATTTGGGCGCCAATGCCGAAATCAATCGCCGCTTTCCCTGTTCGCTTCGCGATTTCATGCGCCAGGATGACGGCATTGACTCCGCAGGAAACGAGAGCGATATCGAATTTATCCTGATTCTGCTCCACGCTCTCCAATGTTTCATCCATCATCTCGTAACGCTCGAATTTCAGAATAAGCGGCACTTCCAGATCATAGGGAGGCCTGATGAGCCTCTGCCTCATGCTGCCTGACCATCGGGAGATGAGCAGCACGCGGCTTCCCTGCTCCTTGAGCATCTCCCAGAAGGGCTTATGATAGATGAGCTCGCGGTTTACAATCGCGTTGCAAAGCTCCTTCGGCTGAAGCTGGAAATAGTCGAATATCCGATTGGTCAGCACCCTTTTATGATTCGGATGAGCTCTGATTACCTTATCGTTCTGGGCAAGGACGCCGACAATACTCGCTTCGGCAATTGCCGTCACTATGCGGTCGCGCAGCTCAATATTCGGAAGCTTGACTCCTTTCCGCCCCTTATTGGCTTCCTTCACCCAAAGCGTGTCGAGTGTCTGCTCCATCGTATAGACCGATTCTTGCGACAATACGAAATTTTCTCCATCTCCGATTCGTACCAGAGAGAACGGCGAATTCGAGGCCAGCGCATTTCTCACCCTGGAGACCACTCCATCCTTGTCCAGCAAATCTTCATTGGGAATATGGGCGATCATATTCTTCACACCTCCGCGGGTTCAGATCCTTCTCACTAGATCAGTATATGAAGGTTTCGCGCAGAGGCTTGGGGTTTTTCCCTATTTTTCCCTATGACGTATAGATCGAACCTCCCGATTTTTTGAAGAGCTCCGCCTTTTCTTTCATTCCGGCTTCAATGGCTTCAACGGAATTCAGATTATTCTTCTCCGCATATTCGCGAATATCCTGAGTAATTCTCATACTGCAAAATTTTGGACCGCACATGGAGCAGAAATGCGCCGATTTCGCCGCTTCGGCAGGAAGCGTCTCGTCATGATAGGCTATCGCCCGCTGGGGATCGAGCGATAAATGGAATTGGTCCTTCCATCGGAAATCGAATCTCGCCTTCGACAATGCGTCATCTCTCTGCTTCGCGCGGGGATGCCCCTTGGCCAGATCAGCCGCATGCGCGGCAATCTTGTATGCAATCACGCCTTCCTTCACATCATCTTTATTCGGCAGTCCCAGATGCTCCTTCGGCGTCACATAACACAGCATAGCCGTGCCGAACCAGCCGATCATCGCCGCTCCAATCGCCGAAGTGATATGATCATAGCCGGGGGCAATATCGGTTGTGAGCGGTCCAAGCGTGTAGAAAGGCGCTCCTCCGCACGCCTCGATCTGCCGATCCATATTTTCCTTGATCAGATGCATCGGCACATGCCCGGGCCCTTCGATCATCACTTGAACATCATGCTTCCACGCTATGCGGGTAAGCTCTCCGAGCGTTTCCAGCTCCGCGAACTGCGCTTCGTCGTTGGCGTCCGCGATAGAGCCGGGTCTTAAGCCGTCGCCCAATGAGATCGCCACATCATATTGCTTCATGATCGAGCAGATCTCTTCAAAATGCGTATAAAGAAAATTTTCCCGATGATGCGCAAGGCACCATGCCGCCATTATCGCCCCGCCTCTCGACACGATGCCGGTCATCCTCGCCGCGGTCAACGGAATATAACGAAGCAGGACTCCGGCATGAATCGTGAAATAATCGACGCCTTGCTCCGCCTGCTCGATCAAGGTGTCGCGGAACACCTCCCAGCTCAGCTCCTCCGCATTGCCGTTGACCTTCTCCAACGCCTGATAGATGGGAACCGTTCCGATGGGAACAGGAGAATTCCGAACAATCCATTCCCGCGTCGTATGGATATTCCTTCCCGTGGACAAGTCCATGATGGTATCGGCTCCCCATCTTGTCGCCCATACCATCTTCTCCACCTCCTCGTCGACGGAGGAAGCCACGGCCGAATTCCCGATATTGGCATTGATCTTCACATGGAAGGCGCTGCCGATAATCATCGGCTCGCTTTCGGGGTGATTGATATTCGACGGTATAATTGCCCGCCCCGACGCAACCTCCCCCATGACAAAAGCCTCGCTCAGGCCTTCGCGAATGGCGATAAAGGCCATCTCCGGCGTTATGATTCCTCTTCGCGCGTAATGCAGCTGCGTAACATTGCGGCCCTCTTTCGCTCGCAGCGGTTCATCCCCGTCGACCGGAAATTTCTCGACGCCGAGTCTTGCCGCATTCTCCATCGATGAGAAGCCGTTATCCTCCGGCCTGATCGATCTGCCCGCATAAGCCTCCACATCGCCTCGCTCCCTGATCCACGCTTCCCGAAGCTTCGGCAAGCCTTCGCGAATATTGATATTGACCGACGCCTCCTCATCCGTATACAAACCGCTTGTATCATACAATCTGATCGGCGGATTCTCGCATTCCTCCCCACTGTTTGACTTCGTTGGAGACAGCGCGATCTCTCTCATTGGAACGCGAATTTTCCGTTCATCATCCTCTACATACACCTTCCTGCTGCCCGGCAGCCCGTTCGTCCATGTCGACATCACAAAAAAACCTCCCGTTTGGAATAATGGAATTCCATCTGGAGGCATACGCAGTTCAATATGAAAAGCAAAGGACATTCGGCGTCCATGCAGCAAAATAATGTCGCAGATCGCTGGAGTCGGAGCGCCAAAAATAACGGCGAATACAATCGCTGTTCGTTTCATTTGTCCCGCTTTCCTACGCTGGCATGACCCAGATCAGGTTCAAAGGGACCAAAGCGATTGCTTTATCTCAGCCTTACGGCGCCCCTAGCGGATTTCCTAGATAGACTATAACGCGATTGCCCGGAGTCTGTCAACAAATGACATTCGATTTTACAGGAAAGGCCGCATTCTATAGCTTGATTTTGTTTTGGAAAAGACCTGCCTGCCTTGCCGCCATATAAATAATGACGATAAGCGGTCCGATGAAGACGCCGATAACGCCGACAAGCTTGAAGCCCACATAGAGCGAGATCAGCGCAGGCAGCGCCCCGATGCCGATCGAATCTCCCAGCACCTTCGGCTCCACGATTCTGCGGAACACCGTAATGACCAGAAACAGAACGATTAACCCGCTTCCGGTGTATACATCGCCAGTCAATATGAGATAGCCCGCCCACGGAACAAGCACGGAGCCGGTTCCAAGAATCGGCAGCACGTCGACTACGATGATAAGCAATGCAATCGCCATCGGATATTTGATATGCAGAATAAGAAGACCGATCAGCGATAGTACATAAGTCATAGCGCTCAGAATGATTTGCGAACGCAGAAATCCGAATATTGATTTCCGCAAATTGCCCAGCACCTGATCCACTTGAGGACGAGACGATTCCTCGAAGAAGGACAGGACCGTATTCTTCATCGTGTTCAAGGAATAGCTGAACATGAATACCGCGACCAGGAACACGATGAAGAAGATGAATATGCCCGGCAGCGCCGATGCGAAGGAAAGCACGGTCTTGTAAAGCGAACCAACCATTTTCGTTAAAGCGCTTGTCAGATCGGTCAGATAAGATTCCAGCGTATTAATCGTATCGGGAGGCAGATTGGCGTAAGTGCCTTTGGCATCTTGAACAAGATTATCGATGAAATCGCTGGCATTCTCGAAATAATCAGGAAGATTGCCAAGGAATGCAATAACCTCCGCAACGACTTTAATGCCAAGCAGGACAACCAAACCTAGCAGCAACACCGTGAACAAGGCGCTCGACACAGCCGATGCAGCCAATCGATTCATGCGGAATCTCCGAATGAACAAGGAATTAAGCGGCTCTAGGAAGATTGCGACAATCAGAGCCAACAGAAAGGGCGAGCCTGCCGTGAACATCAGGTAGATCAGCAGCAGGCCGACCGCGATCAACACGATCGATCGTATCGACATGGGAACTTCCTTCTCTCTCTTATGTACTAGTCGAGTATAGCTTTTCTCTCATGGAAATTAACGTTCTTGTAATACATATCCTTCACCAGCAAATTCGGACCGCAGCAGGCAGCCTCTGCGCAGTGGCAATTCACGCTTTGTGCAAGCGGATGCTCCAGCCAGCCCTCGAACAATTCATCCAGCCTGGAATGCTTCATATTGCCGAACGCGGCTACGTCGGAGAAATCTGTTACGAATACCTCTCCCGTGAACAAATTCACATTCAGGCGGTTGCGGCCGTCGGGATCGTTGCGCACGGTCACGTTGGGCTCCGCCGCGAGTCGCCGAAGCAGCCTCCGCTCCTGCGGATTTTCGCTGCAATGATAGAACGGCAAGGTTCCGAACAGCATCCAGACGCCAGGATCCCGATTGTCGAGCAGGCGCTCGATCGCCGTTCTCATCTGCTCCCTCGTGATCATAGGCAAATCCTTGGCGAAGGAGCTAGGGTACATCGGATGCACTTCATGCCTGG
Organism: Paenibacillus sp. HB172176; assembly: GCF_011947265.1. GTDB lineage: Bacteria > Bacillota > Bacilli > Paenibacillales > Paenibacillaceae > Pristimantibacillus. Next base: position 64,420 of record NZ_JAATHD010000015.1, read on the forward strand.
TACAGCCCATTTCGACGATTAAGCGATGAATGTCATCGATTTTATCATGTGTTCGATAATTGATCATCGACTCTGCGGATACAAGAACGCCGGCTTCGCTAAGTCTGCGGGCATTTCCAATCATCTGATCGTAGAGCTTGACCGCAGCTTGCCGGGGCACGGAGTGACCCGCCTTCGCGAACCCAATGGCGTGAAAATCATCCGCGTTCAAATAATTGAATGAGATATGCATAACGTCCAGAAAAGGAGCCAGCGCTTCATAACGGCTGTAAGGCAGGGTGACATTTGAATTGATCTGGGAATAAACGCCGCGTTTTCTTGCATATTGCAGAAGGGGAACCATGTATTCGTTCACGGTTCGTTCCGAGAAGGTCGGCTCTCCGCCCGTAATGCTGATTGTCTCCAGATGCTGAACCTCATCCAGTCTTTGGAGCATCTGCTCCAGGGGGATCTTATCCGGTTCGCGAAGCACCAGCGTGTCTCCCACCGCGCAATGCTCGCATCTCATATTGCATAAGTTGGAAATCGTCATTTCGACGCTTGTCAAGCGATGCCTCCTGTATTTCTGCAGAGACCGCATGGGATCCCATGGGTCGCTCCCGGCATGCAAAGCTTGAATGTGGTTAATTGCGTTCATGAATTCAGCACCTGACTTTATAATCTTTGTCGTTTCACGCTTCCTATATTGTAATGGGAGAGAGAGGAGTAAGCAAACCCTGTCACGAAAAAAAAGAGAGGCCGCAAATCGCTCCTCCCTTCCTATATGCCTGCAACCAGCTCCGCGTCCCGTTCTTCGCCGTTCACGCCGGTTATCATTACTGTCAATTGTTTGGAGAGATCAATCTCGAAGGGGACGGCAAGCGGTTCGTCAACCTCGTTCTGAAGCACCCGAACAATGGGTCTATGCGGATAGCTGTGGTTCAAGTCGACCACGACGCCGCTCTCGCCCGTGTGCAGCTTCACCGAAATGCCGATAGGATAGATCGCCACGCGATCCCGGAATTGCTGAAGCATCCGTTGCTCGTACAAGGTGCCCGTGCCGGCGTAGAGTCGCTCCATCGCGTCATGAGGCAGCATCGGCGCGCGATAGACGCGGTTGGTTGTCATCGCGTCGTAGGAATCCACGAGTCCGATCCACTTCGCATAATCGTGAATCTCGTCTCCCTTGATGCCGCGAGGATATCCGCTCCCGTCCAATCTCTCATGATGCTGGAAAGCGCAATGCGCGACGAGAAGAGGCAGATTCGGTTCATTCTTCAGCAGCTCATAGCCAAGCTGCGCATGCCGCTTCATATCCGCGAATTCGTCGTTGGACAATCTCCCCGGCTTCTTCAGCACCGCATGCGGAATCTGGGTCTTGCCGATATCATGGAGAAGGGCTCCCATTCCAAGCGTCATGACTTCTTCCCGAGAATAGCCGCTTGATAGTCCAAGAAGGGTTGTATACACGCATACATTGAGTGAATGCTGGAACAAATAATGATCCACGGTTCCCATGCCCATAAGCATGATCATAGCGTCTTTATGATTGGACAAATCGTCAATGATCAGATTCATCATTTGCTTGAACGGCTGTGCGATATAAGGATAAGCAACGCCTTTCTTAATCTTGGGCCGGTCCATCATCTCGCGGAAATTTGTACGGATTTCCTTAATTGCCACCCGAAAGGTTTCTTCGCTGATCAATGAAGGAGGTTCGACATCCTCGGTTCGGGCATCTTCGACATAAACATACTGAATTCCGCATTGTTCAAGTCTAAGAATCAATCGCGAAGTAAGCTCCATATGATCACCGAGCAGGACGATGCCATCTTCGGAATATATTTTTTTGGCAAGCTTCATGCCAGGTACACATTGCGAAATCGGTAGCAATCGCATCTTCTCGGCCATTCCCCTTCTGTGTCTGATACTCTATTCATCGGAACTTTCAGCCCGTAATGTTAATTTACGTGAAAACACGAAATTTCGCAACCATTTTATCCTAATTATTCGACATAAACTGCCAATTATCGCTTTTTTTCAATCAAATTCGCTCAAGCTATGCCATCTCGACTTGAAGCTGGCCGTTATCGCTCCTTCATTCGCAAGCTCTCTTTCGAGCACGTCTCTGATGAATTCCGGCATGAAGAAATGAAAGCTTTGCGCCAATGCCAGAGATTCGTAACCGATCTTGAAGCTGAACATGTCAATCGATCCGACCGCATACAGCTTGCTGTCGTCGAGGGGAATGCCATTCACCTTGACGGATGCAATACGCTCCATTGCGGGACGAGCGGAATCATAGGTTATGCTGAGTCCGTCTACCGCGAGCATGCCCAGAACCTCTCCCCGAAAGCCGTAGCCCTTAATCGGCTTTCCTCTGTATTCGTCAAGCAGCGATTGCTCAAGAGCGGTTCGCAGATTTGCTCCGCTCAGCTCCATCAAGCAAGGATTAATCGGAGAAGGGCATAAGGAATGCAGCTTGCCCGCGGTTACTTCTCCTTGCGGCAGTCCTCCAAGCAGTTGTCCCGCGTTCACAACGCCGATATCGGCCGCCATCCACTCCCGGAGACCCGCAGCCAACAAATTGCTGAGCGGAGACTCTCGATCGGGACTCGAAGGCATCGCTACGCCTAGAGAAGCAATCCTCCTGCCCAAGCGCTCGCCGGCAATAGAGGCGAATCTGCGGATAATGGTATCGGCCTCGGAACGAAGCTCGAATGCGCCGGTAGGAATGACTTCTGCGCTCAGTACGCCAATTTGGCCAGTCGCCTCGTCTCTCCCAATCACAACTCGGCCGACATAATCGCCGAATTTACCGGCTGCGCACAGCATGGCGCCTTTTATGAACAAGGGCTCCTCGAGCAAATGATGCGTGTGGCCGCCAACAATGAGATCGATTCCATCCAGCTCTTCGGCCATTCTGCGGTCGAAATGAATGCCGAGATGCGACATGACGATGACGATATCCGCCTTATCTCTAACAAGCCCCAGTTGCTTGCTTATCGCGTGGATGGGATCTGTCGACCTCCAGCCCAGTTGAAGGTAGAAATTGGCGAAATTGGCAGTCGCCGCGATAAGCGCTATTCGAATACCGTTCCTGGTTATAACCGCGGAGGGCAGCATCCATGTCGGACGTTGCCCTGTCTTCTCTTCGTACAAATTGGCGCAGATCACCTTGAATGCATGCTCGCCGTCGTACAATGCGTTCAGCACATCCCGGGAATAAGTCAAACCTTCGTTGTTTCCCAGCGTTATCGCGTCATAGCGAAGCTCCTCCAGAAGCGCAACATTCACCTTGCCGTCGCTGCCTTCCGTCTCCATGCGCATCCGATCCATATGATCGCCGCAATCGACGGCGATTACGCGATCCTCCCCGATTCGATTCCTCTCCTCGTTAATAATTGCAGATATGCGAGCGGCATTCTCGAGGCGGCTGTGAATATCATTGCTATGAAACAGCACAAGATGATCGTCTGTTGAATTTCTCAAGCTATAACAAGCCTCCTCATCGCTTCAATAGGGCAGCGGCGGCGCTGTCCGTCAACCGCCGATCTGCGACATTCTTCTCTCCGTGGGCACATGGGATTGCTCTTCGTCTGCGAGCTTGGCCGCCATTTCATGGTTTTCCGGCTTAATGTCCATCGCCTTGAAGAACAGCTTGCGCATCTTGTCGGGCTCGCCGAGCGCCCCCTTCACGTTCAACTCGTCCACCCAATACAGACAAGGCTTCATGCTTCCGTCCGAGGTAAGGCGAAGCCGGTTGCAGTTTTTGCAGAAATGATCGCTGATGGGGTGGATAAGTCCGAATGATCCTTGACCTCCAGCAATCGACCAATCCTCGGAAGGTCCGTTGCCATGCACGTTCTCTCTTCGGGAAATCGCGTAACCCTCATCCCTCGCGATATCCAGGACTCGCCGAAGCGGCAAATAATGCTTCTTCCAATTCTCGTCGGCATGGCCGATCGGCATATATTCAATAAAGCGCACATGCAGAGGCTGCTCATAAGCAAGCTTCAAAAACTGCGCGATTTCATCTTCATTAACATCCTTCAGCAACACGCAATTCAGCTTGATCGGAGCGAATCCAGCCTCTGCCGCCGCTTGTATGCCCTCCATTACCTTGCGCAGCTCGCCCGTCCGGGCGATAAAACGAAACCGGGCAGGATCAAGCGTATCGAGGCTAATATTGACGCGTTTGAGCCCGGCCGCCTTCAGCGCTTTCGCTTGCTTCGCAAGGAAGATGCCGTTCGTTGTCAGAGCGATATCATCGATGCCGGGAATCGCCGATAGACGCGCAATCAGCTTATCAAGCCTCGGTCTAATGAGCGGCTCTCCTCCCGTAATTCTAAGCTTGGAGATGCCAAGCAGCGCGCCGGCCTCCACCACCTCGACAATCTGGTCGTAGGTAAGCAAAGATGCGGATTCGGCGAATTCCATGCCCTCCTCCGGCATGCAGTATAAACATCGCAGATTGCATTGATCCGTAACCGATATGCGCAAATAATCATGCACGCGTCCGTAGCGGTCCGTCAGGGCTTGCACAGCTTCTCGCATAGGTCAGCCACATCCTTCCTCTCTAGCTGATGCTCAAAAAATCCATTTTTGATCACAATTTTCTCGATGTTGAAAAACGAACGATTTGAACTTCCTCCGATAGCTAATATCATAACATTTATTAAGGATTTATGGTATTCTATAACCAGTTCAAAACAAAGAATGCGAGAGGGATCCCATATGCTGCACACATGGAAAATCAAGCTGTTCGCCGGCCTCCCGGAAAGGCTCGGAACCAGCCAAATCATAGTAGAGTCAGAAGCAGGGCAAATGACCGCCAATGCCTTAAAGTCCGCAATTATCCTGCAGTATCCGGAGCATGCAAACCTGCTGCAAATCTGCTTCCTGGCGCAAAATCATGCCTATGCGCCTGACGAAGAGACACTCTCCAGCGAAGACGAGCTTGCCATGCTGCCCCCTGTATCGGGCGGCGAAGAAGCCCCGTCCAAGAGAGCCGCTGCCAAAGAACAAGAGCCTGAGAGATACGTCATAACGCCTCATGCCATTATCGCGGACGAAGTGTTGGCGAAAGTTATTGTGAAAGAGAACGGAGCTTCGCTCGCTTTCGTCGGAACGACTCGAGAATTCACAGAGGGCAAACGAACCGTCAAGCTGAGCTATGAAGCTTATGATCCCATGGCCATTGCAACCATGAAGCAGATCGGAGATGAAATCGCCGCGCGCTGGGAAGGAGCATTATGCGCGATCAGCCACCGAGTCGGGATTGTCGAGCTGGCGGAAACAAGCGTCGTTATCGCCGTCTCTTCCCCGCATCGGGCAGCATGCTATGAAGCAAGCCGCTATGCTATTGAGAGATTGAAGCAGATCGTGCCCATCTGGAAGCAGGAGATATGGGAAGACGGATCGGAATGGAAGGGACATCAGCTTGGCTCATGGAATCCACTTGGCCATATTCAAGAATAAATACATATCCCGTTATGAGCGATACTATGACCTTTGTTTTATAACAGGACGGGGGGAGCTATCGTTCAAGAGACCGATGACAACGTGAAAGCAAGGTCGATTTATGCCGAATTATTAGGTATATAGTCGGAACTGTCGCATCCTCATATTGCCAATTCGAGTATACATTGCTATCATTAGCTACAGTATAAGCACTTTGCCTTAACAACATATATCATTTATTAATTATTAGAGGTGTCTCTATGAGGATTCATGTTTCGGATTTAATAGACGGGGACGAGCTAAGCCATGATATCTTTAATAATTACGGACTGCATGTTCTTTCCAAAGGAACGAAGCTGTTCAGTCGCGAGGTATCCAGACTGCTGCAGCATCAAATCGAATACGTTGACATTACGGCGAGAATGGCTGAATCCGCTGCTCCGGCCGACAATCAAACGAATCGAACTTTGGAATCCACCGTCAATGTGAAGTGGCTCCCGACAGTCAAGCCGATTTACGAGAACGCTGTCAAAAGCTTCGAACGATTTTTTGCCGATGCTTTGAATACCGGCAAAGTTAATGGCGAAGCAGTAACCGAGGTTATGCAGCCTCTCCTGGATAATCTAAAGCTGGAACGCGATGTCGTCTCCATGATTCTGCTTATGAACACACAAGACAGCTATACTTATCAGCATTCCGTGCAAGTTGGCATGCTTTCGTATTATTTGGCTACATGGCTTAATTATTCAACGGAAGAAGCAAGCTATATCGGCAAAGCGGGCTTCTTGCATGACATTGGCAAATGCCGAATTGACGATTCCATCTTGAACAAGCCGGGCAGATTAAATTCGGAGGAATTCGAAGAGGTCAAACGCCATACGATCTACGGCTATGAGATTATTATGGATTCCTTTCAAGACGAGGAGCTTGCCATGTCAGCGCTGCAGCATCATGAGCGAATGAATGGCGGCGGATATCCTGAGGGAATAACCGGAGATGAAATTCATCCACTTGCGAAAATCATTGCTGTTGCTGACATTTACAGCGCCATGATTTCCGCTCGGGTATATCAGAAGGAACGGGATTTATTGTTCGTGCTCAGAGAGCTGTACCGATTGAGCTTCAATGAGATCGATCCTGTCACTACTCACACGTTCATCAAACATATGATTCCTAATTTTATCGGCAAACGCGTTCGGCTTAACACAGAGGAGATCGGCATTATTATCATGACTCATCCTACTGAATTTTTCAGTCCGCTCGTTCAAATCGGCGATCGATTCGTCGATCTAACGCAGGAACGTCATTATGAAATCGAGCATGTGTACCTATAGCGGCTTAACGGCGGCAATGATTCCCGAAACCTGTGAAAACGCGCATCCCTGAACGGGATGCGCGTTTCTAATTGGAACGGGGCAACCATTCTTAACCGATGCTGCCTTCCATTTCGAATTTAATCAGACGATTCATCTCTACCGCGTACTCCATCGGGAGCTCCTTCGTGAACGGTTCGATAAAGCCCATGACAATCATTTGCGTCGCTTCGTCCTCGGTAAGACCGCGGCTCATGAGATAGAACAGCTGATCCTCGGATACCTTGGATACGGTAGCCTCATGCTCAAGCGTAATGTTGTCGTTAAGAATTTCATTGTAAGGAATCGTATCCGATGTCGATTCATTATCCATGATGAGCGTATCGCATTTGATGTTAGCTTTGGCTCCATCCGAATTTCTGCCGAAGGAAGCAAGTCCGCGATAAGTCACCTTGCCGCCATGCTTCGAGATCGACTTCGATACAATTGTGGAGCTTGTATCCGGAGCCAGATGTGTCATCTTCGCGCCGGCATCCTGATGCTGTCCTTTGCCCGCAACCGCAATCGACAATACCATGCCTTTCGCGCCGCGGCCGCGCAGCACAACCGCAGGATATTTCATCGTCAGCTTGGATCCGATATTGCCGTCTACCCATTCCATTGTCGCGTTCTCATCCGCGACGGCGCGCTTCGTAACCAGGTTGTAAATATTCGGAGCCCAGTTCTGAATCGTCGTGTAACGAACGCGCGAATCCTTCTTGCACAAGATTTCAACAACAGCGCTGTGCAAAGAGTTCGTGCTGTAGATCGGTGCCGTACAGCCCTCGACATAATGAACGGATGCTCCTTCGTCCGCAATAATCAAGGTGCGTTCGAATTGACCCATGTTCTCCGAGTTGATTCGGAAGTAGGCTTGCAGCGGAACCTCGCATTGAACGCCCTTCGGTACATAGATGAAGCTGCCTCCAGACCATACCGCGCTGTTAAGCGCCGCGAACTTATTATCGCTCGGAGGAATGATCGTGCCGAAATATTCCTTCATCAGCTCGGGATATTCGCGAAGCGCGGTATCGGTATCCGTGAAGATAACGCCTTGCTTCTCAAGCTCCTCTTGCATGCTGTGATAGACAACCTCGGATTCATATTGCGCGGACACGCCCGCAAGGAACTTCTGCTCCGCTTCCGGAATACCGAGTTTATCGAAGGTTTCCTTAATTTCTTGCGGAACCTCTTCCCAAGTTTTCCCTTGGCCTTCAGAAGGCTTGACATAATATTGAATGTCGTTAAAATCCAGATCATCCAGATTTCCGCCCCAACGCGGCATAGCCATTTTGTAAAACTGCTCCAAGGATTTCAAACGAAAGTCCAGCATCCACTCCGGCTCGTTCTTCATTTGGGAGATTGTGCGAACAATCTCGGGCGTCAGGCCTTTTCCTGACTGGAATATCGCTTTATGCTCATCGCGAAAGCCATATTTGTACTCTTCCATTTCCGGCATCGATTTTGCCATGTCAGCCACTCTCCTTTAATTTTTTTGATTCTCTTCCCCAATACCCTTGCGCAGCGCGTTCCAGGCAAGAGTCGCGCATTTGATCCGAGCCGGGAATTTATTGACGCCTGACAAGGCCTCAATATCCTCTAATTCATCGAATTCCACTTCTTCGCCCTTCATCAATTGCGAGAATTTATCCGCCATTTCAAGCGCCTCTTCGAAGGAATGTCCCTTTACCGCCTCAGTCATCATGGAGGCCGAGCTCATGGAGATCGAGCAGCCTTCCCCGGTGAATTTGGCATCCTCCACCTTGCCGTCGACAACTTGCAGCTGCAAGGAGATGCGATCTCCGCACGTAGGGTTATTCAAGTTAATCGTAACCGATTCTTCATTCAAGGTTCCGCGGTTTCGCGGGTTCTTATAATGATCCATTATGACTCTACGATACAAATCATCCAATTGCATGGCCGAAGAACTCCTTTGTTTGTAGTAATGCATCGGCTAAACGATCGATGTCCTCTTCGGTATTGTATAGGTAGAAGCTTGCCCTTGCCGTTGCCGATACATTCAGCCACCGCATAAGCGGCTGGCAGCAATGATGTCCCGCGCGAACGGCAACGCCCATGGAATCGAGGACGGTTGCGACATCATGAGGATGCACATCGTCCAGATTGAAGGTAATCAGACCTGAGCGATTGGTCTCGGGTCCATATATCGCAATGCCGTCAATAGCTTTAAGCTTATCGTAAGCATATGCAGCCAATTGCTTCTCATGATTCTCAATCTCATCCATGCCGATGCTCTCGAGAAAATCGATAGCTGCGCCGAGTCCGACAGCTCCCGCAATCAGAGGCGTGCCCCCCTCAAACCGATAAGGAATCTCCTTCCAGGTCGAATCGTACAGCTCGACGAAATCAATCATCTCGCCGCCGAATTCAATCGGCTCCATTCGGTTCAGCAGCTCCGCTTTGCCGTATAACGCGCCGATTCCCGTAGGTCCGCACATCTTGTGGCCGGAGAAAGCGAAGAAATCCACGCCAAGCTGTTGAACATCCACCTTCATATGCGGCGTGCTCTGCGCTCCGTCCACGACCATGACCGCGCCATTTCGATGTGCAATCTCGGCGATTTCCTTAATCGGATTTATGACGCCAAGCACATTAGACACATGGGCGACAGAAACGACTTTTGTGCGCTCCGTTATGGTCGCTTCGACATCGTCCAGAGAGAGACTTCCATCGGACTGCAGCGGAATATATTTCAAGGTCGCTCCCGTCGCTTTCGCGGCCTGCTGCCAAGGAATCAGATTGCTGTGATGCTCCATCGGCGTAATGACGATCTCGTCCCCGGGACCGCATGCTTCCCTGGCATAGCTTGAAGCAACCAAATTCAACGCAGTCGTAGTGCCTCGCGTGAAAACAATTTGCTCCGGCGTCTCCGCATTCAGGAACGCGGCAACCTTCGCTCTTGCGCCTTCGTAAGCGTCGGTCGCTCTGGAGCCCAGCGTATGAACGCCTCGATGCACATTCGCGTTATCAAGCTCATAATATCGACTAACCGCATCAATGACAGAACGCGGCTTCTGGGAAGATGCCGCGCTATCCAGATAAACGAGCTTATGCCCGTTTATCTCTTGATGCAGAATCAGAAATTGTTCCCGAATCGCATGTATATTCATCCCTCAAGCTTCCTCTCGAGCAAACGCTGAAGCTGCTCTCGTACCGCCTCTACTGGAATTTCCGATACGACCGGAGCAATAAAGCCGTGGATAATTAATCGTTCAGCGTCCTGCTTTGATATGCCGCGAGACATCAAGTAGTAGACTTGCTCAGGATTCACCTGGCCGACGCTAGCCGCATGTCCCGCCGTTACATCGTCTTCGTCGATCAACAGAATCGGATTGGCGTCTCCGCGGGCCTTCGAGCTGAGCATGAGAACCTTCTCCGTCTGAACGCCGTTTGCTTTGGTCGCTCCATGCTCGATTTTCGTAATACCGTTAATGATCGCCGAAGCTGAATCCTTCATCACGGCGCGAGTTACCATGTTGCTGTCCGAGCTCTTGCCGAAGTGAACGGCCTGCGTTGTGAGGCTCATCTGCTGCGAGTTCTTGCCTACGCTGATCACCTTCGCGTCGGAAGTGGAGCCCTGGCCCTTCAGAATCGATTTCGTATCGGACAAGGTATGCCCGTCGTTCAAATCGCCGATGATCCATTCCATACGAGCGTCGTTGCCGATAACGGCGCGACGCAAGCTCATGTCCACGCCCGACTCCGCCATGGAATGTACGGATCCGAAGCGAACTTCGGCGCCGGCATTCACGAACACTTCAATAATCGAAGGATGTACGAAAGCGCCCTCCACCTCCGACTTGCTCGAAACAACCGTATCCACATAGGTTACCCGGCTATTGGTATCCGCGACGATCAGAATATGCGGAGCGAATGACGCCTCGCCTTGATCATTGAACAGTACGGCCTGAAGCGGCAGCTCAACTTCGACATTCTTCGGAACGTATACGAATACGCCGCCGTTCCATATTGCAGCGTTCAGTGCGGTAAGCTTGTCTTCATCCTTCTTCACCGCTTGGAACAAATATTGCTGTACCAGCTCGCCATGCTCCTTGCAAGCCGTCTCCAGATCCGTGAATATGACGCCTTTGCTCGCCAGCTCGGGCGACAGTTGACGCCAGACAGCGCCTGAATTGCGTTGAATCAGCAAGTTTTCCGTGCCTTGCGCAATCAACTCCTGGATGTGACCGGGCAATTCAGTCAGCGTCTCCGCAGCGGAAGCTGCGCTGTACTCGCCGACCGCTGTCAAATTCCAACGTTCAATGCGAACCTTCTCCGGCTTCGGCCATGCCAAGCTGCCTGCCAGCTCGGCTGCCTCTCCGCGCAAGGCTACCAACCAATCGGGCTCGCCCTTGCTTCGTGCAAGATTCTCCGCAGACTGACGATCGGTCGGAGTGGATAATTGTGTACTCATTCGTTATGCCCCCTTCTCCGATTAAACCTGGCCGACCGTTTCATCTTCGATGCCAAGCTCTTCCTTCACCCAATCATAGCCTTCGTTCTCCAAACGCTGGGCAAGCTCAGGGCCGCCGGATTTCACGATGCGGCCTTGCATCATCACGTGAACAAAGTCAGGTGTAATATAGTTAAGCAAACGCTGGTAATGCGTAATAATCAGGAAGCCGCGCTCTTCGGAACGCATGGCGTTCACGCCGTTTGCGACGATGCGCAATGCATCGATGTCAAGTCCGGAATCGATTTCGTCAAGAACAACGATTTTCGGATCAAGCAGCATCATTTGCAGGATTTCATTACGCTTCTTCTCCCCGCCGGAGAAGCCTTCGTTCAAATAGCGGTGCGCGAATTCCGGATTCATCTCGAGCTCTTTCATCTTGCCTTCCATTTGGCGTATGAATTTGATCAGCGAAATTTCGCTGCCTTCCTCGCGTCTTGCGTTAATCGCGCTGCGAAGAAAATCGGAATTCGTCACGCCTGGAATTTCGCTTGGATATTGCATAGCGAGGAACAAGCCCGCACGAGCTCTCTCATCCACTTCCATCTCGAGCAGATCCTCGCCGTCAAGCGTTGCGCTGCCTTCCGTCACCTCATATTTAGGATGTCCCATCAGAGCGGATGCGAGCGTACTCTTGCCCGTTCCGTTAGGACCCATGATCGCATGAATTTCCCCGCCTTTAATGTCGAGGTTGATGCCTTTCAATATTTCTTTTCCTTCAATCTTGGCTTTCAAGCCTTCGATGACAAAATGTGCCGCCATATTATACTGATCCCTCCAAGGTTGGTTTCATTCATAGAATTGCTGATTCTCAGTGATTCTCAATAATCATTTTAATATAGTTTTCGTTATAAATCAATGCGGGATATCGCGTTCTTGATTCGGCCGCGCTCCCGTTCAAAGCGCTCTTCGGACAATACCGGGGTCATAGATGGACATGTAAGCGCATCCTCAAGCCTCGCCCAGGACTTGCATCCGGTATAAGCGGGACGCATCGGGGCGTAGATCGCTTCATTCAGTCGGTAGATTCGCAAAATGAGAACATGCAGCGGCTTCGTTTTTTTCCATTTCAACCGTTCCTCGGCAAAGCCGTCCGTCCAGATATGCATATCGCGAAGCCTGTCCAAGGTCTCATTGTCCGAAATCTCGATATCATCGGCTACCTCGGCGTACGCCTCAAGCTTGATCGTCTCCGCATTCGGCGACCATTCCTCCAATGTTCGATCGATTTCGCCGGCATATTCGTCCTTCAGCAGCGACTTTTTCTGATGCTCGTACGCCGGCATGAGGTAGAAGTCCGGGCTAATAACCTCGAAATCTCTCGTTTCCTCCCTTATGCCTCCTTTCCGAAGCACGATTGCCTGCCTTCCCTCAAGCAGCGCCTGCACGGACACGGCCCATTCCTTAAGCGCGATGGGCTGTCGTTCCATTGATTCCAACATTGCGCTTCCTCCATTCCTCGAATTCTATTCTGTGAAAAAAGAGCTACCGAAATATCGGGATTGCTCCGACGGGTATTCCAACTCGAAATAATATCCATTATACTAGTAGAGGTTGTTCAAAGAGGCAAGTGGTTTTGATGAAATAACAATCGGAGGTTGACGAATATGTCCGCATATCACCCCTTAAACGAGCAAGAAGCGATTGACATCGCGCAGGGGATTCATCATTTTTTTCCTGAGAACGCGAATTTAAGATGCAAAGAAATCGGTGACGGAAACTTGAATCTGGTGTTCCATATTACGGATAGCATCAGCGGCAAGAGCTTAATTATGAAACAAGCCCTTCCCTATGCGAAGGTCGTCGGCGAATCCTGGCCGCTCACCCTCGACAGAGCGAGAATCGAAAGCGAGAAATTAATGCTGGAAGGCAAGCTGGCTCCGGGTCTGGTGCCCCAAGTATACAGCTATGATCCAGAGCTGTATCTTACCATAATGGAGGATCTGAGCGATCATGTCATTATGCGGCAAGGTCTCATGGACGGAACCCGCTACCCGCTTTTTGCCGAGCATGTGTCCACCTTCATGGCGAACACGCTGTTCCATACTTCGGATCTCGGCATGAATCAACAGGAGAAGAAGCTGCAGGTGAAGGCGTTCATAAATCCTGAATTATGCAAAATTACCGAAGATCTCATCTTCGACGATCCCTATACCGACTCTCCCAACAATAATATCGAGTCCGGCATCGCAGACGCAGCCCGAGAGCTGTGGAGGGATGAGCAACTGCATCTGGAGGTTGCGATCCTGCGCGACAAATTCCTTACTCAAGCGCAGGCGTTGCTGCATGGGGATCTGCATACGGGAAGCATATTCGCGACGCCGACGTCCACGAAAGTTATCGACCCTGAATTTGCCTTCTACGGTCCAATGGGCTTTGATATCGGCGCCGTTATCGCCAATCTGCTGCTTAATTACGCGGGGCAGGCGCATTGGGCCAATGATGCGGAAGCGCAAAGGGAGTTCCAAAGCTATTTGCTGACCACCATTAAGGATGTATGGCAGCTGTTCGAATCGAAATTCAGGCAGCTTTGGAACGAGAGAGGCGCTGAGCGGCTTGCGAACACAGCCTCCGGCTACCAAGACTACTATATGAAGCAGCTTCTGCAAGACACATTCGGCTTCGCCGGGTGCAAGATGGTGCGCAGAATCGTCGGACTTGCCCATGTTGCGGATATTGATCGCATTCCTGACGAGCGGACTCGCAACCGCGCCCAAATTCTGGCCCTTGCGATAGGCACCGAATTAATCAAGCGAAACCGCGAGGCGGATTCCATTAAGGAACTGATCGATATCGTGGAGACGGCCGCTGCTTCGCAGCAAGAATAAGGGGTACAAGATAAGGAGCGACAATCATGACGAACGAAATCTCGAAAAGCCTGCAGCCCTTGATTTGGCAAGAGGACAAATTGGACTTGCTGGATCAAAGACTGCTTCCCGAGGAAATTACCTACTTGCCATTAACCACCTCCGAGGATGTGTGGGAAGCCATCCGCCATCTGAAGGTGCGCGGAGCGCCGGCGATCGGCATAGCTGCCGCTTACGGCGTTGTTCTCGGCAGCCGCGACGAGGAATCGATTAACGACTGGCTGGAAGCAGTGAAGAAGCAATGCGCCTATCTCGCCACCTCCAGGCCGACAGCCGTCAATCTATTCTGGGCGCTGGATCGCATGAAAGCGGCAGCCAAGACGTTGGCCGCCGAAGGATTGACGCTTGATCAGTGCAAGTCTGCTCTGACGAAGGAAGCTTCGGCTATCCAGCAGCAGGATGAGGAAACGAATCGGAGAATCGGCGAGCATGCCTTGTCCTTGCTGAAGAACGACATGGGAGTGCTCACGCATTGCAATGCCGGCGGTCTGGCAACCTCGAAGTACGGAACGGCGCTTGCGCCCTTCTACTTGGCGCTGGAGCAAGGGATTGCGCTCCGCATCTATGCCGACGAGACTCGTCCCGTTCTGCAAGGCGCCCGTCTAACGGCGTTCGAGCTGCAGCAGGCCGGCGTCGACGTTACCTTGATATGCGACAATATGGCTGGCATGGTCATGTCGAAGGGCTGGATCGACGCCGTTATCGTCGGCACGGACCGTGTTGCCGCCAATGGCGATGTCGCGAACAAGATTGGAACCTACAGCGTCGCCGTCCTTGCGAAAGCGCACGGTATCCCCTTCTACGTGGCTTGTCCGCTCTCGACCATCGATTTGCAAACGCCGACGGGCGCCGAAATTCCGATCGAGGAGCGAAATGCCGAGGAAATTACCGAAGGCTTCGGCAAACGTACGGCGCCCCGGGACATCAAAGTATACAACCCGGCGTTCGATATTACGCCGCATGAATATGTAACCGCAATTATTACCGAGAAAGGCATTATCGAAGCTCCATTCGAAGAAAATCTTCGCAAGCTGTTCTCCTGATCGCAACGGAAAGCCCCGGTCCATTCATAAGCAGCGGTTATCCCCTGCGGAAATCGAGTTGAATCGGGGCCTCTTTCATGCTATGACATGCATTACAGCATCTTTTGGAGCGCAGCGCTGCCTTTCATGCCTACCATAATGCCCAGGGCTTCAGCCGTATGAGTGACAGATTCAAGCGGAGCCTCGAACAACTGCTCCAAAGTACGAACCCCAACCGCGCGTCCTGCAATGATCTCCCGATCACGAAGCATCTCATTAAGAAGCGACACGTCGAGCGCGCCGCACATAATATAGCCTTTGTCCGTTGATATCGATAAAAGCGTTGTTTTAGGCAATTTCACTTCGACTCCGAGAACAGTTTCCCCGCTTTCCAGCACGAATGGCACCATCCTCAACATAACCGCATCCACCTCCTTCGGGCTCGTGGTAACATAGCGACGTATGCAAGAACAGTATATGCAAATATTTCGCGCGCAGTGTGGAATTACACAATTATGGGTCTTTGTGTATAGTACGATTAATGGTATATTAGATTCATCCTGCATGTACGGAGGCAAGCTCATGACCAAGCACCATGAACCGGTTCAACCAGAATCGAAATCCACTTCTTCGTTTTTGTTTCAAGTGGAAATATTAATAGAAGAGAAGCATCATACTTCCGCCTTGGAGCAACTGATTCATCAGCTAAACAGCAACGATTTTTCCGATTATCGCATCACATCGGGCATTCAGCTAGGCGAGAAGATCGAGAGAGCCTTGTACGCCGCGGAAGTGCATGAATCCGTTCCCATTTCTATAGAGAAGGATGCCGCAACAGAGCATTTAACAAAGATTGAGACAAAGACCGCGTCTCCCCCCAAGCCAATGTCTGAACCGAAGGCGCCTGAAGAGCCGAAAGCTCAAGGGGATAGCCAGAGCCTTGACCCTATCCGAACGTTTATGAAGAACAATTCGCTGATTCGACTTATTGTTAATAGAGGGTTTGGCGTGAAGATGAATATCCCGTGCCGCATCATCAACATCGATGACAATGATCAGCTCATTACGGTATATCATGTGGACGAGAAGCAGGTTTATACATTCCGATTGAATGAAATCGAAGATTTTGTCCTCTAACGCAAAAAGCTGTTTCAAGGCCGCGATGAATCGCGTCCTTGAAACAGCTTTTCTCTATCTATGTTTCAGCCTGCTTTTAAAATTTGTTCAATGCTGTCGCTCGGCACCGGCGGGCTCCAGAAGAAGCCTTGCATTTCGTCGCAATGATGCCTGCGCAGGAAGTTCATCTGCTCCTCGTTCTCCACACCTTCCGCAATCACTTGTATGTTCAAATTATGAGCCATAGCGATAATCGCCGCCACAATCTCGGCGTCGTTCGGGTCCTGCTGGATGTCGCGCACGAAGGAGCGATCAATCTTAAGCCGATCGATCGGGAAATTCTTCAAATAATGAAAGGAACTGTATCCCGTTCCGAAATCATCGACGGATATGCCTACGCCCAAATCGGTAATGGACAACAAACAACGGGAAATATGGCCAACATCGATCGTCATCGATTCCGTAATTTCCAAATCCAGATATTGCGGCTCCAATCCGGTGAGTTCAAGCACTTCGGAAACTCGGCTGGCAAGATCATGCTGAAGAAATTGGCGAATGGACAGATTAACCGAGACAGGCATTGGCTTGAAGCCCGCATCCTGCCATTCTTTATTTTGCCGGCAAGCCTCGAGAAGCACCCAGTCCCCAATTTGCACAATCATGCCGCTTTCTTCGGCAAGAGGGATGAAATCGCCCGGCGTAAGCAGTCCTCTTACCGGATGCATCCATCGCACCAACGCCTCAACGCCCACCATGCTGCCGTTCACCAAATCGTATTGCGGTTGATAATGAAGCACGAATTCGCTGCGCTGTATCGCGCGGTACATCTCGTGCTGGAGCTTCAGTCGCTCAAAGGATGAATTGCTCCAAGAATCATCATAGAGGAGACAATCATTCTTGCCGCTTTCCTTCGCTTTGACAAGAGCCATGTCCGCCTTCTTGAACAAGGTATACCCGTCATCCTGTATATTCATATTCGTAACAAGTCCAATGCTGGCCGTAATATGCAGGGGGAACCCCTTCAACTCGTACGGTTCCTCAATCGACTTTAGAATTTGTTTCGATTTATCCAATAGATCCTCTTGCGTTTCGATGGAATTCAGCAACAGGGCGAATTCGTCACCTTCCATTCTTGCCACATAATCTTGCTCGGCGAGTCCCCTGTTCAATCGCTCGGCAACTTGCATCAGCAGCATATCGCCGAATTCTCTTCCGAAAGACGCATTGACAAGCTTGAATCGATCAAGATCGAGATAGCAAATACCGATAAGCTCCTCGTCCTCCTTGGCGCGAGACAAGCTTTCGGTCAGCTTCATTTGGAACAAAGTGCGATTAGGCAACCCGGTCATGTCGTCATAATACGCCATGTAGCGTATTCGTTCCACGTTACGCTTGCGGTCGCTGAGATCATGGCAGATAAGCAGCGTTCCGATTACCTCGTCATCCTGACTCATCGGCGCGCACACAATTTGCAGCTCAAGCGGGAAGCCGGAGCGATGCGCGATCGTAATATTGCTCTGCATCGTATCGCCGTTCCTCGATTGCTCGATCGCTTCATCGAGCAAATGCCTGCTGGCTGGATCTATTAACTGCATAATCGGCGAGCCGAGCAAATTGTCTCGTTGATAGCCCAGCATGCGGCTGCAGGCTTCGTTCATCTCCAGCAGAATGCCATTGCCGTCGAGCACCGCAAGCGGAACGGCCTCCGATTGCATAAGCGTGTTAACGATTGCGGAATGATATTTGCGAAAGCTCGCGAATGGATATTGCCGAGCATACAAAACAAAAGCCGCGCCTGCCAAACAGATGGCAACCGTAAGAGAACTCCATCTATACATCTCATTCGAAATGAATACAAAAGAAACTATGATCCAGGCAAATGCTAAAGCCAGCAGCAAAATGTTAATTTGCCAAGGCTCTCTTAAGGACAACGGCATAAACCGCTGTTTTCGCGTTTCCGTCGATGTATCCATCTCTTTCCCCACACACAAACTTCCTTCCTCTGTTTCGAGTCAAGTGAAATCTAGGTCTATTATATACGAACTAGACGGTTTGGCATAGAAATATTTGCTAAAATCACGGGAAAATCATATGAAATCGCTCGTTCTTTGTCGAATACGCTCGAATTCCGCCAAAATCAAAGCTAAATGCTTATTGTTTGCCAAGCTTCCACGCGCCTGCAATCACATAGACCCAGCCGATCAGCATCGCCACCCCGCCAATAGGCGTAATGGCCCCCAGGATGGATATGTCTGTTAGCGCAAGAACATAGAGACTCACGCTGAAAATAATCATGCCCGCAAAGATGAACGCCGCTCCCCTCTCGGCATTGCGATTGCCGCCGACCACCTTGACCATCAGCGAAACAAGCATCAGACCAAGCGCGCTGTACATCTGATAGCGGACTCCCGTCTCGAACACATCCAGAAGATGTTCGCTGATTCGATCCTCCAGGCCATGCGCTCCGAAAGCGCCGAAAGCAATAGCCAGAGCGGCGCTGATTGCGCCAATGATGAAATATTTTGGAAACATGAGATGTTCAATCCCTTCTTTTTTGTGTATACTCATTAGAAATAAAAAGGAAATGGAGAATCGGACATGGAAACGTACCTATCTGAAACCCCCGAGGAGCCTCAAGGCTTGAAGCATGGCAAGCTGGGCATCGCCTCCTTCGTCATTGCGCTGATCGCCGTGCTCATGATGATAGCCGCCGGCATTCTGGCGGCCATATTCGCGAGCGATATTTCAAGCAACGACAGCTTCATCGAGGAGCTCAAAAGCATCTCCGAGGATTATGAAGCCGGCGACAAATCCACTATCGAAGACCGGCTTAACAGTGACGAGCAATTAAAGGACGCCCTGGTCTATATCGTGGTCGCCGCCATTATTATATTCGCATCGGTCGGACTGGCGTTTATCGGCCTTATTCTCGGCATCGTCGGCGTCGTCGTCAAAGATGTCCGGAAGCTGTTCGGCGTAATCGGCGTCGTTCTGAACGGTTTGATCGTTCTCGGAACCGTCGGACTCTTTGTCTTTGGATTGATTGTGGCCAGCTTTTCGGCCTGAACGGCGAACGAGCGGCCGTCAAGCGATGTTTTATTTCACAATAACAGCCGTTCGGCTGAAGCCTTCCTTCGTCTTGCTAACCTCAATGCAAGCAGGGAAGGCTTCTTTCAACTCCTGCACATGGGAGATGACCCCGATCATTCTGCCCGCGCGCTGCAAATCGATCAATGCCGCAATGGCATGCTGCAGCGATTCTTCGTCCAACGAACCGAAGCCTTCATCAATGAACATCATCTCGATGGAAATGCCGCCCTGATGGGCTTGAATCACATCGGTCATCCCGAGCGCCAGACAGAGCGACGCATTGAATTTCTCTCCGCCCGACAAAGACTTTACATCCCGATTCTGACCGGTATAGGCATCGTATACATCCAGCCCGAGTCCGCTCTGCTTGCCTCTCGCTTCCAATCGATCGCTTCGAACCAGCTCGAATTGCCCGTTCGAGAGCTCCTTCAGCCTCACATTCGCCATCGCTAAAATTTGCTCCAAATATTCGATGAGAATATATCTCTCAAAGGATATCTTGAGCGCGTTGTCTCCCTTGAGCATCTGATAAATATCCAGCACCTGGCCAAGCTTCAGCTCGAGCGAGCTCTCCCGCTCGGAGGAACGGGCAATCGACTCTGCCAGTCTTGCGGCCTCCAGACTTCGGGCAATCGAAGACTGCTCCGCCGCGATAGCAGCCTCGAGTCCCTCGCGAAGCTGAGCCAGCCTGATCTGCAGCGCCTCCGTATCCGTTCGGAGCTTGCCCGCAAGCTCCAGCTCCAGGCCCGCTAGCTGCTCCTTCAAAGCCGCAACCGAAGTGCGGAAATTCTGAATCTTCTCTTGAAGCAGCCTCGTCTCATCTTCGGTTCTTGCCGCGGACGCATAAGCTTCGAGAGAGGCGAAACCAGCTTGGCTCCATTCCATTCGGAATTGCTCCAAGCGATCCTCGGCATCCTTGGCTGCGCCCTGCGCATGAAGCGCGGCTTGCTCCGCTATCGCTCCAAGCTCGGCAAGCTTCGTCAAGCAGTCCTGCCTCTCCTCTTGGGCTCGCTGCCACCGCTTCTGCAATTCATCATGGCGTTTCGATTGCGAAGCGAGTCGAAGCCTCAACGCGGATGCCGTCCGGAGCTCTTCCGGAATTCGTTCCATTTCCTTATGAAGACTGTGCTCCAGCGCATTGCGTTCCACCTGGATGTTGTGCAGCTCTCCTCGAAGCGAATCCTTCTCCGCTTCGAGAGACTCCGCCCGCTTCTCCTGCTCACTCCATGTATTCCTGTGTTCATCCAGCTTTTTCGCCGCAATCGCGAGTTGATCGCATTCTTCCTTCAGCTTCTTCCATTCCGAGCGGAGCTCCGACTGAAGCTTGGCGAGCGTCTGCCCGTCGAGCGTTTGGCCGGGCGCAACCCGCTCCTCGAGACCTGATTCGGAGAGCTCCGCTTTCTCTCGCGAGGCTGCGCTGGAAGCGGCGGCTGTCTGCGCTCGAGCTCCCAGAAATTCGGTTTCGAGCACCGACAATTGCTGTTTTCGCTCCTGCAACAGCTCTTTGGAGGGCATATTCGCTTTGCTTGCGGCTTTCAAGGGATGCTGCAAGCTGCCGCATACCGGGCAGCTCTCGCCATCATGCAGATGCTGCGCAAGCAAGCTGGCTTGACCTTCCACCCAGTTTTTCTCCAGCTGTTCGTAATCGCGCCTAAGCTGTTCCAACTGAAGGCTGCTTGTGCGCTCCAGCTCTTCATTCCTCAGCATTTCTGCGTCAAGCTCGAGCAGCCGTTTGACTCCTTTGCCTTGCCGCTCCAAGCCGCGCAGCCTCTCTTGCTTAACAGGCAGAGCGACAAAGGCTTTCTCGGAGTTCGCCACGGCTTCTTGCGTCTGCTGGCGCTGCTTGCGCACGGCTTGCAAACCGCTCTCGGCTGCCCTCAGTTTCCCGCTTGCGTCGATCTCTTGACGCTGCAGCCGCCCGACTTCCGACTGTTGCTCCGCAAGCGACTCCACAACCGGGAGGAGTTCCCCCAATCGGTGAAGCTCCAGCTCCGCCAAACGGCGTTCTTCCTCTCTCGCCGCTTCCTTCTTGTATTCATTCTCCGCAGCCTCCGCCCGCTGCTTCATGCTGTCCAGCTCATGGCGCTTGCGGGTCAGCTCCGCTTCCGCTTCTTTGCTTGCGCGCTCCGCGCGGTTCGCTTGATCCTCATAAGGTCTTATGGCGGCTGCGCGGCCGGCAAGAGAGAGCTCCCTCTCCTGCCTTTGAATGGCAGGCTCCTGTTCGTTGCAGAGCTCCAGTTGTCCGCGCATTCGCTCCAGAAGCTCGAAGCGCTCGTTGACGGCGAGCGCGTTTCTCAGCTTCTCCTGACTCTCGTCAAGCTTCTTGTTCCACTCCGCCTTCGCTTCGGCCGCTCCCTTCGCTTGCTCCTCATAATAAGCTGCCTCGCCCATAAGGCCTTCCCGAACCTGGGAAGAGTTGTAGCTTTCCTGCTGGAAAGTTGCGGTCAGAACACCATCCTCCCGCCGGGGGAGAGCCTCCTCCGCCTGCCGCATAATGGCAAAGCAATCCGCTCTTGCCGATTTCAAAGCATCCTGCAGCTCGCGGTTCTGCTGCTGAAACCTCCCTTCGAGCTTCTCGAAGAGCTCGGTGCGGAATATACGTCTCAGAATTTCTTCCTTATTATCCGTATCCGAAGTTAGAAGCTTACGGAATTCGCCTTGCGGCAGCATGACGATCTGACCGAACTGCTCCTTAGTCAATCCGACAATGGACAGCAGCTTCGCGCTGACCTCCGTGGCGATGAAGCGATCCACGATCGGCTCGCAAGCGTCTCCGACAAGTTCGTACAGCTCCGATTTCTCACCTGTCTCGCTCTTGTTCCCGCTCTTGCGATGCTTCATCTGCCTGAATACGCGATAGCTTCGCGAGCCCACCGCGAAATCCAGCTCGACGGAAGTGTATGTATCGTCATCCGCATAATGGCTTCTCAGCATGCGAATATCGTAGCGATCCTCGCCGCTTGCCGAGCCGTAGATCGCGAAGCAGATCGCATCGAAGATCGAAGTCTTGCCCGCTCCGGTATTGCCGGAGATCACGAACAGCCGCTGCCCGCCCAGCTCTGTGAAATCTATCGTTTCCGCATCGCGATAAGGCCCGAATGCGGTCATCGTCAATTTAATCGGTCTCATATCGCCTCGCCCTCCTCCTTCAGCAGCTCCTGCACGGAGGCAGCGAACAGCTCCTGCTTCTCCCGCGACAGCTCCTCGCCCTTCACTTCCTGATAGAAAGCCGCGAACAGAGCGATCGGATCCGCTTCCTGCCTGCTCTTCCGATCGCGTGCGGCCTCATCGCCAGGCGCTGCGCCGCCTTCACGGCCCAGAAACGTCTTGCGCTCCACATGCATCGCGTTCGGATAGACGGCTCGCACCTTCTCCATTGGATATAGAACCGGATTATCATTAAGCAGGGTCACATAGACATAGTCTTCATTGACTGGATGAGTCTCCAGCTCTTCGATGTAAGCCGATATTCTTCTCATGTCGCGCAGCGGCTTCAGCTCCCGCTTCTCCACCGAGACAGCTCCCGTTCCGTCCAGCTCCACCACCAGGTAGCCCTTACTGTGCTTCTCCTCCGAGATCGAATATTTCAACGGAGAGCCGGCGTAGCGAACCGTTTCCTTGCCGACATAATGCGCCTGATGCAGATGGCCGAGCGCCGTATAATGGAAGCCGTCAAAATAAGATGCGTTGACATATTCGGCGCCGCCGATGGCAAGCGGCCTCTCGGAATCGCTGGTATTGTCTTCCGGATGTCCTCCCTGCGTAACGAAAGCGTGTCCGATCAGAACATGTCTGGCAGCTTCGTCCATGCCGGCCTTCAACCTCGCCGTCAACGCTCTCATCGCATCGTCATGCGAACGGATGGCATCATCGCCGAGCGCATGACGAACAGCGGCCGGATCCGCGTAAGGAACGAGATGAAAGTGAACTTCTCCGTGCCCGTCGCTTAATACGACCGGCTTCAAATCGCCGCTCAGATGCCCCCTCAAATGCAAGCCTCTATTCGCCATCAGCCTCGCACCGAAGTTAATCCGATCGGGACTGTCGTGATTGCCCGCTATCGCAAGCACCGGCACGCCAAGCCCTATGACCATTCGCTCAAGCAGCTCGTCCAGCAACTCGACCGCTTCGGTCGGCGGAACGCCTCTATCATACAAATCTCCTGCTATAATAATCGCATCGGGACGTTCATCGGCGACGGCCTGCAGAAATTGCTCAAGCACATGCCGCTGATCCTCCGTCATATAGATTCCCTGCACCAGCTTGCCCAAATGCCAATCGGCCGTGTGGAACAGCTTCATAAGATTCGTTCCCCCTCATCTCAATCCTTCCTCATAACCCAGTTCTTCTATTCCAGTTCTTCTATTCTATCATCCCGTCGATCAGGTCGCTACAGCGCTTCCTGCAAGAAGCGAGAATGAAGTTGTCATATGCCGGAATTCCAGTTAGAGTAGTCTATTAGAACACATGGATTCGCACAGGGCATACACAATATTCATCGGAGGTTTGAACAACTTGTCACGTTTTTCTCGGGCTTCCACGCCCCGCAACCGCATTCTGTTATTCGCCGTCGTCTTCGTCGGCTTTCTAATCTTCGGATTTTCGGAAAATATTAAGGGCCCCGCGCTGCCGCGCATGCAGGCGGATCTCCGTCTTGACGAATTCCAGATCGGGCTGCTGCTCTCCTTCAATTCCCTGGGATATTTGCTCGCTTGCGGCTTCACGGGCTGGCTCGACCGCAGAATCGGACTCCGCGCGACAACGCTGCTTTCCTTCGGATCGATGGCGCTGTCAGGCTTGTTCATCTATCTCGCAGCCACATACACAACGCTGTCCGCCGCTTATTTCTTCATGTACATCGGCAATGGAATGCTCGAAATCGCTTTGGCGCTGCTGGCGGCGAGAATATTCATCCGAAATACGGGCGCCATGATGAATCTTGCCCATTTCTTCTATGGACTCAGCTCGATGTTTGCGCCGCTCATCGCCGCCGGTCTAATGGGCGTCGAGCTCTTCGGCACGGAGCTGGGCTGGCGGGGCATGTATGCGCTCATGCTCTCTTTATCCGTGCTCCCTATGCTGCCGACGCTCGCGGCGAAGCTGCCGCCGGAGGAAGAGCATTATGAAGGCCGGACCCCGCTGCGCGTCTTCGCCAGAGACAAGACGGCCTGGCTCATCGTGCTCGTGCTCTCCTTCGGCGTTATCAGCGAGCTTGCCGTCGGGGGCTGGCTGGTCAATTTTCTAGAGAAGGCATATGACTGGAGCACCGAAGCCTCCTCCGGCATGCTGTCGGCCTTCTTCTTCTGCTTCATGCTTGCGCGGCTGCTGCTTGGCCCGGTCACGGATCGCATCGGCTATACGCTGTCGCTCATCGTTCTATCGGCGTTCTCGGGCATCTGCTCCATTGCCGCGGTGCTCGTCGGTGAAGGCGGCGCCTTCTTGTTCGCGGCGGCGGGAATCGGCATCGCTCCAATCTACCCGACCGTCATGGCGCTGCTTGCGAGACGTTACGCAGGCAACAGCTCCACTGCCATTACGTTCACGGTAACGATGATGGGCATTGCCAGCGTGCTCGGCAACTTCGCCATCGGCGTCATTACAGATGGCATCAAGCATCTGTTCGAGGATGCCTCCGACAATCGCGCCGGGTTGATCGCCGGTCTGCAAGCCGGCTATATCTTCATCGGATTATGCGCGCTGTTATGCTCTGCAACAGCGATCATGCTCTATCGCGCGCTGAGGAAGAGGGATCAATTAATCTGACCAAATGCTAGAATTGGACGAATTTCGTTCACATAACCGCTCATTGCTTGAATATATTGAATAACAACAAAGAATTCAAGCAGGGAGGTGCTGGGATATGAGTCCGGGAGACAGCGGCATGTTCATCGTGTCACGTGAGGATTGGTCATTGCATCGCAAAGGATATCAGGATCAGGCGCGGCATCAACAGAAGGTCCGCGAAGCGATCAAGCAAAATTTGCCGGATCTCGTCTCCGAGGAAAGCATTGTCATGTCTGACGGCAAGCAGGTTATCAAAGTGCCGATTCGGAGCCTGGATGAATACCGCTTTGTTTATAATCACAACAAGAATAAGCATGTCGGCCAAGGGGATGGCGACAGCCAGGTCGGCGACGTGCTCGGCGTAGATCCGCAGGCGGCGAAGAAGGGCGGCAAGGGCGAAGGAGCGGGCGATCAGCCTGGCGAGGATTATGTAGAGGCAGAGATAACGCTCGCAGAGCTGGAGACAATGCTGTTCGAGGAGCTCGAGCTGCCTTTCCTGAAAAACAAAGACAAGGATCAGCTCGAAACGAAGGAAGTTCGGTTCAACGATATTCGCAAGAAAGGCATCATGTCCAATATCGACAAGAAGAAAACGATCATGGAGAACCTGCGACGCAACGCCAACTCGGGCAAGCCCGGCATTCACGGCATCTCTCCGGACGATCTCAGGTACAAAACCTGGGAGGAAGTCATCAAGCCGCAATCGAATGCGGTTATTCTGGCGATGATGGACACGAGCGGCTCCATGGGCTCCTTCGAGAAATACGTCGCGCGCAGCTTCTTCTTCTGGATGACCCGTTTCCTGCGGCATCAGTACGAGAAGGTGGATATCGTGTTCATCGCGCATCATACGGAAGCGAAGGAGGTCAGCGAGGAGGAATTCTTCACGCGCGGCGAGAGCGGCGGCACCATCTGCTCCTCCGCCTATATGAAGGCGCTGGAAATTATCGATACCCGCTTCAACCCCAGCATGTACAACATCTATCCGTTCCACTTCTCCGACGGCGACAATCTGACGAGCGACAACGAACGCTGCGTGAAGCTGATTGGCGAGCTGCTGAAGCGCTCCAATCTGTTCGGCTACGGCGAGGTGAACCAGTACAACCGCTCCTCCACGCTCATGTCCGCCTACAAGCATATCAACATGCAGCATTTCATGTATTACGTCATCAAGGAGAAAGGCGAGGTGTACAACGCGTTGAAATCGTTTTTCAGCAAGCGGGAGGGTGCCGTGGTGTAGAGTAACTTCATTGAAATATTTAAACAGGATGAGCGCCCGCTGCATCCATTCCAACCTCTTACATGATGGTCCGCGCTCGTCGGTTCAAATAAGCATCACGAATCTCAAATCGGACTCTATTCGTACACTCGAAAATACCGGATCTTCGCGCTGAGTGAGTCGCTCCTGCATGCCGCCCGTTGAAAGTTAATTCAGCGGGCGGCTCTTTTGTCTGTACCCGTACGAATCTTTTCCGCGGCTTCGGGCGCAGCCTCGCAAATCGTCTCCCGCTACGAACGATCGGTTAATGAGCGTATGACGATTATCGACTTATTCGAACGATCACTGTGCCGATAAGCGATACATGAACAGCTTGAATACTCTTCATCGCAATCAGCACTCGGCGCCGGACAATTCGTTCGTGAACGTCCGCTTGTATTCCTGCGGGCTGAGCTTGACCGCAGACTCGCCGACGTAATGGAACTGCAGCGC
The DNA here is from genome assembly GCF_011947265.1 of Paenibacillus sp. HB172176. GTDB lineage: Bacteria > Bacillota > Bacilli > Paenibacillales > Paenibacillaceae > Pristimantibacillus. The sequence goes on from NZ_JAATHD010000015.1 coordinate 91,278, forward strand.
GCGGCGCCGCTTCGGCGACAAATTGTAAGGCGTCCCGTGCTTCAGCAGTCCGTGGAAGAACATTAAGCCTCCGGGAGGCAGCGGCACCGCCACATCCTTCTCGACGGCGACATGCGAATCGCATAATTGCCAATCGCGCACGGCATAATGCGGTGTGGCCCCATCCCCATGCGATCCCGCCAAGACATGCATGCAGCCGTTGTCCAGCGCCGCTTCGTCGAGCGCAATCCATACGCCAACCACCGGCTTGTCGTAAGCAAGATTGCCATAGGCCATATCTTGATGCCAAGGCTTCTCCCCGCCTCCATTCGGCGGCTTCAGCAGCGCCATGTCCTGCGCGAGCTTCGGTTTCTCGCCCAAGATCGACTCGGCCGCTCGAAGAATGTCCGGATGATAGGCGACATGCTTAAGGCGATCATCCCGTTCAACGAATTGATGCACCTTGCGCACGGCGAGCTCTCTTTCTTCATTCGTCTTCAGTTCGCTTGAGGGCTTGGAAAACTGGATTGACGCTCCTTTCGCATCCTCGAAGATGATCTCCATCAAAGCATCAATCGCTTCTTGCACCTCTTGCTGTTCGAGGACCTTATCGACTGCCAAATAACCGACAGCCTTATACTCCTTCCACTCGTTCTCCCCTAACCGGTCCAGATTCGCGTAAGTCTTCGAAATGCGATCAAAACGATAGAGTCGTTCTGAAATTTCCTCGGGCGTACTCATAGAATCCGTTTTCTTCATATCCCGCACCGCCTATTTATACTATTTGCATATCGCATACTTCGATGATAAAGTAATAATATTTAAATTTAAATGTAATATTTGAATCATTGATTTATATAATTTGATGAATGGAATAGAAGAAAGGAGCTTGGCGGAGGATGACGGATATTCCAACTTTCATTCCGGGAGAATCTTATGGCAAGGTCGAATGCGAACGAGGGTGGAAATGGAATCGCGGCGACATTCCGTTCCAGGATTATGATCTATGGTATGTATGGCGGGGAGAAGGGCAGCTTAATCTGAACGGCGTGAATCATTCCCTTGCCCACAACCAGTGCTATCTGTTTCGGCCCGGCGATTTAGTGGACGCGTGGCATAATCCCCATCAGCCGCTAGTCGTCACTTATATTCATTTCGAGGCGAGTGAGGGTTCCGCATGGCTCGACTCACTCCCTTCCCGTTGCGATATTGCTTCGCCGCTTGCCTTCGAAGCCTATCTGGATCGATTCGTTCACCTTATGACATTCAAGGAACATCGACATGTTGAAGAAGCGAGTATACTGCTTCATCTCCTTATGATTGGCTTCGAGCGGGAGATTATGTCCGGCGGGGAAGATTCGAGCAGCAGGCAAAACCCTCATTTTGAAGCCGTGATGAAGATTGCCGCCGCCATTCGGGAGAATCCTGCCAAGTCCGGCACGATCGCGGAACTGGCCAAGCGGGCATTCCTCTCCCCGAGATACTTCTCTTTGAAATTCAGGGAAGTGATGGGACAGACCATTGAGAGTTATATCATCGAGAAGAAGATTGAGCGCGCGGAGCTGCTATTAAGCCATCACGGCATGACAGTGGGCGAGGTGGCGGAAGCGCTGAACTACCAGAACATCTACTATTTCAGCAAACAATTCAAAAAGGTTAGAGGGTATAGCCCTTCGAGGGCGGCAAAGCCGCTCGTCACAGCGCCCTCGAGAGACAATTGAAGCCGGCTGTGATTCGCAGCGCTCCTTCGTAGTAACGATCTTGCTAGTCTTCACTCATGCTGGCCGTCCCGCCTGAATCAATTGATTTGTTTCCTGTACTCCCTTGGCGAACAGCCGAATTTCAGCTTGAACGTCCGATCGAAATGGGGAATTGTATTAAATCCCGCCGCGAAGCAGACTTCCGTAACAGACAGCGTACTGCTGCGGAGAATAGCGGATGCAAATTGCAATCTTCTTTCGTTCAAATACTCCTGGAACGATAGACCGACCTGCTTGCTGAAGCATTCGCTGAAATAATTGGCGGACAACCCCGCGTAACTCGCGGCGGACGCAAGAGAGAGGGGCTCCCGGAACCGATGCTGAATATGAAGCAGCGCCTTTCGAATCGATGGATGCATCGTTTCCATGCCCGTGTTGGGACCGCTCGGCCTTTTTGCGTCGAGCTGTCTGGCAAGCGAGATTACTATTCGTTCAAAGCTGCCTTGCACGATGATTTCGCTGCCGAATTGCCAATGCTGCGACTCCTCCCATAGAAGCGCGAATTCCGACGTTATACTCCGAGCCTGATCCCCTTCGAAGGTATGAATAAGCAAGCCGGAAGGACCGAATAAGGGTTCATAGATAGCTGGACGCAACAGGGAATCGTTAAATACAAAGTCGAAAAGCTCAATGGTTTGTCCTTCATCCGGAATCAGCTCGTGGAAATCAGCCTTCGTCAGCAGAAACACCATGCCCGGCTGAAGCCGGTAGGATTGCCCGTTCACGACATGGAGACCCGTGCCGGAGACGATGCAGCCCATCTCGAAGAAATCATGCCAATGAATGTCGACTTTGTCGGCAACGACTTGCTTGAACATACGGAACGAGGAAGATAAGGTCATGAAATTGCTCTCCAGCAGCCGCTCGGGCGACTCGTTTTTCATCCTTCTCCCTCCTCCGCCAAATAGTGCGTGTTCAAAAAGTCCGAATTCAATATGGGATGCCGAGTTACTCACAGTTTAGCATCGTTATTGAAATTGGGCTTTTTGAACAACCTCTACTAGTCATTATACATTAACGAATGAACTTCCAGCCAGATCCTTGCCTCTTGCCAGCCATACCTTATGATTCGGATTTTTCTCCTCGAACACTTTCGCTTCGGTCGAGAAATATCTCATCGTATAGCCGCAGCGGCGATACGGACTCTTGTTGGGAGCGGCACCGTGGATAATGCGAGAATCATGCAAAGAGCATTCCCCAGGCTCAAGCTCGAAGTAAACGGCGTTGGAAGCATCCATATTTTTGATTTCCGAGTCGAATATATTATCCTTGCCGTCGACTTTCTCATACTCGGAGAATCCTCCTGTATGCGTGCCTGGAATGACGCGCATGCAGCCATTCTCTTGCCAGCTGCGGTCGATCGCGAGCCATACGGTAACAATCTTGTCGAACCGGCTCAGCCGTCCGTTCCAATAAGCGGAATCTTCATGCCACGGCGTTTGCTTGCCAATCAGCGGTTCCTTGCAGATGAAGTGACTGGACCATAATCCGATATTCGGTCCGATGATTGGCTCTACCAAATCAAGCACCTCGTCGCTAAGCAGAAATTTAAGCAGGCGCTCGTCGCGGAAATGCGGCGTATCCAGCTCGCTGTTCAGCTTTCTGCCGACAAGCTCCCATTGCTCTTCGAAGATGCCGCTGAGCTCCTTCATTTTTTGCTCGCTGAACAACGGTTTCTTATGAAGCTTATATCCGTTTTTGTTGTAAAACTCGACTTCCCTTTCCGAAATCACATGGTTTGTCATTGAAATTCTCCTCCGTTAATGTGGTTGTTGGTGATAGTTCCATCTTAACGGACGGGACTCTTCAGTACTTCTCGTTATTTCCGGCAGAGTTAACTTTTCTTCGGGACTATTCCTCAACAAAAAAGAACGAGAATTTATGAGATTCTCGTCCTTTTCTGCTAGATACCATTTATTCATTCGGATGATTGCATTTCAAAAAGCCGAAGGAGCCAAAAATTCTGCATCAAGATCCTGGAGTTGCCGCTCAAGAATCGCTGCTTCGTTATCAGGCAAGTCGAGCTGCGGCAGACGCATATACCCTGCGTCAACGCCGCGATAGCGCAGCGCCGCCTTGAAATAGGCCATGTTGCTGCCGTTGCGCAGCGTTTCGCAGTATTGTACAGCCACACGCTGCCACATCCTCGCCTTAAGGAGATCCCCGCTGCGATAAGCTTCATAAATCGCCACAAAAGGTTCCGGAAACACGCAGGAAACTCCGGATACGACCCCGTCGCAACCCATCGCAAGCGAAGCCAGGAAGAGGCGGTCCGTTCCTTGAACGACCGAGAAATCTCCACTGCGCACCGCAAGATATTCACTGGTGCGCAGCATGTCGGCAAGGCTGTACTTGATGCCCACCACGTTGGGATGACGCTGTGCCAGTTCCTCCGCAGACGCTGCCGACAAATCATTGGCAGAACATTGCGGAATATTATACAGATACACCGGGAATTGCTCTGGCACGCTGGAGGCGATGGCCGTATAATAATAGTCCATCTCGCGCGCGTTCGCTCCAAGGAAAATCGGCGTCACCGCTCCAATGCCGTCGGCCCCAATATCCGCCGCATGGCGTGACAGTTCCAGCGCGTCTTCCAGCCGAATCGCGCCTGTATGAATATAGACGGTCACCCGACCCGCAGCCTGGCGCACAACCGTTTCCGCAACAGCCTTGCGCTCTTCCGTCGACAATCTGACCATCTCACCCGTCGTGCCAAGCGGGTACAAGCAATGTACACCTCTTTCAATCAAGTAATCCGTCAGCCTTTCAACCTTGTCCAGACTGACTGAGCCGTGCTCGTCAAAGGGAGTAACCATAGCTGTTGTTACTCCGTGCAGTTTCTTCATCTCTGCGGTTGCCCCCATTCCTGTTCTTAATGCTTTTGTCTGCCTTCATACTCATTTCTTGCTGTGAAACGCTTCGACAATCGGCTTATTCGGCAACAGTCGGCATTCTGAGCCAGGCATAATTAAAGCGATAATGCAGCTTGCTTGAAATAAGATGAATCATGCCGTCAGGCGATTGAATCGCCTGAATATAGCCCGCCGGCTCGGCATGCGACGCATCGGTCTCGAACCATTCCGTATTGCCGCCGCCGTCATATTCCTTTCGTTCGGAGCCAGGCGTCAGCAGCTTGTGGCCCGTCCATGTCTCGCCTTCATCTTCCGACAAGGCCGCGAACATCCCGTAGCCCTTGCGTCTTACACCCGCCTGATCCACGAATTCGACTCCGTTCACAAACCCGGCATCCGGCGTTCCCCATTTATCCGTAAATCCGATAAACAGAAGCGGGCCTTCCTCCAGTCGAATCAGAACAGGCCGCTGACGCCAGTTGAAGCCGAGACCCAGCGCCGGTTCACGTCGATAAGTCCATGTTTCTCCTTCATCGGCTGTTATACTGATCGGCACACCAACTCCCTGAACAGCTTCATGCTGCGTATTCAAGTTATCACGCCCAATGGCAAGCCATCTGCCATCCCGGAGCTCGACAATACCGGGATGCTGTCCAACAATGCGGCCCGCGGGCTGATGCCAGGTCTCCCCATCGTCCTTACTGACGATAATGCGGCCCCACATAGGCTGGTCGAAGTTGAAATCGCTGGTTAAAATCATATGACCAGCCCTTGTCTTCATCAACACATGCGGATTCCACATGGAACGCTTGTCGCTCATCACTCGCGGAGTGGACCAGCTTGCGCCGCTGTCATCGCTGTGCCGCATGAATAATATCTGATTTCCCTGCTTCGGAAAGCTGCCTGTTCCTTGAAAATGGTACAGGCGGCCGTTCTCCCGATTCGTCCACAACGAAGCGGAGTGATCGTTGCGATCCGCAGCCGAGTAGAACAACGACGCCTCTTCCCACTCGGAGGCTCCTCGCCGCAGTCTGGCTGCGGCGATATTGAGTTGACTGCCTTCTTCTCCTGTATAACTGGCTCCCGGATCGGTAAACCAGGTAGCCAGCAGGTCGCCGTTGGGACACCAAGTAATCGACGGGAAGTGATTATGGCTTGCGAATACAGGGCCCATTGCATCCTTCGGTATGCGAACAAAGGATATCGGCGAAATAAATACCGGCTGCTTGCCAGAAACCGGCTTCCAATCCGCCTCGCTTTGCGCCACATTCGTTTCATGCAATGGCGTCGGCTGACGCTTCTCATGCAGAATGGGCTGTTCTCCGGATGCAATGCGGAAGCCTAGCCTTGGATATCGAGCGCCGGGAAGAAAGCTCATGCGATTCGTTATCGTTCGCGATGAAGCAGGCTGCAATTCGCAAGCCCCGCGCGTTACCTTGGTCACGCCTTCCGCATAACCGCCGGGATTGAATTGGTCCTCGGCCAAATAAGGACCGTACCAGTCCAAACACCATTCCTCTACGCTCGCCCCTTCTCCGCCGGGAAGGACAGAATGGGTTCCTTCCCCGACAAGCGCGGCATATTCCCATTCTGCTTCCGTCGGCAGACGGTATGCTTTGCCAGCTTGACCGCTCAACCATTCACAGAAGGCTGTTGCATCATACCACGTAACGCCTACAACCGGGTCATGTTCACCAAGCAAATCTTCATTATATTCGGGATACTCCGCCAAATTCTCCTCGGACCATCTCAAAATCTTCCGTAATTCATCCCGAAATCCAGGTCGAAACTTCTCATATTGGGCGAATGTAATCGGCTGTTCAGACAGTTGGAAGCCATGAGGAAATGTGACCGCATGCACCGGTTTTTCGTCGTACTTGCCGGCTCTATTGCCCCGCACATAACTTCTGGACGAATAGTTCTTCATCATGATGCCCCATTGATTCAACAAAACCGCTTCAACCTCCCGCTATCTTATCTATTTTCCTGGAACCTTTGTTCAGCAGCATTGGCAATTTCCTCCATCTCCTTGCCGCCCTTGCTCATGATTTCCTGAGCAAAGCTTTCAAACTCCGACAGATCCTTCTCACCGCTCACAAATTTGTTCAATTGCACTTGCGAATAATCGTTGATCGTTTGACGAATTTCCTTCAGACGCGTGCCTTCTTCCTGTGTAAACGGCGGCAGCTGCGGGATCGAAATAATAGCCGGATCGTCCTTATACAGATTATGCACATACAGTGGACTAATGCTGTCCTCGGCTGGCGCACGGAACAAATCAGCAGCGGCAGACAGCCATACAGGCGAGAAGAACAATTCGCCTACGCCGAGATCCGATTGCAGGGTATAGAATCCATTTTCAACGCTGCTGTATTTGTCGACGATTTCTTGTTTCCATTGCGGTTTGCCTTCACTATCCAGTTCGTAATCAACGCCTTCTTCCCCATAATTGAGGGCAAGCATGCCTTCTTCGCTGTAGAGCCAGTTCAAGAATTTCACAGCCAGCTCGGGATCGCTGACTTTTTTGTTAACGCCCCAACGATTGAAATAATGATCAGGCTGCTTGTAATTTTTGCGTTCGCCGTCAGCATTAGCCAGAATAGGCAGCGGCTCGAATTTGGCGTTAGGCTGAATTTGCTTGAGCGGTTGTGTGACACGGTCAATAAATACCGGATTATCATAGAAGAATAGATATTTTCCGCTCGACAAGCCTTCAAGCCAGGATTGTGTGTCTACCAGCAAATATTCATTATCAAGAATTTTGTTTTCGTACATTTTATTGTACATTTCAAGCGCGCCTTTATAGGAGTCCTGCGTTCGTCCCAATTCCCAAACTCCGTCTGTGTTCGGATACAGATCATAATGCGCGCCCAGGCTGCGAAGAGGACTTAACGTGTCGATCAACAGACGATTATCGCCGCGCGCGCCGTATGGAATTGAATTTGGATACGCATCGCGGAGCTTGAGCAATACGTCGTATAATTCATCCCAAGTTGTTGGAATATCCAAGCCCTGCTCTTCGAGCAAGTCGGTACGGATAATCGGCAACGTGCCTTTTTCATAGTTTTCATCCGCTCTAATCATGGGAAGCGTGTAAATATCGTTCATAATCATCGTACGGTCGAGACCTTCTACCGTATCATAATACTTCTGTATTTCGGGAGCATTCTTTTCAATCAGCTCTCGCATCGGCAGCAACGCGCCCGAATCGTAAATCTCCATCGGTTCGCCCCACAGCAGGAAGAAATCCGGCAGCTTGCCGCCCGCCAGCAGGGTGTTCATCTTCGTAGCATAATCTGCGCCGGGAATAACAACCGGCTTCAGCTTTATGCCTGTTTTCTCATAAATCACTTGCAATGACGGAGAATCCGCATTGATTGGCTGCAACGCATTTTCGCTCAGGGCAATGGTAAATTCGACATCCTTGTCAGTCAGCTTGCCGCTCGCATTCTCTCCCGCTTCGCTCGGCGCACTTGATGCCGCGCCATTTGAAGCTGACGGATTGCTTCCAGAATTCCCTTTATTAGAAGAACATCCACTTGCGATCAACACAACCGCCATAGCCGTAATTATCCATTTGCTTGCCAACTTCGAACTTTTCATTTGAACTCCCCCTAGTGTCAGAATTGAAAGGAATGAAGCGTTAACCCTTGACCGATCCCACCATCACCCCCTTCTCGAAATACTTGATAATGAACGGGTAAATAAGCATAACAGGAGCGGCTGCGGCAAGTATAATCGCGTACTTAATCGACTTCTCTGCAGTTGCGCCCGCGACCGCCGTCTCATTAATTGCCATTCCGATATCGGCTGTTTGTCCCTCAATGACAATGTTTCGGACAAAGAGTTGAATGGGATAATGGGCTTTTTCCGTGAGAAACATGAGCGGACCGAGAAAGGCGTTCCACTGCGCGACCGCATAGAACAGAATAAGCGTCGCCACAATCGGCATGGAAAGCGGAAGAATGATTTTGGCGAACACGTAGACATCGTTTGCTCCGTCAATATGCGCCGACTCCGTCAAGGCAAATGGAATCGACTGGAAGAACGAACGCATTATAATCATGTTGAAGACACTGATTGCCCCCGGCAGCACAACGGCTCCGATCGAATTAATTAATCCGAGATTGGACACCAGCAGGAACAGCGGTATCAATCCTCCGCTGAAGAACATCGTAAATACGATCATTTTCATAAACATATTTCTACCATATAAATCATGTCGGGACAGCGGATAAGCGCAAAGCGCGGTCATTAACATATTAAGCGCAGTTCCCACGATCATGTACGTAAACGAATTTAGGAAACCTCTCAGGATCAACGGGTCCTTGAATACGGCAGCGTATGCCCTAAAAGACCAATTGACGGGCAGCCATTTAACCTGATTGGTCATAACCGACACATTATCGCTTATGGAAACAATGAACATATAATAGAAAGGATAAAGCATTGCTATCGATATACCCAGCATCAGCAACAGGTTTATCGCTTCAAACGTTTTTTCCGTCCAGCTTTGGCGTATACTCACAACGCCCCCTCCTCTACCACAGACTCGTGCTTCCGAATTTGCGCGACAACTGATTGGCCGCAACCAGGAACATCAGATTAACAACGGAATTGAACAGGCCGACAGCCGTAGCGTAGCTGTACTGGAATCCTTCGAGACCCTTTCGGAATACATAAGTCGAAATGACGTCGGCAGTCTCGTAAATCGACGAATTTTGCAGCAGCAGCACCTTCTCGAACGACACGTCCAGGATGGAGCCGACGTTCATAATAAACATAATTAGAATAGTCGGCGCAATAGCCGGCAGCGTAACAAATCGCAATTGCTGCAAACGATTGGCGCCATCGATAACCGATGCTTCAATTTCCTCCGGATTGACATTGGACAATGCCGCCAAATAAATAATTGAGCTCCATCCAACCGTTTGCCATATTTCGCTTGCCACAAAGATAGATCGGAACCATTCCGCGTGCAGCAGAAAGGAAATCGGCTTTGCGCCGAACACTCCGGTCAACTGATTAATAAGCCCGTCTTCCTTGACGAAGGTAACAATCATCGAAACAACAACCATGGAAATAAAATGCGGCAGATAACTGATCGTCTGTACGGTCTTCTTGTACCACTTCTGTCGAATTTCATTGATCAGAAGCGCAAAGATGATTGGCGCAGGAAACCCAAACAACAGCATATACAAGCCAAGGAGTATCGTATTCTTCACCAATACCCAGAAGTTCGGATCGGATAAAAATTGAGAGAAATATTTGAAACCCACCCAATTGCTGCCCCAGATTCCGTCATAAACCTTAAAGTCCTTGAACGCGATCAGAACGCCGTACATCGGTCCATACTTGAACAATGCGAAATAACCGATAGGGAGAAGCAGCATTAAATACAGATACTTGCCTCTGATTATGTTTCTGCGCGCATGCAACCATCGACTATTCTCAACCATCCCCGTATCCTCCCCTGCTTTAAAGTCGGAATATTCTGTTATTTAATGTTCTACAGCAGCCCCGCAGCTCTGCCTGACGGCCAGATAGTAATCAAATTTCTGCGATTGCGGCGACATGAGCTTGTGATCCATTAAGTCAACTATCAGCTTGAAACAGGCGGACGCCATTTCCTCGACAGGCAAGTGCATGGTAGTTAGCGACGGAATAGAATAGCGAGAAGCGCTCTCGTTGTCGTGTCCAATAATCTCAATATCGCCCGGAATTGATATACCAAGCTCATGAAACCCATGCAACCCGCCAATCGCCATCTGATCGCTTAGAAAAAATACCGCCGACGGCCTTTCTGAACAGGCAGCTAAGGTCCGGGCCGCGAGGTATCCTCCTTCTTCCGTATATTGGTCATACACAATGCGATTTTCGGGTAAATCGAGGTCAAACTCGGCACAACCGTCCATAAATCCTCTTCCCCTGGAATCGATCGCATGGGAGGATACAGATGGAATAACTACCCCGATCCGGCGATGCCCCCTTGCCGCGAACAAAGCAGCCACTTCCTTGCCCGCCTTGTAATGATCGATGTTGACACAGCAATACTTGTCGGAATCGCGCAAATACAGCACCGTCGGCACGCTGATGTCCGTGTTTGCAAGAAATAACTCGTCTTCCACAGTAGCATTCGCAATAATGGCGCCGTTAAACCTTGTTCCTGTGAGCAAGCTTGTTTCATCGCATAATCGCGATCCGACATAAGGTTGAATAAGCAGCTCATACTCGTTGCCACTTTCGTTAAGCGTATGTTGAATGGCTTTCAAAAATCGGTTAATCAGCTGTGTCCGCGCGTCAACCGTCCAGAACAACGCAATAATCGGCTTGACCGTCTCCCCGCTCGTACGAAGACGCTTGGCCGAAATATTCGGTTTGTAGTCAAGCTGCTGAGCAGCTTTATGCACCTTCGCCTGCGTCGCCTCGGATATGCGATACTCCTTGGCCTTGCCGTTGAGTATAATCGAGACCGTGCTTTTTGATACACCCGCAAGCTCTGCTATTTCCTTAATACTGGCTATGTCTTCCCCCTCCAATCCTTGCCATTCATGTCATGTCATCTTTTCACAGATTGCTAAATCGTTATGCTAGAACGTTTAGCTAAATCGTTTTAGCAACTTTACAAATAGATCTTAACATATCGTTTCTCTCTTGTAAACACAGAATATAGCGTTTACATCATAAAATAGTGATTCTATTCGTCCTGAAACGAAAGAAAGCAAGAAGCGATCATCGCTCTGACGGCGACAATCGCTTCTTGCTAAACCCGCTTCATATTGCTGCTGTGACCGGGCGACAGCTTCGCTGTCGGATCGACGTACACCTTGGCATTGTTGATTGCCGTCGGCGCTTCCCCGAACCCTACCGCGATCAGCTTCAGCTTGCCGGGGTATGTTGTAATATCGCCTGCGGCGAAAATGCCGGGCACGCTCGTCTCCATGCGGGTGTCGACGACAATTGAACCGCCTTCAATGTCAATGCCCCATTCCGCAATCGGACCGAGCGACGATACGAAGCCGAAGTTGACAATGACAGCATCGACATCAAGCCGCAACTCTGCCCCGGACTTCATATCGCTGAGCGTCACCGCTTCGATTCGCTCGTTCCCATGGAGCGCAGACAGCTGAGCAGGCGTAATCACCTGTACTTTGGACTGCCCCAGCGCTTCTACGCTATGCTCATGAGCTCGGAATTTGTCCCGGCGATGAATCAGCGTGACTTGCTCCGCGATCCCCTCGAGCATGAGCGACCAGTCCACCGCCGAATCGCCGCCGCCGCTGATCAACACCTTCTGCCCTTTGAATTGCTGCAAATCGCTTACGAAATAATGCAAGTTGCTCCGCTCAAATCTCGGCGCTTCAATCAGCTCCAGCCGCCTTGGCTCGAACGCTCCGACGCCGCCCGTAATAATAACGGACCTGGCATAATGAACCGCTCTATCCGTCGCCACCTCGAACAGTCTCTCATCAAGCTTGACGACGTTCAGCACCTTCTCCTCGAGCGCGATGTCGGTATCGAAATGGCTAAGCTGCTCTTTCAGCCGATCGACCAGTTCCTGCGCCGTCACTTTCGGAAATCCCGCTACATCGTAAATGTACTTTTCGGGATACAAGGCAGCAAGCTGGCCGCCGAGCTGCGGCATGCTCTCGACAAGCAGCACCGAAGCCTGCCGCATGCCGCCGTAGAACGCCGCGAACAAGCCGGATGGCCCGCCCCCGATAATGAGAATATCTACAGGTTGCTCTTTGCTATATTTTCCAGACACGTATAATTGCCTCCGTTATCTCTTTTGTCCTTATACGACTACATATAATTGGCCGTCTTCCTCTACGACCCCATATCCCCTGAGCTTCACCTTGTCATTGACCAGATGCTGCCCCGTCAGCAAATCGAACTCCCAGCCATGCCACGGACATCTTAGAATCTCGCGATCCTTGCCATACTTGTATTCGTAGACAAGCGACGGGAGCCTCGTGCCGCACACGACCCCTTCGCACACCGGGGCGCCTCCATGCGGACACAGATTCCGCCAGGCGTAATAGTCGTCGCCAACCGCGAATATGCCGAGCTCCATGCCTTTGACCGTTGCGATTATTCTGCCCTTCTGCCTCAGTTCCTCCACCGAGCCTACCTCGTAACGCGTCTCCAGTTTTGCCATATGCCTACGCCTCCTTCTTCGCAGCAGCCGGAGCTTCATGCAGGCCATACAGCTCCATGGCGTTGTCGGCCAAGATGCGCTGTCGCAAATCTTTGCGAATCGGCGCAAGCGCCATCTTCGGATTGTCGAAATCCCAATGCGGATAATCGGAAGAGAACATGACCGTTTTGCTCGCATCGACCATATCCAGGATTTGATTCAAATACTCGCCGTTCGCAGGCTCCTCAATCGGCTGCGTCGTCAAGCGGATATGCTCCGTAATGTATTCGGACGGCAGACGCTTCAACCACGGCACGAGATCGCGCAGCCCTTTATAATTTTTATCCATGCGCCACATTAGATGAGGCAGCCAGGCGATGCCGCCCTCGATCGCAACGAATTTCAGCTTCGGAAACTTCTCGAACACGCCTTCGCACACCAAGGAGTTGACATGCGCCATATAGTTAATCGGAAGAATATTATGCCATTCGAAATAGGAAGTTGGATAGCCCGACGGCGTCGGCTGACCCGTAATGCCGCGTCCTTCCGTGCCGGGATGAACGGCAACCGGCAATCCGTTTCGTTCCGCCGCTTCGTAGATCGGATGATAGAAGCGCTGTCCGTACAGCATGCGCGAGCCGCTGCACATAATGACCTGCACCATATTTTTGTTGCCGGCCATGCGGTCAATCTCTTTGGCCGCCGCCCCAGGGTCGGAATGATTGATCAGAATCGAGCCTTTGTACACCGGACTCGCATTCAGCCAAGTCTCTACAAGCCAGTCATTGTACGCGCTCGCCACCACATTCGCGTAATCCGGATTCGGATTAATCGAGATGCCCAGAATGCCAGAGCCGGTCAGAATGCCATAATCAATTCCGTACCTCTGGAAATGATGCTTCAGCATAAACTGAGGATCGCTGCCGGGAACGCCGCCGTCTTCCGGCACCGCGTCGGAGCGCATTACGCCCACCGAGGAATGCCAGCCTCCGCCGTAACCAGCTCCCGCCTTCTTCCAATATTCATGCCAAACACGCGGCAAGTAGGGAAGCAAATCCTTGGAATGGGCAATCGCGTTATGGACATCCGTGTCAATAATTCGTGGTTTTGCCATCGTCTTCATCTCCTCATGGTTTTCATGCAACCGCTTATTTACCTCTACTTTACAACGCGGCCGCATGGGGGTACATGAAGAAAAGAAATGAAAAGCTGGATTATTGTTATATCTACGCAGCATGGCTCGGCGCTCTCCTTAACCAGGTCCGCTTACCTGTCGCGTGGTGCCGATTGCCCGAGTCTAGCTCCCTGCTGATATTCCTTCGGAGGCACTCCGATTTTTTTCTTGAACATGCGAAGGAAGCTGGTATAGTCATTGAATCCGCATCGCAAGCTTGCATCGAGCACGCTCATGCCCTCCGACAAATATTTTTTGGCCATCGCAATTCGCTTAGTCACAATGTATTCATGCACCGTGCTGCCCGTATATTGCTTGAACACTCTAAGCAAATGATATTTGCTGATGAAGAAACGGTTCTGCAGCAGCTCGAGTGTCAGCGGTTCATGCAGATGCAGCTCGATGTAATCCAGGATCGGCGTCAGCTTGTGATGAATATCCAATTCATGATGTTCATGAGTTCGGCGATAGTAGATATTGTTGATCGCAACCAGTATCTCCATGATGCAAGCCAGCTTAAGCACTGCCGCGCCGTCCGCGTTGATCCGGTCAATGCTTTCGTACTTTTTGAACAGCTCCAATATTTGCGACATTTCCTTCGAGGTAAGCGACAGCTTGTTGCCCTTGCCGTTATTCCGATCATAGAAGCAAGCAAGCGGATTGTAATCGGAAGTCGCGAATGCCTTGGCCATATTAGGATTGAACTCGATTGTTACCCTCTCGTACAGCTCATCGGAATTGAAGGAGGGCTTGTGAATTTCTTGCTCGTTCGTAATAATCAAATCTCCATATTGCAGCGGATACACCGTTTTTTCCACAAAATAACGCACATCGCCTTGAAGTAATACATAAATTTCACATCCCGCATGAAGATGAAAATCAACATTATGCACGGCTTTGGTCATATGCGAATACTTAACGCTTTTACTCATGTCATGCAAATAACGCTCCATCTGGAAGGCTCCTCCTCTTCGGCGAAACAGCAATAATTCCAATATTTTGAGCAAACATTACCAAGAAGTTGTGATTTAATCATTTTACAATAAGAAGGAGGAGGAATAGAAGTCATTTCATACAAAAAGCGAAACAGGAGGTTTATCATGAACTCAAAATTAATTAAAATTGGACTTGTTGGCCTTGGCGGCATTGGAAGCGGCATTCATGCCAAGTATCTTAACACTGCCGAAGGCGTGCGGTTGGTCGGCGTGTGCGACGTGATGAAGGACAAAGCGGATGCGATTGCTGCCGAATACGGTGCGGATGCCTACTACGATTACAAGCAGCTTCTGGAGAAAGCGGAGCTGGACGCCGTCGTTATCGCGGTTCCCCACTTCGATCATCCGTCTGTTGCAATCGAAGCGTTCGGGCGAGGCATCCATGTGCTCTGCGAGAAGCCAATCGCCGTTCATCTGAATGATGCCAATCGGATGCTCGCCGCCTATGAGGACGCCAAGCGGCAATATCCCGACCTGCAGTTCGGCTTGATGTTTCAGGAACGTACATACCCCGGCTACCGCAAGGTCAAAGAGATGATCGAGAGCGGCGAGCTCGGGCAGCTCACGCGAGCGACATGGATTCATACCAAATGGTTCCGCAGCCAGACCTACTATGACAGCGGCGACTGGCGCGCCACTTGGGCAGGGGAAGGCGGCGGCATTCTGACGAACCAATGTCCGCATACGCTCGATATGTACCAATGGCTCTTCGGTCTGCCGACGCTGATCTCGGGACATGCCCATATCGGCAAATATCATGATATCGAGGTGGAGGATGAGGTGACCGCCTACTTCGAGCATGATAACGGAATGATCGGGCATCTCATCGTAACGACCGCGGAAATCCCGGGAACGAATCGCCTGGAAATTATCGGCGAGCATGGTAAGCTTGTGCTGGAGGAAGGCGAACTCGTATTCCACAAAAATCCAAAGTCCATGCTGAAGCATTCGCGGGAAACCGATCAAAAATTCAATACGGTGAAGCCGGAACGAATCGCCATTCCGCTGGAGCAGAATCTGCCGAATCCGCATGAATATGTCGCTTCCCGGTTCTTCGACCGACTGAAGGGCGGTACAGAAAAACTTGTCGCAGAAGGCTGGGAAGGCCCAAGATCGCTTGTACTTGCTAATGGCATCATGCTGTCTTCCTTCTCCGGTCAAGCGCTCGCAGTGCCATTCGATACAGATGCGTTCGAGGCCACGCTCAAGGAACTGGCCGCAAATTCGAAGTATGTCAAAAAAACTGTGAAGCCGATGGAAGGAAATGACGATTTGTCTGCTTCCTTCGGAAGTAATGGTTAGAAGGAGCGAGCGCGATATGAGCCCATTTCTATTAACTTGCTTTGCAGATGAAATTTCTTCGGACTTGAATGAACAATTGGATGTGCTGGAGCAAGAGGGCTTTCGCCATCTTGAAATTCGAAAGCTTTGGGATAAAAATGTGTTGGAGCTTAGTTCGGAGGAGTTGACCCGGCTTGGAGGGATTCTGAAGGATAGAGGCTTTGCCGTATCCTCCATCGCTTCTCCAATCGGCAAGTACCCGGTTACTTCACCCTTCGAGCCTCAACTCCAAGCGATGGAACGAGCCATGGCTGCGGCGCATGCGCTCGAAACGCCGAATATTCGCATTTTCTCTTGCTATCTGCCTGAGAATGAGCCGCGCGAAGCCTATCGCGACGAAGTTCTGTATCGCATGAAACGACTTACGGAAGCGGCCGAGCGGGGCGGCGTTACGCTGCTGCTCGAGAATGACAACGATATGTACGGCAGCAACTATAAGGGCGGTATGGACATCATCGAGCATTGTCAGTCGCCTGCCGTCACATTCGCTTTTGATGCGGGCAACTATGTGCTGTCGGATGTCGAGCCCATGGGGGAAGCTTATCCGGTCGTTGCCGAGCATATCGGCTATGTTCATATTAAAGACGCGATACGCGAGCCAAGGCAGTTCGTGCCTGCCGGAGTCGGTCAAGGCAAGGTGGAGGAATTAATAGTGGCGCTGAACGAGCGCGGCTTCAGCGGCTTCTTGTCTGTCGAGCCTCATATGCACAAGTATTTGCCGAACGCCACCGATCCCGAACGGGTTCGGACGGCGATTCATGCGCTGACCTCGATATTGGCGAAACACAGAATTAATTGGAAGTAACCGCATCAACGCTTTGAGCTGCTTGACAAATTGATATTGGAGTAAAAATATATACAGCGAGTTCCAATCGAATTTGTTATGCTGATAATAACGCTTATGCCTCTGTGGAAGTGCGGCAACCTTATTCAAAATCATCATTGATCTCGCAGCTTCCATTCCATTGCCCCGCTTACCTTCTCCAACGTATCGTTCGTTACGCTTATCGCGACGCTCGTTCCTTCCTCTTCGGCCGAAATCAGCAGCGGCGCGTAGAAGCGCTTGGCGCTGTAATGAAGCGCCTTCCATCTGCCGTAATAGTCCAAGCTCGACCACGAAGCTACCGGCCAGCCAATCATTAAGCTGCCAATAGACGGAGCCCATGCAGCGCCCGCGATTTCTTCTCCAATGCTCGACGCCGTAGCGCATGGCCTCCGCTTGAAGCAGCTGTGAGACGTACAGCAGCGAATCGAAGGACTTCGGATACAAGAAATTTTCAGAGATGCCATGGAGAATCTTGCCGTTGCCTCCGGGGTTTTTCTGATGCGATTCCATCACGTGCGTGAAGATGTTGCGGTCGCTCTCCTCGGTGAATTGCTCCACCGTCTTCAGCGACGGGAACGATTGGAACCCGAATTCGGAGCAGATAGGAAGCATGCTGAAGCCGCAGCCTGGTAATGAAATCATGCGGCGATAACGCTGTCACTTCATGGAATTTGCGGTAGAACCATGTTTTTCTCATACCTGACACCTCCAACAGTTCGCCTGAGGCGATGTCCTGCCCGTAATGCTGAAGCATATACTCCACTGCGCGGATGACGCCAGGCTCCGTTTCCCGTTGCTGATTAGCAATCGCATCCCGATACCAGCGGTTAATGGCGACCAGCACCTCAATCAAGATGGCGTGATGCCTTGCTTTCCAGCCTGTCTCCCGGCAGCGTGTCTCCTCGACGCCTTGCCGGGCAAGAGCCCTTATGCGCTGAGCATAAGGGCTCGATGCCGGGAGCAGCGGCGAGATGCCGTCCATGGCGTAGAAAGGCGCCAGCAGCTTAAAGCCATCGGGTACATGACGAACAAATCCGGGCATGAACAAGATCATGATCCAACGAGCGGGTCGGTCTTGCTCCCTTACAAGAGTCCAGTGCGACTCGAATGGACGAAACAGGAATACATCTCCTGGGGCGCCGACCAGATCTCCCTTCGACAAACGGTAGATGGCCTCATTCTCAATCAGCACGCTAATCTCAAGCGCATCATGCAAATGCACGTCATGCTCCGTGAAGGTGGCTAGTTTATCCTCGAAGATCAGCTCTTGCTCCATTTGGATATCCTGATATCGTGTCATAACATCCTCTCCCTTCACTAGGGCCAGCAGACGATTAACTCCCGCCTCTTCGCCATACATTCGCATAATTCCTATATTCCCCAAACGAACAGCCGAATTTCTACTTGAATGTCCGATCGATACTGCTTTCCAGCAGCCTCTCGGGCGACTCCATATGCCGCTTTCTTCCTCCAACCGTTATTCTACTAGCCATTATACATGATCGAATGAATATCCGGCTATATCCTCGCCTCTGGCCAGCCACGGCGTTTGCTTGTTTCAGCTCTCTGCCGATAGGCTCCCGTTGCTCTTCCAGATGCCGCAGAGGTGATTCCTTCAATAAATATGCGGATTTTGACGTCTGCACTCTTCTATGAGAGCTAATTGCTGCCGAACCTGTTGCGGCTTGATTGCTAATTCATCCCCGTGAACCAGTGAACGATAAAGCATGGCATACAATTGTTCAGTCATTTCTTCGGACTCGCTCTTCCCTTCCGGCAAGTCCAGTTTCCAATTCTCTGTATGCCAAATTAGCGTTTCGCGACAATAGGACGGCATACCCTTACGATCTACCAAAGGCTGTGTAATTAAATGTTGAGCAGGAGCCTCATCGGGTTTGAAATATTTCCACTCCAACCGTTCATTGCTGCCTTGCAACCCGCCGTTCGTACCTTGAATAGCGAACATGGGGCCAGGAAATACGTTGCATGAAGATACTTCCAGATCGACGGCAGGGCGTCCCCCGCCTCTCATAAGAATTTTTACAAAGTCTTCCGCATCCCCGAATGAATTTGCCTGATCCATGATGCATGTAATATCAGGCATAAGCTCCGTCCCGAATAATTGAAGCGCTTGATCGACTATGTGTGAGCCTGTATTTAGCAGGGTTCCACCGTTATTTCGCTTCAGCGTCTGCCAGTCCCATCTGCGCGCGAAAACGCCTGAAGTGAAGTGAATGTGGACAATGCGCCCCAGAACACCGGATTCGATAATTTCGCGAATGCGAACATAAGCCGGCATATAACGAGCCTGATGGAATACGGCTAATTGTTTGCCGAATCGCTCGGAAGCTTCTATTAACAAATCAACTTCTTCCACGCTTCCCGCCAGAGGCTTCTCGCAAAGAACATGCATGCCCATCGCTAACAATGCCAATGAAATCGGTACATGCTGATGACTGGGAGACGCGTTGACGACCAAGCCGAGTTGCTCGTTTTCCACCATCTCTTGCCAGGAAGCATAAGCCTTGCATCCATATTCCTTCTCCGCCAGAAGACGCCTCTCGGGAATGGAATCAGCAACTGCAGCGATATGGAATTGCTGCGACAGCCTGGACAGGGACTGCCCATGGATGTCGCGACCGCTTCTTCCTAATCCGATAATGCCGACTCTAATAATCTGATGGCTCATGTATGATATTCTCCTTTTTACGCGTTTATCGGCTGCCCTTGGCCCCTAGGTTATACCCCCTTGCGCCATCCCTCACCCTCGTGCCCGGCCAAGCGAATCGGGAATGCTCCATCAGACTGCAGAAGCTGTGCGCAGCTCCATTGAACCGAATGAAGAACGCCTGGCTTTGTCTCCAGCATGGCGCGCAGCAGCAGTTCCTTGCAGCCGAAATCGGGCGGCAGAACAAAGGATGCAAGCCGAAGCTGGCCCCCAAAAGGCTGGCCTTTGTCTATACTGCCGGTCATACATAACCTCCCATTCACACTCTCCAATTGTAACCAGAGCACACCCGGCATGCCTGATCCGCCATCGTTGGCGATGGCGACAATAATCTCGTCTGTGCCATGGCGCTTGCGTTGCCAGATCCATGAAGGTCTGATTCGGTACCCCATTCTCTCACGCAAGCGCTGGAATCCGTATGGATTATGCTCGGCGAAGCGGCGAACCTGAGCCGCTTCCGTCCATAAAGACCAGTAATTGGCTCCCAGATCGGGAACATGAAGCATGGCGTTTTCCATTCTGCTGATACCGGCTGAATCTTCAGGAATATCCTCCATGCGATAATGGCGGAAATCGCCGTCCTCCATAATCACCGCAGTTCCCGGCGGGCGTCCCGCAATTTGTCCGATCTGCTCAGGCTCCTCGATAAGAATGCTGTCGGAGCGGAGCCAACAGCCTTGAGCAAGAGCCAATTGCCTGACGGCATCGTTGCCGACGCCATTAATATCGGTCTGCGTATTGACGGCGAGTGGAACTTTGCGCCATATATCGAGTTGCAGCTCCGCCATCGCAAGGCATGTCGTTTCAGCTGTATAATAGTCGGGGAAGGGATGAGGAAAGGCTCCTGTATGGCCTTCTCCCCAAAAGCCGTACATCATCAGGTCGACGAACTCCATATTCGGTTGATTGTCAAAGCGATCGGCCAACAGCTCGTTCAACTCGCGAAAAGCAGACTGAAATTTCGGATGATCGTACCTGGGCTCAACATACACGAATGAACTTCCGGCATGATTTCCAATATCAACCATTGGAACCTTATCCGCTACGAAATCGGGCAAAGCCAGACGTTGCGGTTGGAAATTCGGACTGGACATTTGAACGCGAAAGGCGACGCGCAATCCATGCCTTCGCGCCGCATCCATCGTCAATTCCCAAACGGGATGCAAATCCAGCCTTCCTGGACGCTTCTGAACGTCTCGCCAATCGCATCTTATATACAAAACATCGGTTATATTCATTGATGCCACATTTTCCACATGTGTCTCCAGCGTTTCTTCGCCATTTCGCACAGCTAGCGAAGGGCCGTTCTCTTCCCACGTATATCCGATAAAACCGTAGCCAATATTACGAGCATAATTTCTGGATGGCGTTGTTGCGGCTAACGTTCGCCATCCTTCGTCTTGATGGATCGTGAATGGACCTTGATTCAGACTACGAAACGTCCCCGTGTTCCTATTCATTCTTTTTAACCACATGAGCGGCAGAATCCCGATCCAGAAAGAGTTTCCAATTGGGATGCGTCTTCAGCATCGAGGCAGGAACGAGCGGATTGATGTCACTCTCGAGCGTTCGCTTAATCGCATCCGCTTTCACGGCATGCGGAACACAAGAAATAATGGCCTTGCTCTTCATAATCTGACGAACGCTCATTGTAACGGCCTGCAAGGGCACATTGTCTACGTTATTAAACCAACCCTCGCCAACCTGCTGCAGCTTGCAAGCATGATCCAGATCGACGACGATATAGGGCTCCTCTGTTGTAAAGTTCGCCGGAGGGTCGTTAAACGCGATATGCGCGTTTTCTCCGATGCCGATCAGCGCGAGATCTATAGGCGCTTCAGTCACCGCCGCATTCAATCGAACGATCGTTTCCTGAATATCGCCTGAAGCGTCGATTAGATGATAGCCGCCCAGGGTGGTGATATGGCGAATGAACCTCTCCTTCAAATACAGTTGAAAGCTTGCCGGATGCGAATCCGCTATGCCCGCGTATTCATCCAAATGGAACATGACAACCTTGTCCCATTCAATAGGCTGCTTGACGAACGATTGAAAAAACTCGAATTGAGAAGATCCGGTTGACAAAAGCAGTCTGGCGCTTCCTTGCCGATTAATTGCCTCCTGCAAAATGCCGGCGGCGTGTTCGGCCGCCCTTATTCCCAATTGCTTCGCGTCGATTGAAATATGAATTTCCATGTATATATCCCCCTATTAATTAAAATTCGATTCGCAATACAAGCTTGCTCCCCACTCCTCCGTTTGCTTAGAACAAATCGGACGAATAGGAAATTCGCCGCGGAATGGCCCTTTCCCATTTCCCGATTTCTTCGGCGTTCCCGCGCAAGCTCCCGAGCAGAGCTAGCTGCTCCGGGCGTTGACAGCCGATCATCATCGTCGAAAAGGTCTGAATATCGCAGCTGACCACGCTTTTTCGGTCATCCTCACAGCGAGCGGCGCTTCCGCTTCCATCGCTGTGTATGACGATATCCCATAAGCCTCGGTTCCATTCCGCATGCTCATCCTTCAAGCGAATTGTCAGCTTGGCAGGCGCTCTCTCGTGAGCAAAGCGGTACTGACCGATAAATGCGCCGACATCGACGATTCTGACCATACATTTAGGAGAAAGCTCTTGCTGAAGCTTTGGTTCGGACATTGTAAACAAAAACGGATCGTCGATCGGCGCATGAAAGCCAATGCGATTAACAATCGGAGAGTGATTGCCGACAAACTGCCATAATCCGCGTCTGGCGGATTCATCCAAGTATACGATCTCATGTATATTCATGAATGTAGCTTTGATATCGAACAGCAAATAACCCATTGGAGCGCCTTTCACATTATAGTAGACGGTAAAATATCCCGGCTTACGCTTGAACACCTGGCTTATCCACCAACGCTCGTCGCGAACAAGCATCCCGTTATAACGAAGGGCGTAAGCGTCATAGATTATTTTAGCCGTTCGCCAATCCGATGCTTTCATTCGCTTGACGCTTCCTCCTTCAGGCGACATATGCTTCGGAATTACCGACATATCGAACGTATACGTCTTTTCGACGGCAAAGTATTCCCATCCATATTTGCGATAGAACGCATATGAGAACGGATTTAACATGGAGACAGACTGCCCGTTTGTTTTCATTTTTTCTAAACTGCTTGCTAGCAGTTTTCCTGCCATTCCCTGCTTACGCAATTCCGGATAGGAAGCGACATGTGCTATTCCGCCCATTTCCAGCACGGCTCCCTGCAAATAAATGCGAAGCGGGAGAATCGCGAGCTGTGATGCAAGAGAACCGTCGACGAAAAAGCCCAAATACTCATTCGTATTCATTTGGTCTCTGCGCTCTTTCTCTTGCTCGTCCGAGAACTGAACCCCAAACGCAACCTGAGTCAGCTTAAGCGATTGTTCAATCTCTTGGGGTCGAATGGTTCTTATCATTGACGTCCCTCCCTTCAGAGCGATTCTTTTTTCGCTTCTTGTCCATACTTTAACGAATCGCTTCCGTCAAAGAAACGAGCAGAATTTGTTATCATTCATTTTATTTGCAGTACCCAAAATTGTAGTGAGCTTATTAAAATGTGACTATTGCTCGACGGCGGACAATCTACTAGAATAATAAAATAATTTAAATCGGGTTTTGCAACTAAAACCTTGACGGAAGTGAGTTGTTCGCATAGAGATGATCACAAAGCTGAAGAAGCTACCCAAGTTCGGCGCAAAGTCATATTCTTTGTTCTTCTGGCTACTACTAAGCTTTATGACCATCGTGATGCTCCTCGTTTCATTCACTTTGTATTCGGTTTTATTCTTCAGAGGTCATATTAAAAATGAGCTCATTACCTATAACAACGCAAACTTGAAAAACACGACAGAAAATTATGAAGCCACCTTTCAGCTCATCGAGAACTCTGTCCTGACCTTCTCTTTAAACGAAAAAGTTACGGAATTCAATAAACCTGAATTTAATTATGCATCCGGCAGCCAGTTGATGGACGAGCTCCAGATTTTCCTGGCCAACCAATCGCTCTTTCTTGAAAACATGATTGTCTACTACGAGAAAAGCGGCGTTACCTTGGAAAAATCGCGGGGTGCTGACGCGGACGTTATGTTCGGACGCTATTATGTCAGCCAAGACTATTCATACGATTTTTGGAAAGCGCAGTTTGACGCCCCCTATGTCACAAGGATATTGCCGAACTCTGTCTTCTCTGAGCTTGTCTATGCCGATAAATTAAGCAGCAGCCAAGTGCTGATTCCGATTGTGGTGAAAAACAATACCAATCCGTCGGTATACATTATAGCCTTTGCCGACGCGCATAAATTGTTCGCGACGTATCATCAATCCATCAACGACAACTTTTATATCTTGGACGAGACGCAACAGCTCTTTTTCGCAACAGGCGCAGAACAAAAGGACGCCTTCCCCGCATTTGAAGGAAATCTCGGATACGTCAAACAAGGAAAAAATTATTACTTCTATAAAAAAGGCGAATCGACAGGGCTAATCTATGTCAACGTCATCCCCGATGACAGCATCGCATCGCAAATGAAATGGAATTACACCTTTGTTGCTCTGTTCGTTTTTGCCGTCATCATTAGCATCCTTGCTTCTTTCCTGTTCAGCGTTCGGCTCAATCGTCCGGTCAAACGCCTCGTACACTCGATTCAACAGCTCACGAACGACTTCCCCTGGCAGAAGCATAGCGGAATCAAAGAATTTAATATCATACAGGAGAAGGTTCAGCATCTGCTCGACTCGAATTGGGATATTAACCAAACTCTCGAGGAGAAAAACTCCCTTCTTCGTCATTTGGCCTATATTAATGAGTTGAGGAACATTCGAAGCAACGGAAGCTACTTGAATGACTTAATTGATATTAATGAACCTTATCGCTTCGTTCTGTTCAAGCTAACCTTCAAACCGCGGCTGTTCGAAGAAATCGACGTCAACGAAGATCGAGCCACCTCTTATATCATGACTTATATTAATAAGGTCGTTTCAGAGCGATTTCAAGAGTCTCTTACTCTGCAAATCGAGAACGACCAATTGCTATCCGTCGTCTATTCCGAGCAGGGATCGCAAAGACTGCTCGAAACGCTGAATGAAATCAGACAAGTTCTCGATTTGGACCGGGAGTATTGCTTCTTGACGATCGCCTTAAGCAAGCGGCATGATCCTGAGGATGATTTCAAAATGTCCTTCGATCAAACCAAATCGCTTCTGCAGTACAGAAAATATAATGACAAAACGCAGATTTTATCAGCTACAGATGCGAAACCGACGAACTATTATTTGATGCCTGCGCAAGAGGAAGAAATAAATGTAAATTTGAACAACGGCAACGAGGCTCAGATTATCCAATTCGTCAAACGCGAGCTGGGAGTTCTGAAAAAAAAGGAAGCGTCGGAGAAGCAGGTGAAAGCTTTTATTAGCAATATTGTCGATCGTGTAAAACGGGCTTTTCTCTTCAATAAACTGGATGTGGACGTACTGAAAACCTTTCAAGACTGTCTGCAAAACAACCATACCTTTGAAGATTTGGAACAGCTGTTTGAAGAGTGGCTGCCTCAAATTGCAGATTTAATCAGGGGCAAAAAAGAGAAAGAAGATTATATTACGAGCTTCGTATTCGATCATTTGGAAAAACATTATGCCCATGATATAACCTTGGAGATGATGGCTGACAAATTAAACTTATCCCGAAGCTACCTCTCCACTTATTTCAAAGAAAAAACCGGAATCTATTTCGTGGATTACGTCAACATGTTCCGAGTCGATCGAGCGAAAGAGCTATTATCCGGCTCCGATGTGAAAATTCAGGATGCCGCCGCTAAGGTCGGTTATCAGAATATCAACTCGTTTAATCGAATGTTCAAGAAATTTACCGGCGTGACGCCGAGCGAATTCCGCAAAGTGGAGCGCCTGAAATGAGAAACCCTCGATTCTGTGCCTCTCGGAAATAAATAGTAAAGGTTTTTTGCAAAAAGAGCGGAAGCAGACATCATGGCTGCTTCCGTTCATATTTTGTATCAGTTACCTGCGGTTACTGTGCCTGAGGAAGTAATATCCACGTATAAAGTTCCGTTCGCGGAGGTCGTATAGCCAGAACCCGTCTGTACGGAAACACTAAGTTCTCCCGCCGATACTGCTGTGCTTACGGAATAGCTCGTGTTCGGCTCCAGGTCGGTGACGACTGCCCTCGTCTGCGCCGCGGGCACCGTGAAGGTAACCGTTCCTGATATTGCGGTATTCCAAGCCCCCGTACCGAACAGCACAGCATAGTTTTGCGAGGCGGTCGTTAAACGCGTGCCTGTTACGTTAGCCGAGCTGTTGCCTTTGGCCGAGGACAATGTATAGGCCAAGGCGGATTCCGATGCCGATGTCGAAGCTTCGAATACGGTGAGCCACTGCTGCGAGGTATTGCTATTATTCGGCTTCACTTGCACTTCATACATTTTGTTGCTGGAGTAGAGGTTGGTCAGCGTCGTCGTCAGACCGGCAGGGAGCAGCGCCGTCATCGTCCCTACCCATCCTTGCGTGGAGTTGCTGACATCATACCGGACCGTGCCCGCCTCTGCCGGCGTTACCGAGACCGGCGTTCTGAATAAATGCCATAAATCTCTCTGATTATGCACCGTATCGACGTTCGTTCTATCATACACTACGAATATGCTTGGACGTAAGTAGATGACATCCCTGGTCCATGACGATATGCTGCCCGGCGTATACATGTCCTCCAGATATTGGCCTCGGGACTGCACGTATCCTTGTTTGTCTTCATAACGGGTCATCCTTGTCCTTGGAACCGTATCTTCAAGTGGACCATAGGCTCTTTGCGAAGAGCCATTCATGAAGATGTTGAAAATATCTCTGGCTCCGCCATACACATTATTATACATGTCATCCTCTGTGAGGTAGGTGGTCCCTGGATAGCTGGTTGCCGCGACACCCGCCGTATTAATCAGGAAAGGCGTTCCGCCTTTGACGATCGCAAGGCTGCCCTGATCATAATATTCTTCCCCGGAATACGTGCTGTCGACATACGGCGCCGCCCGAAACGAACCCCAAACCGCGCTTGTTCCCCAATCCGATCGCATGGCAACCTCTCCCATTCCGTCTGTCTTATAGGATAATGGAAGGGTCGTGAAGCTCGTATCCGGCGCTGTCGGATCCCAGAACAGAAAGTCCTGCCATAAGCCGACGGAGCCTTGGATTCCTCTGACCGTACTTGCGAAGTTGTGAATAACGGGCGCGTTTGAATCTCCGAAGCTTCGGGAAATAGCCGCTTGTACGGCAAAAATCTCGGGATCTGTAGCAGACGGGAAGCTATTGGATGCATTGCTTCCCGATACATGCATCATCCCTCTGTCATCTATTTTCTTCCTGTCAGGCCATGAGAAATGCAGCAAGTACATGCCTTGATCCTTAGCAAACGTAAACGGATTCGTATGATTAATAAGATCGATGCCTTTTGCCGTTTTCGCCGCAAGAATGGGCAGATTCATGTTTTCAGACGCCAATGTACCGTATCCCATGCCTTCCGACCAACCTCCCCCTGACAGCCAATCGTTATAGTACGGTTGAATAAATCCGAAGTGAGTATTGTTTAGCCAGTCGCTATACAAATTCGGATTGGCGGTATTCTCGCCATCGGTAGCAATGGCGGCATACGCTTGGGCCGCATAGAAGCCTGCTGTATAGTTGCCATGCGCATAGGTCAACGCTCCTCCGCTCTGCGAGCCTGACGGGATGTAAGAGTCACCGTTGACAAATGCATCTAACCAATTATTCATAGCGTTCACAACTTGCGATTTCAAACCGGCCGACAGTGAATCGTTGAACCAGTCGTAGCCGATCGCATAAGCGACACCAAAGTTTCGAATGCCGTATCCGTCGTCACGCAGCGGTTCTTGCCAGTGCGCTCCGCTCGGTTGCGACATCTTATCCAGAATGTCCGCCCCTTTGGCAGCCCATTGCGCCACATTCCCGTCATTGATTAATTTCCCGATTTGATAAGCAAGTCCGAGCTGGATAAGAGCGTCCTTATATCCATCTCCCTGGTAGCCTTCGCCGATGCTTCCTCCATTCGGGTAATCGTTGCCGTCCGGATACTCAACCGTTCCTGTCAGATATTCATTGACTTGATTGCGTAAAGCAATCCATTTCGAGTCATTTGCCAAGGCCAGATTTTTCAATCGGGTTTGAGTAGCGGCATCCAGCCAAATTCTTGGATGTGCTCCAGACGTTGGCGTGGGTGTGGTTGTTGGCATCGGCGTCGCTGTTGGTGTCGCTGTCGGCGTTGGCGTTGGCGTTGGCGTCGCTGTCGGCGTTGGCGTTGGCGTTGGCGTCGCTGTTGGCGTTGGTGTTGGTGTCGGCGTCGCTCCTCCCGGACGAATAAATTTGATATCATCCACCCAAAACGTCTCGCTTGACGACCAGCCGTTGCCTGCATCGAAGCCGATTTTTGTGATGGAATTGCCCAGATTTGCCCTTATCGAGCTCAAATCCAGCGTAAACGTCTCAAAGCCTGCCGTATTATCCAGATACACGGTGTCTATTCGGTGAGCGGAATTGTCATGACCATTGAAATAAACGAATACATATCGATTGGTTTCCGTACAATCGCCCAAATCCATACTGATTTGCAGTTGATCTGTGCTCGCAAGATTCGTAATATCGATAGGGTTGGCGGAGTAATCCAACATCTCTATTTTCTCCCAAATATCCGCGAGTCCGGTATATTTGATCGCACTCGATCCGGCAACCCCTTCTCCGGCAACAACCGCCCCTATTCCCCCGTTGCCGCCTGTAAAACTGAAGTTCTGCGCGTCCGTGTATACATCGATTGGAAAACCGGAAGTGGCAGTCGTTGTCACAGTATGATTGTCGACCGTAAAACCGCTTCCCGAATCATGAATAATGCTCACATAGCCTAAGTTGCTTATTGCTGGCGCTCCCGTTCGGAAAGCATAGTCGGCAGCTATTTTTGTGCTGCCCACCCATACATCGTATTTTTGCGGCGATGACGATAAATGCGCAACCATCTTCACATGATAAGTCGTATTTGCCGTATAAGCGACGGCAGCGTCTTTCGCGTAGCTTCCTCCATTTCGCACATAGAAGTTGCCATCCGGATTCAATTGAATAAGCATGTTTAACTGTGAATAAGCGGTACTCGATGATGCGGCATAGCCGATTACGCCGTCAATACCGGTGCCGAGCGGCTTTACATCGAACTCTGCCGTTACCGTGCCGGTATTCGATGAACCTAGCGAAAAGCTTTGAAAACTCGATGTAGATGTCCAGACGGCGGCAAAACTGCTTTGGGGAAACCCCGACCATGTTGAAATCCACAGAGCTAATACGAGGATCATACTGAGAAATCGTTTTGTTTTTTTCATTAACAAGCTCACTCCCTAATCGGCATTTTTGATCAAAACACAAAACCTTACTCCATTGCGCAAGCTCAAAGTGGTTGATCATAGGTGCGAAACTTGTACCTTACTCCGTCACGAGTGTCCAAAGTCAGAGGCTCGCATGTTTCATAGGATCGAGAAAGCCATCAATCCTGATGTTGCCTGGTCGCAGAGCTTGCAGCAAGTCCTCCACATCGAAAGCCTGCGAAAGAACGGGAACAAAAATAACCGGCTTCCATCTGTGTGATTCCATAATCTGAAACGCGCGAAAGCTCACCGGTAAATGCTTCAAACAGACATCGTGAATTTCAGCAATAACAGCCGCATAAAGAGCGGTAAGCGCATGCTCCTCTTGACCATGCAGCAAAATTCTCACATGCTCGTAACCAGGCAACTGCCTCAGCCTGCTTATACCCATAAGCACGTCCATCACCCGCATACCCTGCAGCGTCATGCCCAGCATTCGGGCATTATAAGCGCTTGCCGTTTCCGGATCGAACAAGCCGAAGCTGCTTTGCGGATCAAGCGCCGCAGGTCCGGTGCCGCGAGGATGAATCGTCATGATCGCCTCGTATTCGCCTGCCTTGGCCGTTAACACGTTTTCCAGTTCGGTTTCCCCGACCGCGATCAGCACGCAGCCCGGCCGCTCCGTTAGCTGCCGCCACGCGCCCGTAATTCTCATCCTGCCTGCTTCATATTCGAATGCGAATGTTCCGTCCTCTTCAATGCAAAGCGAATTTTTCATCGCCCCCGCCGGTTCGCCAAAGTCTTGCGGCAGCTTTAACGCTTGCATCAACCGATCCCGCATAAAGCCATGCGGCAATTTCTTCTTCGATTGCTCGTGAGGCGCCCCCGCACGCTCCCGAATGAGATGATGAAGCGATTTGCGCTTGAACGAAGCGGCGACATCTCCGACCTCGCACTGCAAGTCTTCTGCATCGGGAAGCTGCTCGTAATCGATTTTTTTGTTTTCTATGAATGCCATGCTGAAGCTGCGGCAAAAAAAACGAAGAACGTTTTCCCGCATATCATGCCATAATCCATGACCCTTCAAGGAAACATAAAGCTCCAGACCAGATTCGAACCCAAGAAGCCTATACATCGCCTTCGCTTCGATAAATGCGTCGCGAACGCCGTCAATTGGAAAAAAATCAAACAAGGCCGCGCCAATGAAATAGGGCTTCGGTGCAGCAGCGGTAATGAAATCACTGTGATTCAGCCCTTGCCGCATAAATCCAGGCAAGCATTGCTCCGCATCCTGCGCCATAATTCGGTGCAGCAAGGAACGAAGCTCGGTAATGTAACAGCAAGGAGCAACCGCCTTGATCCGGTCATCATACGCCCCCATGTAGGCCGCCATCGTACCGCCGCCTGAATTGCCCGCAACCCCGACTCGCTCCGAATCGACCTCCGGCCTGCTTAGCAAATAGTCGAGCGCCTTAACATTATCACGCATCATGTAAGCTCCCAAATGCTCTCCCGTCAGGCTGAGCTTCTGATCAAGCAGGCAGTGAGCTTCAACGGGATTCATCCATGCAGCATCATCGTTGCCTTCCTTCCGCACTTTGCGTTCACCCTGCCCGACTACATCGAACGTCAGCACGCAAAAGCCGTTCAATACCGCCTCCACGCAGAAGGAGACATACGTCACGCTCGCTTTCCCTTCCGGTGCATGACCGCACAGAAACAAGAGGGCCGGCAGTGGCGTCTTTGCATCAGTCGGGTAATAGAAATTGGCTGTCGCGTAATAATCGGGCAACGTCTCAATATACAGCTTGTCTACTCGATAGCCCTCTCTCTCGAGCGTCTCCGTCACGAAAGCTCGCTTCGCATTCCCCTCCGGGAGCGGTCCGATGGATATTTGCATTTTCTTGCGAATGGTTTCCTGATAATGCTGCGCTTTCTCTCGATTGTCTATCAATCGGGTAACGTTTTTTCTCTTGACCAAAAAATCAGTATTAATAAAATCCAGATAGCGCATAAAATCGTTCCGGCGAAATTTCTCGATATCGGGATACGCGTCGATATAAGTTCTTTCACTTTGTTTGTCGGCTATCTCTTCCTCCAAAGACCATTTATCCATCATTTCCTCCTCTGAGATCAAAAAAGAGGGGAGCCTGCTCTCTCCCCTCTCGTGCGCGAGTTACTTCCACTCTCCGGCAATGCCGGCTTGCGTCAATTCACTATTAACCTCGTTAATCATATCCTGACCGCCCTTGCTCATAAACTCTTCCACCATCTTATCCCAATCGTCCAGTGATTCTTGTCCGACAATCATTCTCGTTTGATGATCGGTGACCGCTTTATTAAGCTCGGAGGATTTGGCATAATACAGTTCGGAATGAATACGATTGACCGGATCGAGATACGTTTTCGTTGATTTCATTAGATCCACCGCGGATTGCACGAAAGATTTCGTGAACGGGTCCTGCAGCACTTCCGCCGGCTGTGTATCTTCATCGGCAGGCGCCCAATAAGGAATGCTGAGGTATACTTTCGGCTGTTCGCTGGAAGCCCCCTCGATGTCGAGAGAAACTCCGTTCTCCACCGAATAACCGACGTCGACCCCGCCGTTCTGCCAATCGAATTCCGGATTTTGCGGATTCCGCTCATCAACCGGGATAAATGTCATAAAGTAATTAATAATTTGGAGAATACGATCAATTTTGTCCGGGTCGTTCTTCATGCTCGCATTCAAGCTGTACAATTGATAATAGCCTGGAAGTCCAATGAACCCTTGCTGGCCGTCATCTTGTTGGAAAGGCGGAATAACCGCCAGCTTTGCCTCAGGGGATGCTTCCTTCAATTGTTTGAACCGCGTTTCAGTTATATCATACGGCTGCTCGAACCAAATGCCGGTCTTTCCTGCGAAAAAGTCTTTTCTGGCATCGGAGGATTTCGTCAACGCCCAGTCTTTGCTAATCGCCCCCGCTTGGTACAAATCATGCAGCATGGTTACCTGTTGTTTGAAGCCATCGGAGATATTTCCCGGAATAAGCTGACCCTGCTCGTTTTTTGAATACCAGACATTATCGTAAGCCGCTCCCATTGGAGCACCGTATACGATATCTTTGGCCAGACCCAAGCCGAGCGTATCTTTTTGGCCGTTTTTGTCCGGATCGTCATTTGTGAATGCGATAGCTGCCTTTTCCAACTCTTCATAATTGGTCGGCATCTCCAAGCCGAGATTGTCCAGCCAATCTTGGCGGATGACCGGCTTTTTCCCGTATTTAGAGGGAAAAAATTCCGGAATGCCGTAAATTTTTCCGTCGATTGACACAGCATCCCATACATATTTCGGAATGCTTTTTAATGCGTCGTAGTTCTCGATATAATCGTTTAGCGGTAGGAATGCACCTTGCTTCGCCCATTTGACGAAATTGGCGTCAACGCTCTCCATGCCGACCATATCCGGTAAATCTCCTGCCGCCATTACAACCGGAAGCTTGTTGGCGTATTCGTCGTACGGGACGATTTGGGGCTTGAAATTGATGTTGAACTTGTCATTCATCATTTGGACGCCGTTGCCCTTCGGATCCGGAATGGGATCGGACCAACTGCCCGAAATCGAAGAAATAGTAATGGTTTTATCCATTCCGTCTAACGATTGACCCTCATCGGCTGTTTTCGTTGATGAAGGTGTGACTTCGGATGATTGGGAATTGTTGTTCGAACTGCAGCCGACTAGACCGGCCAACAAGCAAGCGGCGGAAAATAGAATAACGTTTTTTTTCATTTGCACGGTTTGCCCCTCCTTAGTGTCCATTCCTAAAGTATAACTGTCTTTCGCCCAAAACGCGTTCATCCTTTCACCGAACCCAGCATCACCCCCTTGGCGAAATGTTTTTGAAGAAACGGGTATACGATCAGTATGGGCAGCGTAGCCAATATAATGGCAGCCATACCGATCGTCTCCGGCGGCGGAAGATGTCCGGCTCTCGCCGCATCGCGGGCCGCAGAGGCAAGCGTATTCGAAGCATCGTCCAAAATGACAATTTGCCGGAGAATAACCTGCACGGTCCATTTGGTCGGATCATTCAAATACAAGATTGCCGTGAAATACGTATTCCATTGCCCTACGGCGTAGAATAAACCGAATGCGGCAAGAGCCGGTTTGGACAGCGGAAGGATAATTCGTGTATAAATCTGCAGTTCGTTGGCTCCATCGATGAGGGCCGCTTCGTTCAGCTCTTCGGGTATGCTCAAGAAAAACTGGCGCATAACAATTAGACTGAACGAGCTGATTGCGTCGGGAATAATTAAAGACCAATAATTATCAATCAAGCCTGCCGCTTTGACGATTAAATAAGTGGGAATCAGGCCCGCCCCGAAAATAAAAGTGAAAAGCACGAGAAACAAGTAAAACTTTTGCCCCCAAATTTTCCTTGTCAGCGAGAAGGCCATACTCGAGGTAAGCAAGAGGCTAACGAATGTGCCGACGACCGTAATGTACACCGTTACCCCAATCGCTCTAATAAATTCCTTCGATTGAAAAATAAATTGATACGCGTCCAACACCCATTTTTTAGGAAGAAGCAACAAATCGGTTCTGATGTACTCCTCGTAAGAAGTAAAGGAAATGACGATGATGTAATAGAACGGAAACAGCATGGTTAGCGATAAGAGAATTAGCAGCAGAATATTGATTCCATCACCAAGCCGTTCTGATACATTTTTACTTTTTGGCATATCCGACTTCCTCCCCTCTTTAAAATACGCCGTCTTCACCTAATTTTTTGGCAAGCCGATTCGCGCCCACGATGAGCACGAGTCCCACAACTCCTTTGAATAATCCAACCGCTGTGCCGAAGCTGAAATCGGATTCCTGAATGCCTTTAAAATAAACAAAGGTATCCAGCACGTTTCCGACCTTCATCGTAAACGGATTCAACATCAGGAAAATTTGCGTGAAACCGGAATCCAACACGCTTCCTAGACGCAGGATGAGCAATATGACAATTGTGCCGCGAATAGCCGGTAGCGTAATATGCCAAATTTGTCGCCAACGACTGGCTCCATCCATAATCGCCGCCTCATACAAGGTAGGGTTGACTCCGCTCAGCGCTGCGAGGAAAATGATCGTTCCCCAGCCGGCTTCTTTCCAAATCACTTCAAGGACGATTAGCGGCATAAACCATTCTGGCTGCTGCAGAAACTGAATGGCTTCCATACCAAAGAGAAAATGCAATAGATTATTGATGATTCCTTCGCTCTTGAGAAACATCGTTACGATTCCGATCGCCACCACCCAAGACATAAAATGCGGTAAATAAATGATCGATTGAATGACTTGCTTCGTTCGTTGATTTCTGACCTCATTAAGCATTAAAGAGAGAATAATGGGAATTGGAAAGGCAAAAGCAATCTGCAAAAAAGAAAGCCAGATCGTATTCCAGATAACTCGAATCACTTCAGGATCTTCAAAGATCCGCTGAAAATGCCTCATACCAACCCATTCACTGTGGAGGATGCCTTTGAACGGACTATAATCTTCAAAAGCAATTACATTGCCCAGCATCGGCACGTATCTGAACCAGATAAAAAAAGCCAAGCCGGGAAGAAGCAACAGAAACGCATATCTTTCCCTCCATAATCTGGCGGCTATCGACTTTTTGTACAATTGCTTGCGGACCAGGACATTTTTTTGAAAATCTATAGAGGTCTTGTCCAATCTTGTATCCTCCCCTTGTCGGTTATCGTGGTTTAACTGTACTGAATGGAGGTTGAAAAAGAAACGGGCGCTTTTTTCACTCTTTCCTTTTATTTGCGCTGTGAATACATATCGTGAAGAAATGAAAAAGCAGACCACTTGCCGTCTATTTAGTTAAATCATTGAGGCAAATAGTCTTTTTTTTCATAATCAAGCTATTTTCCGGTTTTTTTGTAATATCGTGAAGCTTCGTACATTCCTACAATTTCGTTTTGTCCCATCTCGAAGGATAATGAAATCAGTTGTTTGTTTAGAAAGGAGCTGACTTTTTTGTGATTCATTCCTTATGGGCCGTTAATGACGGTGAAAAAGTGTTGAAAGACGATCTGTCCAATGAGAACAAATCGAGCAATAGCGTATGGGACGGTGGAACGATTCGGTTGTTTGCGGCGAGAAACGAAACGGTAGCTTTTCAAGTTATCATAGAAGCTGGACAATCAGATATCGACGGACTGCGTGTCGAGGTATCCGAGCTCGTCCATGAGAGCCATTCTGACACTCGAATCGCTAACTCGGACAAGCTTTCGGAGGACCCGACCGATTATGTGGGTAGGCGAATCGAGGTATTCACTCAGCATTATTTGTACGTATCTCCCGAACTATCCACACCGCCGCAATGGTTCTATCATGCATCCGCTCCACCGCTGCATCGTTCCGGCTGGATCCCGGATGCCTTGATTCCGGCAAATGCCAACAGCCGATTGGGCGGCCAGCCGGTTCACGTTTCTGCGCGATCGAATCAGGGATTCTGGATTGATATCTACACTCCGAATGACGATTTATTGAAATCTGGCCTTTATTGCGGAAACGTAACGGTGCGGTGCAATGACGATGGAATGGTGCATAAGTTGCCTGTCGAGCTTCAGCTATACGATTTCGCGTTGCCCGATGAGAATCACTCCTTAACGTTTGTTTACGCTAACGAGGTATCCAATTATTTTCCAGACACGCCTGATATCAATGACAGGTTTCGAAGGATGGCCCATCGCCACCGCTTTGACATTGTCGGCTATGACGTTCACAACAAGCCCTTTGATCATGAACAGCTTGAGCGATACACACCTTATTTGGACGGCTCATTCTTCATGAAAGCAAATGGCTATGAAGGACCTGGAGAACAAGTCGGAGAAAGGGTGTTTCCAATCGGTATGTACGGCGCCCAGGTGCTTGGTGACGAAGCGGAAGCCATGCAAAGGGAAGCGGACAAGTGGGTTGATTACTTCGATAATCTAAACTGGCCGGGCTCATACTTCTGTTATCTCATTGACGAACCGCTGCCTGACAAATACGAATGGATCAACGAACAAGCCAAAATCGTACATGCCTCCGAAGGAGGGGGGAGAAAGCTGCCTCTATTTACGACTCGATGCTTCACACCGGAAATCAAAGAAGCCATCGACATATGGTGCGCGCACACAATTGATCCTCAATCCGTAGAGGAATGCGGAAAATCCGGGGACAAGCTGTGGTTCTACAACGGCTATCGGCCTTATCACGGCTCTATTATTCTTGAAGCGGAGGCCGTCGATATGCGCGTCAATTCGTGGCTGCGATTTCGTTACGGCATTGAAGGCTATTTCATTTGGCATAGCAATCATTGGCGTCATAACCATCAAGGTCCGCGCAGCAACTGGCATCAGAACGTATTCCACTATCCGGTCACCTTCATGTATGTAGCCAAAAACGAGGCAACCTACTACGGCGAGGATGGCGTGCATTGGGGAAATGGAGACGGCATCTTGTTCTATCCCGGCCGCGAGCCGTTCTTCCGGGAACAGGATCGAGGCATTAATGGCCCGATTAGTTCGATTCGGATGAAGAACTTGCGGCGCGGCATTCAAGATTACGAATATTTATGGCTGGCGGCACAGCGCGGGTTTCGAGCCGAAGCGGATGCGATCGCTCAGGAGGCCGTTCCGACCGGCATGCATGAAACGGTCGCAAACGAGCAAATTTCCTGGTCCCCGCGAGGAAGCGATTGGGATGTCTATCGCAGGAAAACGGCTGAGCTCATTGTTTCTGCAGAGAGATTAGCCGATACTGGCAGCGTTTGAACAGCTTATCTGTGATATTGCAATTCCATACGCACGCAAGACGAATAGAAGGCTGTCTCTATGACGAGACAGCCTTCTTCATATCCGCCAAGCCACCGCCGTTGCGAAGCAACCGCCGTTCACAGACGCTCCTCTACTTAATAGGAATCCGCCAAGCTCCTCAGCGTCAACGATTGCCGCAATTGCTCAAGAGAAGCTCCCGGGGAAACCTCCTCCTTCGACAGCTGAATGCGCTTCGTGTCTCCGCCGGAGAGGTGGAAGAAATTATCGCTGAAGCGCGCGTCCGCATCCGCGAAATCAAGCTCAATATACATGGAGAATGCGTCTGCGATTACATCGATCGCGTAATAATCGGCTTCCTCCGACATCACCGCCTTCAGGCCTGCGGGTTGAAGCGGGAAATGCTTCGGCTTCACGAATAAGACAGTGCCCTCGCTAACGGTATCCCCGCCGACCTTCAAGCTGAATTCCAGGTAGTGCTGCCCGAGCTTGCCACGTGTATCCAGGATAGAAGCAAAATCAAGCTCCGCAAACACGGCCGCCGACAATGAATCGACCTGAACGGCAAGCTTATCGTGCTGAACGACAGCAGAATTTTGATCTCGCAACTTCCATTCCAGCTCCCCGCTTACCATCTCCAACGTATCGTTCGTTACGCTTATCGCGACGCTCGTTCCTTCCTCTTCGGCCGAAATCAGCAGCGGCGCGTAGAAGCGCTTGGCGCTGTAATGAAGCGCCTTCCATCTGCCGTAATAGTCCAAGCTCGACCACGAAGCTACCGGCCAGCAA
>NZ_JAATHD010000015.1:129139-158025 GCF_011947265.1 Paenibacillus sp. HB172176
AATCAGCAGCGGCGCGTAGAAGCGCTTGGCGCTGTAATGAAGCGCCTTCCATCTGCCGTAATAGTCCAAGCTCGACCACGAAGCTACCGGCCAGCAATCATTAAGCTGCCAATAGATGGAGCCCATGCAGCGCCCGCGATTTCTTCTCCAATGCTCCACGCCGTATCGCATGGCCTCCGCTTGAAGCAGCTGCGAGACGTACAGCAGCGAATCGAAGGACTTCGGATACAAGAAATTTTCAGAGATGCCATAGAGAATTTTGCCGTTGCCTCCGGGATTTTTCTGATGGGATTCCATGACGGACGTGAAGATGTTGCGGTCGCTCTCCTCGGTAAATTGCTCCACCGTCTTCAGCGACGGGAACGATTGGAACCCGAATTCAGAGCAGAAACGGAAGAAATGCTTGCGATATTCCGTGAACGGCTTGCCGCCGTGCCATACCTCCCAGTAATGCACATCGCCTTTGTGCTCCGCGTTCGGCTCCTCGAAGCCGCCACCGGAGGAAGGCGAAGCCAGCCAGTAGAACGTATTCGGGTCCATTCGCTTGGTCACCGCCGGAAGCAGAATCTCGAATTGCTTAATATAATCCGTACGGAGCTTGGCGCGTTTGGGGAAATCCCAATCCACCCACGCCTGCTCCATCTCATTATTGCCGCACCAAATTCCGAGCGAGGCATGATGCCGAATCCGCTTGACGTTATCCTCCACTTCTCTGGTAATTTCCTCGGTGAAGCTCTCCGTCATCTCATATTCCGCGCAGGCGAACAGATGATCCTGCCACACGATCAGACCATATTGATCGCACAGCTCGTAGAAATAATCGTCGGGATAGAAGCCTCCGCCCCATACTCGAATGCAATTGAAGTTCGCGTCGACGCAATCGCGAATGAGCCGCCGGGTTCTTTCCTTGCTATGCCTTCCGCGAATATTGTCCTCCGGAATATAATTGGCGCCCATCGTAAAGATGGAAT
Organism: Paenibacillus sp. HB172176; assembly: GCF_011947265.1. Lineage (GTDB taxonomy): Bacteria > Bacillota > Bacilli > Paenibacillales > Paenibacillaceae > Pristimantibacillus. The sequence goes on from NZ_JAATHD010000015.1 coordinate 130,111, forward strand.
GACCGTTCACTTCAATCTCGAAGGTCTCGCCCCACCCATCCGGCTCCTGCTTGACCGTCAGCGTACGAAGTCCAATTTCGAAGCTCCTCTCCTCGAGCAGATCCGCCCCGCGATACAGAGCAATCCTCGCCTTATACAAGGGCTGCTCGCCCAGGCCGTTAGGCCACCATAGCCGCGGCTCCTCGACAGGAATGGCAAGCTCGATTCTTCCTTCGTCCACATGGTCGAGTTCCGCCCGAAGCACCTTGCCGTCCGGCGCGTGAAGCTCGGCATGAACGCCGAACGAGTCCTCTTTGTCGCTCAATCTTATTATTTCAGCCTCGATACCAACCGTAACGACGCCTGACTCGGAATGATCCTGGGTGAAATAGATGTCGTCTATGACAGCGCTCTCGCTTGCGCGAATATAAATATCTCTCCAAATGCCGCAATCCGGAAGCTTCGGTCCCCAATCCCAGCCGAACATATGATGCGCTTTGCGCAAATGCGGATAGCCCTGCACAACGTAATCGCCATTGGCGGCCCATAGATAACGTTCCTTCTGCTTCTCCTCGACCATTTCCACCGCGGAATGAAACACGATATGCAATGTGTTCGTTCCCGCATGAACCGCGTCCCTGATTTCGAATCGATAAGAGCGATGCATATTTTGAGTAGACGCGACGGATTTCCCATTGATATAAATATCCGCTATTGTATCCAGGCCGTCGCAGCACAGCTCCAGAAGTTCGCCGGCAAGAAGCTCTTCGGACAGTTGAAACTCTCTTCTGTATTCATAATCCTTTCGGAAGAGCTCGAAAATCTCGTATTGATTTTCCCGATAATAGGGCTCCTCTATCTTACCCGCTTGAAGCAATGCCGTGCATACCGAACCGGGAACTGCCGCAGGCAGCCATTCCTTCTCCAAAACGACTTTCATCTGCCAGGTTCCATTCAAATCTAATTTCAACATTGCAATCCCTCGCTTTTCCCTTTTCCACTATGATAAAATAGGCAGCAACCACTTGAGTGTCACTTCTTATGGTTTTTATCTCATTTCATAAAGGGAGGCGGCAGGTTGACCTTTCCTAAAACCTATGATTCAGCGTTTTTTCCTATATTATCGTCCTCGCTGCCTTTGGTCGTTTCGAAAAACACTGTTTCCCGGCATTTCCATCTGCACCGGCATGATTGCATCGAGTTTTCCCTTGTGCTGGAGGGCAGCGGAACGGAGTGGGTGAACGGCGTCCCGCATCCTTTGAAGCCTGGCACCGTCACCTTCATCCTTCCTTATCAGTTTCACGAAATCTATAATCAGGGAGCGCAGCCGCTGCAATTATTCAATTGCATGTTCGGGATCGAACTGCTCGGAGCTCCGGGCCAGCATGCTTTGAAACCCGAAGAGTGGCTGCCCGGCTTCTCGGAGTCTCCTCATTGTCAACTGACAATGCCCACCCAGCACGAGCAGCTCTTTCGCCTTATGAATGAGCTTCTGGAGGAATTTCAAGGAGATGCCGCTTTGCGCGCGCCTCTTCTGAAAGCCAAGCTTTCTGAAATTCTTATCCGGCTTCGTCGATTTCGGAGTATTCCGGCGCAAACATCCACAGGAATGGATGCGAGGCCGGCTTATGAAAGCCCATTAATCAGTCAAATTCTGCTCTATCTGACGATTCACTATGGGGAAGAGCTGTCTCTGGAAGCGGTGGCCGCCCGCTTCCATATCAGCAAGGTTCATCTATGCAACGAGCTTAAGAAGAGCACAAGCAAAACATTCAAGGAGCTTGTGAACGAGGTCCGCCTGAGGCAAGCATGCAGTCTGCTCGTTTCCACGAAGTTGAAGGTAACGGACATCGGCCACGAGGCTGGCTTCCAATCCGCTGCTACCTTCTTCCGCATCTTCAAGCAGAACAAAGGCATGTCTCCGGAAGAATACCGAAATCTTTGACAAGAACGCATCAAAATCGAAAGCCTGTCCTTTCGCTATTTCCAGCCGCCATCGGCAGTGCCACTCTAGATCAAAGGGAAGCCTTCTTCTTGCAGGCAACCGCCAAAGCGGCAGCCTCTCTCCTCATCGCCTGGAAATTCCTTCCTATGTACTTCGCAGCACATATTCGATATGATGGTTTTATCCTGAGGCTATCGATTAGGAGGAGAGCGTCGCTTGAAAATTTTCTTAAGAGGACATCATCTGCTTTGCTTGCTCGGTTTTCGGGGAATGGGCTATTCGCCTGCTTTTATCGAGAATATGAAATCTGTGCATGAACAGCTTCGAAACGACGAAAGCTCGATCATTGCCATTATAGAAGGACCCGACGATCTGTGCGCGTGCTTCCCGGCGAATGAGGAGTCGCATTGTCTGAACGAATCGGTAGCGGAGCATGACCGGAATGTTCTGCGGCGGCTCGGGCTGACGTTCGGCATGAGCCTGCCTTGGTCGGAGGCGCTTGAGCGCATTAGGGGATCCGTCGAGGCGAAAGATATCGAAACATTGTGTTATCGTTGCCAGTGGCGGTCTTACGGCGTTTGCGCCGAAGGCGTCGCGCATATACGGCAAGGCAGAGGCCTTAGGCCCCTGCCTTGAACGTCAAGCATGAATTTTCATATGGCTGCTATGACCTGGAGACAGCTTCGAACCAGGCTCCACATAGACCTTCGCGTTATTGACGGCCGTCGGCGCTTCTCCGAATCCAACGGCGATGAGCTTCAGCTTGCCGGGATAAGTCGTAATATCTCCCGCAGCGAAGATACCCGGCACGCTGGTCTCCATTCGCGTATCCACCACAATTGAACCGCCTTCAATTTGGATCCCCCAATCCTTGATTGGTCCAAGTGAAGACAGGAAGCCGAAATTGACAATAACCGCATCCGCTTCGACCTCCGTCTCCTCTCCCGAGGTGATATGCCGAAGCGTTGCTTTCTGAATCAATGCTTCCCCATGAAGCGCGATAATCTCTGTAGGCGTGACAACCTTGACCTTGGAGCTCATCAACCTTTGCACGCTGTGCTCATGCGCGCGGAATTTGTCTCTCCGATGGATAAGGACGACTTCCTCTGCAATGTCTTCCAGCATGAGCGCCCAATCTACCGCGGAATCTCCGCCGCCGGACAGCAAGACCCTCTTTCCTCTGAATCGTTGCAGATCGCCGACAAAATAATGCAAGTTCGCGCTCTCGAATCGATGCGCTTCCGGCAAATCCAGCCTGCGCGGCTCGAAGGCGCCGACGCCCGCGGTTATAATGATCGATTTCGCATAATGAACCGTCTTGCTTGTCTCCACTTCAAACAATCGCTCCTCAAGCTTGGTTACGTTCAGCACCTTCTCCTCGAGGCAAGTCTCGGGACGAAACAGCTCCAGTTGCTCGCGTAGCCGCTCCACCAGTTCACCTGCCGTCACCTTCGGAAATCCGGCGATATCGTAAATATGCTTCTCCGGGTACAAGGCTGCAAGCTGGCCCCCCAGCTGCGGCATGCTCTCGATGATTTTCACCGATGCTTGCCGCATGCCTCCGTAGAATGCGGAGAACAAGCCCGCAGGTCCTCCCCCGATAATGATCATATCGCTAATCTGTTCACTGCTAGCCATCCGGCGATCCTCCCCTTCCAATTACCAGGTAAATCTCGTCGTTCTCTATTTCCAGCGCGTATTTCCTTGTCCGCACTCTATCATTGAATAGCGACTTGCCTGTCTTAATATCGAATTCCCAGCCATGCCAAGGGCAGCGCACTATCTCTTGATCGCGTCCGTATACGAATTCGCTGACCTTGGAGGGCAAGGTGGTGCCGCAAACCTGACCCTTGCAAAGCTCCGCCCCTTCATGGGGACAATAATTCGCTATCGCGTAATAGTCTCCCTTGATATTATAAATGCCGATGGAACGTCCTTCAATCTCGACAATGCGATGCGTTCCGGATGGAATATCTTCCCTAAGTGCTGCAAATTGCCTTGCCACCTCTTCATCTCCTCCTTCTTCGCAAACCCCTATAGCTGAAATAATTGCTTGGCATTCTCATAAAAGATTTTCCGCTTCGCGTCCTCGCCAAGCCGCTTCAGTATGGCCGTCGGATCATCGAAATCCCAGTGCGGATAATCGCTGGAGAACAAGAGCATATTCTCGGCGTCGATGATATCGAACAGCATCTCCAGATGCTTGAAGTTGTCCGGCTCCTCGATGGGCTGCGTCGTCAGGAAGCAGTTGTCGCGAATATACTGGCTCGGCATCTTCTTCAGCCACGGAGCGGTCCAGCGCAAGCCCTTGTAATTCTTGTCGAGTCGCCACATCAGATGCGGCAGCCAGGTCACTCCGCCTTCGCAGAAGATGAATTTCAAATTCGGGAACTTCTCGAACACCCCTTCGCAGACAATGCTGATAAGCTGGGCCATATAGACAGAGGACAGAGAGGTATGCCATTGCAGATAGGTGCTTAAATATCCCGCTCCGGTAGGCGGATTCGATATGCCGGAGCCCTCCGAGCCCGGATGAATCATCATAGCGAGACCATTGCGTTCCGCCGCCTCGTAGATGGGGTGATAATGCTGCTGTCCATAAGGAATGCGCGACGCGCCGTTAATGACAACAGCTTTAATATCCGGATGAGAACCGATTCGATCGATCTCTCTCGCCGCCTGCTCCGGATTTTGCGTCGCAATGACCATTGCTCCTTTGAAAACGGGACTTACGGGAAGCCACTTGTCAATCACATAATCGTTATAAGCCGATGCGAGCGCCGACGCGTAGTCGGCATCCGGCAAATTCGATACATGGATCAATGTGTCGCCGGTCAACAAGACATGCTCCAACCCATACGGCTCCACCAGATGCTTCAGCATATAATGCGGATCGGACCCCGGTGATCCCCCGTTCGGCGGAATGGCATCCTTGCGCAGCACGCCGATCGGCGAGTTATACATAAACGGCAGACGAAGTCCGAACTCGGACACCATGCGCTTCCATGGCTGCTGCAAATACGGAAGCAAATCTTCATGGGACTTAAACTCATTATGAACATCGCAGTCAATGACTTTGCTATGATTCATCGATATCACACCTTTCTCATTCCTGTCTTGATAGATACAATCGTATAGGATTAATGATAAAGATGCGATTAATAATTCTATTTCTTTTTGGACGATTCTACATTATGATAAGAATAAGACTACATACTGAAGCGATCTCGCAAGCAAGGAGGCCTATTATGCTTCATTTGCATTCCGTTTATATCGACGATATTGAAGATCCAATGTGGGAGAAGGAGTCCTCTAGGACATCGCATGATATTCTGCTGTTTGTCACTCAGGGGCAGGTTCGCTACAATTTGAACGGAGAGGATATTATTATTAAGAAAGGGGAGCTGTTCTACATTCGCGCGGGCGCGCTGAGATATGCGACTGGGGTGAACGGGCAGCCTCATCAGAAGTATTCGGCGCATTTCACACTGGAGAAAACCGGTGAAACAACGCTCCGGGCACTTGCCGGCCCCGAGGGGCATAAGAAGGCTGCAGCCTCGCAATTCGACTATATCAAGCAGCGCTTTGTGCTGTTGATGCAGCATTGGATTGGCAAGCTTCCTTATTACGTCCCGCTCGCGGAATCGATGACGCAAGAGCTGCTGGCCATCGCTTGCCGCGAATTCGAGGATCTGAATTTCCCAGGCGCCAAGATGGCCCATGTCAAGCAGCTTCGGCAATATATTCTGGAGCATTATACCGAGCAAATTCGAATCGAGGAGCTGGCGCAGCTTATCGAGCGCACGCCGAATTATGTCACTCAAATGTTTCGCGAGGTGTCGGGCATTACGCCCATTGACTACTTGCATCAGGTTAGAGTCAATGCGGCCAAGGATCTCTTGCTTCATACGAACTTCACCATTGGCCACATTGCGGACTTGCTCGGCTATTGCGATCAATCCTACTTCAATCGCATGTTCAGGAGATGGACAGGCTCGCCGCCATCCTCCTTCTTCAAGGAAAATCCGAACGAACCGCCAACAAAGGTTTGAAGTCTCCCTTCATTCACATGCTGTCGAGCACTAACACCCAGTCATTCCCTCTTCCTGAGGATGGAGGCGTGAAGGCAAGAATTCCGGCATTGTCGAAGCGACCGATTTCCGTTATCGTTCCTTGCCGAGGATCAAACCATGAGGCCTTCACTTGTTCGCCCGTAATTTTGCCCATCTTCACCCTAATCGTTAATCCGTTCGGCGTATAGAGGAACGCATAGTCGCTCCCTCGCGTGGCCGCTATATAATTCGCGCCGTTATAATTGCCGGCAAGCAACTCCTGATCCGGCACGCGTTCCAGGAACGGCCGCGATTCCAGCAGCGCGCGAACATGACGCATTTGAGCGGCTCCGGGGCGCTGCACTGCCTCCTGCCAGCTCATGATGACATAGGCTCCCTCATCGGAGAAGTCGAGCGAGCTGTATTGCCCCCGGCTCATGCACCATACGGAATGATGACCGTAGGTATGGCCGAAGCCGCCTGCGAATACGGCATAATAAGCCGCGGCTCTTACATCCGCCGCGTCGAAATAGCCGTTTTCCGGGTTAAAGCCTATCGGATGATCTTCATAGCAGGGCTCCGCATCCAGCGTCGGCTTCACGGGATGAAGCAGATAATCCCGCCCTACCTTCGCGTAATTGTTGCGGTCGCTTTGCCCATGACCCGACTGAATCATATTGAAATCAAGCCATGCCTCGTTATGAACATGGCAGGAGGAGGATTCCCCGCCTTTCGGATGGAACGTAATGAGCTTCCTCTGCGCATCCGCCTCACGTATGCCTTCCGCAAGAGCCCGATTAATTTGAAAATGCTCGATCTTCGCAAGCGGCCGATCCCCGCCAAGCACCCAAACAATATTGCTCTTATCCGCAAATCGTTTCCCAAGAAACTGTCCGTACGCCTTCGCGTTGCTCTCGGTGAAAATTTCCGGCCCCTTGCCCCATGCTTGATGATACTTGTCCCCCCATGTCGGCAGCAAGGCGATATAAATGCCGAACGAAGCCGCCTTCTCCATTACGAAATCTACATGATCCCAATAATCGTACACGCCTGCTTCCACATGGGGCTGGCTTGGATCGTATTCGCCGCGCTCATTCTTCTTCAGAGGAAGTCGCCCATAACGATTAGGCGTGGACAGCCCCTCCAGCTCGGCCAAGGCGACCGCTTGCACGACAGTGAAGCCAAGCTCGGCCCGATTTCGCAAATACAGCTCCGTCTCCTCTCGATCCAGTCGATGGAAGAGCTCCCATGCCGTATCGCCCAGCCAGAAGAACGAGGCGCCGTCCTCCTGAATAAGAAACCGGTTGTTGTCGCTTACTCGTAGAGCAGACAGCTCTTTCTTCATCACCGCTCACCTCCGTCCAAAGCATACACCGCACTTGCCGAGCGATGATGAATCCACTCCCGTTCCTCTTCGGTCAAATCGCAGGTTTGAATCTTCCCGAGCTCCGTTCCCGCATTGTCCGCATGATCGCTTCCATACATGAATCGATGCGCTCCGAACTCCCGCGACCAATTGCGAATGTTGAAACCGGCCGTCCATGTCATATCCGCATACACATTCGGACATGCCCGCATAATGATAGGCACCTCTCCTGCCATAATCATCATGCCGCAATGCGCCATCACGATCTTCACCTCGGGGAAGTCTTGCGCCACTTGAATCAGATAGCTTGGATTGGCGAACGGAATGCCCGCTCCGGTATGAATCATGACCGGAACGCCCAGCTTATCCGCGAGCTTGAACACCTTGCGCCCGTCCCTGCTTCCGGGATTGACGCCATGCGCGGCCGTATGAATCTTGATGCCGACGAAGCCCAACTCCTCGACGCATCTGCGGACCTCGGTCTCGTAGACGAGCTCGGGAAGATGCGGATTCGGATTCGCCATGCCGTGGAATTGCCCCGGATAACGCTTCGATGCCTCCGCGATCACGTCATGCTGCTTGCGAACATCCTCGATCGTATGGCAGGAGCCCGGCTGAACAATTGTTTTGTTAATAGAGAAGCGTTGATGCTTGTTCAATAGATCCTGAAGCGTGAAATCCTCGTCGAATACCTGATCCCAACCCAAATGAGCGTGTACGTCAATAATCATGTTATCCCTCCGGAATTTGAATGGGTTCATGCCTGAATGCGCTCTCATACACGCCGAAAACCATGCGGAGCGTCGTTAAATTATCTTCGCCGCTCGTCTGGAACGGCTCGCCGCTGTTCATGCATGCAATAAAATGCGACTGCAGCCTGAAATGGCTTTCTTCATGATCCAGCGCTGTCTTCTCCTCGATGATTTCCTCTTTCCCTTCTCTATCCACGATTGCGATCCTGCCTGAGGTATACAGCTTTAATGTGCCCGCAGCGCCGTCGATGCTTAGCTGCTCGCGATGGAGGGGCCCCACCTCTTCTCCAGGCGGCTTGTCCAGCTCGCGCCGCGTTGCCCAGCTCATATCCAGACAGCCGTAGAAATCATCATAGCCCAGTGTAATTATACCTGTGTCCTCCCCCTTGATGTAAGGACTGATTCTTGCCGTCTCCGCGTACAGCCGCTTGGGCGTTCCGAACAGAAAGCGCCAGGTGTCGAACCAATGCGCGCCCATTTCATAGAAGAGGAGCTTCGGCATTTCCCGAAAGAAAGGCTGGGGAAGCCGCGCTCCGGGCATCATTCGCGGTGTATAATAATCCGTATGAATATAGCGCGCCACATGCAGCTTGCCGAGCTGCCCCTCATCGAGTATTCTCTTGATCGTTTGAAAAGGCTGCAGCCAGCGCCAATTCTCCGTTACCATTAATCGCACGCCCGCCTCCTGCGCTATTCTGACCATTTCCTCAGCCTCCCGAAGGCTGGGAGCGAACGGCTTCTGGCACATGATATGCTTGCCCGCCGCCGCAGCCCCTCGCACCAATTCAAGATGCGTCTCGGGTCCTGTCACTATATCCACTACATCAATATCGCTGTTTTGCAACATTTCATCGAAGGAGGTATAGAAGCGATCCTCCGCGACGAGGTATTGCTTGCCCCTCTCTTTCAGCTTCGCGAGGCTGATATCGCACAGAGCTTCAATTTCAACCTGGGGGATTCGGGACCAGGCAGACAAATGCTTCTCCGACCACCATCCCGCGCCAACGACTCCAATCTTCCAATGCGTCATGTCCGCTATCCCTCGATCTTTAAATCTTTCATCTTTTGGGGATGAAGCATCATATCGATTTGCTCGTAGAGCTTGTCTTCATTATAGAGATTTTTCCATCCTTCTTTAATCATAAATTTCCTGCCATAATCAATCGCCACCAGGCAAGCGTCGGAGAATGGATTCACTTTCTCGAATACGATGCCAAGTTGGATATTAATATGACCCAGCATGAAGTCCTTCGCCGCTTCATACGGCACTCCCCGGTTCACCGCTTCCTCCATGGCCTCGCCGAGCACCGTAACCATCATGGAGCTGATCGTCTCCGCCATCGCCGGCTCCAGCATCGCCATCTGCTCTACCGTAATGCGATGGGAACGCATCACAGGCGAGTACATCTCTCTGGCAACCGACTCGCCTCTCTCATAATCCGCATCCACTCCTTGCATAAGCGCGCACACGATGGCTTGCTTGGCGGCCACGCCGCCGAAGAAATCCCGTTTCGCTTCCGGCGTCACCTCGTCATTGAATACCGGCGGATGACAAGGATGCGCCACGAAATAAGCAATATCTTCTCTTGATGGCAGCTTCCCCAGATAAGCGGCTGCCGGATCCAGCACCATCATCATCGAGCCTGCCTTCATAAGCGGAACGATTTCTTCCGCAAGCTTGCCAATTGCCGTATCCGGAACGGCCAGTACGATAATATCCGCATCTTTTGCGCCATCCTCGAGCTTTACGGGAGTAATGCCTCGTTCTGCCAATCTCGCGATTCCGTCCGGATGAATTTCAATATAGCGAACCTCTCTTGAGCCTTTCCTCAAATTATCCGCGATGCGGCATCCCATCTTGCCTCCCGCTCCGACTAATGCGATTTTCATCATGTTTTCGCCCTCCTGTTTCCTTTTCTTCATAAGACAGAATAACGTAATTTGAATTTGTATTCAATATGTATACAATATATATTCACAATAATCCAATCTTGATTTATAATGAATGAACGACAAAAAATGAAGAGATGGAGGTACTTCCCAATGCAACTAGGAATAAGCACCTACACCTTTACTTGGGCGATCGGCGTGCCCGGTTACGCCGCCCCGCAAACCCCGCTAACGCTTGAAGGATTGCTTGCCATCGCATCCGCGCATCATGTCTCTCTCGTGCAAATCGCGGATAACATCCCGCTTCACGCTCAATCCGATTCGCAGCTCAACAGGCTGAAGGAACTGGCCGATGACTCTCGCATTGATTTGGAGGTCGGAACGCGCGGAACAGCTCCCGAGCATCTTCTGCGCTACTTGGCCATCGCGAAGCAACTCGGCGCCAAGCTGGTCCGCAGCTTGATTACCATGCCGGATCTTGCCGCAGCCAGACTCCAGTTAGCAGAGGCGCTGCCTCATTTCGAGAACGCCGGTGTATGTCTTGCGATCGAGAATCACGGCCTTCATCGCAGCAGCGATCTCGCCGCCTTGCTCTGTGATCTGCGCAGTCCCATGCTTGGCTGCTGCTTGGATACAGTCAATTCCTTTGGCGCTTTGGACGATCCCCAGCGCGTATTCGAGCATTTGATGCCGTATGTTCGAAATCTTCATATCAAGGACTTCACAATCGAAAGAGTTTCCCATGCCATGGGGTTCGAAATATTGGGAACGCCTGCGGGATATGGTAAGCTGAATATACCTGATCTTCTCCGCCGCGCAACAACCCTTCCCGAGAGGCCGACAGCCATTCTGGAGTTGTGGACGCCGTATACGAAGTCTATCGGCGATACGATACGACTGGAGCGCAAGTGGTTCGAACAGAGTCTGGCTTACTTAAACACATTGAATTTCGAATAGAGAACGGGGGATTGCGATGGCAGCAGTAACATTGAAAGAACAAGCCTATATTCGGCTTCGTCAACTCATTCTGGATGGAGAGATCGAGGCGGGACAATTCCTTACCGAGCGTCATTTGGTTGAGATGCTCGGCATGAGCCGAACGCCGATTCGATCGGCGCTGGAGAGGCTTGACGCGGAAGGTCTGGCGAATTATACGCCGAACAAGGGTCTGATTGTCGCTGAGCTGACGCTGCAGCGGGCAATCGATCTATACGACTTCAGATCGGCGATCGAATGTTATGTCGTGAAGCGACTGGCCCAGCAAACCTTGGACGAGAAGACGCTGGAATGGTTCGAGAGCAACCTGCGCGAGCAAGAGCAAGCCAAGGATTCTCAGGATTTCAGCGCCTTCACCAAAGCCGATGCCGCCTTTCACAGCAAGCTGATGGAGCTTAACGGAAATGTGGAAATCATTCAAGCGATTGATCGGCTTCAGGACAAGCTCTATCAAGTCGCCCTCCGCGTGCTTCGCAAGGATCGCAGCCGAATCGGCGTGTCATTGGAAGATCATGCGAGAATATTCGCCTGTATCAGGGACGGCGCTTCCGAAGAAGCGTTCCTTGCTATGGAACGGCATCTGGAATACGGGAAGCGCATCCTCATTTTATAAGTTGGGCTTAATAGAGAACTCGGGTCTGACATCATCGAAATCCGGATTTTCGCCGCTGACCATAAGGCCCATACCCCAGTCAAAATGCTCCCTTGTCGCCGGCTTATCCATGGCATCCCGATACTGAAACAGCACATTCCTTCTGGTCCGGCTGCTGCGATTCGGCTCAGAGCCGTGAATGGTCAAATAATTGAAGAACAGCACATCCCCCGCCCTGGCCGGGCATGGCGTTCCCGAGGAGATCGGATGCTCCTTATGATTCAGATAATGCTTCCCCACATGCGGCAAGGGACCTTGCTTATGCGATCCCGGAACAACGCATAAGCAGCCGTTCTCCATATCCGCGTCATCCAGATGCACGCTTGCCGCAAGCATGGAATGCTGCTCATGGGGGAAATAGGGGTAATCCTGATGCATGGGAAACGCCGCTCCGTTCTCCGGCGGCTTGACCAGCATTTTGGAATGATGAAGCTGGACATTCGGGCCAATAACGGCTCGCAGTACGGCAACCATATTCGGGTGAACAACCGCCCTGGTGAACGCCGCGTCATGATAATGAACATCGTGAAATCCCTTCAGCACAAGCTTCTTCAATTGCTGGGAAGGAATGAATTCGCCTTGCCAGGCATGATTTTGATCCTGATTGGCAAGCGCAGCTCGCTGGATAATGCCTTCAACGGCTTCACGCATGGCGTCCACTTCCTCCTCATTGAATACCCCCCTGACAAGCAAGTAGCCGTTTTTTTTGTAAAAATCCACATTTTTCTCTGCAATCATGTTCGTTCTCCTCTCGCATTATCTTTTGTTTTATAGTTAAATTATAAGCATCGTCGGCAGAAGCGTATTTGCAGTGTCAAGACGCCTTTTTGCAATATCACGCCAAAGGAGATAAACATCCTATGTATCAATGGGAGAAAAGCGCAGATCGATTGAATCGTTTTGCGGGATTTTTGCAAGGAAACGGGCTGCAATTTCGCATTCACTATTGGGGCGCAGATCAAGATTTGCCCGCGAATATGGTACACAAGCATTCCTTCTTTGAAATCTGCTATGTGAATGGCGGAAGCGGCGTATATGAAGAAGGAGGGAGGCGTTATTCCTTGTATGAGGGAGCACTCTTCTGTTCGCATCCGTCCGTTCTTCATCAAATCAAGGAAGTAGAAAAGCTGGAGCTTTTCTTTGTCGCCTTCGAGGCGGTTCAGGAGCAGGAACGTTCGGTCGAGGCTCGTGCCTATGAACAAGCTCTGCTTAATGGATCTGTATGGCTTGACAATCTATCAGAGCTTCCGGTCGCCCAGCTGTGGAAATCGCTAATGCTGCCTGAAGAGCCCGGGAAGGCTGTCCCGCTGTCGTTACTGCCTCAGTTGGCGCATGCTCTGCTAACCTCTTTCGCCACCTTGCTTGGACCTGCAGAGAACGTCCGCGAGCCCGAGATTTCTTCCAATGCGGCGGTCATCGTTCATCGGGCGAAGCTGTACATTCGCGATAATCTGTCGCAGCCGTTGACCATCCCTCAATTAGCCAAAGCATTGAATGTCTCCGAACGCCAATTGTCGCGTATTCTGGGAAGCAGCATTCATGAATCCTTCTCTGTTCTGCTTAGGCTTGAACGGATTCGCTTCGCGGAAGCCATGCTGGCCAAGTCAGAGATGCCGATCAAGGAAATCGCCGAGAGAGCGGGCTTCTCTTCTGTTCATTATTTCACGAGAGTGTTCGCGAAGATGAAAGGAATCGCTCCTGCGGCCTATCGCGAGGCAATCAAGATGAACAAGATCAAGGAATGAGCCGCAGACCGTTAACGACGCGCCCCAGTCATTTAAGAGTTTGTAAAGTGGTTATGTTCGACTATCGCGAGAGGCTATACTAGAGAGAATAAGGAGGGTGAGCCTTTCTGATTCTTTCCCGGAAATCGATATCGCTTCTGATCAAACTCGCGGCAGGCGCAGCCATTCTCTATTTCGCATGGACCAGCATCTCGCTGAAGCCGAATCAAATTGTCCATTACTTGCTCGGCGCAGGCGGCTTGTTCTACGGCTCGATTGCCCTGTTCGCCTTGTTCCTCATGCTTCAAGCCGCGATCTGGGTCAGCATTCTGAACAGCTTTGCGGGAAAGCAGCTTACGCTGCGTGCGGGTCTGCTCGTCTATATCAACTCGCAGTTCGCCAAATATATTCCAGGAGGGATATGGAATTATGCGGGTCGGGTTATGCTTGCTTCAAGAGAAGGAGCGAGAATGGAGGCACAGCTGTCCGCAATCGTGTACGAGAATATTTTGCTCGTTGCCGCCGCAGCCGTATATGCGCTTGCTCTCACCATGTATTTGAGCATTTTGCCTATGTATGTTCTCTATCTGTTCGGCGGGCTGCTGCTCGCCTTCTTCCTGGGCTACAAGCAGCTTTCCAAGTGGATGAGAGAATCGCTGTTCCTCGTCATTCGCAAGTTTCCGCTTCGCCGAGTGCGGGAGTTGGCAGATAAGTACGGGGAGGTTACGCTGCAGCTTGGCAGAGGAGCATTCTTCCTGCATCTTCTCTACTTCCTGGCCTCTCATATGGTTATGGGAGCCGCGTTCTGGCTGCTCATCCAAAGCTTTGATCTACCGCAAGTGAACCTCTGGTATGCTGCCGGCACCTTCGCTTCTTCCTGGATGCTGGGCTTAATGAGTCCCTTGCCGGGAGGAATCGGCGTAAGGGAGGGCTTCCTGGTCTATTTTCTGAGCTTTCATGCGCCAGCGTCCGTCGCCGCCCAGATTTCGATCATCGCCCGAATATGGAATCTGCTTGCCGAGGCTCTGTTCTTTCTAATAATGAATGCCCTACACTATCTAGCGAAAAGAGTGAACCGACATGTCTCGTAAAAAAGTGCTGCTTGTAACAGGTGTATTCCCTCCAGGGATTGGAGGCATGCAGAATTACTATTATCATCTTGCCAAAAATTCCAAGCTGGATATGACGGTGCTCGCTTCATCTTACGACGGAGACGAGCAATTCGACAAAGCTCAATCCTTTCGTATCTTGAGAGGAAACTTTCTCAGGAACGAGAGCTTGCATATGTCCAGTTGGCTCCGCATGTTTCGCCTGGTTCGCCAAACGATCAGGGAAGAACGGATTGAGATCACGATCTACGGACATGTACTTATCGCCTTTATCGGATATCTGCTCAGCTGTTACGGCAAGCGGCGCTATATCATCTCTACTCACGGCATGGACATGCTGATGTTCAGACGCTTCCGAATTTTGAACCGGCTGGTAGGCAGGATTCTAAGGCGAGCGGACGGCGTGCTAACGAACAGCCAGTTTACTCGATCTCTTGTAGAGGAATACGGGGTCGAACCGGCACGAATTGAACTCATCTATCCCGGCGTGGATCAGGATTACAATCAGGAGCCGGAGAACCCCGCGTTGAAGCAGAAGTACAGCATCGAGGGAAGATATAATATTCTCTCTGTAGGTCGACTGGTAGAACGCAAAGGCTATGATCGAGTCATCGAAGCCTTGCACGAGCTGGTGAAGGTCATTCCGAATGTGATGTACATCATCGCGGGAGACGGCCCTGAACGCAAGCGGCTTCAGCAGCTTGCATCTGACGAAGGCGTCTCGGATTATGTCACATTCCTTGGCGCGATTGAAAGCAAGCATGCGCTCAACTCCATCTACAACCTGTGCGATCAATTCATCATGGTGTGCCGTCAATTGGAGAGCGGAGACGCGGAAGGGTTCGGCATCGTCTATCTGGAGGCCGCCTCGACGGGACTGCCCGTCATTGCCGGCAAATCCGGCGGCGCTTCGGAAGCCGTGCTTCATGAAGAGACCGGCTTGCTGGTGGATCCCTCCTCCAAGCAGGAGCTTGTTGAAGCGATCCTTCGCTTCAAACAGAACGATATGCTGCGCGCGCGATTAACGAAGAATGGTTATGAACGAGCCAAGAGCAGCTTCAACTATGTCGCATTAGCCGATAAGCTTGATCGCTTTCTGTCCCAATTCCCCGCTTCGAAGAGGAGCTTGCTCCCTTTCCGCTCCAGAGAAATGCTGACGAGCAAGAAATCAAGGGCGCAAGCCAAGTAATCAACTATTGCCACCGGCCTCAAGGTACTGCCCTGGGGCCTTCTTCGAATTCTATTGCAACCTCTCGTGTCGTCACTTCCACTCTCCTTACTGCCAACGCACCAACCAAACTTTGTGCTAGCGCCCCTTTCCATTCCAAGCTTGACCCGAGGAAATCATGTGCAAACCAACCATTTATCGAAGTTAGCATATCCTGCTAGCTTATGTTAATCTATTATTTAGGTTGCTCTATTCGTTCGCTATCAACTCTATTAGAAGGTGCAAATGTGAAAACTTTTCTACAGATGAATACGATTTTCCTCAGCATGATTATGGAAGCTATCCCCTTCGTCCTGGTGGGCGTTATTATCTCCGGTCTCATACAATCTTTCATTACCGAACGCTGGATAGCCCGCATTATGCCGCGAAACCGTTTCCTGGCAACGTTGTTCGGTTGCAGCATCGGCATTCTGTTCCCTTCCTGCGAATGCGGCATTGTGCCGATAACCCGCAGGCTGCTTGGCAAAGGCGTGCCCTTGAATGCCGGTATCGCATTCATGCTGACGGGGCCGGTCATCAATCCGATCGTGCTGTTCTCCACCTATATCGCCTTCGGCAATGACTGGAGAATCGTCGCAATTCGAGCAGGAATGGCATACGCGGTCGCCTTGGTCGTTTCTCTTACCGTCGCCTATTTCTTCCCCGTGCTTCCGTTCCGTACGGAGGGCGAGCAGAAATTGGCGCAGCAACTCGCCGCTCGGCAAACGGCCGCGACGATTGAAGCGCCTGCGGCAGTAAAGCCGAAGATTCCTTTCAAGCGCAAGATATGGTCCGTGCTGCTTCATTCCGTGGAAGAGTTTTTCTCTGTCGGCAAATATTTGGTGTTCGGCGCATTTATCGCGGCTTGCATGCAAACCTTTATCCCGACATCATCCCTGCTGCATATCGGCAGCAACCCGATTATGGCTTCGCTTGTCATGATTACATTGGCGTTTACCATGTCTCTTTGCTCGGAAGCCGATGCATTCATCGCCTCTTCCTTCCGAAGCACGTTCTCGCTTGGCGCAATCTCGGCCTTTCTCGTATTCGGACCCATGGTTGATATCAAGAATACATTGATGCTGCTGGGAGCATTCAAAACGAAGTTTGTTGTTGTCCTGATCGCTTTGATAACCGTGTGCACATTGATTGGATCTTTGATTGTCGGGAGGTTAGTGGGATGACTCGTTTCATTATATTGCTAGGATTTACGTTGATGTTCGCTATCATTCGCCAGGAAGGCAAATTAAATATGTTTATCAACACGAAATATACCTATTTGTCCACCATCGCGATTACAGTGTTATCGCTTCTTTGCATTATCGAGTTTATCCGGCTTCAACAGTTGGACAAGGCGAAGGCAAAGCAGGAGGAGCAGGACCAGCTTGCTAAAGAAGCCCAGCTCGGCCAAGATCGGCATGATCACGAACAGCATGATCATCACCAGCATAATCATGATCACGCTCATTCACATCATGATCACGACCACGACCACGACCACCATCATAATCATGATGAACATGATCATGATCATTTCGGTCACTCCCATGAGCCCAAGTCGAGATGGAAGCGGCATCTCGGTTATCTGATCTTGTTTTTCCCGATATTCACCGGAATCTTTCTGCCTGTGCAAACCCTGGATTCGAGCTTCGTGAAGGCAAAAGGCTTCTCCTTCCCGACCGAGGTCGGCATGGATGATCAGACACCTGGCCAGCATCAGTTCCTCAAGCCGGATTCCAGCGTCTTCTACAGCGAGTCGAGCTATGACAAGCTCAAAAACAAGGAGCTGGGCGACTTTGCCGATCTGAACAATATTACGCTCGACGACAATAATTTCATGAAAGGTCTCGAAGTCATCTACAATTATCCCGGCGACTTCATGGGCAAGTCCTTAACCTTCAACGGCTTTGCCTACAAGGGAGAACAAATCGACGATGAGCATTACTTCATCTTCCGCTTCGGTTTCATCCATTGCGCAGCCGACTCGGGCGTGTTCGGAATGCTGGTGAAGTTCCCCAAAGGGACGGTGCTGAATAACGACGACTGGGTGCATGTGACAGGCAAGCTCACCTCCGAGTTGTATCAACCCTTCAAGCAAACCATTCCCGTGCTCGAAGTAACCTCCTTCGATGCCATCGACGCCCCGGATGATCCTTATGTCTATCGCATTTATTGATCGCATTGAATTGGAATCAACAAGCAGCACGAAGGTCCGCATCTGACGCGGACCTTCTGTTATTCCCCCTTCTACCCTACTCCAACGCTCCGACAGAGGAACCAGTAACTTCGGTCGCTTCAGAATCTTTCAAGGCGGTCTGATTCTTAAACGCCGACAGGAATGAGAGCAGCAGAGCGACAACGGCAATAGCAGCCAGAATGGTCAACGGACCACCAATGTTGAAGCCTTTCCCGAAATATAAGAGGTCTCTGAATATATCCACCGAGAAGCGAAGCGGCATCCAGGAGAACAACCAATTATGCGAGAGCGTGGGCAGAAGCTGCTCGGGAAGAGTCAGAACAGGAGAGCCAAAGAAGAAGACTAGAATGAATATCGGCATGCCCTTCAGCCCGAGCCAATTCGTCAAACAGGATTGCATGAGGAAAAAGCTGTAGCTGATCAGCATAAAGTACAGGAAAAACTCCGCGGTATCCGGAATCTCCATGCCAAGCATACCTTTGGCAAGCAGCAATGTCGCGCACGCTCCCGCAGCCGCGTACAGCAGCCCCAATAAAGATTGAGAGAGGATAACGGCCATATTATTCGACTTGCTCGCGTTTCGCGCTTTGCTGGAAGCCAGAAAGAGCATCACAGTTGCAATAATAGCACCGAACCACGCCAGTATGGTGAAAGACACAGGAGCGTTTCCGTTCGCGCTATGCGCAGGCACCTCATTAACATTCTGAATCTCGAACTGAATAGGCGAGGCGAGAGAAGACGCTTGAGCCGTGTTTAGTTGATCACCCTGCGCCTTGACCGCTTCCATCATTTGCATGCGAAGCTGTTGATTAATACCATCCCCGATTTTCGACAGAGCTAACGACACCATGCTAGCTCCTGTTGCATTCTTCCCTTGATTGATATAAATTTGGATCGCTCCTTGCTGCGGATTCGCATCTAATAGCGAAGCTGTGCTTTCGCTAAGCGATTCGGGTATTATGACCGCGGCATAATCGTCCATATGATCGAGAGCATCCATAGCCGCCTCTTCACTCGGGAGGATATCCCATTCGAGAGTCGGAACTGAGCCATCCTCGGGAAGTGTAGTGAGCTGCTCCTGAATCATCTCGCCCACCGCCAGCTTCTGCCCATTAGCCATTTCGACTTCATGATCCTCCATGACGAGAGCTACGGGCATTCGCTTCGGCACCGGATTCGATACGGAGCCGATCTGAGCGAGGCCGAGCAGAAGAATGAAGACAAATATCGCCGCGATGCCAAGCCAGGTTATCTTATTTTGAAACAAATTCATACTTTTCATTCATATCCCCGCCATTCATTTGACATTTAGTTGATTAATGATCACAGTGTTCATTATAATGAAATATGAAGGGAGTTCAATCATCAATATGTCAGCTCCATGTTCATTAATCACCACTTTAGGGATATCTGTTGATTAGACATCAACTTATTAGGAGGATTGGAATGAGCGAGAAGCTGGATCGACGCAAAAGAAAGACAAGACAGCAGCTGCGTCTTGCCTTGATTGCGCTTATGAAAGAGAAAGGCCTCGAGAAAATCACGGTAAGCGACTTAACTGAAAGAGCGGATATGAATCGCGGCACCTTCTATCTTCATTATCAGGATGTGCCCGATCTATTCCTGCAAGTCAAACAGGAAATATTCGATGACATGTCCAAAATCATGATCACCTTCGATCCGCGTGAGATTAGCAGCTATGCTGTCGAGGATAAGCCCTATCCGAAAGTTATCAAGTTCCTGACTTATATTGCGGAGAACAAAGATTTCTTCCTCGTTATATTCGGTCCGAATGGCGATGCCGGATTTCCCATGCAGATCAAAGCCTTTATGACGGAGCATCTCTACAAAAAAAGCGCTTTCGCACAATTGAACGATTCAGGAAAAGCGCTTGTTCCGCGGGATTATCTTATTGCCTACGTCTCTTCCGCCAATCTTGGTTTAATTACGCATTGGTTGAATGCCGGCTTGAATTTAAGCGTAGAAGAGGTTGCTCTTATCCTGACCCGCATTATGCATAAGGGACCCATAGCGATTACACTGTCCCATCTAACCCAATCCTAACTAAAGGCGTAGATATAAGGCAATTCCACTATAAATTCCGTTCCGATTCCAACGGTCGAATTCAATGATATCTTGCCGTTATGCGCTTCGATAATGCGATAGCTGATCGACAGACCGAGTCCGAGCCCCTCATCCTTCGTCGTATAGAAAGGCGTGAACACATCCCGGCACTGCTTCTCCGTCATCCCGTAGCCGTTATCTCGAATATACACCTTGACCTTCTTCCGCTGCGGATCGCATTTCCATTGCACAACAATGCGGCCGCCGTTCGGCATCGCTTCCATCGCATTCTGCATAAGATTAATAAGTACCTGCTTGATCTGACCGGGATCCAGAGATAAGGAAAGCGAGTGCTTCTCCGATTCATATTCGATCATCGTGTTAAGCAGATTGGCTTGCGAGCTCATGAGCGAGATCGTCTCTTCGATTAACTGATTAAGGTCGACTTTCTTTCGCTCCGGCGAGCTCGGCTTGGCCATCATTACGAAATCCGAAACCAATCTCTTAAGCTCGTAGAGTTCGTCTTGCACAATATCCAGATATCTCGTATCGGTCCCGCTCTGCATATTATGCTCCCGCATAAGCTGAATAAATCCCATAATGGTCGTTAGCGGGTTGCGGATTTCATGCGCCATTCCCGCCGCCAATTTGCCTACAGCAGAAAACTTCTCATAGGTCATCATTTGCTCCTCAAGCTCATGACGCTCCGTAATATCGCGAATCTGAAGATAAGCTCCGACAATTACTCCGGAGTCATCGTGTATCGGCACGCAATCGAGCAAACCGATTATCTTTTTATCGCTTGGCAAGGATAAGGCCACTTCCACATTGCCGATATTCGTGCCGTTTTCAATTGAATCCATCATATAATCGCTATATTCTTTGAAGCTCGTAATGGGTTGTCCTATCGCTCGCTCTCTATCAAGACACAGCATTTTTCCGGCAACCTGGTTGAACTCGATTATAATGCCTTCGCGATCCGTTACGATAATCCCGCTGTTGACGGATTGAAGAATAAGCTGATTGAGCAGGTATTGATGCCGATTCTTCCTGCGCAGCTCCAGCTCCCGTTCGATAGCCTCGACCATATTCGATAACAGCAGCAAGGCGTAGGGGCTATGATATTTCATGGAGGTCATAATATTAAGAGTGCCGGTTAATACCTCGTTCTTGGCAGATCGGAATTGAACGGGAACGCAGTAACAGACATTATCCTGCAGAGGAATTTGATAATGATGCTCGCCTATGAGCTGGAAAGGACGATTAAGCAGCAAAGAAATCGTTATCGCGTTCGTTCCCATCACTTCCTCTGAGAATTGAACGCCCGTTTCTATCCCTACGGCATGAATTTGCTGAGTGAGAACCCCGTCGCCGTAGCATTCCAGAATATAGCCCTCGTGGTCGGTCAGCATGAACATAATCGGGGTATTCTCGAGCGATTGTATCGCCTTGGTGCAAAAGATAAGCATAACCTCAATAAATTCTTCAAATCCGATTTTCTTTAATTTAATTTCTTCATCCGATATTCGAGGTGGTATAACAGGAATCAGATCTTCACGCATCCCTGATTGCCGGCATCGAATATGAGAATCAAGAACCGCTTCTAAATCAGTTTTCAATATGCATCATCTCCGTTGCGCCCAATTAAAGTTTTTATAAGCTTATTTATTCCTATCTTCATTATCGCCATTTGCGAGTCTATACTTTAGCATGATTAAGTGCAAGTATACTAACAAATGGCAAATGAAGCAATCTATTTTACACATATTGCCATGTAAACAAAAAAGAGCATGGCAGCTCAATCAACCATGCTCTTCCGTTAGTCTATAGGCTATATAAGTTGAACTATTGCTGAAGTTGTTCCAGTCTTGGCATTCCATCTTGCGCGCCGAAGGTCTGAACGGAAAGCGAAGCAGCCTTTACCGCGAAAGCAATGCTGTCGCGCAGTGACTGACCTATGCTCAAGCCATAAACGAAAGCTCCATTAAAGGCATCGCCGGCCCCCGTTGTATCTACAGCCTTAACCTTCGGCGCGCCTGCCGTCATTAATTTGCCTTGTTCCAGATAGGAACAGCCAATTTCTCCCCGTGTTACGATTACTTTGCAGGAATATCGCTCCTCCCATTCCCTCAGAGCGACTCCCAGCCGGGCTTCTGTGTTCATAGCTTGTCCATAGAGCAATTCCCATTCCGATTCATTCGGCGTTATATAATCCGTTAACTCGAGCAGTTCATGAGGGAGCTTCTGAGCCGGCGCCGGATTCAGAACAGTCGGTATGCAGTTTTCCTTTGCGATGGCAAAGGCAGTGCGAACAGCATCAAGAGGCACCTCAAGCTGAGCAAGCACGATTTTGCTCGTCTTAAGAGTCTCCTCGAATTGCCGCACGACATCCGCCGTGCAATGACCGTTAGCTCCAGGCACGACGACGATGCAGTTGTCCTCCGGCGTGTGCGAGATATGAGCCGTGCCCGTTGCGACGCCGTCCAACTGTTTGATTGCAGCCAGGCTGACTCCATTCCCGTTCATCTGGTCTCTAATGGCTTCTCCGAATACATCCTTCCCCACGCAGCCAATCATGGCGACATCCGCAGTAAGTCGGCTGCAGGCAAGCGCTTGATTCGCTCCTTTTCCGCCCGGTACGTAATGAACATCCATACCGCTGATTGTTTCTCCGATCTGAGGCAATCTCGGCATGGATACGACGATATCCATATTCAAACTTCCAATAATTGTAATTCGTGGTCTATTCAAGCTTTCGTTCCCCCTATATGCGCATTACGGAAATTTCGCTGGGCGAATTAACTTCACGCAATGCCGACTTGTCTGTCTAGCATAAGAGGAATACGCTTTATTTGTCAATATCATTCCATTTCCGCTGCGTCCGGCATCGATTGACCGCTGTCGTCCGTACGATGGATCAGTTCGTTCAAGCTGCGAAATTCATAGCCTTGTGTCCTTGCTTCTTCAATAATGCTGCCAAGCGCTTCCGCATTGTCCCTCGATACCGAATGAAGCAATATTATGGCTCCCGGATGCAGTTGCTTGATCACTTGATCATAAGCATATTGGGATCCGCGCTGCGCGTTCACTTCCCAGTCCTTGTAAGCAATCGACCAGAATACGCTTATATAACCGCTTCGTTTGCTCGCAGCCAACATATTTTCGTTGAAAATGCCTCTTGGCGGTCTGAGGAATTCCATATTCCGCTGACCGGTAATCTGCGCAACCTCATCCTTCACCTTCTGCAGCTCCGTCTGTATTTGTCCTGCTGATAGCTGCGACATATCCGGATGGCTCCACGAATGATTGCCGACGATATGCCCTTCCGCCACCATTCGCTTCAGCAGTTCGGGTTGATCCTTAATATAATGACCTGTAACAAAAAAAGTCGCAGGCACGCCTCTTTCCTTTAGCACATCCAAAATTTGACCTGTCAGGCCGTATTCATAACCATTATCGAAGGTCAGATACAAATCCTTCTTGGCCGTGTCTCCCAGGAATAACGCACCGTGCTTCTCCAACAGCGGCTTAAAGCCCTCTTCGTCAATAGAAGGCAGCTCGCCTCTTTCGCTTTTTTTAAAGCCGAAGTGATAAGCGTTAGGCTGCGCCGAGGCAGCTTCGAAAGCCCGGTCGTTTGTTACTGCTCCCAGAATTAGCAGCATCGCAAGCAAAACCAATTTTTTATGCAACATTTGCCACTCCCTCCTGCAAGTCATGCCAACCAGCAGGATTACTGTTGCCAATTTAACGTGTTCTTATGCCAAGTGCGATAGATCGGAATAATTCGTCCGCCGCATCAGTCCCTAATTCTCTTCTATCGTACACATTCGGTAACGAAGGAAATGGCTTCAACCTAGTAACAGTCATCCATGCGCTCTAGCAATCTCTGAATATACTGGTAAGCATAATCGCGGTCGGAATACTTGGCAAGAAACTATCGGAATCACTGACGACAAAGGAGGTATCGTTCGTGAAAGTTATGACGATTTTGGGAACAAGGCCTGAAATCATTCGATTAAGCAGGATCATTCCTAAGTTGGATCAATTAGCTTCGAAACACATTCTTGTTCATACCGGGCAAAATTATCATCCAACTCTTGGCGACGTATTCTTCGATCAAATGAAACTGAGAAAGCCGGATTATTCGCTTCAACTTCATACCGGATCCTTCGGCGCGCAAATCGGCTCCTTATTTCCTCAAATGGAACAAGTTATAAAGCGAGAACAGCCTGACCGCATCCTCATATTGGGAGATACGAACAGCGCATTATGCGCCGTGCTTGGCGAGAGACTGGGAATCCCGGTCTATCACATGGAGGCGGGAAACCGCTGCTTCGACCCGTCGGTGCCGGAGGAGCTTAATCGCAGAATCGTGGATACGACATCCGCCTTCAATCTGCCTTATACGAGAGGCGCCCGCGATAATTTGCTCAGAGAAGGCGTTCGACCGTCGCGCATCTGGGTAACCGGCAATCCGATCTTCGAGGTTATGAATTATTATAAACAAGAAATTGACTCCTGCGACATTCTCGGCCGCATGCATCTGGAGTCATACAACTATGTACTCGTTACCGCCCATCGCTCCGAGAACGTGGACCATGAGCTTCATCTGAAGAGCATTATGGAAGGATTGAGGCTGATTGCCGATGATCTGAAGCTTCCAATCATCTGCAGCGTGCATCCCCGAACCAAAGCAAAGCTGGACTTGTTCGGCATTTCCGCTGGTCATCCTTTCATTCGTCTGTGCGATCCCTTTCCCTTCTTCGAATTCATGAAGCTGCAAGGAAGCGCCGCATGTGTCATTACGGACAGCGGCACGGTCCAGGAGGAGAGCTGCATCCTTGGCGTCCCGGGGATCATCATTCGCCGCAGCACGGAGCGTCCGGAAACCGTCCTGTGCGGAGCCAGCATCATCTCCGGCCTTCAATCAAATCGTATCTACGAATGCGTGAAGCTTATGTTACAGGGATCCCCTTCTTGGACCTTGCCGGAAGGCTATACGGATCTGGATGTTTCGGCGAAGGTGCTTAACATGATATTAGGGGGGCTGCATCATGTTTGAAGGAACAATCTGCTTGATTACAGGTGGAACCGGGTCTTGGGGCAAAGAGCTTACCAGAAAGCTTCTTGCAATGGATCCAAAGGAAATTCGCATCTTCTCGCGCAATGAATCTGCGCAAGTTGCGATGCAGCGTTCCTTGAATGATCAACGTCTGCGTTTCATCATCGGCGACGTCAGGGAGCTGTCCGCGTTGACGGATGCATGCAAAGACGTGGATTATGTCTTTCACCTTGCAGCGCTCAAGCATGTTCCGATATGCGAGAAGCAACCGGATGAGGCGCTGAAAACCAATGTGCTGGGTACGGAAAATGTCATTAAAGCAAGCATCGCGCAAGGCGTTAAGAAGGTGATTGACGTTTCGACGGACAAAGCCGTCGATCCCGTCAATTTCTACGGGATGACGAAGGCGTATGCGGAGAAGCTAATGATTCGGGCGAACTTCTTAGGCGAAGCAACTCGATTCGTCTGCGTCCGGGGAGGCAATGTGCTGGGAACGCAAGGGAGCATTGTTCCTTATTTTCGAGAGCTTATTCGGCAGGACAAGAACATTCCAATCACTTCTCCTCTGATGACGCGCTTTTTCTTGACTGTATCCGAAGCGATTGAGCTTCTGCTCAAGGCTTCCGCCGAGTCTCAAGGCGGCGAAATTTTCGTTATGAAAATGAAAACCTGCAATATCATCGATTTGGCGGAGGTGCTCATCGAGAAGCTTTCTACTTCTACGCTTCAAACTTACGAGATTGGCATTCGTTTAGGCGAAAAGCTTCACGAAGTGCTTGTTTCCGAATTTGAAGTCCATCGCACCTATCAATTCGGATCACATAATTTTGTTATTTTACCAGAAATGATTTCTCCGGAATTAACGGCGAAATACGCAGCATTGCCCAAAGCTGCATTCATCAAATATCATTCCAACCACGACCTGATGTCCAAATCTCAGATCCAAGAACTTTTGCGAAAAGGAGGTTTTCTTGATTGAAGCTGCTGATTCTAGGCGGAATGGGAATGGCCGGTCATATGATTGTTGATTATTTCACCAGGCAAGGCCATGAGGTCTTCTATACGAGGAGAGAGCTAAGTGAGGATCCTGGCTCGTACTTGCTCGATGTTGCGGATGTACCAGGTCTGGAAGAACTGCTGCGCAAGCTAAAGCCAGAGGTCGTCATTAACGCTGCTGGCCTTCTTAATGACCAAGCCGCGCTGCGATTGCAAGAAACCGTATGGGTGAACAGCTATCTCCCCCAATTGCTTCATTCAATAGCTGACAAATTCGGCTTCAAGCTGGTTCATATCAGCACAGATTGCGTATTCTCCGGCAAAGACGGCAATTACAGAGAATCGGCCAAATGCGATGGCACAACGGTCTATGCCCACTCCAAATCGCTTGGCGAGGTTAACGCTCCGGGACATCTGACTATCCGGACCTCAATTATCGGCCCCGAGCTTAAGAAGGACGGCATTGGCTTATTTCACTGGTTTATGCGCCAGGAAGATGCGATTTCCGGTTATTCTCACGTGTATTGGAATGGCGTCACGACGCTTGAACTTGCCAAAGCCATTGAATGGTCATTGGCAGAAAAAGTAGTCGGCCTCGCTCATCTTACCGGAGATCATAAAATAAGCAAACTTGAGCTGTTAACGCTCATAAAAAACGTTTTTCTGCGCAATGAGGTTACCTTATTTCCTGATGCATGCATGCATTCGGACAAGAGCTTGGTAAACACGAGAATTGATTTCCTTTATACCTCTCCAACTTATCCGAATATGCTTGCCGAACTGAGGGATTGGATGCTGGAGAGCCACCGGCATTATCCATATTGCTTGTTATCGAAAGAGGAATAACACCTTGGCAGCCTGCTTGCTGGACATTGCAGCAAAAAAGCCATTCCGCTGCTCCTTATAAAGAAGTAACAGAATGGCTTGTACGTTGCAATGCTGGTCGGGATGACACGATTTGAACATGCGACCCCCTGGTCCCAAACCAGGTGCTCTACCAAGCTGAGCTACATCCCGATAAATCTGGAGCGGAAGACGGGAATCGAACCCGCGACCCTCGCCTTGGCAAGGCGATGCTCTACCGCTGAGCCACTTCCGCAAGCTGTGGTGCCGTCGAGAGGACTTGAACCCCCAACCTACTGATTACAAGTCAGTTGCTCTACCAATTGAGCTACAACGGCACGGTGTTTCATGCGATACAATCCTAAGTAATTTTGGTTGCGGAGACAGGATTTGAACCTGTGACCTTCGGGTTATGAGCCCGACGAGCTACCGGACTGCTCCACCCCGCGTTAATGGAAATCATGGTGACCCGTAGGGGATTCGAACCCCTGTTACCTCCGTGAAAGGGAGGTGTCTTAACCCCTTGACCAACGGGCCTAAAAATTTTTGAAGCTTATCGTCACTAATGAAATAATGGCGGAGAAGGAGGGATTCGAACCCTCGCACCACTTTCGCAGTCTAACCCCTTAGCAGAGGGTCCCCTTATAGCCACTTGGGTACTTCTCCAGAAGATGGCTCCCCGAACAGGACTCGAACCTGTGACAACTCGATTAACAGTCGAGTGCTCTACCAACTGAGCTATCAGGGAATATAGCGTTTTTCAATGATTAGCGTTTTTTACTGAGATACGTCCTGTTATGTATCAAAAAAGACGCTTCCATTACTATCTTTTCAGAAAAGACACTACCACGATGTACATCTACAAAGCGTGTTTGCGCCTTGAAAACTGGATACGAAAGTTGCTGTTACGCTTTAGCTTGTGTTGCTTTAGGATAAGCCCTCGACCGATTAGTATTCGTCAGCTCCACACGTTGCCGCGCTTCCACCCCGAACCTATCAACCTCGTCGTCTTCAAGGGGTCTTACATACTGGGAAATCTCATCTTGAGGGGGGCTTCACGCTTAGATGCTTTCAGCGCTTA
>NZ_JAATHD010000016.1 GCF_011947265.1 Paenibacillus sp. HB172176
TGTCACAGGGCTTCAACCTTAGGATCTCTCCACCAGTTGCCTGTCAGCTACGAGGCGACTTGGCTCTTACCTCGACCGGACTTTCACCGGCTAGTTGTGCCTAGCTTGGCTAGGCGCGCACTACAAAAAAACCCAAAATCGAAGCCATCGATTTCGGGATTTTTTTTTTGCAGTTCACCGTTAGAGCCCATTGTTGCTTTGTCGCAATGGCCTAGCAGCAATCAGCTTCATTCAGTCGCTGCAATTCTCCGGATCCTGCGCTTCGGAAGCGTTCTCGACATTAATTTTCTCCGAAACAGTATCGCGAATGCTCGATACGACAAGCTGAAGCAAATAATTAATGTCTGCCTGGCTTTGCTGGAATTCGGAAACGATTGGAATCGCGTCGAGCTCATCCTGAAGCTGCTCCATCTCTGCTTCAATCTTCTTCACCATATCCGCATTTTTGAACGTCGTTTCGAAAGCCACAACTTCCTTTTGCTTTTTCTTAATGAGATTGATCAGCGATTGAACGCGTTCGTTCTTGTTGATCTGCTGCTCCGCGCGGCGATAATGCTGAACCTCTTCCGAGGTGTAGATCGCCCCTGCAAGCTCGTTCACCTTCGCCATAATATCTTCCTTCACGATCAAATCGCGTGTGTTGAAGGAAGGGATATTTTGAAATTCGGCAGGAATGCTGCTGCAATAATCGCCTCCGGAATGCTCATGATGATGGGCTTCCCCTTGATTTGCCTTCAGACTTTGTTCTGACATGTTCATCTCTCCTATTATAGGTCGTCTTACGCTATCCAAGTTGAACTTTTGTTTCTTACAGACAGGCTGCTGCGAGAGACGATCAATCTTTTTTTCAACTTATCTGGCTTACGGCTTCTTCTTTGGCTGCGTCGATTGCATCCGCTTTAATATACCAGGTTTGAGCGTCGGTCACTCTCGCCTTAATGAAGGAACCGATCCATTCCTTCGGTCCTGCCAGGTGCACCAGCTTGTTCGTGCGCGTGCGGCCGGATAGTATTTGAGCGTTATTCTTGCTTTCTCCCTCGATGAGCACATCAATCACTTGACCGGTTAACGCTTCGTTGCTCTCCCTTGCCAAAGCGCCTAGAAGCTCGTTCAAGCGCTGCAAACGACGTTTCTTGATCTCCATCGGCACGTTGTCCTCCATGCTCGCCGCAGGCGTTCCAACGCGGGGCGAGTAGATGAACGTATAGGCGGAATCAAAGCCGACCTCTCGAACCAGGGACAAGGTGTCCTCGAATTGCTCCTCCGTCTCGCCTGGGAAGCCGACGATAATATCGGTAGAGAGCATGACATTCGGAATCGCTTGCTTAATGCGCCCGACAAGCTCGAGATACATCTCCCGCGTGTATTTCCGGCTCATCCGCTTCAGCATCTCGGTGCTTCCCGATTGAACCGGCAAATGGATATGCTCGACGAGATTGCCTCCCTTGGCCAGCACTTCGATCAGATGATCGTCGAAATCGCGCGGATGGCTGGTCATAAAGCGGACGCGCGGTATATCAATCTTCGAGATTTCATCCATAAGATCGCCGAAGAGATAGTTGATATCCTCGAAATCCTTGCCGTAGGCATTCACATTCTGGCCGAGCAGCGTAATCTCCTTATAGCCCTGCCTTGCAAGCTCGCGAACCTCCGCGATGACATCATCGGGACGCCGACTTCGCTCCTTGCCTCTCGTATAAGGAACGATGCAGTAGGTGCAGAACTTGTCGCAGCCGTACATAATGTTGACCCATGCTCTTAGCCCCTCGCGTTTCTTCGGCATGTTCTCGATAATGTCGCCTTCCTTCGACCATACCTCCACAACAAGCTCCTTGCTGAAATAGGCGCTCTGCAGAAGCTGCGGAAGTCGATGAATATTATGCGTGCCGAAGATAAGATCCACGAAGGCGTGCTTCTGCAGGATGCGAGATACAACCGATTCTTCCTGGGACATGCAGCCGCATACCCCGAGAATGAGGTCCGGCTTCTCCGTCTTCAGCACCTTCAGATGCCCCAGCTCGCCGAATACCTTGTCCTCCGCATTCTCCCGAATCGCGCATGTATTCAGCAAGATGACATCCGCTTGCTTCCTGTCCTGCGTTTCCTCGTAACCCATTCCCTCGAACATGCCTTTCATCACTTCGGTGTCATGCTCGTTCATCTGGCAGCCATAGGTTTGGACCAAATAATGCTTGCCTCTGCCCAACTCGCGCAGCTCGTCCGCAATGTTGAAATCATAATGAACCTGTATCTCTTCCTTGCCCCGCTTCTTCTCATTCTGATGAGACGGCGCGGCGTTGATCTGTATATTTCGCCCCTTGATACGAAGGGTTGTTATGCCGTCCTCTTCGCTAATGAGTTTAGCTTCCGAGAAATCGAAGTATTTCGAGTAATCCTTCTTGGTGGCACTCGCTTTCGCATTTGAAGCGTCTTCGAAGGTAGCCATATGCGCAACTCACATCCTCATACTGATATCCGAACAATCAATATATGATTATAGCATAATTACAGTCGTCACAGCCATTGCCAATCGAATGCTTATGCCATCTTTTTGCGAAACAACGGCGTAATGAGCATTTCATTGAAATGCTTCTCTACCTCAGCCTGCGTATAACCCTGGTCCTGAACCAAATGCTGATAAGTATAAGGAGACAGGAAGCCAATTAACGCATGCGCCGCAAAATTCGGATCGAGCTGCGCGCAATCCCCTTCCTGCACCGCTTGAAGCAGCAAACCATGAAGTACGCCATGAAGAAACAAATAGGGCTTGGACTTGCAAAATTCATCCTTGCTTTTCGGATGAATCTGTTCGGCTTGAATGGTGCCGAGCCACATTGCTTTATCCGCAATGAATGCGATAATCTGGCTAATTACGCTTTTCAATTTCTGATCGACCGACTTCTCCGCATTTCTCCGCAAATCATCCTCAATATCCCGGCGAAAGCTCTCGAAGTAATCGAACATCATATCCATACAGAGATCCGCCTTATTCGAATAACGACGGTACAGCGTTCCTTGACCGATTCCAGCGCCTTTCGCAATTTGATGCATGCTGACTTCTTCGACGCCGTATTCATTGAACAACCTGTGTGCCGTTTGAAGAATGGCATGGTTTAAATGATCTTTCAACCTACACTGTTCTGGAGCAGCCATTGTCCTCACTCCTTCATCGAATGCTGCGGATTCCCTGCTCCGACTTTACTCTTGCTTTGGGGTTTGCAGGATCGATTCGGACAATTGTCCCCCCAGAATCCACATATCCATTGTAGCCTTGCGGCCAGATTCGGTCAATCCAAAGCCATGTTATCCTTCATCCAGAATTTCCGCAAGCTCGCCATTCTGCACGCCTGCCGCGTTCGCTTCATCCGTATCGATATGCATGTCCAGTGCAAAATTGTCCGACACCCTCGCAATCACATGCTCGAACACAACGCCGCGTTCTCCTCCGACGCGAACTCGCAGCTGCTGCTTGTCGGCTACTCCGAATTTCTTCGCATCCTCCGTATGAAAGTGAATGTGACGGGCGGCAATGATAACGCCTTCCTCCAGCTCTACTTCTCCGGCCGGTCCTTGCAGCTTGATTGCCGCCGATCCTGCGATATTGCCGGACTCGCGAAGCGGGGGATTTACGCCGAGGGCGAACGAATCCGTGCGCGATATCTCTAACTGGGACTGCTTTCTAACCGGTCCCAATATACGAACCTTGGCGAACGAGCCCTTGGGACCGATGACGGCAACCGTTTCATTCGCGGCGAACTGTCCCGGCTGGGACAACGGCTTCATGATCGATAGCTCGGCCCCTGCGCCGAACAATTTCTCCACATGCTCTTGCGTCAAGTGAATATGTCTTGCGGATACGCCAACCGGCACTGTTTTCTTCATCATTCCTACACATCCAATCTGTCAATGATAAGCGAGGCTGGTTGCCTCTACCGTCAATGAAATGCAAAACATGCGGCTGCAAAGCAGCCGCATGTCAAGTGTAGCATTTATTTAAACTCGGCTACAAGCTCATTGAATTGCGCCTGGCTCAGAGTTAAGTCCTGCTTTGACAGTCCTTCCGGTTGGAAGCCCGCAATCATATCCTCATATGCCTTTCGTTCTTTGTTCTGATAGATGAGACCGGTGAGCAGGCCGCCCGTTTCCATAATCTTGTTCATAGCCGCGATTCGGTTGGACGCGTCATAATCCGGGAATTGCTCGAGATTAACGATATTTTCCTTGAACCAGTCATACGTGTTCACCTTATTGAAGGTCACGCAAGGACTGAAGACATTAATGAGCGAGAAGCCTTCATGCTGAATGCCCTGCTCGATCAGACTCGTTAGCTGCTTAATGTCGCTGGAGAAGGACTGCGCGACGAAGGTCGCGCCTGCCGACATCGCGATCTCCAGCGGGGAAAGCGTCGACTCAATCGAGCCTTGCGGCGTCGATTTGGTTTTGAAGCCTTCTCCGCTTCTAGGCGATGTCTGACCCTTGGTCAGCCCGTAAATCTGGTTATCCATGACGATATAGGTAATGTTCAGATTTCTTCTGATCGCATGAACGGTGTGACCCATGCCGATCGCGAAGCCGTCGCCGTCGCCGCCGGAAGCTATAACCGTCAATTCGCGGTTCGCCAGCTTAACGCCCTGCGCGATTGGCAGCGCGCGTCCGTGAATGCCATGGAAGCCGTACGCGTTAATATAGCCGGAAATTCTGCCGGAGCAGCCGATGCCGGAAATGACGGCAAGCTGTTCAGGCTCCAGTCCGACGGCCGCCGAAGCGCGCTGTATCGCTGCTTGAATGGAGAAGTCGCCGCATCCGGGACACCAATTCGGCTTGACATTATTGCGGAAGTCTTTAAATGTTGCCATATCAGTTCAGCTCCTTGCAGGCTTTATAGATTTCAAGCGGCAGGAACGGATTCCCGTCGTATTTCAGCATGCTTTCGATCTTCTCCGCGCAGCCTGCGTGCATCTTGATCTGCCCGGCCAATTGCGCAGTCGCATTGTTCTCGATGACAAGCACCTTCTTCGCTTGCTCCAGATAAGGCTTCAATTGCTCTGTCGGGAACGGATGAATTTGACGGACCGTAATATGATTGGTCTTGATGCCATCCTTCTCAAGCAGCTTGCGAGCAGCATCGATCGTGCCGCCGGTCGATCCCATGCCGATAATGAGCAGGTCGGGCTTCGCTTCCTTCGCGTCGACTCGTATCGCGTCGCGAATGGCAAGGTTGTTCAGCTTGTTCAGTCGTTTATCCATCATACGCTGACGATTGCCCGCATTCTCGGATGGACGGCCCACTTCATCATGCTCGACGCCGGTCACATGATGCAGCCCGCCGATTTCGCCTGGCAATATTCTCGGAGACACGCCGTCCTCCGTGAGCTCGTAACGCTTGAACAGCTCGTTCGCTTCAAGAGTCGGCGCCTCAGCAGTGAGCTTGCCGCGGTCAATAGCGATTTTATTATAATCTAGCGGTTCGCAGGATTGCTTGCCGAGCGAAAGCTGCAAATCCGTCATGACGATGACCGGCACCTGATATTGCTCGGACAGATTGAACGCTTCGATCATATCGTAGAAGCAATCCTCTATGGAAGCGGGAGCAATGACAATTTTCGGAATTTCGCCGTGCGTACCGTATACCATCGCGTTGAGATCCGATTGTTCTTGCTTCGTCGGCAACCCCGTCGATGGACCGCCTCTCTGCGTATTCACAATGACAAGCGGCGTTTCCGTCATTCCGGCAAGCCCGATCGCCTCCATCATGAGGGACAAGCCCGGTCCGGCCGATGCCGTCATGGTGCGCACGCCTGCGTAATTCGCTCCAATCGCCATCGTAACGGCCGCGATTTCATCCTCGGTTTGCACGACTGTTCCGCCGAATTTCGGCAGCTTCTTGATCAAATATTCCATAATCTCCGAAGCTGGCGTGATTGGATATGCCGCCATAAGCCGGCAGCCCGCAGCCAGACTTCCGAGACCTATCGCTTCGTTGCCGATCATGAACAGCTTCTGCTTGCCGTCGGCTTCGTCCAGCTTGAACGCGTCAAGCGGACCGCCCGCCTGTTCAAGCACGAATTCGGCGCCGTTCTTGACGGCTTCGATATTCTTCTCGACGATGGCCGCTCCCTTGCGTCCGAACTCCTCCTCAACCGCCTTGTTGAATACATCAAGCGGCAGACCAAGAAGCGCCCATGAGGCGCCTGAGGCTACCATATTCTTCATTAGAGATGTGCCCAGACCCTCCGCGATCTTGGTGAACGGCACAGCGAACAGCGTCGCGTCTATTCCATCCGGAATGACCGGACTGAACTTCGCGTCCGCCACCACAACGCCGCCTGCGCGAAGCTCTCCGGCATTCAAATCGATGCTCTCTTGATCGAATGCGACCAGGATGTCGAGATCATCCGAAATTGCGCGAATCGGCTCCGTGCTGATTCGAATTTTGTTATTCGTATGACCGCCTTTGATACGCGATGAGAAATGACGATAACCGTATAAATAATAGCCCAAACGATTCAGTGCTGTGGAGAAGATTCGGTCGGTGCTCTCTACGCCTTCGCCTTGCTGGCCGCCGATCTTCCAAGACAATTGACTAATCAGAATGTCCATCTCCTCTGTCAAATGAAAATACGAATGCCGGAAACCTGCAATAAGCCCAGCCTATTAGGGATGCAATGTTAATGATCACACCAAGTGTAAGGGCATCATCTGCAAATTGCAAGATGTAAACGTTTAGCAAAGCATAGTTTGTTGCGATGGATATGATACCGTTTGGAGATGGAACCTCTAATCAGCCACCCGTCAACTGACTTCTCAGGAAAGCGAGCGCATTGTTATGCATAAAGCCCTTAACCTGTTCTTCCGTATAATTCTGCAATAGCGCCTCCCGCAGCGTCTCCACCTGTCCGGGATGAGTCAAGCCCGATATATGCGAAGCAATGCCGTCGAAATCGGAGCCGAGCATGATATACGGCTCACCGCCAAGGCCGCACATATAATCGATATGACGCAGAAGATCGGAGATTTCGACAGTTTCTTTGCCGGCGGCTACGAAATAAGGCACATACGTGACGCCTACCCTTCCCCCATGGGAGAATGTCGCCTTCAACTGATCGTCCGTCAGATTTCTCGGATGATCGCATATTGCCTTGGCATTGGAATGAGAAGCGATGAATGGCCGCTGAGCGAGTCCCTCCACATCCCAGAAGGCTTGTTCGGATAGATGCGACACATCCACGATGATGCCCAGACGCTCGCATTCTTTCACGAACTCTCTGCCCCTCAGCGTTAATCCGCCTCCTCTTGGCTCCATCACGCCGTCGGCAGCCCAATTCGCATGATTCCAGGTCAGACCCGCGGCGCGCACGCCAAGCCGGTGAAGAAGTCGCAGAAGAGACAGATTGCCTTGCAAGCCCCCTACGCCCTCAAGCGACAATAGCGCCCCTGTCTTGCCCTGCTCCAAACAAGCTTCCAAATCTGCTGCAGTGCGAACCAGCATCATTCTCTCGCAGCTCAGCACCTTCTCATAGAAGATGTCGATGCTTTCCAGAATCGGAACCATGTCGCCATCCTGCTCCGGCGGGATAAATATCGCAAAGGTTTGCAGCAGCGTACCCGCTTCGCGCAATCTCTCATACGTAACATCCATTACGCCTTCATTCTCTGCTTCGTCAAAGGTCAGCGTTTTATTCTCAAGCATTTTCAATAAAGCGTCGCAATGGAAATCAATTATATTCATGCTTGTCCACTCTACCTTTCTGCTATGAAATGAAAAAAACAAAAAACCTGTTTACTTTAAAATCGCAAACAGGTTCATAGACAATAATCCGCGGCATTCAGCGCGGCTCTACAATTAATTTGATTGCTGTTCGATCCTCGCCATCTATGACGATGTCCGTGAAGGCTGGAATACAGATCAGATCCACTCCGCTAGGTGCAACAAATCCACGGGCAATCGCGACCGCTTTAATCGCTTGATTGAGCGCTCCGGCGCCGATCGCTTGAAGCTCCGCGCCTCCACGCTCACGTAGAACGCCTGCCAACGCGCCGGCAACAGAGTTCGGATTCGACTTGGCTGATACCTTTAATACATCCATGAAAAGTACCTCCCCTAGAATGTTGGATGGATTCCACTTCTAAAATACTATTCGAGGAAAGGAGAAAGATTCCTGCTTTCTACATCACAAGCCATTCATCTTCGGTTAATCTGATTTTGGTAATTTTCGTAGCCGAGCCCGTCGCTTCGTCAATTTGCAGCGATAAGCCATGCAGATGCCACTTGCCTTCATCCACCACGAACCTCGATGGAAGCTGAGTAAGAAAGCGATGCAGCACCGCCGCCTTCTCCATGCCAAGCACGCCTTCCTTGGAGCCGACCATGCCCACATCGGTAATATAAGCCGTTCCGCCAGGCAGGATCGTCTCGTCATTCGTCTGTACATGCGTATGCGTGCCAAGCACGACGGAAGCTCTTCCGTCCAAATACCAGCCCATCGCGATTTTCTCTGATGTCGCCTCGGCGTGGAAATCGACCAAAATCGCTTTCGTAGTCTCTCCAGCCTCCTCGATTAATTCATCCGCCTTGCGGAACGGACAATCAATCGGCGGCAGGAACGCGCGACCTTGTATATTAATGATGGCCAGTTTTTTTCCGTTGGCGGCGATAATCGCCATGCCTCTGCCGGGCGCTTCCGAAGAGAAGTTGGCCGGTCTTACGATTCTTGGCTCGTCGTCGATCCATTCGAAGATATCTTTGTTGTCCCAGGTATGATTGCCCATTGTAATCCCGTGAACGCCCCATTCGAAAAATTCTTTCGCAATGGCTTTTGTGATGCCTCTTCCCGCAGCCGCGTTCTCGCCGTTGACAATAATTATATGCGGATTGTATTTATCCTTAAGAGCAGGCAATACCTGCTTCAATGTCTTCCTGCCTATATTCCCCACAATATCTCCAATAAACAGCACATTCATCGCAAATCCATCCTTTTTTCAATAAGTGGCCTTAAATTGTTTCTTTCATGCAGAAAAGTGGCTGACTGGCAGCCACTTTTCCGAAGGTGTATTTCTTTCTTATTTCGCGTATTCCACTGCTCTTGTTTCACGAATAACCGTTACTTTGATGTGACCCGGATAATCGAGCTCGCTTTCGATTTTCTTCGTAATGTCGCGAGCAAGACGGAATGCTTCCGTGTCGTCGATCTTCTCCGGCTGCACCATAACGCGAACCTCACGGCCCGCCTGGATGGCATAGGATTTCTCTACGCCTTCGAAGGATTCCGTGATGGCCTCGAGCTTCTCCAGACGTTTGATGTACGTCTCCAGCGTCTCGCGGCGCGCTCCCGGACGAGCGGCAGATAATGCGTCCGCTGCTCCGACAAGCATGGCGATAACGGAAGTCGCTTCCGTGTCGCCGTGATGGGAAGCGATACTGTTAATCACAACAGGGTGCTCCTTGTACTTCTTGGCAAGTTCCACGCCGATTTCGACATGCGAGCCTTCAACCTCATGGTCAAGCGCCTTGCCGATATCATGAAGCAGTCCGGCTCTCTTCGCGAGCGTAATATCCTCGCCAAGCTCCGCTGCCATCAGTCCCGTCAAGTAAGCCACTTCCATGGAATGCTTAAGCACGTTCTGACCATAACTTGTCCGATACTTCAAGCGGCCAAGAATTTTGATCAGATCAGGGTGAATGCCGTGAACGCCAACCTCGAAGGTCGCTTGCTCGCCGTATTCACGCACGCGTTCATCAATTTCCTTGCGCGACTTCTCGACCATTTCTTCGATTCTTGCAGGATGGATACGACCGTCTGCTACTAGTTTCTCTAGGGATGTTCGAGCAATTTCACGTCTGATTGGATCAAATCCCGACAAAATGACCGCTTCCGGTGTATCGTCGATAATGAGATCGATACCGGTCAATGTTTCCAAAGCGCGGATATTTCGGCCTTCGCGTCCAATAATGCGGCCTTTCATCTCTTCATTAGGCAAGGTTACAACCGATACGGTTGTTTCCGCCACATGATCGGCTGCACAACGCTGAATAGCTAGCGAAATGATGTCCCGTGCCTTCTTGTCAGCCTCTTCCTTCGCTTGTTGCTCGATATCTTTGATCATCTGCGCAGTTTCATGACGCACTTCCTGCTCTACATTGCTCAATATAATCGATCTTGCTTCTTCCATAGACAAGCTTGAAATACGTTCCAGTTCGCTTAGCTGCTGCTTGTAAATAGAATCAATCTGATCTTGCGTTTCCTCGATTCGTTTCTCCTTGTTGGCAACAGTTTCTTCTTTGCGCTCCAGCGCGTCTAATTTTTTATCAAGCGACTCCTCTTTCTGAAGCAGTCGTCTTTCCAGACGCTGTACTTCATTTCGCCGCTCACGAATGTCCTTTTCAGCTTCCGCACGTAGTCTGTGGAC
Organism: Paenibacillus sp. HB172176; assembly: GCF_011947265.1. Taxonomy (GTDB): domain Bacteria; phylum Bacillota; class Bacilli; order Paenibacillales; family Paenibacillaceae; genus Pristimantibacillus. The sequence goes on from NZ_JAATHD010000016.1 coordinate 10,408, forward strand.
TTCGTCTTTCGCCTCAAGTACGGTTTCCTTTTTCTGTGCCTCCGCTTCCTTCTTCGCGTTTTCTATGATTTGGACAGCAGCTTGTTCAGCACTTGAAATTTTCGCCTCGGCAATCGACTTTCGATAAAAATAACCAATCAAAAAGAATAATGCGCCAACAAGGATACAGGCGAGGATCAAGATCCAGATGTTAACATCCATCTTGTTCACCTCCTTGCTGCATACACCAAGGCATTTGCCCCGTGATGTTATTAGGTTTTTAACCGGTTTCGATACCGTCTCATCATGTACCATTTTGACGAAAAAAATCGATTCGAATCAACTTTTGGAAGGAAAATTGATTCTAAAGTAGAAAGAATACAACCTCATTTTATCTTTTCGCAAATTCAATTGTCAAGCAAAACGCCATCATCTTCCTCATCATCGATTGATTCCGTTCCCAAGTCCGCTGTTCTGATCGCATCTCTGACAATATCTCCTGGAAATCCTCTTCGAAGCAGAAATCCCATAAGCTTGCTTCGTCTCGTCCTCGCGTCGCCCTTCAGCGATCTGCTCTTCTTGCTAGCAAGAACGCGGGCTGCGGCAAGCTCTTGCTCGCGATTGAGCTCCGAGAGCGCTTCTGCCGCAGCGGCCTTCGATATGCCGCGTTGCTGCAGCTCGTGTCTGATCATCAGCCTGCCCTTCTGGCCGGATGACATTCTGCTCTCCGCGAATTGTCTCGCATATCCTTCATCATCAACAAGTTGCTCGGATTCTAAACGGTCCAGAGCCGCTTCAATATAAATTTCTTCTAGTTCTTTCCTGATCAAATATTGCTTAATTTGCTTTCTTGTCCTCTGTTTCAAACCAAGATATGCGATTCCGAGCAAATACGCCCGATATCGCTCATCTTCTTCTCGAATCTCCCTCGCTTGCTCAGCCGATACGATCTGATCCTTCATCAGCCGATGACGAATCAGAAGATCTTCATGAAGCGACAGATAGGGCTCGTCCGAATAATCCCCGTACAGAAGATATCTTCGTTTTTCCTTCTTATCCCGTTTTACCGATGTGATTGTCCATTCTTGTTTTTCTTGCTTCCCCTCATCTTCCTTGGTCATCTTGGTTCCCCCTAACAACAGCATCGCCGCTCTCGGAAGAGAGCGGCGATGCTGGACGATATGCCATTCAGGTTATTCGATTAATCCAGTTCGTCGAACTCCTCGTCTTCCTCTTCTTCCTGGAAGTTCGCCGGCGTGGCAGTTGCCGACAGATTGCTTGCATCGCGAATTTGCTTCTCAATCTGAGCTGCAACTTCCACATGCTCCTTCAAGTATTGCTTCGCGTTCTCGCGTCCTTGTCCCAAACGCTCTCCGTTGTAGGAGAACCAGGCGCCGCTCTTCTGCACGATATCATGCTCGACGCCGATATCGATCAGACTGCCTTCCTTGGAGATGCCCTCTCCATACATGATATCGATTTCCGCTTGCTTGAACGGAGGCGCGACCTTGTTCTTCACAACCTTGATCCGCGTGCGGTTGCCGACCATGTCATTGCCTTGCTTCAACGTCTCGATCCTTCTGACATCAAGACGTACGCTGGAGTAGAACTTCAACGCGCGTCCGCCTGGCGTTGTCTCCGGATTTCCGAACATGACGCCAACCTTTTCGCGAAGCTGGTTAATGAAAATCGCAATCGTTTTTGATTTCGCGATGGCGCCGGACAGCTTTCTCAGCGCCTGCGACATCAAACGCGCTTGCAGACCTACATGGGAATCCCCCATATCGCCTTCGATCTCGGCCTTTGGCACGAGAGCGGCTACGGAGTCGATGACGATAATATCGACGGCGCCGCTGCGCACAAGCGCTTCCGCAATCTCAAGCGCTTGCTCTCCCGTATCCGGCTGCGACAAGAGAAGGTCGTCAATATTGACGCCAAGCTTGCTCGCATAGAGCGGGTCGAGCGCATGCTCCGCATCGATAAAAGCGGCTTGTCCGCCGACGCGCTGCACTTCGGCAATCCCGTGAAGCGCAACCGTGGTCTTGCCGGAAGATTCCGGCCCGTATATCTCAATAACTCTTCCTCTTGGCAATCCGCCTATTCCAAGAGCGATATCTAAAGCAAGCGAACCGCTGGGAACGGTTTCCACCTGCATGTGAGTGGATTCACCTAATTTCATAATGGAACCTTTACCAAATTGTTTCTCGATTTGACGCAATGCGTTATCCAAAGCCGCGCGACGATCCGCCAATATACTCACATCCTTCACCATTTATAATAGTATGATACCTTATTTCATGCTGGTTGCCAACATTTTTTTCGAACACACATTCGCTATTTTTCTCGAACACGCGAAGAGCGTCAGAAGCGACATTCCAGCGAAAACATAAAAAACCGCAGCAAAGTAATCTTCGCCACGGTTCTTCCGATAACTACAGCTATTATAGCGCCGTCACCATCATTTGACAACCACTTTGAGGAATTTTCTGCGAAATAATCGAAAACCATCGAAATCGATTATTGCTGAAGCGATTGCCATAAGCGGTAAAAGGCCGCTTTCACCGCGCGCAGACGAATCATTCCCCGGCCGCCGCTAAGATGAGTAGTATGCACCTTCGTCGGCTTTCCTTTCTCGGCGATCGCAAAATAAACGAGACCGACCGGTTTTCCTTCCGATTCGGCTGGACCGGCGACGCCTGTCAGTGCGATGCCAAAATCCACGTCGAGCAGCGCTCTGACATTCTCCGCCATCATAGCCGCCGTTGATTCGCTGACGGCCCCGGGCGCTCCTTCTCCCTCCAATTGCGACATCGGAATGCCGAGCAGAACATGCTTCATTCGATTGGTGTATGTAATTACGCCGCCTGCATACTCGCCGCTGCTTCCCGGCACATTGGTGACCATTTCTCCGAGCAGACCTCCGCTGACGCTCTCAGCGCTCGCCATTCGGCGTCCAGAGCTTCTAAGCAGTCTAACGATCGCTTCCTCGATCGGAATGTCCTCCTGAGCATACAGGAAGTCTCCTGCCCTGCGCATGATTTCGTTCACGCTGACATCAAGCTTGCCGTCCGCCTCCTCGGGCGTATAGGCCTTCGTCGACACTCGAATGGCCACCTCGCCTTCCTTCGCATAAGGCGCGATCGTTGTTTCTCCCTGAGATTCAATCAAATCCATCAGCTCGGCTTCCAGATTGGATTCGCCAATTCCGGCGAACTTGAGAAGCCTGGAATAGAGCGGCCGTTCTTCTCCGAGCAGGGATCGAAGCCAATCCGTCCCTGCGCCGTCCAGCATTGGCTGCATTTCCTTCGGCGGACCGGGCAGCAGCATATAATAAGTTCCATCGACCGCAAGACCGTTGCCAACCGCCAAGCCTGTCGTATTCTCCAGCGGCACGCAGCCTTCTATCATCATCGCTTGCTTGCGATTGCTTTCTACCATGGCCATGCCGCGCGAGGAGAACAGCTTCTCGATCTTCTCCATGGAGGGCTCGTGCAGCATAAGCCGCCGATTCAAATAAGCGGCCAGCACATCCTTCGTCAGATCATCCTGCGTTGGTCCCAGGCCGCCTGTGAATACCAGCAGCTCCGCTCTGCTTCTGCCAATCTCGATGGCTTCGCGCAGTCGTCCGGGATTATCGCCCACCACGGTTTGGAAATACACATCGACGCCAAGCTCGGCAAGCTTTATCGAAATGGCCTGAGCGTTCGAATTGACAATTTGTCCAAGCAGCAGTTCCGTGCCTACCGCAATCATTTCCGCTTTCACCTTGATTATTCCCTCCTCTGCGCAAGTCACGCGTATTGTCTGTTACCATGTATGGAATGAAAAGCACTCACCGCCGGAGCGAGGAGTGCTTCTACATTATTCTACCGGTATAAGCTGCTTATTCTTCACGAAATAATCAATGCCGGAGTATACCGTTATAAGGGCCGCCGCCCAGCTTGCGATGACATCAAAGGGAAAATCAATAAGAGCAAACGGGAAATTATTGATTAATATGGATATAATCATCGTGATCTGAATAGCTGTTTTCCATTTGCCCCATTTGCTTGCAGCCATGACCGAGCCTTCGAGCAAAGCGATCTGGCGAAGACCGGTTACGGCGAACTCGCGGCTAATGATGACGATCGCGATCAAGGCGTTCGTCTTATCCATCTCCACCAGGGAAATAAGCACGGCGGCCACTAGAAGCTTGTCGGCAAGCGGATCGAGCAGCTTGCCCAAATTCGTCACAATCTTGTTTTTTCTCGCGATATAGCCGTCAAGGCCGTCGGTGCTTGCCGCCACGATGAAAATAATCGCAGCTACGATCTGGTTATACGTAATGGAGAAATCATTAAAGCTCAGAGATCCCAAATCAACCTTGATCAACAAGAAAAACATGATGATCGGAACCAGGAATATGCGTGCAAGCGTAATACGATTAGCTAAATTCAAGCGATTCCCTCCCCGGACAGGTCGAACTCGTAAGCATGCGTCACGCGAACCTTCTGTATGTTGCCGATGCCGGAGGAGCAATTCGAGATGAATACCTCGCCGTCAATCTCCGGAGCGTCATACATCGAGCGTCCTACGTAGATATCGCTTCTGCCGTCATAGCGTTCAACCAATACATCGATTTCCTTGCCGATATATCTGCTGCTGTTGTCGCGGGATACCATTCTCTGAATTTCCATCAGCGTGTTCACTCGCCACTCCTTGACCTCGTCGGGAACATGATCGGGAAGTCTTACGGCAGGCGTGTCTTCTTCGCTCGAATAAGCGAATACGCCAAGACGGTCGAACTTCATATCCTTCACGAATTCGCACAAACGCTCGAAGTCCTCCTCCGTTTCACCGGGAAAGCCCACGATCAAGCTTGTGCGTAGAGCGACATCCGGAATCGCGCTGCGAATTTTCGCAACGAGCTCGCGGGTATCGCGCTGCCTCCCGGGTCGGCGCATTCTTTTCAGAATGATATCTTCGCTGTGCTGAAGCGGCATGTCGATGTATTTGCAAATTTTCGGATTCGTTCGAATCGCTTCTATCAATTCGTCGGTGAAGAAGCCCGGGTAAGCATAATGCAACCGAACCCACACAATACCTTCCACTTGACTGACCCTGTTCAGCAATTCGGGCAGCATGAAGCCGTCATACAGATCCGTTCCGTAATTCGTTGAATCCTGGGCGATCAAGCTTATTTCCTTTACGCCCTGTGAAGCGAGCAGTTCAACCTCCGCGACGATGGACTCCATGGACCGGCTGCGGAAGGCGCCTCTCATAATCGGAATGCTGCAGAAGGTGCATGCATTGTCGCAGCCCTCGGCAATTTTCACGAAGGCCGAATAACGCGGCGTCGACACCATTCTGGGAAGCTTCTGTTCATAGTTGAATATCGGATTGCCGACTCGAATCGGCTTCTTGCCATGAAGCGCTTCGTCCACAATTTCCGTAATGTTGTGGAAATCACCCGTTCCGACGATACCGTCAATCTCCGGCATTTCCTCCATTAATTGCTGCTTGTAACGCTGCGTCAAGCAACCGGATACGATTAAAGCCTTGAGCCGCCCCGTTTCCTTCTTGTCGGCCATATCCAGAATCGTATTGACGGACTCCTCCTTTGCTGCATCGATAAATCCGCAAGTGTTGACGATTATAACCGTTGCGTCATCCGCTTCTTCCACGAGACGATAGCCTCTCTCATGGATCAGGCCTGACATAATTTCGGAATCCACCAAATTTTTCTCGCAACCCAAGGTAACAACCTTTACTCGCTCACTCATGTTTAATCCTTCCAATCCCTTCTATCCGCTTACCTGTAATTTGTGAATTGAAGCTCGACCGGAAGATCGGCGCCGCGAAGCATATGCATAACGGCCTGCAGATCATCGCGGCTTTTACCTGTCACGCGAATTTGATCGCCTTGAATCTGACTCTTCACCTTCAGCTTGGAGTCGCGAATCATAATATTGATTTTTTTCGCCACATCCTGCTCAATGCCCTGACGCAATTTAATGCGCTGCTTGACGGTGCCGCCCGAGGCGCCCTCGATCTTCCCATAGTCCATGTTCTTGATTGGAACGCCGCGTTTTACCATCTTCGACAATAGAATATCGATCACGCTCTTCAGTCGATATTCGTCATCGGAGCCGACAACCAGCTCCTCCTTCTCCAGCGCAATGCTGCTCTTGCTTCCCTTAAAGTCGAATCGGTTCTCAATCTCCTTCTCCGCTTGGGAGATGGCATTGACAAGCTCCGGCATCTCCACCTTCGACACGATATCGAACGAGCTTTCTGAACTCATTATGTACACTCCCTTCCCTACTATTGAAATGAGTGACGGCTTCTATTCACTCCCAATAGATCCGCCCGACTCGCTTCCTTGGCTATTTGTATTGGTTTCTTTCAACGGCTGAAGAAGCATCGTCTTCTTGCCAGCCTTGTCAGTGTCCGGAACAAGCACGCCGTCTACGCGAATTTCCGCAAAATCGGCACGTCCCACGTTGATGTACAAGGTGTCCGTCAATTCATAAGTCTGTACGGAGCCCTCTTGCGCATTAGCGTAAAAGAGCTTTTCACCGGAAGTGCCGCCAGAGCGAACCTCCACCCAGCATTTTCCTGAAATTTTAATTTCAACGGTGTGAGCGACTCCGGCAGGACCGATATCATATTGGTCGGAAATGCCCACCTTGCTGTTGAAAACAACCGTAGTCGGCGGCGCGGTTGGCGGCGGCGGAGTTGGCGACACGACTGCGTCGTCTGTCGGCGATCCCGTTCCGTCCGTCGCGTTCGGCTCGCTGGATTGCTCGGTAATTGGCGTATCATCGGCCGTTCCTGGCGGATCGGACTTCTTGTTGATCGCATAATACCATATTACCAACACAATTAAAACAAGGAAGCTCCACATCAAAACATTGAAGCCTATTTTGCCGAGTTTCTCTGATTTCTGAGATTTCATCTTTCTCGGTTTGCGCGCGGGAATAGGCTCCGCAGCCTGCTGAATGTTCGGAGCAGGCACTTCATGTTTATATAAACGCAGAACTTCGTCCGGCTCAAGACCGACGGCTTCCGAATAATTTTTCACAAAAGCGCGAACATAGAACGTTCCCGGCAGCACACGGTAATCGCCCGTTTCGATCGCTTCCAAGTAGCGTTTTCTTATCTTCGTCACTTCCTGTATATCGTCCAGCGATAAGCCTCGCTCTTCTCTTGCTTGACGAAGCAATGCGCCTAGATCAGACATGATAACGCCTCCTTTCTATACAACCCACATCCCGATTCCAATAACGTAGTTAAGAACTTATTATACAAAATAATTAGAATTCCTCGGAATAATTGGCGGTAAACGATTCATAGGTAATCTCTTCATCCGGCGTGTTTCGCAATTCAATTATAATATCGAAATGGCTGTAATCATAGTGCGATTCTTTGACGAATATATCGGGATGCTCAATTACCTTCGTAGACGGCATCGCCATAATTTCTTGCAGCAAAGCGTGATGCTTGTCATTGGACCTTACCGTGCTGACGATGCCGTCGATGATGAAGATATTATTCGGCTGCATCTCTTCCTCGGACAACTGACTGCGCACCGTCTGTCTAAGCAGCGTTGAGGATACGAAGGTCCATCGCTTATTGGAGCACACGCTGCCTGCAATAATGGATTCCGTCTTGCCGACACGAGGCATGCCTCTCAGGCCGATGACATGATTGCCGTCCCTCTTGAACACTTCTCCCAAGAAATCAACCAGGATGCCAAGCTCGTCTCTCGTAAAGCGAAAGGTCTTGCGGTCATCCGAGTCGCGTTCGATATAACGGCCGTGACGAACAGCAAGAATATCCACTATGGTAGGCGTTCTCAACTTATTGACCGTTATGTTGTCCACCTTGCGGAGCATCTTCCCAAGCAGCTCTATCTTCTCGTCGTCGTTCGTTTGAAGCAGCATGCCTCTCGTTCGATCCTCAACCCCGTTGATCGTCATAATGTTAACCTCGAGCATTCCGAGCAATGAAGCAATATCGCCAAGCAAGCCAGGTCGGTTCTTATGTATCTTGTATTCCATGTACCATTGCTTTGATTCCAACTCATTTCACCTTCCTAAGCTCTAATAATAGCAGGTATACTTGTCTATTCTACAAAATTCGCCATAATCCTGCACATTCAAAGAAACATTGCAGAAAAGCCTCCGATTTGGAGGCTTTCCCGCAACGATATGATGATGATTACGATTTTTCGACGAGTCTAACCATCAGCCTTGCAATGGTTTTTCTTTCGGATTCATCGCCAACATCCCATAGCTGCTTCAACACACGCTCTTGCTCATTTTTGGGATCCACCTTCTCGTCAAGGAAAGAACCGATCTCGTATGCCAGCTTGGCAATCGTATCTTCGTTCATCCCCATCGACTTCGCCTGCTCAAGACGGTCCTCCAAAAAATGCTTCCATGTTTCGAAATTCGTAAGAACAGTTGACATGCCTCTTCGCCTCCTAGTCTGATGTGAAAAGAATCATCAACAGTACCTATTCTGCACGTCAACCCCGAAAGTTATTCGTGTGGATTCCTGATCATGTATGCCAACCGCCGTTTGGACTAATAATTTGGCCGGTTATGTAGGATGATTCCGGCAGCGACAGAAAATAAACCAGGCTGGCCACTTCTTCGGCAGAACCGAATCGGCCCGCGGGTATTTCCTGCTGCAAGGCGGCCTTCTCCTTCGAATCGAAGCCGCTCATCATAAGCGTATCGACCACGCCGGGAGCAACCGCATTGACAGTGATGCCGCTCGGAGCAAGCTCCTTGGCGAGCGCCTTCGTGAACGCGTTCATGCCTCCTTTGGTTGTGGAATACAGCACCTCGCAGGAGGCTCCGACATTTCCCCAGACCGAGGATACGTTAATGATGCGACCGTAGCGCTGTCCGACCATATACGGCATGAATAGCTGCGAGCAAAGAAACATGCCTTTCAGGTTGACCGCCATCACATCGTCCCAGTCCTGCTCGGACACCTCGGAGAGCATCCCGTAATGCGAGATGCCTCCGTTGTTAACGAGAATATCCGGCTTGAAGCCATGCGCGTCAAGCTTATCGCGCATGCGCTCCAGCTGCTCCTTCGAACGCAAATCGGCGGTCATGGTCATCACATTCGCTCCCATAGCCATGCAAGCCCTTGCCGTTTCATTCGCCCGTTCATGCGATTCCAAATAATGAATAACAATATTGACGCCTTCTGCCGCAAATCGCTTCGCGATCGCCGCGCCTATGCCGCGGCTTCCACCGGTTATCAGTACGGTCGTTTCCTGCAGCGTCTTCATTCCTGAACAATCGATACAGCCATCTGTTCAGGATCGAAATGCTCAGCCAAACGATTGTTAACCTGTTGAAGCGTACAGTTTTCGTACAGCGAGAGCACATCGAACATATCGCTGTTGCGGAATCTGTATCTTGTGAATTCGCCCGCTATGGCTTCCGGCGAGTTCAGCATGCGAAGGTAGCTGCCGATCTTTTTGCGCTTCGCTCTTTCGAAGGCGATTTGGTTAATCCCGACGGCAGCGCATTCCGCTATCGCCGCTTTCAGCTTCTCGATCAGATCATCCGGATTCGGGGTATCGCCGCCAAAAACCGAAAAGCTGTATTCCGTCGCCGAATTATATTCATGGCCGAAGGAGTCGGAAATCAATCCCTGTTCGTACAAATCTTGATAGAGCTTCGAGCTGCCGCCCATCAGCGCTTCCAGCATCAGCTTGGTCGTTACTTCTTGCCGCAGCAGTTCTTCTCCTTCTAAGCCAACCTTCTTGTCCTTGAAACCAATCATGCATTTCGGCAGGGAAACGGGAAGCTTGGCTATTTTGCGCGGAATTTTGACAGCGGCCGGCTCTTGATCGAAATCACGTTTGATTTCGCCCTGACGCTGGAATGTTTTTTTGCTTTGATTGACTCTTACGAGTTCCATCACTTCATCCGCATTCACGCCGCCCACAACGAAGAGCAGCATATTGGAGGGGTGATAGAAGGTTTCGTAGCATTTGTACAACGTTTCCTTGTCGATTTCATAAATCGACTCGACCGTTCCCGCAATATCAATATGAACGGGATGCTTGTGATACATCGCATCGATCAATCCGAAGTAAACGCGCCAATCCGCATTGTCCTTGTACATATTAATTTCCTGCTCGATAATCCCTTTTTCCTTGTTCACGTTAGCGTCTGTAAAATATGGATTTTGAACGAAATTAATAAGCGTCTCCAAATTCTCGCTGATTTGCTCTGTCGCGGAGAACAAATATACGGTTCGATCGAATGAGGTGAACGCGTTGGCGGATGCGCCTTGCGAAGCAAATACGGCGAAAATATCGCCCTGCGGCTCTTCGAACATTTTATGCTCAAGGAAATGCGCAATGCCGTCCGGAACCTGCTGAAGCTCTTCTCCTCCTACCGCAAAACGATTGTCCACCGAGCCGTATTTCGTGGAGAAGGTTGCATAGGTTTTCTGGAAGCCGTCCTTAGGAAGCACGATAACCTCCAAGCCGTTCGGCAGCACCTCGCGGTACAAGGTTTCCTGAACATTCGGATATTGCAAGGTTTCCATGGCTTACGCCTCCTTTCGATCGCGCAAGAAGTAGATGGTGTCAAGCTGTACCTTCTCGGCGACAGCAATAATATCCTTCGTCGAAACAGCGTTAACCTGCGCGAGCAAATCTTCCGCCGATCTGTGTTTGCCCGTCAACACACTGTTGAAATCATAACTAATCATCTCGTACGCCGAATCCTGAAGCTCTCTCAGATGATTCGAAATCATCGCTTTTGTCTGATTCATTTCGAGATCGGACAGCTTTCCGGCAAGCATATCGTCCATTTGTTCTTTTATAATTTGAACAGCCTTCTCGTAATTCGCGAATTCAATGCCGGACTGAATCGTGCAAATGCCCTTATGACCATCCAGTCTGGAGGCTGCGTAATAAGCCAAACTTTCCCTCTCGCGAACGTTAAGAAACAGCTTCGAATGCGGATATCCGCCGAGAATGCCGTTATACATCAATGCAGCAGGATACAGCGGGTCATCGTAGCCTATTCCGGTGCGAAGCCCCATATTCAGCTTGCCTTGGCTGACCTCCATCCGGTCGACGACCGTTTTCACTTCCTTCACGGCGTGGGTCACATCAGGAGCTTTATAGTCCGACGGCGTTCCCGATTTAAGTGTGAAAGCTTCTCGAACCCATTCTTGCACCTCAGCCATGGACGTATCGCCCACTATATACAGATCGAGCGCCGCTTCATCCAGCCAACGCTTATACTGCGCATACAGCGATTGCGGCGTTATCGCTTCAATCTCCGAGAGCTTTCCAAGCGGATGCAGCCGGTAGGGTTCGTCCGCGCACATCTCCTCGAGACATCTTTCCGCCGCGTATCTGATCTTGTCGTTCTTAATCGCTTCAAGCCGTTTTTTTAAAGTCAGCTTCTCCGCATCCACATACTTCTCTCTGAATCCTTCATTCTCCAGACATGGATTCGCGACAACATCGCCCAAAAAACTGATGGCGGCCTTCAACAAAGAGCTTTGGGATGAAACGAATTGATCGTTAATGACGTCCATGCGGAATTGTATGATTTGCGAATCGCCGCGTTTGTAGACGTCGAAGCCGAAGCCTGCTCCATACATATCATCGAGCTTTTCGCGAAACGCAATCGTTTCCGGCGTATTCGCCGTGCCTCTGCGAAGCACGAAAGGAATGAGAGCGGTTGAAGTGACCGACTCCTCGTCGAGCGGAATTCCTGCGAACAACGAAATGGCAAACGTTTTGAAACGTTTTGTAGGAAGCACATGCAGTCGAATGCGCTGCTGATTTCCTCTTTCAAATTGAGTCACTCGATTAGCTCCTTTCCGGCATCCGTTTTTTTCATTTTAACGCATTGGAAATGGAAGAAGCAACCACTGCTGCTATTCGCAGAATCGGCTGCTTCTCCCTAGCTTCCCATGTTTTTGCAATTGGAATCAACTATTTTTACGCCTTACATGCAGAAAATATGCTTGCCGATTGTTTTCACCTGCGGCCTCGACCAAATCCACTTCGAGGTTGCGGTTTCCGGATTGAAATAATAGAGACATCCGCCCGTCGGATCGTAACCCTGCAACGCGTCCTTAACCGCTTTTTTGGCTGTCTCGTTCGGCGTCAGATAAATTTGACCGTCGGCAACCGCCGTGAAAGCGCCCGCCTGAAAGATTACGCCATACACCGTATTCGGAAATTGCTGTGATTTGACTCGATTCAGAATGACGGCTGCCACGGCGATCTGACCTTCATACGGCTCTCCGCGAGATTCTCCGTATACGGCATTGGCCATAATCTGCAGATCGTTATCCGAAAGTCCGAGATTGCTCGAGGAGGGGAGATTGCTCCCTGAACTCCCGCCGTTCCCGCTCCCGCTTTGAGAGCCCGCGCCGCTCGACGTGTTTGCCCCAGGCTGCCAATCTTTTGAAGCATTATACAGCTTCAGCTTCGTCTTCGCTCCGACTACACCGTCTGATTTCAAGCCGAACTTCCATTGAAACCAGGTGACCGCGCCTCTCGTCTTTGAACCGAATACGCCGTCAATCCCGCCATTGTAATAGCCAAGATACGTTAGCCGCCCCTGCAATTCAGTCACATCCTGGCCGGATGAGCCCACAGTGAGCGTTGCGTTGCTGAAAGTTTCTGCCGTGTCGCCAATCATGCCCTTCATGATCGGAAACGTTGCGAACAGCAGAATAATTATTGAAGTGTACATGATCAATCGATTTTTCATGTAGGGATCTGCCTTTCTCATACAAGTTAGTTCGCTTCCTAAAGTTGTTCACATCAACTTTAGGAAGCGTTGCCTGACTTTAGTATGAGAAATCCTCCCTATTTCTATGCAAATCTCTTCGGTCGGCGAAATTACGAGCTTATCTTGGTTGCCTGGAACTGCTCCATCGTCATGAGCACCTCGCGAGGTTTGCTGCCTTCATACGGCCCCACCACGGAACGAGCTTCCATCTGATCGATAAGACGGGCGGCTCGGGTATACCCTATTCTCATTCTTCGCTGCAGCAACGATACAGAAGCTTGCTTAGCTTCGACGACGATCTGAACGGCTTGATCAAACAATTCATCAAGCTGCATATCCTCGTTCTGCGACTCCTCGTCTACTTCCGGGACGAGATCTTCCTTGTACTCCGCCTCGGCTTGATCTCTGGAATAAGAAACAAGAGCTTCAACCTCTTGATCCGACAGGAACGCTCCCTGCACACGGATTGGCTTCGACATGCCGACGGGCAGGAACAGCATATCGCCTCTTCCCAGCAATTTCTCAGCGCCCGCCATATCCAGAATCGTTCTGGAATCGACTTGGGATGACACGCCGAATGCAATGCGGGACGGGATATTCGCTTTGATTACACCGGTAATGACATCGACGGACGGCCGCTGCGTCGCAATGATAAGATGAATCCCCGCGGCGCGCGCCATCTGGGCCAGTCTCGCGATGGAATCCTCCACATCGTTGGCGGCGACCATCATCAAGTCGGCAAGCTCGTCCACAATAACAACGATATAAGGAAGAACGGCCGCGGGATTTTCCGCCATCAGCGCATTATACCCTTCAATATTACGGGTAGCCGATTTCGAGAACAACTCATAGCGTTTCTCCATCTCGACCACGATTTTTTTAAGCGCGAGCGACGCTCTCTTCGGATTTGTCACTACTGGCGCAAGCAGATGGGGAATGCCGTTATAAACGTTGAGCTCGACCATTTTGGGATCGATCATCAGAAACTTGACTTCATCCGGCTTCGCCTTGTACAGAATGCTTGTAATAATGCCGTTGATGCACACGGATTTCCCTGACCCCGTTGCGCCGGCTACCAGAAGATGGGGCATGCGCGCCAGATTGCCGACGATGGTCTGCCCCGCAATATCCCGGCCGAAGGCGATGGACAGCTTGGAAGACGAATTTTGGAAAGCCGGCGTTTCCATGACCTCCCGCATCGTGACCATCGATACCTCCATGTTCGGCACCTCGATGCCGATTGCGGATTTGCCCGGAATCGGTGCTTCCATTCGAATATCCTTGGCTGCAAGGGCAAGCGCGATATCATCCGTCAGACCGACAATCCTGCTGACCTTCACGCCGCTCGCAGGCTGAACCTCGTAGCGCGTAACCGCAGGTCCTCTGACAACATCGAGCACCTTCGCTCTTACGCCGAAGCTTTCCAAGGTAGCTTCAAGCTTCCGCCGGGAATCGAACATATCGGAGGCGTCAGCCGCTTTCGCAAGACCGTTCGGCTTCTGCAGCAAGGTGAAGGGCGGCAAATAATAAGGTTTTTCCTTCTCCCCCGATTCCTCTTCGCTCTCCATCGGTCTTCTGGGAGCCGATTCCTCCGAATCGAACGAATCTCCTTGAACGAGAGCATCCGAATCCAGCAAGCGATTAGAAGTGCCTTGCTCGGAATCTTCTCTTCTTTCGTCCTCCGATTCTTCGCCGTACTGAACGTTCCCAAGGTGATTATCGATAAGCTCAGGGATCTCATCCCGTTGCTCGCCATACTGAGCCATAACGCTTTGTTCGGCGTTTTCTCCAGCTACGTCCGCAATTGGAAATTCGTTATGTATCCCGGCTTCCGTTAAGCCATCCATCGCTTCAGCATCCCAGGCACGATCAAGCTCATCCCTGTCCTTCCTTGCTGCCTCATTCCGTTCTGGAAGGCCGGAAGGCTCCCAATCCTGAGTTGAATCGTTCAAATCGCTCTTCCAAGCCGGGGTCGGCCCGGAAGACAAATCATCCCCGTCATTCGCAAGAGCCCATTCGTCATGAGGCACTTCCTCTGGCTCCTCATGCCGGTCATGCTTCCAAGAGAAGAACAACGACTTTCTTTTCTTTGGAGGCTCCGGCATGTAGTCGATATCATCATCGATTACATCCCCGTCATCGGGTTCAGGAGCTTCATTCTGCGCGGCCGCGATAGCAAGCCTTCTGGAGCGCCGTTTATTTCGCTTGGCGTTGAGCAGCTTCAGCATATGGAGAAGCCGTTTCTTGAACAGCCCAAGCAACTCGACGTAGGACTTTCCTGTTATCAATAGAATAGAGATCGCATACATGACGAAATTTAAGATATAAGCGCCATAATAGCCGAACAACATGAACAAGACGGAATATTGAATCGCTCCCGCATAACCTCCGCTTATCGTTTTGCTCCCGATCCTGACATCGTCTTCGGGCGCCACCGTAATTAACTGGGTCTGAAGATCATCGCTTAATGCCCGCAGAATCATTCCCCCGGTTAGATTGCTTCTATCCAGTCCTTCCGTTCTTGCGTTAATTTCCGATATGGAGCTGCTGAGCGTTAAAGCAAGCACGAGAATGAGCAGTCCGGTTCGCCGGCTTGTCCAGCCCTTCGGCCAGGCTCGCTTGACCATGACATGCAATCCGACATAAATGCCGACAAGCGCAAGCACAAAATAAAACTTGCCCAGCACTAACCCGAACAGCTTGGACAATGCGCGTCCAACAGCTGCCTCGCCTGACATCGCGATAATGGAAATAGTGATGAGCAGAATGCCGTAAACCTCATATTTTAATTGAGCGCCAATGGATTTTTTTCGTTTTCTTTTCTTCGCCAATTCCGTCACCTCTGGTTTCTCATTATAGCACAAACCAGGATTTGGGTCGAAGATTTCATCCTTGGCCTTCGCGATTGCGCTCCTCTGCCCCGGAATAATGAATCAAAGTTCCCGGAGCGAGTTCGGGACGCAAATAATCGTCTAATCTGCATTCGAGCAGCCTTACGATACGCCCGATTCCCGGTGCAACCGCGACGATCTGCATGCGAATGCCCCCCGTGCTGATTTCATGCAACTGCTCAGGCTCTTGATCGTAGCCCTGAAAGACAAGCTCGAATGGAACGGCGGTATATAAGGTCATTTTTCTTCGCTCCCCTCTTCCGTTTCCAGCGCGCTTGCCTTGCGATGATCGATTAATTGCGACAAAGCGCGCAGCGCATCGCCAAGTCCGCCCATCTCGTCGATCAGGCCATGCTTGACCGCATCGGGACCAATCACTGTCGTTCCGATATCTCTGGCCAGCTCTCCGGTTTTGAACATAAGCTCCTTGAACTTCCTCTCCTTGATATTCGAATGCGCAATAACGAAGCGCACCACTCTCTCCTGCATCTTGTCCAAATATTCGAACGTCTGGGGAACCCCGATTACCATTCCGTTAAGACGTATGGGATGTATGGTCATCGTTGCCGATTCTGCGATGAAGGATTTGTCGCCGGCAACCGCAATCGGCACACCGATGGAATGCCCCCCTCCGAGAACAAGCGTAACCGCCGGCTTGGACAGTGAAGCAATCATTTCCGCTATGGCAAGCCCCGCCTCGACATCGCCTCCTACCGTATTCAGCACAATCAGCACGCCTTCGATTTTATGATTTTGTTCGACAGCGACAAGCTGCGGAATAACATGCTCGTATTTTGTCGTTTTGTTCTGGGGAGGAAGAATCATGTGGCCTTCCACTTGTCCAATAATCGACATGCAGAATATATTGGACTCCGCCGGCACTGGAGGGCCTGTCGTGCCCAGTTGCCCGATGCTTTCGATCGCCGCGCTTGCCTTTTTCTTCTCATCGCCGCCTGGATCAGGCTGCTCGGAGCGACCTCCGTTTATCCGTTCGTTGGTCGAAATCATGACCATTCCCCCTATTCGCAGTTCACTCGTCATAGTATGGGGACGGCGCCCTAAATTATTCTGCTCTTGGCAAAAAAAAAATCGCTCTCACACCCCGCGTATGCAGGATATAAAAGCGATTGCTTTCGTGATGGGTTACAAGCCTTATACCTCCATGATAATCGGCAATATCATTGGACGGCGACGTGTTTGCTCATAGAGGAAACGTCCCAGAGCGTCTTTCACATTTGTTTTGAGCGAAGCCCATTCGTTAACCTTGTCGTTCATGAGCTTGTTCAGCGTAGAGGATACGATCCGGTTCGCTTCATCGAGCAAGCCTTCGGATTCCCTTACGTAGACAAAACCTCTTGAAATAATATCCGGACCGGACATAATGGTTCCGTCCTGCTTGCTTAATGTCACCACGACGACCAGAATGCCGTCCTGCGACAGAAGCTTGCGGTCGCGAAGTACGATGTTTCCTACATCGCCGACTCCCAAACCATCGATGAGCACATTCCCCGCTTGTACCTTGGAGCCTTTGCGCGCGTTGCCGCCTTGGAATTCGACAGTATCGCCGTTATCGACAATGAAGATATTCTCCTTCTCGATTCCGATTGCTTCTCCCAGCTTGGCGTGCTGGCGAAGCATGCGGTATTCGCCGTGAATGGGAATGAAAAACTTCGGTTTGATCAAATTCAGCATCAGCTTAAGCTCTTCTTGACTTCCGTGACCCGAGACGTGAACGCCGGATACGGAGCCCGGTCCATAGATGACATTCGCTCCCAAACGGAACAATTCATCTACTGTGCGTCCAACGTAACGTTCATTGCCAGGTATCGGCGTAGCGGCAATGATTACCGTATCTCCCGGCAATATATCCACCTTCCGGTGTGTGGAACGAGCCATTCGCGTCAGCGCGGACATCGGCTCGCCCTGGCTTCCCGTGCACAGAATGGCAACGCGGTCTGCAGCCAGCTTGTTCACTTCCTCCGGCTCAATGATCATCCCCTCAGGAATATTCAGATAGCCAAGCTCGGAAGCAATGCCAACTACGTTGACCATGCTGCGTCCGATTACTGCAATTTTGCGGCGGGTTGCGATTGCAGCGTTAACAATTTGCTGAATCCGATGAACATTCGATGCGAATGTCGCCACCACAACGCGCTGCGAGGATTTGCGGAAAATATCTTCCAGCTCTTCGCCGACATTGCTCTCGGATGGCGTGTAGCCAGGGCGCTCCGCATTGGTGCTGTCCGATAACAGAGCAAGTACGCCGCGACTTCCAATTTCAGCGATACGCTGCAAATCAGCGAATTGATCGTTGACGGGCGTATGATCGAATTTGAAGTCCCCTGTATGCACGACCGTTCCTTCAGGCGTGTCCAAGCATACGCCTACAGAATCCGGAATGCTGTGATTGGTAGCGAAGAAGCTTGCGCGAATCGATCCAAGCTGGAGCTCGGAATCCGCGTTGATGAGAATGCGTTTCGTCTCGCCAAGCAAGCCCGCTTCCTTCAATTTCCCTTCGATTAAGCCCAAAGTGAGCTTTGTGCCATAGATCGGCACATTCAGATGCTTGAGCACATAAGGCAGTCCGCCGATGTGATCTTCATGTCCATGTGTAATAAGAATGGCTCGAACCTTGTCGCGGTTCTCCGTAAGATAGGAGATGTCGGGAATGACAATATCAATGCCGAGCATGTCCTCCTCTGGAAATTTAAGCCCCGAATCAACGACAACAATATCATTGTTGTATTGAATGACATACATATTTTTTCCGATCTCGCCTACTCCACCTAGTGCAAAGATGAGCAGCTTATCTTGGTTGTTCTTCTTAGACAAGTGTATCTATACCTCCTATAAATTTTCGTTTTTTCCACAAAAAGCCTTCCTATTGTACATTGCAAAATATGCGTATTGGTTATTAACGTCAGATGCCGCTCTGACGGTTTCATCCATTGCTATTCTATTGCCGCACCCAGTCACTTGTCCTCATTATACATGATCAAAAAGAGTAAACACAAGTCAAACCCTTAAATCGCATATTTATTAGCTTTCCCGCAACAAAAAAACCGATGCGAGGAGCATCGGCTGTTCATCGGGCGATTATTAAATACGGTGAATAAGATCATGGAGAAATCTGGCTTCGGCGTCATTCACGTCGACTAGCGGAAGTCTGACTCCGCCGACCGGCAATCCTTTGAGACCCATAACGTACTTGACGGCCACCGGATTCGGCACGGGATGCGGGCATTGGAATAATCCCTTAAAGATCGGAAAGAGCTCCCCGTTCAGCTTCGCGGCGCGCTCATGCTGACCTGTTAGGTAGGCTTCGATCATCGCTTTCATCTCGGCGCCGATAATATGGCTGGCAACGCTCACGATGCCGTACCCGCCAATTGCAAGCGCAGGCAGAGTCGCGCTGTCATCGCCGCTGTACACCTTGAAGCCCTCCGGCGCCTGAGCGATAATTTGCGTCAATTGATCGAGCGAAGCGCAGTCCTTGGTCGCGACGATATTCTCGATCTGAGCAAGCCTCAACGTTGTCACCGCTGATATATTCACGCCCGTTCTGCCTTCCACGTTATACAGAATAACCGGAAGAGAAGTTGATTCCGCTATCGCTTTGAAATGCAGATACAGACCTTCCTGCGAAGGACGGTTATAGTATGGAGCTACGAGCAGGATACCGTCTACGCCGCACTCCTCCGCGGCCTTGGTCAGATGGATGGAATGAGCTGTATTATTGCTGCCCGTGCCGGCAATGATCTTGCAACGCCCGTCGACATGCTTCACGACAAATCGAAACAGATCCAGCTTCTCGTCCTCTGTCAAAGTAGGCGACTCGCCGGTCGTTCCGGAGACGACTAAACTGTCGCTCTTCTGATTATCGATCAAATAATCGATCAGCTTCTCCGTCGTTTGCCAATCAATATGTCCTTCCGCGTCGAACGGCGTAACCATCGCGGTTATTAATCTTCCGAATTCCATCGTTACTCCTCCTAGAAGGTTTTGCAGCGCAAAACCAGCATCATCAGCATGATTTCGTAGTATAATTATAATTTTATTTTTTCTTTATAAAAACTGGGTGGAATTACAAGTTATAAATGCAGATCGAATTTGCTGTGCAAGGCTCGAAGCGCGGGAGCCATGTCCTCCTCCCGCACCAATACCCATATCGTCGTATTGGAATCGGCCGATTGCAGAATATGAATGCCTTGCTGCGTCAATGCTTCCACGATACGCGCCATAACGCCGGGTTCACCGTTCATGCCCCCGCCGATTACGGAAAGCTTGGCGCAGCCTGCTACGACAGCAGGCTTAAGTCCTGCATGTTCCAGCAAGCGTACTGCTTCCTTCGCATCCCGATCATAGACGGTGAATACCGCTCCGCTTGGCGTCACGTTGATGAAATCGACGCTGATATGATGCTTCGCCATCGTCTGGAACACCTGCAACTGCATATCGCTCCGACCATCATTCGCGGCAACGGATATTTGCGTCAAGCCGGCAGCATGCGCAATTCCCGTCACATGACGATCCTGAAGCACAAGCTCATCCCGGACCTTCCCGCGATCTGTCACCAGAGTGCCGGGCTCGTCGGAGAAGGTCGATCTGACGCGCACGGGAACGCGCGCTTGCTGCGCAATCTCGACTGCTCTTGGATGGATCACCTTCGCTCCATGTCTGGCAAGATTGCAAATTTCGGCATAGCTGACAACAGACAAAGGCCTCGCTTCGCTAACGATTCGAGGATCCGCAGTAAGAATGCCGTTCACATCTGTGTAAATATCGACAATTTCTGCATGCAAGGCCGCGCCAAGAGCCGTGGCGGACGTATCGCTTCCGCCGCGTCCGAGTGTTGTCACCTCTCCTAGCGAGGTCATCCCTTGGAAGCCCGCAACGATGACAATCTTGCCAAGCTGCAATTGCGTCAAGATTCGTTCCGGATCTATTCGCTTAATTCGAGCGCTTCCGAATTGTTCATCCGTCATAATGCCTGCGGCACCGCCGGAGAAAGCGACAGCCGGCATGCCTCGTTCAATCAGCTTGGCGCATAACGCTGCCGCCGATATGAGCTCGCCGCAGCCAAGCAGCATATCCGTCTCACGCGGCGGCAAGCTGTGATGATCGTCCCTGACCAACTGCAGCAGCGTATCCGTCGCATAAGGATCGCCTTGCCTCCCCATCGCCGACACAACTACAACGAGGGCATAGCCTTTGTCCTTCTCCCTCGAAATATGATGAATGACCTTGTCTCGCGCTTCATCCGTTGACAGCGACGTTCCCCCGAATTTCTGTACAAGAATTCGCATAATGATGAGCCCGCGTCAGGATTGGGAACGATCGATCAATAGAGGCTGAAGCTGTCTGCCTTGAAGCGCTGCTTCGCATGCTTCCATGACCATATCCATTCTGGCAACCAGAGAATTCGGTTTCTGCAGGGGATTGTCTTGGCCGAACGGCACGAAGTAGATATTCTTCGCAACCAGCAGCTTCGCGATATTCGCCGCATTCAGCCCCAGACCGTCATTCGTCGAGATCGCGAGCACGACCGGTCTGCTGTTCCTCATCTGCGCCTTGGCAGCCATCAGCACCGCGCTGTCGGTAATGGCGTTCGCCAATCGGCTTGTCGTGTTTCCCGTGCAAGGCGCTATGACAAGCACATCCAATAGCTTGGATGGACCAAGCGGCTCAGCTTGCACGATCGTCGAAATAATTTCGTTGCCGGTTATGCCCGTCAACTGCTCCTGCCATTCTTTGGCCGTTCCGAATCTGGTATCCGTCGTAATCAGCGTATTCGAAACAATAGGCACAACCTTCGCTCCAGCATCGACGAAACGCTTGATTTCCGGCATAACCTCCGCAAACGTGCAATGCGAGCCGGACAAGGCATAGCCTACCGTAATTCCGTTCCAATTCATATCCCATTCCCCCGCTTTATCGTTTCGTCCATAATCAACTGTCCCAAGCATTCCGCTATAATCCGACCAGCTGTTTTGGGAGCGACGATTCCGGGGAGTCCGGGAGCAAGCATCGCCTTGATTCCTCGCTTCTCTGCGAAGCGGAAATCCGTTCCGCCCGGCTTGGAAGCAAGGTCAATGATGACTGCCCGCGAGGGTAAATTCGCTATAATTTGCGCTGTGATTATCATAGTCGGAATTGTATTAAAAAGCAAGTCAATATTGCTCGCATTCTGCAACAAAACGCCCGTATAGAAAGGCTCGTAGCCCATTTCGGCGGCGCGCGCATAATGCTCGGAGCGCCTGACCCCGACCTTGACTTTAGCCCCTATTCCCTGCAATGTGCGAGCCATTGTAAATCCGGTCCGGCCGAAGCCGAGAACGACGCAGGCGGAGCCGTGAATCGTAATATCCGTGTTCTGGATCGCCATCATCAATGCGCCCTCAGCAGTCGGTATGGAATTGTAGATCGCAACGTCATCGCGCTCGAACAGCTCTACAAGCTTCAAATTTCTTTGCTGGCAAAGATGCTTTAGATAAGGTTTGGCCATTCCCGTATATACAACGCAATGCTCGGGAAGATGGGTGAAATGCTTCTCTGTCAGCTTAAGCTCTCCATCGCTGAAAACCGTATGAATCAATCCGTTATCGTCCGTTCCAACAGCGGGAAGCAGCAATGCGTCAACGCCTTCGAATAACGATTCGTCGAAAGTCGCTTGCACAGCTCCCTGAGGAGGAGAATGCAATCCGTCGAAGCCGCATACCGTGATTGCCGCGTCAAGCTCGCTCAGCTTCTTGATGACCTCGAGCTGTCTGGCATCGCCGCCGAGCAGAAGCACGTGAACGCCTGTCAGCATTAGGCTTCACTCCTTTCTGCAACTTAGGTATAGATTCATCTTATGCCGCTGCCTATCATCGGGTGAGGAATGTGCAACAAAAAAAGACCGGGGCTCGCCCCGGTCTGTCGCCGCATATATGCTGTTCACGCTGTCCTAATCTGTCTCATCCTCCCGAACAGCCTAGACTCCTGTATGCCCGAAGCCGCCTGCGCCTCGAATCGTATCCGGAAGCTCCTCGGCTTCTTCGATTCGAACGGACGGCACCACGCCGAACACCATTTGAGCAATTCGCTCGCCTCTGGTAATTGTAAACGGCGCGTTGCCCAAATTCACAAGAAGCACCTTCACTTCGCCGCGATAATCCGCGTCGATCGTTCCCGGTGAATTAAGGCATGTAATGCCGTGCTTGTATGCAAGGCCGCTGCGCGGGCGAATTTGCGCTTCCAAATCGCTTGGCATCGCCATCGCGAAGCCGGTAGGAACAAGCATTCTCTCCCCCGGCTGCAAATCAATCGGTTCGGCAACAGCCGCTTGAAGATCAAAGCCTGCCGCAAGCTCCGACATTTTCTTCGGCAACTGCATATCCTCATTGCCGCCTAAGCGTTTAAACAATACCTGGTACAAAACGATCCCTCCTGAGATTTGCTGTGTCCTTATCTGAGCTTCCCACCATTGCAACCGCATAAGGCTTCGCGAGCATTCGCTTCGTAACCTCGCGAACATCATCCATCGTCACCGATTCAATGCGTTCCAATAGTTGATCCAAATTATAGTGACGTCCTACCATCAATTCATTCTTGCCGATGCGGTTCATGCGTGAGGAAGTGCTTTCGAGACTAAGAATCAGCGAGCCTTTAAGCTGCTCCTTGCCACGCAGCAATTCTTCCTCCTCCAGCCCCTTTACCGACAACTCGTTCAACTGCTCCAGCGTTAATTCCAGCACCTCTTTGGTCTGCTTCGGCGCGGTGCCTGCGTAGACCGTGAACAGCCCGGAATCCGCGTAGCCCATATGATAGGAATAGACGGAGTAAGCAAGTCCGCGCTGCTCCCTGATTTCCTGAAACAATCTCGAGCTCATGCCTCCGCCGAGCGCGTTGTTGAGCAGAATCATCGCATAAAGCTTGGAGTCGGTGTTGGAGCAGCCGGGAAACGATAAGCAGATATGATTCTGCTCCGTCTTCTTCTTGAAGAATATGTATTCGCCGTTAAACTCGGGAACGATAGGACTTGCAGGCGAGGAATGAACATGAAAGCCTCCGAAATGTTTCTCCAGCATCTCAAGCAGCTTCGTCTCTTCGACATTGCCTGCCACGCTGATGACCGTGTTTTCGATTGTATAATGCTCCTTCATATAAGCTCTCAGGTTATCCGGACCCATTGCAATCAAGCGGTCCTTCAAGCCAAGAATGGAATAGGCGAGCGGATGCTCACCGTATGCCGCGCGAGAAGCTTCATCATGCACCCGGTCATCCGGCGTATCTTCATACATCGCGATTTCTTCGAGTATGACGTTTTTCTCTTTCGTTAACTCCTCTTCATCGAACTGAGAGTGGAAAAACATATCCGAGAGAGCGTCCACCGCGATAGGCAGATGCTCGTCAAGCACCTTGGCGAAATAGCAAGTGTATTCCTTCGCTGTGAAGGCATTGACATTGCCGCCGATCCCGTCGAACAAGTCGGCGATATCCTTCGCGCTCCGTTTCTCGGTTCCTTTGAAGAGCATATGTTCGATAAAATGAGATATGCCGTTGTTCTTCAGGGTCTCGTATCTTGAACCCGTCTTCACCCAAATGCCGAAGGCTACTGAACGAACGGTTGGAATATTCTCGACCACGATGCGCAATCCGTTACTAAGCGTGTATTTGTTCACCAAGCGACCTCCTGAATCGTTGTATGATTGGAATGTTATCACTATATCAGAATCAGCTATCTCCCTCAACAAGAGGATGCTCTCTTGCCGAAGACAGCGTTTCGCTAACTGTTCCGATTTGATACCCCTTCGCCTTCGCGCTTTCAATCATGCCCGCGAGCGCGTCTCTTGAAGACGCGGTGGGATGCATGAGAATGAGAGCGCCAGGCTCGAGCTTTGCGTTGATTTTCTTCACGATTGATGCAGGAGACGGCTTCATCCAGTCAACGGTGTCGATCGTCCACAGCACCGTCTTCAGTCCCTGCTCCCTCGCGATTTGCACAGTTGCTCCATTATAGGAGCCTGAGGGCGGGGCGAACCATTTGTTGTCCACCTGAAGCTTTTCCTTCAGAAGCTTCTCCGTTTTTGCGATTTGAGCATATTGCTCGCTTCTGCTCAAGCTTTTCATATCGGGATGCGAATACGCATGATTTGAAAGCTCATGCCCGGCTGCTTTTATTTTCTCGGCCGTTTCCACGTTTTTCTTCAGCCAACTGCCATCGAGGAAGAATGTCGCCTTCACATCTTCTCGTTCAAGCGTATCAAGTATCGCATCCAGATATTCGTTGCCCCAGGCGACATTGATCATGAATGAAATCATCTTCTTCTGTTCATTTCCCCGATAAATCGGCTGCGCTCCCAAATCGTCAAGCCTAATCCTCGGCTCCACCTCTTGATAATGATACACAATCGGTTTAGAGCGCGGAGCGTTCAAGGCATCCCGATAAGTCTTCTCGATATCGACCGTCAATCCGTTGTAGCCGGGAATCGCATGCCAGACACGATCGATTCGAGCATTGACGGGAGAGATGCTCACAGCCTCCGAATGCGCGACGATTTTCTTGTAGAGCTCGTCCTTCTCAGCCTCCGTCAGCGAAGGAGGGCCGAACGCGTATGTTGCGTCTCTTGCTTTGACCGTCGCGATGAATGCTCTTATGTCCCCGTTCATTTGCACGAATACAAGCAGCATGAGAATGCTCGCGGCGATAACCGATGCCTTCCGCAGCTTCATTGTTTCATCCACTCCCAACATAGCCCTGAGCCTGCGGAGCGCAACCTCCTGCAAGCGTCTTTGATCAACTATATGAAGAGAAGGACAAGATTATGCTGGGAATGGGGGGATACTCGGTGTGCCAAACCATTCTTGGAATAAAAAAAGAGACAGAGGTACTCTGGCTCTTCACTGTCTTTCCTATGGTTGGAGAATTGTTGCTTGCTTAGGATTGAGTCGGCACTTCAGGCGTCAGAAGCACCTTGCGCGACAAATTGACTCTGCCCTGCTGATCGATTTCCGTAACCTTCACGGTAATCTGATCGCCGATTTTTACGACATCCTCGCATTTCGCCACTCGTTCCGTTGAAAGCTGGGAAATATGAACCAGCCCGTCCTTGCCTGGAAGAATTTCCACGAAGCAACCGAACTTCTCGATTCTCTTCACTGTGCCGAGGTAAATCTCGCCGACAACGACTTCCTTCACAAGGTTTTCAATTATAGATTTCGCTTTTTGGTTCATCTCTTCATTCGAAGAAGCGATAAACACCATGCCATCCTGCTCGATGTCGATTTTAACGCCGGTTTCTTCGATAATCTTATTAATAATCTTGCCTCCGGCTCCGATGACATCGCGGATTTTATCCGGATTAATGCGCAAAGTCACAATTTTTGGCGCATATTTCGACAGAGAGGTTCGAGGCGTATTCATGACCTCAAGCATCTTGCCCAGGATGAACATACGACCTTGACGGGCTTGCTCGAGAGCTTGCTGCAGAATGCTGCGGTCAATGCCGTCAATCTTGATGTCCATCTGAATGGCCGTCACGCCTTCTGCCGTTCCCGCAACCTTGAAGTCCATATCGCCAAGATGATCCTCCATGCCTTGAATATCAGACAGAATGGAGAAATGCTCGCCGTCTTTAATCAGCCCCATGGCAATGCCGGCAACGGGAGCTTTAATCGGTACGCCAGCGTCCATCATTGCCAGCGTGCTCGCGCAAATGCTTGCTTGCGAAGTGGAGCCGTTCGATTCCAACACCTCGGAAACGAGGCGAATCGTATACGGGAAGTCCGCTTCCGAAGGAATAACCTTGGACAGTGCGCGTTCTCCAAGAGCGCCGTGACCGATCTCTCTGCGGCCCGGAGGACGCAGCGGACGAGCCTCGCCTACGCTGAATGGCGGGAAGTTGTAATGATGCATGAACCGCTTCGTTTCTTCCGGCGCGATTCCGTCAAGAATTTGAACATCTCCCATCGCTCCAAGCGTACATACGCTAAGCGCTTGGGTTTGTCCCCGAGTGAACAGTCCTGTGCCATGCGTGCGCGGCAGAATCGACACATCGCACTCAATCGGACGGATCTCGTCCAATGCGCGTCCGTCGGGACGAATCTTGTCATGCGTAATCAACCTTCTTACTTCTTCCTTGACAATGTCATAGAGCACTTCCTTCACATCGTCGATCAGCTCGGGCTTGTCCGCCAGCAGCGCTTCGAAATGCGCAACCGTGTCGCTGTTTGCTGCGTCGATCGCTTCCTGTCTCGCATGCTTCTCGGCTATCTTGATCGCTTCCGTCAATTGCGCGGAAGCATAGGCGCGAACCTGCGCGTTCACATCACCGTTGACTGTATGTAGCTTCACCGCCATTTTTTCTTTGCCTGCAATGGCTTGCAATTCATTAATTTTCGCGACAATGCCTTTGATCGCGTCATGGCCGAACATAATCGCTTCAAGCATGACGGTCTCTTCCACTTCATTCGCTTCGGCCTCAACCATCATGATCGCGTCCTTGGTACCGGCTACCACGACGTAGACATCGGATTTCTCGGACTGCTCGGAAGTTGGATTGATCACGAACTCGCCGTCCACGCGTCCGACGATAACGCCGCCGATCGGTCCGTCGAACGGCACATCGGAAATGGTAAGCGCCGCGGATGTGCCGATCATGGCCGCAATCTCAGGCGAGCACTCCTGATCCACGCTCATCACGATATTGGCAATTTGAACATCATTGCGGAAGCCTTCCGGGAACAGGGGACGAATCGGTCTGTCCGTCAAACGGCTTGACAGAATCGCTTTCTCGCTTGGTCTTCCTTCGCGTTTGATAAAGCCTCCTGGAATTTTACCAACCGCGTACATTCGCTCTTCATAATTGACGGTCAGCGGGAAGAAATCAAGATCCTTCGGCTCCGTCGAAGCGGTAACGGTGCACAAGATAACCGTTTCGCCGTAGCGCACGGTTACTGCAGCGTTCGCTTGTTTTGCCAGACGGCCTGTCTCAAGAATGAGCGGTCTGCCGCCTAATGACATTTCAATACTATGCATGAACCATAATCCCTCCTTTTTCTATTGCAAAAAGCAACCCGAATCCCCAAATCCAGTATATCTGGAAGGCAGGATGACCAGGTTGCTTTTCTCAAACGCATGTTTTTAGCGGCGAAGGCCGAGTTTTTCAATCAATGCGCTGTAGCGTTTAACATCTTTGTTCTTCAAATACGCGAGCAGCTTACGGCGTTGACCGACCATTTTCAGCAAACCGCGGCGGGAATGATGATCCTTCTTATGCTCCCGCAAATGCTGAGTCAGGTTAACGATGTTCTCCGTAAGGATAGCGACTTGAACCTCAGGGGATCCTGTATCGCTGGCATGAGTCTTATGCGTCTCAATCAGCTCGTTTTTGCGTTCTTGTGTGATTGCCATCCTTGTTCACCTCCTTCTTCATAATCGCCGTTAGCCACGTTGCCGGCGGTGAGACCGAACAACCAAGCTAAGGTTCCTTGTACATTCATAACGTCGACTAGTATACCATACCCATCTCAGGTTTGTCGAGGAAGCTTCTGGGCTTCCTCGAGCAATTGCTTCGCCTTGGCCGAATCATTGCCGATTTGCTCGATCAATTCCGCGATTGAATTGAATTTCTGCTCGGGTCTGATGAAATCCTTGAATTGAAGCTTGATCGACTTGCCGTAGATATCCTCGCCGAAATCGAACAAATGAGCTTCCATCACCGGCATTACCGTCTTCTTGTTGAAGGTCGGCTTCATGCCGAAATTGAGCACTCCATTATGCTTGACCCCGTCGATCCAGGCTGTAATTGCGTATACCCCGAGCCTTGGAGCGACATAAGGACCGTCAAGCTCCAGGTTCGCCGTCGGAAATCCAATGGTTCTGCCTCTTCCGTCTCCATGTACAACCATGCCGGAAACCTCGTACGGCCTTCCAAGCAATGTCGTAGCCATCATCACTTCGCCTTGCTCCAGAGATTGTCTGGTGTAGGTTGAGCTGATCTTTACGCTTTGCTCGTATAGAGGCTCTACAATATGAACCTCGATATCGTCCTTGCATAGCTCCTTAAGCAGCTCCGCATTGCCGAGTCCCTTGTTCCCGAATGTGAAGTCAAAGCCGACTACCGTATGCTTGACTCCGAGCGGGCGCAGCACTTCATCAACGAATTGCTCGGGCTTAACAGCCGCGAAGGATAGATCGAACTGCATGACGAACATAAGATCGATACCGAGCTCGTCAAGCAGCTCCGTCTTCTTCCCAAGCGGCGTCAAGCAGCTGAAATATTGATCTCCGTGACCCAGCACTTCTTTTGGATGCGGGGAAAAGGTCATGACTGCCGACAGCATCCCGTTCTCTCTCGCAACCGCCTCGGCATGCCTGATAACATTCTGATGACCGCGATGAACACCGTCGAAATGGCCGATCGCAAGAGAAATCGGCTTGCCTCGAAAGCGCTCATCTAACGTTGTTAGAGGATAGGATAAAGTAATCACTTCCATTAATGACACACCTGCATTCCTTCATTAGCTTTGTTTAAGAGATTGGCAATTTAAGAAAAAACCTTGACCGGGACGAGCAGCGCCGCCTCAACATCGGATTGATAGATGCCTATAAAGCTTTCCGATTGATCGTACAGCCTGAGAAGCTCATCCTGCTTCCATTCGCCCTTCGCCAGGCGAAGCTTATGCAGCGGAATTTTCCGCCCTTGCAGCGCTTGCTTGGCAAGAGCGTCTTCCGCTTCCGCCTTATTCATGTAGGATAAAGCATCATCAGGCGCCATCACATGCTCCTGCAGTTCGCCGGATTCGCTGAGACGCTCGATATCGTCAAGCGTCAAACAAGCATCCGCCGTTATTCCGCCAGACATCGTGCGGGTCAGCTTCGCCATCGCAGCCGGAACGCCTAACGCTTTACCGATATCCACGCATAATGTCCGGATATAGGTTCCTTTGGAGCAAACCGCTCTGAATGTAATTTCCGGCTGCGGCGAATCGAGCTTTGCATGCATCAGCTTCAGCTCATGAATGGTTACTTGACGTGACTTTCTTTCGATCGTCTTGCCTTCTCTGGCAAGCTCGTAAAGTCTCTTTCCGTTCACCTTTACAGCCGAGTACATGGGAGGCACTTGATCTATGCTTCCGATAAATTGCTGAAGCGCGGCCTCGACCTGTCCGAGCGTCAGTTCCTCGACAGCTTTGGTTTCTATAACCTCGCCGGTCATATCCTCGGTATCGGTCGCGATGCCGAGCTTAAGCACAGCTTCGTACGCTTTCGGTCTTTCTTGCACATATTCCACAACACGCGTAGCCCGGCCCAGACATAACGGCAAAACGCCGGTCACCATGGGATCAAGCGTTCCCGTATGTCCAATTCTCTTCATGCGCAAAACTCTTCTTACCTTCGCTACAACATCATGCGAGGTCCAGCCCTCCGGCTTCCATACTGCCAATATGCCGTCCATGGCTAGACCAACGCCTTTCCTGCTTCGGAGATCAGCTTCGGCATCGTATCTTGAAGCGAGCCTTCCAGTCTGCAGCCTGAAGCGCGCACATGTCCCCCGCCCCCGAATTTCTGAGCGATTGCGGCGACATCCGCTTTGCCCGCTGAGCGCAAGCTCGCCTTCACTCCGCCGTCTGCCGTTTCCTTGAACAGAATGCCAATCTCCACGCTGTCAATATTGAGCGCATAATTGACAATCCCTTCTATATCTTCGGAAACAGCGCCGCAGTCTTTCAAATCATCCTTTGTGATATACAGCCAGCCGATCGTGAAATCGTCCGAGAATTGCAAACGGCCAAGCGTTGATTGAAGCAGCTTAAGCTTGGCAATGGACATCTTCTCTAGCAGTTGATCGGCAATCCAGCTTCCTTGAACGCCGGTTGCCAGCATATCGGCTGCGGCTTGCATCACGCGAGGCGTTGTATTGGAGTAACGGAAACCTCCTGTATCGGTCAAGAGCCCGGTATAAATCGCAGTCGCGCAATTCAAATCCGGTTTCAGTCCTGCAGCCAAAATCAAATCGTACAGAATTTCGACCGTAGCCGCCGCGTCGGGCTTGATGACATTCACAGCGCCAAATCCATTATTCGTGGGATGATGATCGATATTCAACAGCTTTGCGTCTGCGGCAAAATAGGATGAAGCTTGCCCGATTCTGCGGAAATCCGCGCAATCCACAGCGATTACAGCATCATAGGTACCTTCCAAGGGGGATGATTTCAAAGAATGAATAGCTTCGTATTGATAGAGATATTGCATTCTGCCTGGAAGCTCGCTTTCGTTCACCATCGTATAAGATTTACCTAATTCGTTCAGCAGCCAAGCTGTCACAACCGTAGAGCTGATAGCATCGCCATCCGGCTGAACATGCGACACAACAAGGAATGAGGCATGGTCCTTCATGAAAACCAATGCCTCATCCAGTTTCAATCTATAATCATCCGCCGTCATTTCGATTCATTCCCGCGATTCAGATCGTCGATAAGTGATTCGATTCGGCTTCCGTATTCGATGCTGCTGTCAAACTTGAACACCAGTACGGGCGTATGACGAAGCTTCATGCGCTTGCCAAGCTCCGACCGCAGAAAGCCTGTCGCGCTGTCCAGCGCCTTAAGTGAATCTTCTCGCTGTTCATCGCTGCCCAGCACGCTCAGATAAACTTTGGCTTGCGACAAATCGCTTGTCGTTTCCACGCCGGTCACTGTAATAAAACCAAGGCGCGGGTCCTTCAGCTCGGTCTGTATAATCTGACTAAGCTCTTTCTTTATTTGTTCGCTTACTCGACCTACGCGAATTTTAGCCATATGGGATCACCTCTCTACCGTTTCCATCACGAACGCTTCGATAACGTCTCCTTCTTTAATATCGCTGAAACGTTCCAGAGTTATACCGCATTCGTAGCCTTGCGCCACTTCCTTGGCGTCGTCCTTGAAGCGCTTCAGAGAATCGATCTTGCCTGTATAGACGACGATGCCGCCGCGAATGAGTCGCGCTTCCGCCGAGCGGGTAATCTTGCCGTCTGTAACCATACAGCCGGCAATAGCGCCAACCTTGGTCACTTTGAATACGTTGCGAACCTCGGCATGACCGATAACCGCTTCTTTGAAGATCGGATCCAGCATGCCCTTCATCGCTTGCTCGATCTCATCAATAACGTTGTAGATGACGCGATGCATGCGCACGTCTACCTGTTCTTGCGCGATCGTCGCTTCCGCTTGCGGATCTGGACGAACGTTAAAGCCGATTACGATCGCATTCGAAGCCGATGCGAGGATAATATCGGATTCCGTAATGGCGCCGACGCCGTTATGAATAATTTTGACGCGCACGCCTTCAATGTCGATCTTCGCAAGCGATCCTTTAAGCGCCTCAGCCGAGCCTTGAACATCCGCCTTCAGAATGACATTGAGATCTTTGATCTCTCCATCCTTAATATGCGTATACAGATCATCCAGCGTAACGCGGGTGTTCGCTCCCATCTCGGATTGACGATGCTTGATGGAACGACGCTCGGCGATTGCCCGCGCTTTGCGCTCATCCTCGAACACCATGAACGGATCGCCCGCCAAAGGAACCTCTGTCAGACCCGTAATCTCCACTGGCGTCGATGGTCCCGCTTCCTTCATACGGCGGCCTTTGTCGTTGACCATCGCTCTTACGCGGCCGAAGCAATTGCCGGCTACGAACGCGTCGCCGATTTTGAGCGTACCGTGCTGCACCAGGATGCGCGCAACCGGACCTTTGCCCTTGTCGAGCTCAGCCTCGATAACCGTTGCACGGGCGCGCTTGTTCGGATTGGCTTTGAATTCGTTCACTTCGGATACGAGCAAGATCATCTCGAGCAAGCCTTCAATATTAATACGCTGTTTCGCGGAGAGCTCTACGAAGATCGTATCGCCGCCCCACTCCTCGGGTACAAGCTCATACTCGGTCATTTCTTGCTTAATCTTATCTACATTCGCTTCCGGCTTGTCGATCTTGTTCACTGCAACAATGATCGGAACTCCCGCAGCCTTCGCATGATTGATCGCTTCAACCGTTTGCGGCATAATGCCGTCGTCGGCCGCGACCACGATAATCGTTATATCGGTGACCTGAGCGCCGCGGGCGCGCATCAGCGTGAACGCCTCATGGCCCGGCGTATCCAGGAATGTAATCTTCTTGTGATTGATCTCCACTTGATAAGCGCCGATATGCTGCGTAATGCCTCCAGCTTCTCCGCCTGTTACATTCGTTTTGCGAATCGCGTCTAGAAGCGTCGTCTTCCCGTGGTCGACATGCCCCATAATGGTCACGACCGGCGGACGAACTTCAAGAGATTCTTCTTCGTCGGTTTCTTCGACCGTTTCGAAGGAATCCTCCTCCACCGGAATTTTCACTTCTACTTCCACGCCGTATTCGCTTGCCATCAGCATGATCGCGTCCATGTCGATTTCTTGATTAATGGTAGCCATGACGCCCAGGAACAAAAGCTTCTTAATGACTTCGGACGCATCCTTATGAAGCAGCTTGGCCAGATCGCCCACGGTCATCGTTCCGCGGACAATAATTTTCTTCGGCGTATTGTCGATTTTCTCGCGCGGCGGCTGATTTTGCTGTTGGTTGCGCCCTCCGCGACCCTTTCCTCCACGATTATTGCCGCGGTTAAATCCGCCCGGACGCCCGTCGTCGAAGCGTCTTTGGTTCTGATTGCCGTGATTGCTGTTCTGTCTCGGCTTCTCGCTTCTTGCGAAACGATCCTCTGATGCACCTCTCGCCGGGGCCGGCTTGGAATCAAAGCTGCGTCCTTGGCCGCCTCCCTGAGGAGCCCGGTTACCGGATCCGCCTTGACCTGCGCTGCGGTTCTGATTGCCTCCCGGAGCTGATGAGCGATTGCCGCCGCCCTGGTTCGAGCCGTTTCCAGAACGATTGCCTGAACCGCTTGAATAACCGGATTGACCTTGCCGATTGCCGCCCTGGCCACTTCCTCCGCGGTTGCCGCCTTGACCGCCGCTCGGACGGTTGCCTTGACCGCTCGAGGATGGCCGGTTGTTTTGTCCTGGGTTTGATTGGCGGTTTGAATGTCCTTGACTCGCATTCTGGCTCGATCCTTGACCTCCGCCTCCAGATCGATTTGATTGTTGCGGTCTTTGTTCGCGTCTTTGTTCTGTTGGTTGTTGTGTTGTCGTATTAATAGAATTCATTGTCCCCTGTCTGTCTTGCGTGGAATTTTGGTTTGGCGCTTGGGCTTGCGGACGCTTGGCCGATTGAGTCGAAGCGGCGACGGATGCTCCGCCTCCGCTTTCTTGCGCTCGCTTGGCGGCGGCGTTTGATTTGATTTCGCGGAAGAAGCCTTCCACTTTATTTACCATCTCGTTCTCCATCACGCTCATGTGATTGTTAACGGGAAGATTCAACCTTTTCAGGATTGTTATGATTTCTTTGCTGCTCATATTCAACGATTTCGCGTATTCGTATACGCGAAGCTTGTCTTTATTGTCCTTGCTCTCTTGTTTGTTGGTCAATTAAGATCCACCTCCGTATTTTGGCTCAGATGATTTCCAATTATTTTACCGAACTGCATATCCGTAACGGCCAGCACAACGCGCTCGGGCTTGCCGATCGCTCTGCCGAGCTGCTCCCTGTCGTATGCTTCAGCGAGTTGTATTCCGTAGGTGCCGCATTTATCTCGAAATTTTTTTTTTGTATTGTCAGACGCATCGCCCGCGACGATAACCAGGGAGGCCTTCCGCCCGCGCACCGCCTTCAGCACAATTTCATCGCCGGTAATAAGCTTTCCCGCCCGCATCGCCATGCCGAGGCTTGACAGCGCTTTGTCAGGCTTCATCGGCCTTCAACTCCTTGGCTTCGATGAATTCGTCCTGAACGGCGATAAATTCGTTCTCCAGGCTGTCGTAGATCGACTCGCTGACGCTTTGCTTCAATGCACGATCCAGAGCTTTTGATTTCTTCGCGAGCTTAAAGCAGCTTACATTGCCGCATAGATAAGCGCCCCTGCCCGCCTTCTTGCCGGTAAGATCAATCTGTATCTCCTCGGACGGTGTCCGAACAACCCGGATCAGCTCCTTCTTCGGCTTCATTTCCTGACAGGCAACGCATTTGCGAAGCGGCAGTTTTCTCGGTTTCAACGCACACCCTCCTCAGAATAAAATTTGCTGGTCTCCGCTTTCCTGTCCATGCGGCTAATCAATCGATACCGAATCTTGATGCATAGCGACGGATTCCGTCTTCGGCCTGCCGTAATCCTGCTCGGCCTGCGTCTCGCTCTTGATATCGATTTTCCAGCCCGTAAGCTTGGCCGCCAGTCTGGCATTCTGCCCCTTGATACCGATCGCAAGCGACAATTGATAGTCCGGAACGATGACTCTGGCCATCTTCTCCTGCTCGAATACGATTACCTCCAGCACCTTCGACGGACTTAGCGCATTCGCTACGTATTCCTCCACATTATCGGACCAGCGCACGATGTCGATTTTCTCGCCCTTCAGCTCGCTGACGATGGTTTGCACGCGCATGCCCTTCTGCCCTACGCAAGAGCCTACCGGATCCACCTCGTCGTTGCGCGAATGCACGGCGATCTTGGAGCGGAAACCGGCCTCGCGAGCGACGGAACGAATTTCGACGACGCCGTCATAAATTTCCGGCACTTCCAGCTCGAACAGACGTTTCAGCAAGCCGGGATGCGTCCGGGAAAGAATGATTTGAGGTCCTTTTGTCGTATTCTCCACCTTCGTAATGAAGGATTTCACGCGATCCCCGTGCTTGAATTTATCGGTAGGCATCAGCTCGGTAAGCGGCAGCACCGCCTCCACCTTGCCGAGATCAATGAACAGGTTTCTCGTATCCTGACGCTGCACAATTCCGTTCACGATATCTTCCTCTTTGTCGATAAAAGCGTTGTAGATCAACCCGCGCTCGGCTTCGCGAATTCGTTGGGTAACGACCTGCTTCGCCGTTTGCGCGGCGATTCTTCCGAAATCACGAGGCGTAACCTCAATCTCCGCGATATCATCGATATGATAATGGGGATTGATTTCCCTTGAGGCCTCGACCGAAATTTCCAGTCTGGGATCCAGCACCTCGTCAACGACTGTCTTGCGGGCATACACCTTGATGACGCCGGTATGGCGATTAATGTCCACGCGCACATTCTGCGCCGTGTTGAAATTGCGTTTGTAGCTCGATATCAGAGCAGCCTCGATCGCTTCGAGAAGCACATCCTTCGCGATACCCTTGTCTCTTTCGATCTCCTGCAAGGCTTCAATAAAATCCATACTCATTGGAAATACGCTCCCCCTCTCATAAATGAAAACATCATCGCTAGAATACGATGGCCAGACGCGCGCTGGCGACCTTCTCGTATGGAATTTCAACCTCTTTTTTGCCTATGCGAACAGAAGCGTTCTCGCCGTCGAACGCCGTAAGCATGCCCTCAAACTCTTTGGAGCCGCTGATCGGCTCATAAGTGGTAATAAACACATGCTTGCCGATCGCTTTGCGGACATCCTCCGCCTTCTTCAGCGGTCTCTCGGCTCCCGGCGATGATACTTCAAGGAAGTAAGCGCCTGTGATCGGATCGTTCTTGTCAAGCTGCTCGCTCACATATTCACTGATGCGGCCGCATTCATCTATGTCGATTCCTCCGTCTTTGTCAACGAATAAGCGAAGGAACCAATTGCTGCCTTCCTTGATGTATTCAATATCGACCAGCTCAAAGCCATTTTCATTGAGAAAGGGCACTACCATAGGCTCAATGACGGATTTGATTTTGGATATGCTCAAATTGAATTGACCTCCTAGTTCATGCTGCGCAATGGGGAATTGCCGAATACAAAAGTCAAAGAGTGGGTTTCCCCACTCTTCTGCATCAAAGATTCTATCCACATCATTGCCACAAAAATTATAACATAATCGCAAAAACGTGACAAGAAATGATTTCTAAAACAAGGAAAGCTGATTCGACTCCGGCAAGCCTCTGAAGCAACCCATGCCCCCGAGCACTTCAACAATGGTTTTGGTCGCTTTGGATTTCATCTGGAAATCCTCAATCGACAGAAATTCGCCGTCGCCCCTGGCCGCTGCGATGTTCCGCGCCGCATTGTCGCCGATTCCGGCAATAGCCGCGAACGGCGGAATCAATGAAGCGCCGTCAACCTGGAATTTCAAAGCGTCGGATCGATAGAGATCTACCGGCTTGAACGAAAAGCCGCGCGCCGTCATCTCCAGCGACATTTCGAGCTGCGAGATCATGTTCTTCTCCTTCGGCAGCGCCTGAAAGCCTTTCGCTTCAATCTCGGACAATCTGCGCGCAATGGCGTCATAGCCTTGACAGAGCAGCTCCAGCTCGAAATCATCCGCCCGCACCGTGAAATAGGTCGCATAATATTCAATCGGATAATAGAGCTTGAAAAACGCGGTCCGCACGGCGGATATAACATAGGCTGCGGCATGCGCCTTCGGAAACATATATTCAATTCGAAGACAGGAATCGATATACCATTGCGGCACCTTGCAGCGCTTCATCTCGTCAATCCATTCCGGCGTCAAACCTTTGCCCTTCCTCACGCTCTCCGTAATTTTGAAGGCAAGCCCCGCATCCATTCCCGCCTTGTAGATCAGATAGAGCATAATATCGTCACGGCAGCCGATAACGGTCTTGATATTGCAAGTGCCGCTCTTGATCAACTCTTGCGCATTGCCGAGCCAAACGCCGGTGCCATGCGACAAACCCGAAATTTGCAGAAGATCGGCGAACGATGACGGCTGCGTCTCCTGAAGCATCTGACGCACGAACTTCGTGCCCATTTCCGGTATGCCGTACGTCGCAACAGAGGAACGGATTTTCTCGGGAGACACCTCAAGCGCCTCCGTCGAGTTGAACATGCTCATAACCTTCGGGTCGTTCATCGGAATGGTCGTCGGATCGACTCCTGTCAAATCCTGCAGCATCCGCATCATCGTCGGATCATCATGACCCAGAATATCGAGCTTGAGCAAATTCTCGTCGAAGGCGTGATAGTCGAAATGCGTCGTTTTCCATTCCGCGTTCACGTCGTCCGCAGGGAACTGAACCGGCGTCACATCCTCGACCTCGATATAATCCGGCACAACGACAATTCCGCCCGGATGCTGTCCGGTGCTGCGCTTTACGCCCGTGCATCCGCTGGCAAGCCTCGCAAGCTCCGCTCCGCGCCATTTCTTGCCATGCTCCTCCTCGTATTTCTTGGCAAAGCCGTATGCGGTCTTCTCCGCCACCGTGCCAATCGTTCCCGCGCGGTACACGCATTTCTCGCCGAACATTTCCTTGGTGAAATTATGCGCGATCGGCTGATATTCGCCGGAGAAGTTGAGATCGATATCGGGAACCTTGTCGCCCTTGAAACCAAGGAAGGTTTCGAACGGAATATCCTGTCCTTCGCCCTTCATTGCTTTGCCGCAATTCGGACAAATCTTCGCCGGCAAATCGAAGCCGCTCGGCACGCTTCCGTCGAGGAACCATTCGCTATGCCTGCATTCCGGGTTTTTGCAAAGATAATGCGCCGGCAGCGGATTAACCTCGGAGATGCCAAGGAACGTAGCGACGACGGATGATCCAACAGAGCCCCGTGAACCTACGAGATAGCCGTCACGGTTTGATTTCTTCACCAGTTTCTCCGAAATGAGATAGTTGGCGGAGAATTTGTACTTAATAATCGGCACAAGCTCCTTCTCCAAACGATCAATGACCACTTGAGGCAAATCATCGCCATACATCGATTTAGCTGTATTGTAGCAGGTATCCCGAATTTCTTCGTCAGCGCCTTCAATGTTCGGCGTGAACAGCTCCTTCGGAAACATATCATAGCTCTCGAATCTCTCGGCAAGCAAATTCGTGTTCGTAACGACGACTTCCTTCGCTCTCGCTTCGCCGAGAAACGCGAATTCCTCCAGCATCTCGTCCGTTGTGCGGAAATGAGCATCCGGCTTTCGCATGCCTTTGAGCGGACTGAAGCCTGTGATCCCTTGGATCGTAATATCCCGATACATCTTGTCGCGCGGATTCAAATAGTGCACATTGCCCGTGGCGATAACCGGCTTGCCGAGCCCATCTCCGATTTCGCAAATCCGACGCATCGCGCCTTCAATCTCGGCGCGGCTTCCGACCAGACCTTTCTCGACCAGATGCATGTAGAAATCGATCGGCTGAATTTCCAGCACATCGTAGAATTCTGCGACATCGACGGCTTCTTCATGCGATTTGTTGAGCACCGTCTCGAAGAACTCGCCCTTCTCGCAGCCTGACACGACGAGCAGACCGTCTCGCAGCTCGGTAAGCCTGCTCTTCGGAATGGTCGCGACCCTTTTGAAGTATTCCGTATGCGACAACGAAATCAGCTTGAACAGATTTTTTTTGCCCATGGCGTTTAAAGCGTAGATATTGCAATGAAACGGTCTGGAATTGGATAAATCAAGCCCTACATAATCATTTAATTGATGAAGATCCACAATTTTACGCTCGGCCGCATCCTTGATAAGTCCGAACAGCACGCCGCCCAGGGCGATGGAATCATCGATCGCTCTATGATGGTTTTCAAGACTGACCTTATATTTGGCGGCAAGCGTGTTCAATCGATGATTTTTCAGCGAGGGATGAAGAAATCTGGCCAGCTCCAGCGTGTCTAGAACCGGATTCTTCACCTCCGGAAGCCCGATTTCCTTGCAATTCGCTTGAATGAAGCCGATATCGAATCTCGCGTTATGCGCAACAAGAATATCGTCTCCAATAAAATCGATGAATTCGCGCAGCTTGGGTTCAAGCTCAGGAGCGTCCCTCACCATATCGTCGTTTATATTCGTCAATTGTTGAATATGATACGGAATGGGCTCATGCGGATTAATGAAGGTGGAGAAGCGATCCACCTCTTTGCCGTCAATCATCTTCACGCCGGCAAGCTCGATAATTTTGTTGTTGATAACCGACAAGCCCGTCGTCTCGATATCAAATACGATATAGGCCGACTCCGCAAGCGATTGCGGACGTGAGTTCAGCACCATCGGAACCGCATCGTTCACGACATTCGCCTCCACGCCGAAGAGCACCTTCACGCCATGCTTCTTCGCCGCTTTCACGGCATCGGGATAGCACTGCACGTTGCTGTGATCCGTCACCGCAATCGCGGAATGCCCCCATTTTGCCGCCATTCTTACATACTCTCCAATTGGAGCGACAGCATCCATCGTGCTCATCGTCGAATGCAAATGGAATTCAACGCGTTTCTCTTCCGCTTTGTCCATTCGCTCAGCAGGCGCTTTCACCTCATGCAGATCATTGGGCATCATCACCAGCTCCGGTTCCTGCATGAAGCGGTCGTATTCAATCCGCCCCCGCGCCTTGACCCACTTGCCATTAGCCAATTGCGATAGAATCTTCACATCTTCCTTCGTCTTGGCGAACATCTTCATCGCGATAGAATCGGTGAAATCCGTCACATTGAAGGTGAACAAGGTACTGCCGTTTCGAAGCTCCTTCACATCCAGACCGAATACGGCGCCTTGAACCGTAATCTTCTTCTCCTCATCCTGAATGTTCATAAGCGGCACAGCCTCTTCACGAATATCGTAGCCGACGGCAAGACGCACCGCTTCTTCGCCGTTCTCGCTCGCTTCGGTCGCTTCCACCATGGCATCCGCCATTAGTTGCTGAACAGCCTCGCGCTCCTCTTGCTCGATCTTCTGCATGAACTGGTCGTATACCTCTTGATTATTCTCCCCTGCGAGCATCTTTACCGTGCACTCCCGCTTGAACTGCGACTGGAAAAAGGCAATGATCGCATCGTCGATTCTCTTCTTTTTGGCCAGCTCCAGACCGGTAGCATCATGGAAGGTTAGTTGAACTGCCTTTCCTTGCGCTTCCACCCCCGCCTTCTGCAACCACCCGTTGACGGAAGCAATTTCGCGACCCGCCCAATCGAGGAATAAAGGCCAATATTGCAGCACGATATTTTCGGTTTCGATGATTTCGTCATAGTCGAATATGAAGGAAGTATCAGCAATATGATCAAAGGTCGTTCGAATCGCTTGACATAAGCTGTTATAGGCTCCAAAAGGAACCATGGACGTTTTGCGTATGCAAAACGTCCATTGTCTATTATTGCTGTTCACGATAACTTGATCGATGTATCCATCCTCGAAATAAGATTGAATGATCTCTTGCGGCAGTCCGGATTGCTTCAGCAACAGCTCGAACCGTTCTCGTTTCTCCTTGTTCATGTCAATCCTCCCCCATAGAAGTTGCTCAAAAAGTCCGCTTTTGATCACGAAGCATCCCAAGAAGCTTATTCGACTTCGAATCTCTAATGAACTTTTATTAGTAGGCGCGGGCGAATACGACGGTGTGGTTGGCTTTGTCGCCGCATACAAGACAAGTCGGCTTCTGAACTCGCGGCTCGAACGGGATATTCCGGCTCGTCGCCCCCGTTTCTTCCTTGACTTGCTTTTCGCAAGCGGAGGAGCCGCACCATCCGGCCTCGATAAATCCGCGTTTTTCTTCCATAGACGTCTTCATCTCGTCCAGCGTGTCTACCGCTCGTGAATTGTCGTCCCGGAAACGTTTTGCTCTCTCGAACATCTCCGTTTGCGTTTCCTCCAGCATGCGCTGAACTTCCCCAATCAACTCCGATTGCTGAACGATGCGCTTTTCGCCCGTAATCCTGGACACAAGAACCACGACGCCGTTCTCCATATCGCGAGGGCCAAGCTCAAGTCGCAACGGCACGCCTCTCATCTCATATTCATTAAATTTCCAACCGGGGCTCACGTCGGTTCGATCATCGACCTTAACGCGAACGCCCGCTTGCTTCAGCTCCGCATACAGCTCGTCCACTCTGCCGACGACCTGCTCGCGCAGCTTGGCGGGACCTATAGGAATCATGACAACCTGAGTCGGAGCGATCTTCGGCGGAAGCGCCAAACCGCGATCGTCGCCATGCACCATAATGAGCGCTCCGATCAATCGCGTGCTGACCCCCCAGGAGGTTGTATGCGCGAATTGAAGTGAATTGTCGCGATCCAGATATTTGATATCGAACGCAATCGCGAATTTATTGCCGAGATAATGCGAGGTTCCCGCCTGTACGGCCCGGCCGTCCTTCATCATCGCTTCAATGGAATAAGTATCCACGGCTCCGGCAAAACGCTCGGAAGGCGTTTTCTCGCCTTTGATTACCGGGATCGCAAGAAAGCTCTCCACGAAATCCGTATAGATGTCCAGCATCTGCATCGTTTCCTGGCGCGCCTCTTCTTCGGTTTCATGCGCGGTATGACCTTCTTGCCACAGGAATTCGCTTGTTCTAAGGAATGGCAACGTCCGCTTCTCCCAGCGCACAACGTTGGCCCATTGATTAATCAGCAATGGCAGGTCGCGGTAGGATTGAATCCACTTCGCGTACATATGTCCGATCATCGTCTCCGAAGTCGGACGGATGGCCAGACGCTCCTCCAGCTTTTCTCCCGCAGCCTCCGTCACCCACGGCAATTCGGGATTAAAGCCTTCGACATGCTCCTTCTCCTTCTGGAAGAAGCTCTCCGGGATGAACAGCGGGAAGTAGGCATTTCGATGACCTGTTTCCTTGAAACGGCGGTCTAAATCGCGCTGAATATTTTCCCACAGCTCATACCCCTCCGGGCGGAACACGATGCATCCGCGGACCGGCGAATAATCCATCAGCTCCGCCTTCTTGATGACATCGATATACCACTTCGAGAAATCTTCGCTTTGCGGTGTAATTTCCGTAACAAATCCTTTATCCTTCGACATAAGCGACTGATTACTCCCCTCTTACTAATCTCAATATATCGTTATAGGTGACAACCAGCATGAGCAGCATCAGCATCGCAAAACCGATAAAATGCACCATGCTCTCCTTATTCGGATCAAGAGGTCTTCTCCTCACGGCCTCAACGCCAAGGAACAGCAGCCGGCTTCCGTCCAGCGCCGGCACGGGCAGCAGGTTAAATATGCCGAGGTACAGGCTTAGCAGCGCCGTCCAAGACGTTAACTGCACGAAGCCTTGCTTGGCAATCTGGCTCGTGACTTCCGCTGTGCGCACAGGCCCGCCGAGATCGTCAAGCTTGAATTGACCCGTAATAAGCATCTTGAAGCTTTGGAAAATATAAACCGTCATTTGCTTCATCAAAGAAGCCGATTTCGTAATGGTTTCGCCAACCGTCGCGGAACGAGTCTCGTATTTCGGCGTAACGCCGATTTTCCCTACCCCGGCGTCATCCGCTACCGGCGTAATCTGCAATTGCTTGGCTGCGCCGTCGCGAATGATTTTGAGCGTAATCGGAACTCCTGCCGAAGCGCCGATAATATCAATCATCCGATTGAAATCGGCGCCGATCTTCTCGCCGTTAATGCTGTCGATCACATCGCCGGACTGCAGTTGAGCCTGCTCGGCGGGCATCCCGCTTTGAACCGTGTTCACCAGCACCTTCTCCGTTACGCCAGCCATCTGTATATAAGCGGCGAACAGCACGAAGGCGAGAATAAAGTTCATCATCGGTCCTGCGAAGAGAGCCATGGCGCGCTGAGGAAGCGTTTTGCTGCCGAAATGTCTGTCGATCGGCGCGATTTGCGTTTCTTTGCCTCTCGCAATGATAAGAGCTTGGGGATGAACGGCAAACGTTTCCGCTTCTCCCTCGACAAGCATGGAAATCTGGAGCTTATGCTCCAAATCAAGCGATTCTACTTCGCCGCGAATCGTTCCGGTCCGCTCGTCCAGCCGATCCAGATAAATGCGCGTAATGAGATTATCCTTCAGTCGCACTGCTACGGTTTGCCCCGGCTGAACCTCAACAAGCTCGGGATCCTCGCCCGCCATGCGGACGAAGCCGCCCGCCGGAATCAATCGAAGCGTATATCTCGTTTCCCCGCGTTTGACGGAGAATAATTTCGGACCAAATCCGATTGCAAATTCCCGCACGAGAATGCCTGCGCGCTTTGCAAAGAAATAGTGCCCCCATTCATGGATGGTCACAATGACAAAAAACACTAGCACGGTCATAAAAACGACCTGAATTGTCCCCATAGAAGTGATGCCCCCTGTTCGTTACGGCCTGTACATAGATTATCATTATTCTCCTATGCGATACAAGAGAACCACTTTCTCGTTAGCTTCCAGAGGTTATTCAAGTCTGTCCTTAGATGGAACCGGCAAGCCTTCGCGCCCATTGATCCACTTCCGCTATCGTCTGCAAATCATTCATATCACAGACTTCATGAGCGTACACGACGCGTTCCAGAATCGATTCGATGCCCAGGAATTCAATCTCGCCCTTTAAAAATCTCGCAACGGCAATTTCGTTAGCTGCGTTGAAGACAGCGGGAGCGGAGCGTCCGAGCCTTCCGCAATCGAA
Source organism: Paenibacillus sp. HB172176 (assembly GCF_011947265.1). GTDB lineage: Bacteria > Bacillota > Bacilli > Paenibacillales > Paenibacillaceae > Pristimantibacillus. The sequence continues at coordinate 54,435 of NZ_JAATHD010000016.1, forward strand.
AGCGAGACGCAGAGCCGGAAAGCGATCATAGTCCATCTCTCTGAAACGCAACGCTCCTAACTTCGCAAGATTTAGCGGCTCGGTAGGCGTTTCATCGCGTTCGGGATAGGTTAACGCATATTGAATGGGAACTCGCATATCCGGCATGCCCATTTGAGCGATAATGCTGTGATCCACGAATTCCACAAAGGAATGAATGATGCTCTCCGGATGAATGACGACCTCGATTTGATCATAGGACAGATCGAACAACCATTTTGCTTCGATTACTTCCAGGCCTTTGTTAACCATCGTAGCGGAATCAATGGTAATTTTGGCGCCCATTGACCAATTCGGATGATTAAGCGCTTCTTGCACCGTAACCCCCTGTAACTGCTCTCTGGTATGATCACGGAAGGAGCCGCCCGATGCCGTAATCGTAATCTTGCCAATCGCTTTACGAGATTCGCCGTTCATGCATTGGAACAATGCCGAATGCTCGCTGTCAATCGGCAGAATCTTAACCCCTTTGCGCTTGGCCTGCTCCATGACGATATGGCCTGCAGTCACCAAAGTTTCTTTGTTGGCGAGACCAATCGATTTGCCAGCTTCAATCGCCGCAAGCGTAGCTGACAATCCACGGCTCCCCACAATGGCCGTCACGACTGTATCCGCATCTGTGCCGGCTGCCGTTTCGATCAAACCTTCCTCACCGAATAAGACCGTCGTTCCCGCAGGCATATGCAGTCTCGCCGAGTCCGCAAGCTCCTTCGAGGATAAGCATACAACAGCGGGTTTAAAAGCATTGGCTTGCTCAATCAGCAAATCTACATTCGAACCCGCAGAAAGCCCAACGATTCGAAAGCGCTCCGGATGATGCTTGACCACATCCAGAGTTTGTGTGCCTATCGAGCCTGTTGAGCCTAATAATGATATTTTCTTCAAAGACGCTTCCCCCATCATCCGCTAAATCGGAACGAGATCTGTCACCATGAGCAGCGGAAACACGATAAGCCAGCTGTCGCAACGATCCAGAACTCCTCCGTGTCCAGGCAGCAATGTGCCCGTATCCTTCAAGTTTCTTATCCGTTTGTAAGCGGATTGGATCAGATCTCCGAATTGCCCCGCAATGGCGACAACCAATCCGAATAACAAAGCTTTCCATAACGGAATCAAATCCGTCGAGAAAACAGCAAACAGCACAGCAACGATTAATGACAAGAGCACGCCGCCCAGCGCGCCTTCTACCGTTTTGTTCGGAGATATGGAAGGCCACATCTTCCTTCTGCCAAAAGCTCTGCCGGCGAAATACGCGCCTACATCCGAAGCCCAGATGCATCCAAAGGACAGCGCCGTCCAGAATAAACCGTCTGATTCAATGCCTCGAACAGCAATCATGGCCGAGAAGCCAAAACCGACATAGATCGCGCCGAGAAGCAACAACGCAACGCCGTCTATTGTTGTTTTGTTCTTAGATACGACCGTTAGCGCAAGCAACACAAAGGTAAGCGTCCAAACGATTGTCAGCGCCGATGGAAATTCTACTTCCCACGCTCTCCACGGCAAGACGAATAAAAGCACGCCCAAATAGCCAAGCAACGCCGAGGGCTGTAGAGGCGAGACCCCGTTCATGCGTGTATATTCAGAAAAACCGATAATAGCGAGCAGAACCAGCAATAGGGTATATAACGGACCGCCAGCAATTGTGATGGCGAAAAATATTGCCCCAGCCAATACACCTGTAATCAAACGTTGTCTCAATGCTCTGTCACACTCCGTTAGTGTTGCTATATTCCTCCGTAGCGGCGAATTCGCCGCTGATATTCCTGAACGGCTTCATGGAAATGCTCTTCCGTAAAGGCAGGCCAATAGACATCTGTGAACCATAATTCACTGTACGCCAGCTGCCACAGCATGAAATTGCTGAGCCTGAGCTCCCCGCTCGTGCGTATGAGCAAGTCGGGATCGGGCATATCGCCTGTCAGCAAATGATGATCCATCAACGATTCATCGATCTCATCGATCCGCTTTCTGCCTTCTTGCACCTCTCGCGCAATTGCCTTCACCGCAAGGAGCATTTCGCTGCGACTGCCATAATTCAAGGCAAAATTCAGAACGAGTCCGGTATTATGTACCGTTTTGCTTACCGCTTCTTCCACGGCTTTCAAGGTATGGGGAGGAAGAAGACTTCGATCCCCCATCATTCTGACTTGTACGTTGTTTTGAATCAGTTCATCAAGTTCTATTTCCAGAAACAGCTCGGGAAGCTTCATGAGATAATCCACTTCTTCCTTTGGCCGTTTCCAATTTTCCGTAGAGAATGCGTATAAGGTCAAATATTTGACGCCAATCGCATTGGCCGCCATGGTGATTCGCTTTACCGTCTTCATCCCGGAGTGATGACCTGCCATCCGAGGCAAACCACGTCTTTTGGCCCATCTTCCATTTCCATCCATAATAATGGCGATATGTTCCGGCACATTTTCGAGCATTTGCGGTTGAACCGGCGGCAAGGACGCTTTGCCACGTTTGGCCCAAAGTCGCTTGATCATCTAGCTTCCTCCCAACCGAAATGAAACATATCTCCTTCTAAACTTCCATAATTTCTTTTTCTTTGGAAGCCAATACTTTGTCAACCTCGGCTATGAATTTATCCGTTGCCTTCTGAATATCATCCTGATGACGACGGGATTCATCCTCGGAGATATCGGTCTTCTCCAGCTTTTTCACATCATCATTCGCATCGCGACGAATATTGCGGATTGCCACTTTAGCTTCCTCTCCGAATTTCTTTGCCGTTTTGACGAGCTCTGCGCGGCGCTCTTCGGTAAGCGGGGGAACGGAAATCCGAATGGCTGCTCCGTCATTCGAAGGCGTAAGGCCGAGATCGGATTTCATAATAGCTTTCTCTATCGCGCCTACGGACGATTTATCCCATGGCTGAATCATAATGGTGCGTGAATCCGGCGTATTAATATTCGCCAATTGATTAAGGGGCGTCATCGCACCGTAATATTCTACCTGAATGCGATCCAGCAAAGCCGGATTCGCTTTGCCCGCGCGCAAAGTGGACAGATCACGTTTCAATGACGAAATCGCCTTTTCCATTCGTTCTTCCGCACTCTTCTTAATTGCTTCTGGCATTATTTCGCACTTCCTTTCACAATCGTTCCGATTTTTTCTCCTTGCACAACCCGTTTAATATTACCGTTCTCCGTAATCGAGAACACAATTAGCGGTATGTTATTATCCATGCAAAGCGATGAAGCCGTAGAATCCATCACGCCTAAATTCAAGTTAAGCATATCGAGGTAAGTCAATTCTTCGAACTTCTCTGCAGAATTATCTTTGAATGGATCTGCGGAATAGACGCCATCTACCTTGTTCTTAGCCATCAGGATGACCTCGGCTTCGATCTCGGCTGCGCGAAGCGCTGCAGTCGTATCTGTCGAGAAGAATGGATTGCCTGTTCCTGCCGCGAAGATGACGACTCTTCCCTTCTCTAAGTGGCGAATGGCGCGGCGTCTAATGTACGGCTCTGCAATTTGCTGCATCGCAATCGAGGTTTGAACCCGCGTCGGAACATCAATCTGCTCAAGCGCATCCTGCAAGGCAAGAGAATTCATGACCGTGGCGAGCATGCCCATATAATCCGCAGTCGCTCTGTCAATTCCCTTCGCCGTGCCTGCGATGCCCCTCCAGATATTGCCGCCGCCTACGACGATTGCAACCTCCACGCCAAGCTCCACAACATCCTTAACTTGATTCGCAATGGACGTAATAACGGATGATTCGATCCCGTATCCTTCTTGTCCTGACAATGATTCGCCGCTTACCTTCAATACGATACGTTTAAATACAGGATTCTCCAACGCTTATACCTCCATCATGCCCTCGTAAGAGGTCTCTCATAATATGTTCCATTATAGAAGCAAGGCGGGGCGGACGCCCCGCCCCGCCTGTGCGTTCGGATTAAAGTTTCGCTTGAGCCATAACTTCCTCAACGAAATTGTCAACTTTTTTCTCAAGACCTTCGCCAAGCTCGTAACGAACAAAGCGACGGATCGAAATATTTTCGCCGATCTTGCTAATTTTCTCGTTCAGCAGCTCTGAAACCGTTTTGTCCGGATCCTTGATGAAGGATTGCTCCATCAAGCAATATTCTTCATAATATTTCGAAATGCGGCCTTCAACCATTTTGTCGACAATTTTCTCCGGCTTGCCTTCGTTAAGCGCTTGAGTTCTAAGAATTTCGCGTTCCTTCTCAATTTCGTCCCCGGGCACTTCCTCGCGGCGAACGAATTTCGGGTTAGCAGCGGCGATTTGCATGGCGATATCTCTCGCAAACTCGCGGAATTGATCCGTTTTTGCAACAAAGTCTGTTTCGCAGTTTACTTCAACCAGCACGCCGATACGGCCGCCTGCATGAATGTAAGATTCAACAACGCCTTCAGTCGCGATGCGTCCCGCTTTGTTAGCCGCAGCCGCAAGGCCTTTTTCGCGAAGCAGTGAAATTGCTTTTTCAACGTCTCCGCCTGTTTCGTCCAATGCTTTCTTGCAATCGAGCATTCCGGCTCCTGTTCTTTCACGAAGCTCTTTTACCGCGCTAGCACTAACTGCCATGAAAAACCCTCCTATAAGGTCAAATCAGAATTTTGTTCAAAAAAAGGGCGGTGAGAGGCTTTCACCATCTGACCACCCTTTGTTGTTTGCGAATTCGTTTGTTCGATTGTCGGATTAAGCCGTTGTTTGCTCGCCTTGGTTGGCTTCAACAATTGCGTCAGCCATCTTCGCTGTAAGCAGCTTAACCGCACGGATCGCATCGTCGTTACCAGGGATAACGTAGTCGATTTCATCCGGATCGCAGTTTGTATCTACAATACCAACAATTGGGATACCCAGTTTACGAGCTTCTGCAACTGCAATGCGCTCTTTGCGAGGATCAATAATGAACAATGCACTTGGCAAACCGTTCATGTTCTTGATTCCGCCCAGGAATTTCTCAAGACGTTCCATTTCTTTGCGAAGAATGATAACTTCCTTCTTCGGAAGAACCTCGAAAGTGCCGTCCTCTTGCCACTTCTCAAGCGTCTTCAAGCGATCGATACGCTTCTGGATTGTCGAGAAGTTCGTCAGAGTTCCGCCGAGCCAACGCTGGTTAATGTAGAAGTTGCCGCAACGCTCAGCCTCTTCCTTAACTGAATCTTGAGCTTGCTTCTTCGTTCCTACGAACAGCATTGTTCCTCCTTCTGCAGCAATGGATTTAACGAAGTTATAAGCTTCGTCAACCTTCTTTACTGTTTTCTGAAGATCAATGATGTAAATGCCGTTTCTTTCTGTGAAAATATAACGATCCATCTTTGGATTCCAACGACGTGTCTGATGACCGAAGTGTACCCCAGCTTCAAGCAGCTGTTTCATGGAAATAACCGCCATATTTACGCACCTCCTGATTTGGTTTTTGTGTGCTCCTCCGTCCATCGCATCTTTCGCCAAAACTTTCGCCGAGCGAAAGCACCGTTGACGAAATTGATCGACGTGTGTTTTTAACACCGTCATTTAATATATCATAGATAGATGCCCTGTGCAAGATTCATTCTGATTTCGCGACTTCGGGATGCTCCTGCATGTACTGCCGCACTTCTTCTTCCTGCATAGGCGTGCTTGTTACGATGCTCATCACATCGTCAATGCTCATTCCTCGATGAAACAAGAAAAAACCGGCGCGAATCCGATTTCCATGCGCCTGCATTCTCGCCGTGAAAGCTTCCGCATCTGAGATAACCTTATTGTCCTCCAGCACCTGAGCGCCTTCCTCCAGCGTCAATCCAGCTTTAACTCTGATCATAAAGTCCTCTTCCGCCAAGCCCGCTCCTTCGCCTTCGGACCCCTGCTTCTTGTCGCTTATTGCTCCGGCAGGAGCAGGAGTCATTGTCGCAGCAGGTGCGGCGGGATCATCTCCTGCGTTCGGCTTGCTGGTCGCCCCGGCATCCGACGCCTGAGCAGCAGAATCCGATGCATTCAGTTCATTGCTTATTTTTTGCAAATTCGATTCACTGGACTCTCCGATCTCGAAAAGCTTGAACAACAGCGCCCCGATAATGATGCCTATGCCCAGCCCCAACAGGAAGGTTCTTCTGTCAAACACGTCGCTCTCCCTCCTGCTTGGCTAGTTGTATGATGAGCTGTACCTCGCCTTTGTTAAGTCCCATACTCTTCGCAATCGCCTCTATCGATTTTCCGTTATGATGCAGCTCGAACAGCTCTGCGTACCTGGCTTGAATCGACTGCTCCTTATTCGCATCCTGCTCCTTGCCGCTGTTCGGCGAGCGCGCATCGGCAGCGGCATGATTCGCCTCCGCCAGGGAAGCCTGTTCTGACGAAGCCTGCGACTTCAGGCTGACTACTTCATGCGTGTCGACATGATCATCCGGCTGTGACTGCTTCATGGAATGTTCAAGCAGTTGGCCAAGCTGCTCGCATCGAGCCTCCAGCGCAGCAATACGCCGGTCCTTCTCATCCGTCTCCTTCTTATTTGCCTCCTGAGAAGCAGTAATCAGGTTCATGACATCCGCATTATCCTTCTCCATGCTTTCCATAAACTGCTCGAGCGCCGTTTCCATACTCTGCACGGTACGCATCGATTCCGCCGGTTTTCTCTTCTTAGGCATGAGAAAGGCGCCCACGATGACAACCGCTCCGATGAGAATAATATTCTGTAATGGGTCCATGGTTTACCTACCGCCTCTCGAGCTAAACATGCCTGTTCCTAAGTCCATTATAATTTAATATCCAAATGATGCCCCTTGAAAGGATGAGCGGCCTGCTCCGGCTTGTCTTCATCCCCCTCGACCGATTCCTTAGTCCTCTTGCGCTGTTCATGAGCTCCGCTGTGCTTGCCGTCCTGATTGGCGCGGACATGCGCCTGCCCGGTTTGTTCCACCGCTGAATTGTGCATGCGCAGCTCTTCCGTATGCTTCGCAGCTTGACCCTCCAGCATCGTTTGATCCATTGCGGGCTTTTGGGCGGCTTGCTGCTGCATGTTGCTGAATTCCTGTGTTCTCGGAACTGACATTTGAAGATCAAGCGGTTTATAGGTCATGGGAATCACCTCTGACTCGAACAACTTATTTTATCATTTCGGAACATAGGGAGCGATGGCTATATCGCCGTCTTTTAATTGAAAGCTCGCCTTTTGAACGCTGTCTTTAACGAATTTTGTATATCTGCCGATGACTATTTTTGTGCCTCCGTAAATTGTACCGCTTACATCCACTCTCGAACGGTCCGTTCCTTCCAAAATCTTTTCGATTTCCAACACTCTGTTTTTCGCTTCATCCGCAATCTGGAGCGTTTGGCGCTTGGTCGCGTTCAGCTTGATGCGCATCGCCTGTCTTTCTGGAGATAATTGTCCGGCTGCCGCCAGCTGATCGAGTATGACGAGCGCTTTATCCGTTTTGTCAATGCTCTCTCTCGATTCCTTGATTCTCGCCCTCTGTTCAATCATTTCTTCGCGAAGACTCGGATTAACGCCAACTTCAATCGATGTTGCCGTCGACATCGCGTTCCCGATCGTTCTGCCGCTTACCAAATCTCCTGCTTGAATGGAACCACCGACGATAAGTCCCTTAGCTCCCGAGCAATAGATGCTTCTGCCAGCTTTGACCATTGAATGCATAATGCTTTGAGAAACAATGACATCCTCGGCGGCATACACATTTCCTTCTTGCACGAACGAACATTTAACATTGCGTCCCGCTTTCACAAAGCCTTTGCCGCTCGCCATAATGCCACCGGTAATATCGATCGACCCCTCAGATTCCAACTCCGCGCCTTCAACGCCTCCGACCACCCGGATATCTCCTGAAGCTTTCACCCGGAAGCCGTTCAGCACATTTCCTCGAATGACGACCGTACCCACAAAATCGATGTTGCCGACACTGTAATTGACGTCGCCATTCACTTCATAGACGGGGAATACATTAATCTTGCTTTTGTCGGTTATCGTTATCAATCCGTCCAGCGCGGCATACATCGCGGTCTGCTCATTATTAAGCACAACGTTTTTGCCAAGCTTGAATCTGGCGCGTTTGCCAAGCTTCGATGCCAGCTCTTCTCCGGTAACCGTCATTCCCGCCTCGCCTTCAAGCGGTTCCACGAGCTCAGCAATGAGCATTCCGCGCGTGACATTTTTGAGGTTCGATACTTCCTTGAGATTCACCTTGCCGTTTTGTTCTTTCGACGGCTTCTGATCGTTATCGCTCATATCGTAGACAAATCGCACCGTGCCGTCCTTCCCGGGCAAAGCGTTCTTCCCTTGAGCGACGAGGGTTTGCTCTTTGCAAAATGCAAGCGGCAACTTGCAAATCTCGTTCAAGACATCGAGCTTGATACCGAAGACCACGCCATGGCTTTTAAGAAAGGATTCCAGATCGCCCGGCCGGCATTCAAATTCATCCGACATTTTGGAGAATGTTAGAAAAGCGGACAGCTTGTCAGCGGAAGTCTGTACGCGAAGATAAGATTCCAGATCTGATGAGTCCATCATACGCCTCCTCCTAATCGCTATTGCTGCATTAATTGATCTTTATATTTAGCCAATGCTCCTCTAAGCCGCAAGATCGCCTTAGAATGGAGTTGGGAAATTCGCGATGGTGACAAATTCATAACTTCAGCTATCTCGCTGAGGGATAATTCTTCATAGTAGAATAGGGATACCACAATTCGTTCTTTCTCGGTTAGACGGTCAATGCCTTTCACCAGCGATTCTTTCAAATAATATTCATGCGCTTTATGATCAGGATTTTTTGCTTTATCGTCCACCAGCAATGACATGCGGGTCTCGGATTCTTCTTCACGAATCGGATCTTCAAGCGAGCATATCGTCGCCACGGATATATCCTGCAGCATTATGGCAAATTCCTTCTCGGAAATTTGCAAATATTGACTGACTTCCGCGTCGGTGACGGATCGCATCAGTTTCTGCTCAAGATGCTGATACGCCTCTTCGACTCGTTTCGCTTTCTCGCGGACCGATCTGGGAACCCAGTCTCCTTGCCTGAGACCATCGATAATACTGCCTCGTATTCGCCAGGAAGCATAGGTCTCGAACTGCAGTCCGCGCTGATAATCGAATTTCTCTATCGCATCAATGAGACCCATTACGCCGTTGCTCGCAAGATCATCCTTTATGATGTTTTTGGGAAGTCCAATCGCCATGCGGTTCGTAACAAATTCAACAAGCGGCAAGTAATTTTCGATTAGCTGCTTTTTCGCCTCATGATTCCCGCATTCTTTCCATGCCTGCCACAGATCGAAGTAGGTCAATTGAGGGGCTTTCAACTCAGTCATCGACTCACTCTCCTGTCAGGTGACGTAATGCCTTTGCTAGTTCTTCTGGTTGTTTGTTATTTGACGTCGACACGAGCTGGGGAGGAGAGAGCGGCTTGAAGCCTTCTGACTTCCCGTCCTTGCCCGGCTCTCCATTCGCATTCGCGCCTTGCAGTTGTTCCTTCAACATTGCATTCAGATCCTCTGACTCATCGGGCGTTGACAGATCAAGCTGACCGCCTTTATCCTCCTGCTCGTCTTCTATTTCGCCGATTAGCGCAGGCGGCTTCAATATGATGCCAAGCGCGCCTCTCGCCGCGTAGCCAAGCACGAAGAAGGTTGCGCATGCATACAGAGCCCGAATCATAATAACAGACCACGGATTATCGCTATAGGAGAACAGGACTGTAAGTCCGATTCCAAGCAAACCGAAAGCTGCGTTCCATCGCCAAGTTCCCAGCATATTAAAACTCCTTTATTCCATACTGCACGCTTTTGACAAACAGCTTGCCGGTTATGCTGTCGAGTTCGATTGTGCGCCCGTAATTGCTGCCGGTATCCTGCGCTAGCACCGGAATATGATAGTGCTTCATCAAAGCCGTGCATGACTCAACGTTCCGCGGTCCGATTCTTAGCGTGTCCGATTGTCCCGAGAGGGCGAACATTTGCGCGCCGCCCGCCATCTTCGCTTGCAATCGATCCAATCTTGCGCCAACGGCGAGCATACGATCCAGCAGTTCAGGAATTGCCGTATCCGCGTATTTGGCCGTATTGAAAGAGGATTCGCGCGCAATCTCAGAGGAAGGAAGCATAACATGAGCCATGCCGGCAATTTTGGATCTCGGATCGAACAAGGTAAGTCCGACGCAAGAGCCCAACCCGGTCGTTTTTAATAGAGCCCCGTCAACAGCTATATTAAGATCTGCCATGCCAACCTTGATCTGCAATTGTCCTGTCATTCTTGACCGACTCCTAATGCCCTGAAAATTTTGTTGAACGATTCCGGGTCAGGGATTAGGAAGAAATGGCCTTCGAGCGATTCGCAATCTTCCAGGAACGTCGTCTCGATCAGCAAGGCCGAATCTCCCATCTCGCCATATTGCATCAAGCCGTAACTAAGAATCGCTCCAGCCATGTCATGGGCAATGCCGGGCACGGACGGCTGCATGCTAAGCTGAGTGAAATCCGCTAGCGAAGACAAGTAAGAGCCTGCCAGAATATTGCCTATTTCGCAAATCGCGGACAGCTCCATTTCCGAATAGCTCTCTTCCTCATCCTCATGACGCATGGAGAGCAGCTGACGCAGAATTCGCTTGGCGGACTGTTCCTCAATAATGAAAAACATGTTGCCGGGCGCCTCTCCCTCCACGCGGAGGAATACCGCCAGCACGATCTGCTCCGAGCCGCCGACTCGCTCCGCCACCTCCTCGAAGGCAAGCAGACTGACCTTCGGCACCGCCATATCAACGGGCTTGCCCAGCAGCTTGGACAACGCGGTGGCCGCATTGCCCGCTCCAATATTGCCGACTTCCTTCAACACATCGAGTTCAAAGGCTTCAAATGAATTAAATCCCGCCACGGCTTATACCTCTAGCTGCTCAAGTCGAATAATCTCGTTTTTGTTAAGAACTTCAGACAAGTTGAGCATGATGAGCAAGCGTCCTTCCCCGAGTTTTGCTATGCCGCGCAAATACTTCGCTTTAATCCCTCCAACAACCTCCGGCGGCGAATCAATCGTGTCCGTATCGATATCGATAACGTCATTTGCCGAGTCGACCATAAATCCAACCTCAAGCTCATTGGCCGCGACAACAATGATTCGCGAATTTTCCGTAGGCTCCGTCTCGGAAAGATTAAAACGTCCCCTAAGATCGATGACCGGCACAACGACGCCGCGCAAATTAATGACGCCTTTGATGAAGTCGGCCGTTTTGGGAACACGGGTAATCGGGGAAAGTCTTTCAATGGTGCGAACCTTGTCCACTTCGATTCCGTACTCTTCCTTGCCAAGCGCGAACACGATAACCTTCAATTCTTCTCCCATTGCAAAAACCTCCTTATTTGATAAGTGCGTTTGGATCAATGATTAATGCGACATAGCCGTCGCCAAGTATCGTTGCTCCGGATATGGCGGGAATATGCGACAAGAAGCCGCCTAATGATTTCAGTACGATTTCGCTTTGGCCGATAAACTCGTCCACCATGACCGCAGCCCATTTATCGCCTTTGCGAATGACGATGATTTCCGTTTCTTCCTCTGCGCTTTCATCGAAATCGGGAGATTCGAGCACCTTGCTGAGCGAGATTAGCGGGATAATCGATTCCCGGAATTGAATCATGGAATTGCCATGAACATTCAAGATGCTTTCGCGCTTGATCACGCCTGTCTCCACAATGGAAGAAAGCGGCACCGCATACTTCTCGGAGCCTAGCTGAATCAGCATTGCAGCTATAATAGACAGTGTTAGCGGCAGCTGCACGGAAAATTTCGTTCCTTGTCCCTGCACCGAATGAATCGTGACATTGCCGCCAAGCGATGTAATCTTGGTTTTAACGACATCAAGCCCTACTCCGCGGCCGGAAATATCTGAAATTTTGTCTGCCGTGCTAAAGCCAGGCGCGAAAATCAACATGTTTATTTCATCGGAAGTCAAGCGATTCGCTTCTTCTTCGGTAATAACGCCGTTCTTGATTGCAGTCTTAAGCACTCTCTCTTGATTAATCCCGCGACCGTCTTCCTCGACCTCGATAAACACATTGTTGCCGCTGTGGAACGCTCTTAAGTGAATGGTCCCCGTCTCCGGTTTCCCGACAGCGAGCCGCTCCTCGGGCGTTTCTAAACCGTGGTCAACCGAATTCCGCAACAGATGCACAAGAGGATCTCCGATTTCATCGATAACCGTGCGGTCAAGCTCCGTATCCGCGCCGGTGATGACGAGCTCCATCTTCTTGTCCAATGATTTCGCCAGATCTCTTATCATTCTCGGGAATCGATTGAACACGGAGTCCACGGGCACCATGCGAAGCTTTAGCACGATATTCTGCAAATCGGAGGAAACGCGAGTCATATGCTCCACCGTTTCGGTCAGTTCGTTGCGCTTAATCTCGCTGGCAAGCTGCTCCAATCGAACACGGTCGATCAACAGCTCACTGAATAAATTCATCAACAGATCCAGTCGATCGATATCGACACGAATCGTGCGAGTCGCAACGGCGGCCGGCGCTGCGCCGGACTTGCTCTTGGCCGGCTCCGCTTTCTTCTCCTGGGCGGCCTTGACTTCCTTCGTTTCCGCTTTTGCCGGTTCGGCCACAGCAACTGCTTCTGAAGCCGCGGCGGCCGGCGCAGTTGTCATTGCAATCAGCGATTCCTCGTCCAGAGGCGTAACAATCGCTTCTTTGATTTCAGATATGCGGCTGATTTGTTCAGACAGCCCCTCCTGCGGAAGCGATGATATGACGAAAACCGTGAAGGAACGATCGAACTTCTCCTGCTCCAAGTCCTGCACGGAGGGCTCCGACTTTACGATTTCGCTCGTCCGCTCCAGTAAATCGAACACCATATAGGCTCTTGCTGCCTTGAGTACGCATGTATCATCAAGAGTAATCCTGATGTAGTAAGGCTGTTGGCCGCTGCCAATCGCCTGTTGCAGAATTGAAGACTGGAACTGGTCAAGCAGCACGACACCGGATGAAGCCGATTGGACTTGAGCCGGGACATTCCCCTCGGAAGCGTTGTCAGCATTCGATTGATAATCATTATGAAATATTTTTTGCAGAGAAGCGACAATTGCCGTTACATCCGCTTTCCCTGTCCCTCCGCCGATAATATCCTGCACCATGGCCTCGAGTGCGTCCAAGCCTTTGAATAAGGTATCGAAAATAAAGCTGTCCATCTTCAGCTTGTCATTGCGGACAAGGTCCAGCACGTTCTCCATCTCGTGAGTAAGCGAGGCCAAATCCTCGAATCCCATCGTTGCCGACATACCCTTGAGCGTATGCGCGGAACGGAAAATGGTTTGCACGATGCTGATATCCTCCGGGCTATTTTCGAGCTTTAGCAGATTTTCGTTCAAGGATTGCAGATGATCGTTCGATTCGTCGATAAACATGGACAAATACGCATTCATATCCATACACTTGCACCTCCTGTTAGAATAATCGATTTCAATTCCGCTTATTGCTGCAGCACGGCTTCTGTAAGCTCCTTCGCAATTGCATGAAGCGGCAATACAGTTTTCACATAGCCGCTCTCGAATGCCGCGCGGGGCATGCCGTACACGATACAGGTCTCTTCCGACTCGGCAATCAGCGATACCGCGCCGCCTTCCGAGAGAAGCTTCAATCCCTTGGCGCCGTCGCTGCCCATCCCGGTCATGACAACCGCATGACGGGAAAGCTCGGGAAACTCCGCAACGGATTCGAACATGACATCGACCGATGGCCGATGTCCATTGCGTTGAGGCGAATCGGTCAGCTTGACAAAATAACTGCCGGACTTCTTCGCGAGCTCAAGATGGAAGCCTCCAGGCGCGATATAGACAAAGCCCGCCCTTACTTCCATATTCTGCTCGGCTTCAACGACATGGAGAGCAGAGAAGCTGTCGAGTCGCTGCGCCAATGATCTCGTGAACTTGGGAGGCATATGCTGAACGACGAATACGGGTGCCGGAAAATCGGCTGGCAATGAGCAGATGACTTCATTAAGCGCTCTTGGACCTCCCGTAGATGTGCCGATGGCGACGAAATGTTTAAAGCTGCCGCCCACCCGTTTCTTGCCTTCCGGAGCCGAAGACCCGGCACTCGCTTTAGCAGCCGTCTTTTGCTCGGCCTTGCCTGCTGATTCAGACGGGTTAATCGGCTTTTGGACCCGTTCAGACCGCGTTGCGTCAACAAGCCTGGATGATTGCTTGGGAGGCTGTGATAATTTGAATTCGCCAGGTCGCAGCTGCGGGCTTTCGGCTTTTTTTTCTCGCTTTGGTATATGTAAAGAAGCGGGTTTAGGTTGAAGTCTCGTTTCGCTTCTGCCTGTCGCCGGCTTCTGATCCTTCTCAGCTTGCTGCCGCTCATCCGCTGCAGCGGTCTCCTGCTTGCTGGACTGCTGCTCCAGCAATTGAACGGATTTGCTTTTGCTAGCAAGCACCGCCGCCTTCAGCTTCTCCAGCAAGACGATTCCCACTTGGGAAATATCATCTCCGGAACCCGAAACGGAGGGCTTGCGGATAAAATCAAACGCTCCATATTGCAATGCCTTTATCGTATCTCTGGTGTTGTTCTCGCTAATCCCCGACAACATGATGACGGGAGCAGGCGAGGTTTGCATAATGAGTCGCAGCGCCTCGATGCCGTTCATCTCCGGCATCTCCAAATCCATCGTAATAACATCGGGCTTATGCTTTAGCGCCGCATTCACCGCTTCCATGCCGTTAACGGCGGTTCCCGCTATGATGAACTGCCCATCCTTCGTGATTAAATCACTAATGATCTGCCTCATGAACGCAGAGTCGTCAACGACCAATACGCGATAAGAAGTCATCGTTTCCCCTCCTCGAATCCAAAGGATCACCTTGATAGTCTAAAAAATTTAGTTAAAAATCCTTTGACGCCCCCGCTGTCGGAACGTGTTCCCGGAATCTCCAAGAAGTTTTTTGCGATCCTTGTTACGGCAGCAGTTGCATCTGTATGCGGAAAAGCGATCAGAAACGGAATTTGTCTTTTGACCGCTTTCGAGACATTGGAATCATCCGCAACAATGCCAAGCATGGGGAGCTCGAATTGCAGAAAACGGTTCGTGACCAAATTCATCTTCTGGGCCGTTTCTCTTCCTTCCCTGTGATCGATCGCACGATTCACGATCAATTTAAAATCAACACCCATGCCCATTCCGCTAACCATCTTAATAAGTGCGTAGGCATCGGTAATCGATGTGGGCTCCGGAGTCGTCACGACAATTGTTTCCTGAGCCGCCCCGATGAACTTGACGGTTTCCTTCGACAGGCCGGCCCCTGTATCGAAGAGGATGACATCATACTGTCCATGAAGCTTTTCGATCTCCCCGGCAAAACGATTGAGCTGATCTTCGGTCAGATCGATCAAATCGCTGAACCCTGAGCCTCCGGCAATATAATGCAGCCCCTCGGGTCCGAGCTGAATAATTTCCCATATCGTTTTCTCTTGTTTGAGCAAATGGTACAGACTGTATGTGGAGGATCTGCCCATCAACACATCGATATTCGCCATTCCGATATCGGCATCGAACACGAGAACTCTCTTTCCCAATCGCTGCAGCGCCAATGCAAAATTCAAACTGAAATTGGATTTGCCCACTCCGCCTTTGCCGCTTGTGACGGTAACAATTCTCGAAGCAGTCTGAAGCTCTGTCGGATCCTGCCGGCTGACCAAATGGCGCAATGCTTCCGCTTGATCATTCATCATGGGGGTCACCTAACAGCAAATCCAGGTATTTTGACAAATGAAAGGGAGCAATATCATCCGGAACGTTTTGTCCGCTTGCGATGTAGGTCGGATGCAGCTCATGACGCAAGATGAGATTCACGACAGAGCCGTATACCGCGGTTTCATCCAGCTTCGTGAACAACACTTTCCTTATGCCAAAATGACTGAACTTATCGGCAATCATCTCCATGTCCCTCGACTTAGCGGTCAAGCTTAAAACAAGAATCGTCTCGCTCTTATGCTGGACTTGAAGCAACGAATTGACCTCGGATACATGAAGCTCGCTGCGGAAATTCCGTCCTGCCGTATCCATAAGAATCAAATCCCGGCTTTCGAGCTCCTTGTAGGCTTTGGGCAAATCCATCGGCGAGAAGACGACCTCCAGCGGCACATTCAATATGTTGGCATAGGTTCTCAACTGATCGACTGCCGCTATCCGATAGGTGTCCGATGTAATAAATCCGACCTTCTTTCTGTACTTGATCGATTGCTCGGCAGCCAGCTTGGCGATGGTCGTGGTCTTGCCAACGCCGGTAGGACCAACGAAGTGGATTACTCTCGCTTCGCTCGAAATGCCTTCCTCCGTGTAAGGCTGCAGCCACTCTTGCAATATTTCCTTGGTCAGCTTCCAAACCTCGGCCTTGCCAAATGGCTGCTCTTCCGCCTTTTCCCGCTCGAGCAATGCTTCAAGCAGCTTGTCAACATGACTTTGATCAAGCTCTTGCTCTATTAAACGGTCCTTCAATTGTTGCAGGGAATCCGTTAACGCATTCGGCGCTTGCTGCTGTTTCGTCAGCTTCACCATAAACTCGCGAAGCTCGCGAAATTCGTTCTCCAGATATTGCTCTTGTTTGGACCGGGAAGCGGAGCCCCCGGCTCTTGCATCGTAAGCAGCAGCCAGAGGTTCAGGAGGAGCAGGAGGCTCAGCTACCGCCGTGCTAGCTCCCTTGGCCGTCTGAAGAATTTGCTCCACTACCGAGCTTACTTCAGGGGTCAGCTTGCGTTGCTGCTGCGGGCTTTCCTTCGAGGCTCCCGCTTCAATCGCTGCAATAACTTCCATTTTCCTCTGCTTGAACATGCCCATGAAGCCGCCTACGCGAATTTCCTTCGTGTCGAGAATGACCGCATCCTTGCCCAGTTCGGTTCTGATCATGGTCACAGCCTCCGGCAAGGCGTTCACAATATAACGTTTCACCCTCATAGATTCACCACCCCGACGCTCTGTACTTCAATATTAGGCTCCAGTTCGCTGTAGGATAGAATCGGAACCTCGTTCATCGTTCGCTCCAGAATCTGTCTCAGATACATTCGAATCGTCGGCGAAGCCAGCACCACCGGCTGTGTGCCCGATTGAATCTGTCTGTTCACCTGCTCGTTCATCCTCTGATAGATTTGTTGGGTCGAGACGGGATCAAGGGCGATATAGCTGCCTTGCTCGGTTTGCTGCACGGATTCCGAGATTTTTTTCTCAAGCTGAGGGCCTACCGTAATGACCCTGAGCGTATCGCCGCTTGGCGAATATTGCTGTGTAATTTGCCTCGAAAGCGACTGTCTCACATATTCCGTCAAAATATCCGGATCCTTGGAATACGGACCGTGATCCGCCAATGTCTCGAAAATGGTAACGAGGTCGCGAATTGATATTTTCTCTTTCAACAGCTTGGCCAGCACCTTCTGAACATCCCCGACCGTTAGAATTGAAGGAATAAGCTCGTCGACCAACGCCGGATGATTTTCCTTCACATTCTCGATTAATTGCTTCGTTTCTTGCCTTCCAATCAGTTCATGCGCATGACGTTTAATAATCTCTGTCAGATGCGTCGCTACGACGGACGGAGGATCAACGACGGTGTAACCCGACAGCTCGGCACGCTCCTTCATAGATTCGTCAATCCATATAGCGGGAAGACCGAATGCAGGCTCCGTCGTCTCGATGCCTGTTATGGAATCATCGTCAAAGCCTGGACTCATCGCCAGATAATGATTAAGCAGAAGATCGCTTCGGGCTACCGTATTGCCTTTGATCTTGATAACATATTCATTCGGCTTCAATTGAATATTATCCCGTATGCGAATAACCGGTACGACGAGTCCCAGCTCAAGCGCGCATTGGCGTCTGATCATAATGATACGGTCCAGAAGATCGCCCCCTTGCTGAGTATCCGCAAGAGGAATGAGGCCGTATCCGAATTCGAATTCGATCGGATCGATCTGAAGCAAGCTGATGACGCTCTCCGGATTTCTAACCTCTTCAATCTCCTGCTCCTCGACAAGCAGTTCTTCCTGCTCAAGCTTCTGCGCTTGCATCTTCTGCATGTACCAAGCGCCTACAGCCAGAATAATTGCATAAGGCCATGTCCGAATCGGACCAATCGGCGTCAAGCCCAGTACCGCGATTGTTCCCGCGGCAATATAGAGCATTTTGGGGTACTTGAGCAGTTGTCCCGTCACGTCGTCGGATAGATTTCCTTCCGAAGCGGAGCGCGTGACAATCAAGCCTGCCGCGGTCGATATCAGCAGAGCGGGAATTTGAGCAACAAGACCGTCGCCGATTGTCAGCAAGGAGAAGGTTTGCAGCGATTCCTGAAAGGGCAAGCCATGCATCGCCATCCCGACGACAAAACCGCCGACCAGGTTAATCATCAGAATGATGATCGTCGCGATCGCATCGCCCTTGACAAATTTGCTCGCGCCGTCCATCGCTCCATAAAAGTCGGACTCCCGCTCAATCTTCGAGCGTCTCTCTCTTGCTTGCTGTTCATTGATCAAACCGGAGTTGAGATCGGCGTCGATACTCATCTGCTTGCCGGGCATCGCATCGAGCGTGAATCTCGCAGCGACCTCGGCAACCCTCTCGGAGCCTTTCGTAATGACAATAAACTGCACGACGACAAGAATAAGGAAGACGATAAAGCCGATCGCGACCTCTCCGCCCCCGACCCAGCTGCCGAAGGTTGCGATTACCTTCCCCGCATCCGCATGCTGGAGGATGCTGCGCGTCGTCGAGATGCTGAGCGCCAGTCGAAACAGCGTCGAAATTAAAAGAATGGTCGGGAAGATCGAGAATTCCAGTGCTTCCTTTGTATTCATTGCAACCAAAAGAATCATTAGCGCAAGTGAAATGTTAAGGATCAGAAAAATATCAATAAGAAAGACCGGGATCGGAATAATCATCATGAGCACGATGCCAATAATTCCTATTATGATGAATAAATCCTTTCCTTTCATGACGCTGCCTCCTCCCGTTAGAATCAAACTAGCTAGACACGGCCTTTCAATTTATATACATACGCCAGCACTTCCGCAACTGCCTGGAACAGGTCGGCAGGGATAACATCCCCAATTTCGGCTCGCTCGTAGAGCGCTCTGGCCAGCGGCTTGTTTTCCATCGTTATAATGCCGTTTTCTTTGGCGACTTCTCTAATCTTAAGCGCGATATGATCCATGCCCTTAGCGATGATCTTCGGAGCTTCCATCTCCGAAGCGTCATATTTGAGCGCAATCGCGAAGTGGGTCGGATTCGTTATGACCACATCGGCCTTCGGCACTTCCTGCATCATTCGCTGCATAGCCATCCTGCGCTGCCGCTCGCGAATTTTGCCCTTGATTAATGGATCGCCTTCCGATTTTTTATATTCGTCTTTAATGTCCTGCTTCGACATTTTGATGCTTTTCTCATGCTCGTATTTCTGGTACAGAAAATCCAGGAAAGCAAGCACGGACAACACGGCGCCAATCTCTATGCCAAGCTTGATCGTCAGACCCGCAGCGAACGAGAAGATCGCTTCGAGCGGCTTGGAGTAGAGAACAAGCAGTTCATCCCATTCTCTCTGAATGGTCATGTAAACCAGCAAGCCGATAATGCAAACTTTCAGAATGCTTTTCGCGAATTCCACCAAACTCCTGGCCGAGAAGATGCGTTTGAAACCGTCCAGCGGATTCAGCTTCTTAAGCTGCATCTTGAGCGGTTCCCCGGTTAACAGAAAACCGAATTGAACAATATTGCCGAGAATGCCGATCAGCATGACGATTGCGAATATTGGCATGAGCATCAGCAGCATTTTCCAAGCAACATCCATGAATAGACTGATCACATTATCGGGCGTAATGGTCAATGTCAGCCAGTTTTCGAACAAGCTGTGAAACAAGCCGAGCACCGCTGATTTGTAATAACCGCCGAGCATGAAGAACGACATGGAGACAAACAATAAAATAAGCGCGCCGGGGAGATCGCTGGATTTGGCTACCTGGCCTTTCTTGCGCGATTCCTCGCGCTTCTTCGGCGTCGCTTTCTCCGTCTTCTCCTGATTGAACAGCTGCAAATCCAGTTTCAATTGATATTGACGCATGTTGTCCCACCTCCTACTGCCCCTCAGGCGGTCCTTGCACAACTCCGAACAATTGCTCGAGCGAGTCGAACATAATAGAGAAAAGCTTCTCGAAAATAACGGACATTCCCGGGAGAAGCAGAATCAGCAGGAACAAGCCTACAATAATCTTCAATGGAATGCCAATGACAAATACATTGAATTGAGGCGCAGTTTTCGTAAGAAAGCCCAGACCGAGGTCGGTCAAAAACATCGCCACTACAAGTGGTGAAGCAATTTGAACCGCCAGCAGAAACGTGTTGCTGAATATTCGTACCAGCATATCTGTAATGCCGCCCTCCAGCATTCTGGAGAACAGAGCATTATCAAGCGGCATCCATTGATAGCTGTCCATAAGACCAGTCAACAAGAAATGATGGCCGTTCATCATCAGGAACACGACAATCATAAGCATATACTTGAAATTGCCCAGCAGCGGCGCCGAAACGCCGGAAAGCGGGTCGACGACATTCGCCATGGCGAAACCGATCTGCATATCCATGAAAGCTCCCGCGGTTTGAACGATAGCGAAAAACAGGTATACGACAAAACCGATTAAAACGCCAATCAGAATTTCTCTGATAATCATTAGTAGATAGGAGGCGTCAATGACAATCGTCTGTTGAAAGCCGTAAGACAAAAAGATAATAAAGGTAAGAAAGAAGCCTAGACCAATCTTGAACGTGTTCGGCACGCCTCGGGAAGAAAAGACAGGCGCGACGACGAAAAAAGAGGTAATTCGACAAAAAATCAATAAAAAAATAGGCAAACCTTGTTCTATTGCGTCCATTCACTCACAGCCTAACCGATGTAATAATTGAGATTATTCAGCAGATTATAAGTGAAATCGAGAACGGTGTTCAAAATCCAGGGGCCAAAAATAATAATTGACAGAAACACGGCCACGATTTTCGGCACGAACGCAAGCGTCTGCTCTTGAATTTGCGTGGTTGCTTGAAATACACTGACGAGCAGACCGACGACAAGCGCTAGAACCAGCATTGGCGCGCTTGCCTTCAACACGGTGTAAACCGCTTCTCCCGCTAGTCCGATAACCATTTCAGAGCTCATATCCATTCCCTCCGCCTATCATCCAGAATTGAAGCTGACGAGCAGCGATTTCACGATTAAGTACCAGCCGTCCACCATGACGAAGAGCAAAATTTTAAAGGGCAGCGATATCATAATCGGCGGGAGCATCATCATTCCCATCGCCATTAATGTACTAGCCACAATCATATCGATAACGAGAAAAGGGATGAAGATGGCAAAACCCATCGTGAATGCCGTCTTAAGCTCGCTGATTGCGTAAGCCGGAACCAGCACGGTAATCGGAATATCCTCGAAGCTTTCCGGTTTCTCCGTCTTCGTATAATTCATGAAGAGCAGCAAATCCTTCTCTCTTGTATGCGAGAACATAAACCGCTTGAGCGGCACCGAGGCTTCCTTGAGCGCTTCCGTCTGACTAATCTCATGCTTCAGATAGGGCTGCAAGGCTACCTCGTTCACTTGACCGAAGGTAGGCGCCATAATGAAGAAGGTAAGGAACATGGCAAGCCCGATCAGCACTTGATTGGGAGGCATCATCTGCGTGCCCAGCGACGTTCTTACGAAACCAAGCACGATTATGATGCGAGTAAAGCTCGTCATTAGAACCAATATGGCAGGTGCGATGCTGAGCACCGTGAGCAGCAATAGTATCGATAATGCGCTCGTATTCGTATCGCTGTTCGGATCATCGCTTGCATCGCCGAACAGATCGGGCAATTGCAGTTCCAAAGCGTTTGCGTGCTGTTGGACAAGCAATGACAATAGGAGAACCGCTGCGAACGACAGCCATCTCTTATTCCTCATGATCGATCAACCGTTCATTCTTTTTTTGTTCTTGAAGCAAGCTCTCAAGCTGCTGCTTGCGACTTGATTGATTGCTCAGCTTCCTTTGGAGCAGTTGCTGAAAGCTTGACGCCTCGTCTGCATCCCGCGTATCAACCGCAGACTGTTCCTTGTTCCGTTTGAGGAGCTTTCTAAGAACCCCTGCAATATCCTGCGAATTCCATGTTTGCTGAGATTTGCGTTCAAAGGATGCATAGACGGCGGACACAAGCTCCGGATCGTCAATTTTGTCAATTAAAGTAATGCTCTCACCGACTCCGACGATATAGATGCGATCCGCAATCTCCACCACCTGCATCGAGCTGCTCTGGCCTAGAGATACGCCGCCAAGCGTACGCATGGCTCGGTTTGCTCCCCATTGCTTGCTTCGAATCGACAGCCATTTAATGACGAGAATCATCAAAGCGACAACAATGGCAAGCGCGACAATTACCCAAACAATATTGCCTAGCAGTTCACTTGTATCCGGTGTATCCCTTCCAGCCGTTTGAGATGAGACCGCTCCGAGATTTCCCGTTGTATCGTTGCTCGAATCTCCTCCCGCAGCCGCAGCAACGGGCAACGGGTATGCTTGAATGCCTGCAACAGCGAGCAGAAGAGAGCAGATGGCAATTCGGTAATTCTTCATTGCCGACGTCTGCTTATCCAAGCGTCTTCTTAATCGCTTCAATTACGCGATCCGCCTGGAACGGCTTTACGATGAAGTCCTTGGCGCCCGCTTGAATCGCATCGATAACCATAGCCTGCTGTCCCATGGCCGAGCACATAATGACCTTTGCGTTGCCGTCCATTTTTTTGATTTCTTTCAAAGCGGAAATGCCATCCATCTCCGGCATTGTGATATCCATTGTAATCAAATCCGGTTTAAGCTCCTTGTATTTCTCCACGGCTTGAGCGCCGTCTTGCGCTTCTCCAACGACCTCATATCCGTTCTTCGACAAGATATCTCGAATCATCATACGCATAAATGCAGCATCGTCTACAATTAGAATGCGGTTTGCCATCTTCATTTCCTCCTAGGATGTTATTGTAATTTTTGAATGCGGTCCCATTGGCTTACTATATCCGTCACGCGCACGCCGAAATTTTCATCAATGACAACAACTTCGCCTTTGGCGATTAATTTGTTGTTGACAAGGATGTCGACCGGCTCGCCCGCCAACTTGTCCAGCTCAATAATCGAGCCTTGAGACAGTTCGAGAATATCCTTAATTTGCTTCTGGGTCCTTCCTAATTCTACAGTGACCTTTAAGGGTATGTCGAGCAATAAATTCAAATTTGTCGCTTCATTTTGCGCAAATTGTTGATTATTGAAGTTCGCGAATTGAACGGGCTGAACATTTACATTCCGATTAACGTTCGGCGAAGTCGGCGCAGGACCCGGATGACCAAAAGAATCATAGGCAGCAGCAGGATTTCCATAGCTTTGCGGCATTTGTTCAGGAGGTCTCTGAGGCTCTGGCGCTGGCGTCGGGGCAACTGCCGAAGAAGCTGCCGTTTGCTGCTGGGCACTGCTCTGCTCCGCTGCCGCAGCCGCTGAACCCGTTCCAATGTCCTCCTCTCCTCCCATCAAGGTCGAAACCATTTGCTTCGCAAATGAGACAGGCAAAAGCTGCATGATCGTCGAATCAATCAAATCGCCAATGGTAAGATGAAAGGAGATTTTGATAAACACATCAACCGGCGGCAAATGCGACATTCCGTCGCCGTTGCTAACATCCAAAATATCAATGCCGGGGGGCGAAATGTTGACAAACCGATTGAAAATGGTAGACATCGAGGTCGCCGATGAGCCCATCATCTGATTCATCGCTTCCTGAACTGCGCTAATATGAATTTCATTCAGCTCCTGATTCCCATCTACCTCGCCTTCTCCGCCAAGCATCAAATCAGCGATAACCTGCGCATCTTTAGTCCGGATAACAAGAGAGTTAATCCCTTCGAAACCGTCAACATATTGAACGCTGACTGCCACATGCGGCCTTGGAAACACATCGCCGAGTTGATCCTTCCGAACAAGCGTTACCTGAGGCGTCGTAATGTCCACCTTCTTGCCGAGCAGCGTCGATAGCGCGGTTGCGGCGCTGCCGAAAGTAATGTTTCCGATTTCACCAAGTGCATCCTGCTCGATCGAAGACAAATAATCGGACAACTGAACCTCGTTCGCGGGAGGCGGCATTTCGTCAAGCGGCTCATTGGAGGATTGACGCAGCAACGCATCAATCTCTTCTTGCGACAAATAATCCTTACTCGTCATATTCTTCTTCCACTCCTTCGCTTACAATTTCGTCGACTTGAACGGCCAATTTATCCTTAATCGAGCCGGGACTGCCAATAAACTTCAATTTGTCCCCGACCTTTATCTTAAGTCCGTCATTCACAGACTTGTCCAGCGAAAGCACATCCCCTACGCTTAACGACAAAAATTCTTGAATCGTGATGGAGGAATGTCCGAGTTCAGCCACGATCGGAAGCTTTGCTTTATGAACGCGCTGCTCCAGAATTTCAACTTCCTCGGGAGCTCGTTCTTTCTTCTGAGACACGAACCAATGATGAACAGACAGTCTTGGCATGATCGGCTCCAGCACCACATGGGGAATGCACAGGTTAATCATTCCTGTTGTATCGCCGATTTTGGTGCTGAAGGAAATTAATGCAATCGTTTCGTTCGGAGATACAATCTGCATGAATTGCGGATTCGTCTCCAACGCTTCCAGTCTGGGCGAGATGTCGATGACGGTTTTCCAGGCCTCTTGCAGGCTGTCAAATGTTCTTGCGAAAATTTTCTCCATAACTATCGTTTCAATCTCGGTCAAAGCGTTAATTTTGGATGGCGCCGTTCCCTGACCGCCGAGCATTCGATCAAGCATGGCGTAAGCAACATTCGGATGAACTTCAAGCACCATTCGTCCTTCGAGCGGCTCCGCTTCGAATATATTCAGAATCGTCATCTTGGGGATGGAACGAATGAATTCATCGTACGGCAATTGCTCGACATCCACGACGTTAATTTGCACAAACGTCCGGAGCTGCGCTGAGAAATAGGTTGTCAGATATCGCGCGAAGTTCTCATGAATACGAGTCAGGCTTCGGATATGATCCTTCGAGAAACGAACCGCGCGCTTGAAATCATAGACACTTACCTTGCGTGTGACTTCTTCCTTCTTCAATTCCTCCGCATCCATTTCCCCAGAGGACAATGCTGCCAGCAAGGCGTCAATTTCATTCTGCGATAGAACATCAACCAATTCTCTCACCTCCTTCGAGGAATGTCCCTATAAAGGTTGTTCAATAAGCCCGCTTTTGCCAAGCAGCCTGAATTTTTGAATTCGAATTTAAGAATCTACAATCTGGTAATAATGAAATCCGTTATTTCCACCTTCAACAACTTTCCATCATTCGGAATGACGGGATTGATCAGATTAAGAAGCTTCGATTCAAGAGCGTCTTCGCCCTTGGAACCTTCGAGATCCTCCTGGGAAACATCGGCCAATGTCCGGCTAATAATCGGTTTAATCTCGATGTCCAGAAGCTTATCGAAGTTCTCCTTCGTTTTCTTGCTGTCCAGTTGAAAAGCAAAGCTCATAATCACGACATAGTCGGAGTCCTGAATGTTTCTGCGGAAATCTTTAAGGATGGACGTTTCTTCCACTCTTTCATCTGCGGAAAGCTCCTTAACCTCCACTTTGGCGTTTTCTGCCGTCTCATTCGCAGGATCATTGAAGAACGACCGAAACAGTATGATTGAAACTATGGCAATGAGTGTAATAGACAATAGAATCGTAATTAACCAAGGCAACATTTTCTTCATGTCGAAGGCCCCTCCATCTGGTCGAGTTTCTGTGCCGCTGCGACGAGGCCGATTGATTGAAGATACTGCTGATTAAGCAATATCAGCTCATTTGCTCTCTCTTTCACAACAAGTTTGTTGCCGGTTGTCAGAGTAATGACAGTATCAGCAGCTTCTTCAATCCATTCGATAAGCAAGGCATTAATGACAATCTTGGTGCCGTTAATTCGAGTGACGGTGATCATCAGCTTCCCCCCTGAGCTTAGTAGGGGAGGCTGGCAGCCTCCCGCTCATTCATTGCTTTCTATCTTTAACGCTTCAGATTGACGACTTCTTGAAGAATTTCATCCGAGGTCGTAATAATACGCGAATTGGCTTGGAAGCCGCGCTGAGCAACAATCATCTCCGTGAACTCGGCCGTGAGGTCGACATTGGACATTTCAAGCTGACCGGAAATAATAGCTCCAGTTCCAGTCTCGGGATCATTAGCCGTCAACAGCTCGAATTCGCCATCCGGATTCGCGTTGACGGTCATGCGATATAAATTCCCGCCCAGCTTTTCAAGTCCGCTTGGATTGACGACCTTGGCAATGCCGATTTGAGCAACTTCTGTTTGTCCATCCGCAGTGACGCCGATAATCGTGCCATCCTGCGCGATCGAGAACGCTGTTACCTCTTCATCCAGCACAATAGGCGAACCGTCTGAGCTGAGCACGAACATGCCGTCTGAGGTTACGAGTTGTCTGTCCGCATCCAATGTGAAGTTGCCTGCTCTTGTCAGCAGCTGCTCCGTGCCGTCTCCAGCCGATACAACGAAAAATCCGTCGCCGTCGATGCGAAGATCCGTTGGCTGGTTTGTCGTCATCGCGCTCCCTGCAGTATGAATCGTGTCAATTGCGCCGATAGATACGCCCAGACCGATTTGCTTCGCGTTCACGCCGCCGCTCTCCCCTTCTTCGGGAGCGGTTACGCCTGATACCGTTTGGCTCAGTATATCCTGGAACATAACTCGTCCGGCCTTGAAGCCCACTGTGTTGACGTTCGCAATGTTATTCCCGATTACATCCAGCTTGGTTTGAAAGCCCCTCATGCCGGAAACGCCTGAATACATGGATCTTAACATAGATTCGATTCCTCCATTTTCAACTCATTATAATGATTCAAGTTGCATCAATCGATCCGCAACTATAGGCCTCCTGCGCGGTCCAGCCTATGATAATATAATGGCGCTGTCGATCTTCGTGAACACATTGCTTTTCATTTGGTTGCCGTCCATTGCTGTTACAACGGTTCGGCTAGGAACATTCACAATCATCGCAATATCTCGATAAACGATAAGCGAGTCCTTTGCTCCTTTTGAAGCCGCTTGATCCACTGCATCTCTAATTTTGTCAAGCGATTCCGGTTGAAGCTGAATACCGCGCTCAGCCATTCTCGTCTCGGCATGGCGGCTGAAATTAAGCACTTCGGATTGAAGCATTTTCTGGAACGGAGAATCCTTCGCCGCTTTCTTCAGATCGGAATGGACGAATTTCTCAAGCTGCAAGGGAGCGCTTCTTATTGGATACATGTGGCTGATCTTCATGCCATCGCTCATGCTCCTTCACCTTCTTCCGAACTGCCGCCGGACTCCTCGCCAGATTCCGAGCCTTCAGTCGCATCGGTACCGTCTGTCGTATCAGTACCGTCCGTTGTATCGGTACCGTCCGTTGTATCGGTACCGTCTGCGGGATCAGTTCCGTCCGTTTCTCCCCCGGTTTCCGAATCGCTTGGCCCGTTGACAGAAATAGAAGTTACATAATCGAGCCCGACCTCCATGCTGCCGGATCTCGCATATAAGAGTCCATCCTTCGAAACAATCGAATCGACAATGCCTCCTAATGTCTGAATGTCGCCCGACTCATCGTATTCATTCCACTCAATATACTTGCCTATCAAGCTTGACGCCGAGCCTATATTCTGTCTCATTAACGCGAGCTCCGACGACATGTTCATCAACTGCTCAACAGAAGTAAATTGAGCCATCTGGGCGATAAAGTCTTTGTCCTGCATGGGTTGCATCGGATCCTGATTGCGAAGCTGCGTAACCAGAATGGATAAGAATTGATCCTTGCCAAGCGTATCGCTGGGTTGCCTTTCGGCCGCTGCTTGCACATTCGAGGCAGCGTAATTCGGCCATATTGTTTGGGTAGAAATAGCATCAGACATCTTTTCGTTCACCTCCAATTCCGATTCATGATGGGAATCAAATCCTAAGCAGTTTCGTTAATCGCTCTGCCATAGCCCAATCCTTGAATAGCCGCTTGTTCGTCAAGCTCTGCCTCGAAGGATTCAGTAGCGTTCTGAGCTCCGGCAGAGCCTTGCTGTCCTCTCGAGAATGACTGGCCGTTGTTCTGTTGATTGAACGACTGACCGCCAAGTTGCAGCGTCGGCTGTGTCTGGGTCACTTGCAGCTTGTCTACATGCAGTCCTTGCGCCTGAAGCGAGGCTCTAAGCTGAGCCATCTGATTATCCAGCATATCCTTGGCCGCAGCCGTATCCGTGTGGAATACCGCAGTCAATATGCCGTTCTGCATCGAAAGTCTAACATCCACTTGTCCCAAATGCTCGGGCATCAGCATAAGCTTGGCTTCGGAATTGCCGTTCAAAGTCTGAATTTGAAGCTTCTGAACGAGCAGTCCGTTCATCGTATCCGCAAAATCATCCGCGAGTACATAGGCGGTTGGCGCTGACTGATTGTTGATGAGCGGCGTCAAATCCCTTAAGTTGTTCGCATTGCTGGACTGCAGAAGACCGATTGGAAGAATGTCTGACACATCCGAAGCCATCATTGCAGGCGTTTGTTGACCCGCAAGCCCGTCCGCATCCGTCGTCTGAACCTCTTGAGCGCTCGCCCCTTGCAAAGCCGTATTCATCGCCAACTGCGTTAATCGCTGCAGCTGTTTAATTGCATCCTTCTCCTCGTTAGAAGATACGGCAGTCAACCATTCCGGCGCAGAAAATTTTGATTCTTGGGGCTGCTTCTCAGAATCCTTCGTCAATCCGGCAAGAGCAGTCGCGATCAATTTGACTTCCTGCCCTGCAAGCAATAGCAAAGCTTGTCCTGATGATGATTGAAGTCCGGTTTGCGCAAGTGCGGCTTGAAGCTGCAGAAGACCGTCTTGAAGATTGCTTTTCAACTGCGCCGCGCTTATCTGCGACTGCATTGCAGCAGCTCCTTGGGAGCCTTCCTCTCCTGACGCAATTGGCTTGGCAACAGTCGCAATCGGAACTCCCATCATAGCCAGCAAGGCGTTTAGTTGATCGTTCAAGTCAATCAAATCTTCCTTGTCCAGGTCATCCGAATCCCCGGCATTCTGGTCATCGTCGCCTGAGAGCTTGTCAATCAACTCATCAATCATCTTCATCAAACTTCCTAGATCAATTGCCATATCGTCATTTTCAGCGGAAGCTGCAGTATCGTCTCCCCCGATGAGCGCTGCCACATTCGCGAACAACTTCCCCTCCGGCTTTGAATCCGTCTTGCTGCTTCCAATTTGCTGAACGAGAACCTTTTGAAATCCTCCGGCCGCGTTTAAAGCATTCGATTTTGCAAGAGCTGACCCAGAGGATGAAGAGCTCGCTTGAGCCGCTGACAGTTTTGGCATTGTCATATCCATTTTTTCACCTCCCTTCCTAATTGGACTTGCAAATCTTTCGTTAACTGCCTTCCATTAATTTGGCCATTATCGATGCCGTTGCATTCTGGTCGATATTCGACATCTCCGACAGCAGCCCGGAACGTGTCGCGTTATTTACGGAATTCAAAATTCTCAGCACTTTCGTTGAAGAGATGCCTGTCATCTTCAAGAGCAGCTGCGCGGCGCTTTTCGCATCCATGGCGGCAAAGGTCGCGCTTAGCTGACTGTCGTCCAATGTGGAAGCCTGGGAAGCGGCCGCGTCAGCCTGGGCGGCTATGATTTCATCCTGCAAAGCGGCAATTTGCAAATCCTTGGCGCTTTCGTTGTCCTTCAGCTTCATTGTCGCTTCTGCGGCAATTTTCGGATCCATCTTCTCCATGATCTTTCCGCGATCATCCCCGCGCATGGTCGAGAACAGCAGCACCATTTCGTCCAGCGACATGCTTTGAATGATAGGAGCCGCTTTGCTTGGCGTCATATCCGTGAACATGCCTGCAAGATCATTGATCTTCGCCGCATATTGTTCATCCGTCAGCAACTTTTCCTCGTTTTCCTGCTTCAGCGTTTCATTCTCTTGCTGCAGCTGCTCCACTGTCTGGCCGTTCTGCTCCTTATCCGCCGTTGCTTGCGCCAGCTCATTCTGCGCAGCGGCAAGCTCGGTTTCAAGCTCGTCGATTTTTTCTTTCAGCTTAATCGAGCGAATTTGATCGTCATCCATCGTATTTCCCGCAACCTTCGGCTCAGGAAGCACATCTCGAAGGATCGGAACCTCCTGGCCGAAGCTCAACGCGCGATTTCGGAAATCCATATCGAACAAGGTCAGAAGCACGAATAACAACGCGATGACGAATAATATGGGCACCATCATGAACAGGAATCGCTCTACTCCGCTGTAGCCTTGCTTCTCCATACTTGTGTCCGCCAATTCCTATCACTCCCTCTAGCGGGCATTCATGCCATTACTGTGCTCCCATCTTGAATCTGACGGTAGCCATTTCATCCAGTTCGTTTTGTTCCTTGATGCTCATTTCTTGTCGGTAGGTGTGGAAGGCGTTATCCTTCGCTTTCAACCATACCTTCTCATCCTTCATCTTGTCAGAGAGCCGAGATCTGCTCTGCTCAACCGCATGCTGGGCATGCTCCACCTGAAGGAGCTTCTTCTCAATACAAGCCTGCACATGGTCCAAGTACTCCCTAATGATCACAATTTCGGAAAGCGGCACGCCTTCCGCAGATGCGCTTTGGAGCTTGGCTTCCCAATCCGCTTTGGCTTGCTGGAGCTCATTTAGCGACGCTTCCTGTGCGGACAACAGGCTAAGCGCATTGGATAACAGCCATTCCGCCTGTGTTTTCTGACTCTTCTTCAAATCCACGACCTTCTGGAACGAGTACTGGAACATGGCCACTTGCCGGATCAACTCCTGTAAAATTGTTGGATTAGCTTATCCTGAGCTTGCTTCAGCGTGACCTTCTCCGATGTTTTCTGCTTCACGAAAGCCAGTATCTCGTCCATCGATGAAATAGCCAAATCAATTTCTTTGTTCGATCCTTGCTGATACGCCCCAATATTGATCAGATCTTCCGAATCTTTATAAATAGATAGCAGCCTTTTCATTTCGTTAGCGGCATCCTGCTGCTCGTCCGTCACGATTTCTTTCATAACGCGGCTGACAGATGCAAGAACATCAATCGCGGGAAATTGACCCTTGTTGGCCAAATGCCTGCTGAGCACAATATGACCGTCCAATATGCCGCGCACCGCGTCGGCTATCGGCTCATTCATATCGTCACCGTCAACCAGAACGGTATAGAAGGCGGTTATAGAGCCGGCCGGACCTGTTCCCGCCCTCTCCAGAAGCTTAGGCAGAGCTGCGAAAACAGAAGGCGTGTAACCTCTTGTTGCCGGAGGTTCTCCGATTGCAAGCCCGACTTCGCGAAGCGCCATCGCATATCTGGTGACACTGTCCATCATCAGCATGACGTTCAGACCGCGATCACGGAAATATTCAGCGATAGTCGTTGCGATAAGGGCTCCTTTCATCCTAATTAAAGCAGGCTGATCGGATGTCGCGACGATGACCACAGACCGTGCAAGTCCCTCGGGACCGAGATCCTTCTCGATAAACTCGAGGACCTCCCGACCTCGTTCTCCGATAAGCGCGATGACATTCACGTCTGCGGAGGTGTTGCGGGCGACCATGCCGAGCAGTGTGCTCTTGCCGACGCCAGAGCCGGCGAATATACCGACGCGTTGTCCCTGGCCGACAGTCAGCAAGCCGTCGATGGCTTTCACGCCAACGCTTAACGTCTCTGTGACTCTCGGTCGGTCAAGCGGATTGCTTGGGCTGTTATGCGTAGAATAATGCTGCATTCTAGCCGGAAGCTTTGATCCGTCCAGCGGATTGCCTAGACCGTCGAGCACCTTGCCAAGCAGCTCAGAGCCGACCTGAACCGTTAATGGCTTGCCCGATCCAACAACATCGCAGCCCGGGCTAATCGCATGCAGATCGCCAAGCGGCATAAGCAATACCTTGTTGTCGCGAAAACCGACAACCTCCGCTTTCAACGGCTGAGCGCTCTTTGAAGGATAGATATAGCAGAGATCGCCGATGCTGGCATCTGGCCCTTCGGACTCGACTGTGAGACCGATGACTTGTGTCACCTTGCCGTTGATTCGAACCGGATCCAGCGGTCTGAGATGCTCAAGATACTTCTGCACGTCAAGCTTATTCAGGCTCATGGGAGTGAACTCTCTCCTCGCCGATATGATGTGAGAGCTGGAGCAGCTCTTGCTTGATCTCCGAAAGCTGGGTATCGATTCGCGCATCAATGCTGCCGAATGAGGAGCGTATTACGCAGCCCATATCCTTCACAGTGGAATCCGGCAATATTTGGAGCTCGGCTTGGGAATCGATTGCAGTGTTCAACTCTTCCCGCGAAGCTTGCAAGAATGATAGCTGAGTCGGCGCCACGCATAATGTGATCACGCCCTGCTCTCGTCGTCTCGATAAGCTTTGCCGGATGAGCTGAATCGCTGTTTCAGGCGATTGCGTTAATTGCTGACCAATAATTTTCTCGGCGATTGCACAGCTCAGCTCAACCAGGAACGGCTCTGCTTCCTGGATGATTTGCTCTCGCATCACATAGGCTTGCTTAAGTGTACTCGAGGCAAGATCCAGCTTGCTCTGCCATTCGGATTGAAGCTGCTGACGGGATTCCTCGCTGCCTTGCGTAAAGCCGGCTTGGTAGCCTTCATGCCTGGCTTGCTCCGCTGCAGCTGCGTCAGCTTCCCGCTGTTCCTGCCACCAGTCCTCAATTTGTTGCTTGGCATCCGCAAGGAGCTGCTCGCTTTTCGTTCTTGCATCTTGAAGCTGCTCGCCGGCAACGGTTTGAGCGTCTTGAATAATTTGATCGCGAAGCGAAATCGTCTCTTCATCCGGTTGCTCTGGTGCGGCAGCAGTGGTTTGTTCTTCCTGGCTTTCGACCGTTTTGTGCGCATTCGCCGACTGCAATTGCTTTAATTGCTCAATCGTAATGACGCTCGCAGATTTGATTAGTCTAGACAATGATATCGTCTCCTCCGCCGCGGGCGATAATAATCTCACCCGATTCTTCTAGCCTGCGAATGGTAGCGACAATTCTCGTTTGGGCTTCTTCGACATCGCGCAATCGAACGGGACCCATAAATTCCATTTCTTCTTTGAAGGTTTCCGCCATCCTTTTGGACATATTGCGGAAGATCGCTTCCCGCACTTCCTCACTGGCAACCTTGAGTGCAAGCTGCAGGTCCGCGTTTTCGATGTCGCGGATAATCCGTTGAATGGAACGATTGTCGATGTTGACAATATCTTCGAATACGAACATTCTTTTTTTGATTTCTTCGGCAAGCTCGGGATCTTGAATTTCCAGCGAATCCAGTATCGTTCGTTCTGTACCCCGATCGACGCCGTTCAAGATTTGAACAATTGAATCGATGCCGCCGGCATTCGTGTAATCCTGAGTGACCGTCGCCGACAGCTTCTGCTCGAGGACGCGTTCAACCTGGGCTATCACCTCAGGAGAAGTGCTGTCCATTAGCGCTACTCTCCTGGCAACATCCGCCTGCTTATCCTGAGGCAACGAAGACAGAATTTGCGAAGCCTGCTCGGACTGCAGATACGAGAGCACGAGAGCAATCGTCTGCGAATTCTCGTTTTGAATAAAATTGAGAATTTGAGCCGGTTCCGCTTTTCTGGCAAAGTCGAAAGGACGAACCTGCAAGGTTGCGGTCAAGCGATTAATGACTTCAAGCGCCTTGGACTCCCCCAGCGCCTTCTCAAGAATTTCCCTAGCGTAAGTAATGCCGCCTTGCGAAATATATTCTTGCGCGATGCAAATCTGATGAAATTCGCTAAGAATCGTTTCGCGATCCAGGCTGTCTACCTTGCGCACATTCGCGATTTCCAGTGTGAGCTGCTCGATCTCGTCATCATGCAGATGCTTGAAGATTTGAGCGGACACCTCGGGTCCTAATGTAATAAGCAATATTGCAGCTTTTTGACGTCCGGTTAAACCTTGCATGGCTTTGGACAAGTGCGAGCCCCCCTATTCATCTACAAGCCATGTGCGAAGCAGATTGACGAATTCATCCGGCTTCTTCTTGGCAAGTGTTTCAAGATTTTTGCGGGCTTGACTGTCATTGCTGACACTTTCCAAATCAAGTGTAGGATATTCGATCTTGGACGGCTGCTCCGGAACAAGTTCTTCCGTCTCTTGATTCTTTCTTCTTCTGGCAATGACGGCAATAAGTCCGCCGATTAGAGCTAACGCGGCAACTCCCAACCCAATCGCTAGCGGAGTGGAGATGCCTTTGGAAGTCGCTGTCGAAGAACTATTCGTAAAGTTGCTTGCAAGGATTGAAACCTTTTTGCTGATTTCAGCGTCATTAGTTACATCCTGTCCGGAATTCGCGAGCTGCGACCGAACGAGAGTCGTCAGGAAATTCATAATGCCATCACGGTTCGTCTCATCCGCCAATTGCGCGGAATCAATGCCTACAGAGATGGAGAGATCCTTCACCACGAATGGACCCGATTCGATATTATTCGTAACGCGGCTCACTTCGTAATTAATAATTTCCGAACTCGATTCGGAGGAGCCGCCGTTTGATGCTGTCGCGTCATAGCCTGGCACATCCGTTTCTCCGGTGCCTGCCACGCCGCCCGCTTGCCCGGTTGAACCGGTAGACGATTGATTTTCGGTCTGTTCGCTAATTTTGATGCCGTTATTATCGTTATTCTCTAGCGGCAGCACCAAATCTTCCTTGCTTATCTTCTTGTCGAAATTCATCGAGCTCGAGATGCTGACAACCAGATTATCCGCTCCGACCATCGGGCCCAGAAATTGTTGAATGTTTTTTTTCAACTCTGATTCGTACTTTTGTTGAATTTGAAATTGAAGCTCCGCCACATCCGCGTTTCCAGTCGTAAGACCTCCGGCTTCGGACGAAGTCAACTCGCCAAGCTGCGTCGAGGAGATTGTAATATCTTGAATCGCCAGATCGGAAACAGTCGAGCTTACCAAATTATAGTAACCATCTATTTCTTTCTGGGCAGGACGATAGCCCGGTTTGAAATTGATCACGATGGCGGCAGAAGCCTTCTGCTCGTTGTCCGGCGACAGAAACACACTTTCTTCCGGCCTGTTGATCAATACCTTGGAGCTTTCAACGCCTTTCAAGCCGTTCAGCAGCTTCTGAACCTCGCCATTCAAGGCATTCTGATAGATAACATTGAATTCATTCTGTGTTTCACCTAACTTAGAGCTATTCTTGCTGAATATATCAAACCCGATCGAGCCGTTCTGCACAAGACCTTGCGAACCCACAGCAATCTTTACCTTCGATGCGCTTGCGCTTGGCACGGATATGCTGGTTCCGCCATTTTCCAATTTATACGGAATACCATTTCCGTCCAAATAGGTTATAACAGCCTCCGCATCGGTTGCATCTAGATTCTGAAACGCGAGCTCATACTCCGTTTTTGAGAAAACGATCGTTAATAAGATAATCGCTAACAGCAATCCGCTAATCGATGCCCCCAACCATATTTTTTGTTTTTTGCCCATCTGGCCCCATCGCAACATGAGCCGCTGTCGATATTGGGCGATTCTCTCGTTCACATTGTCACCTCACCCAATTACTTTGCCTGTTAGGTCGCTCATCAGATCTGCATACGCATAATTTCTTGATAGGCATCTATTATTTTGTTTCTTACCTCCGTAGTAAGCTGCAGAGTCAGCTCCGCTTGCTGCGAGGCAATCATAACTTTCGTCACATCCACATTGCCGACCAAGTATTGATCGTTCAGCTTGCTGACGGCCTGCTCTTGCGTGTTCACGCTGTTGATCGCATTCTGCAAATATTGGCCGAAGCTTTGTGTCAGCTCAGCAGGAGTCGATTGCTCAAGCGGCTTCGCTTGAACGGCCTTTACTGGAGACACGGCCCCTAGCTGCATAACCTGAATCATCCCTGTTCCACCTTTCATTCCGATGTCGATTTCTATTTGCCAATCTCAAGCGCTTTGACGAACATGGCCTTCGTTGCGTTGATTGCTGTCACGTTCGCTTCATAAGAACGCGAGGCGGAGATCATATCGACCATTTCTTTGGACACATCAACATTAGGCATATGTACATATCCAGCCTCATCCGCATCCGGATGACTAGGATTATAGACCAGCTTGCTAGGTGTTTGGTCCTCCTGTATACTTGCTACTCTTACGCCCCCAGCCGCATCATTTCCTCCCATCTGCTTAGCGAGAACATTCGAGAACGATTGCTGCAGCGGCTCGAGAACGACCAACTTCCTCTTATAGGGCTCGAATTTGCCGTTAACATAGCTTCCTCTCGTTGTTTCCGCATTCGCTATATTCGAAGAAATCACATCCATTCGAAGTCGCTGCGCGGTTAACGCAGATGCACTTATATCGAATCCCGTCGATAACTTCATCTATTATGACCTCCCTGATATCGCCGTTTTCATCATTGTGATGTCATGATTGATTTGTCCGATGTACAAGTTATAGCTTAATTGATTTTTGGCAAGCAAAGACATTTCCCTGTCCATGTCGACATTATTCTTGTTGTTATTCATCGATGTCGATTCATCCGTTACAACCTTGGCGTTCGGAAGCAAGCTTGCATCTGAGCCGATTGTAATATGTCTGTTGTTCGTTTTGCGTCCAGCCAGTTGGCTTTTGCCCGAAGGACCCATCGATTGCTCCAGCAACTCCTCGAACAACACTTCCGATCGTTTGAAATTCGGGGTTTCCGCGTTTGCGATATTATTCGATAGAACCCTTTGCCTGAATTCCGCAGCCTGAACGGCAGCTTCCATTCGATTAAATGATGCGCCATTCAACAAACCCATACGTTTTCACCACTTTCCTATTTCTGTATCCTAACTAACGTATTCAACAGAATGTCGCCCAATCCTTCTTTCTTCGACAATAAATTATTAAAAAAATGAGTAAGTTGTGTCGATTTGTGACACCTTCATAATGATCTATAATCACCTAAATTATTACAATAAGAAAAAAGTCCTGTCTTTTGAAAAGACGGGACTTTTTTAGTCGTTAATGCCTAGGACTATGATTTTATTTTTTCCAACTCCTGCAAAAGCTGTGGATTAAGGATTCGGATATAGGTCCCCTTCATCCCAAGCGATCTTGTCTCAATAACGCCGGCACTCTCCAGCTTCCGCAACGCATTTACAATAACCGATCTCGTAATGCCAACGCGATCCGCAATCTTGGAAGCAACCAGTAGCCCTTCCTTGCCGTTCAATTCTTCGAAAATATGCTCGACGGCTTCAAGCTCGCTGAAGGACAAGGAGCCGATCGCAACAGAAACGACCGCACGGCTCCGTACTTCTTGTTCGATTTCATCAGCCCGCTCCCTCAGAATCTCCATTCCGACGATTGTTGAGCCGTATTCGGCAAGAATAAGATCCTCATCATCGAATCCACCCGCCTGCCTTGTCAGCAATAACGTGCCAAGACGGTCTCCTCCTCCGATAATCGGAACGACGGTCATAATTTCCTGCTCTCCCAATCTTGGGAAGGCTTCCATAATGCCCGAATCAGGCTTTACATTCGTCATCGATTCCTGCGTTTCCATAAATCGAAGATTGGTGTCTACAGAGAATCGAAGCTCGTCCGCCGACAATGATCGGATAAAGTCATGATCATAGATGTCGATAGCGGCGCAGCCAAGTATCTTCCCCCTCCGGCTGATTACGAACACATTGCTCTGTATCGTAGAGCAAAGCACCTCCGCCATTTCTCTGAAGCTCAGTGCTTTCCCGGCTGCGCGCTGCAGCAGCCGGTTCAGCGTTCTTGTCTTATTCAATAAACTCATTTCTTATTTGCCTCCCAAAGCTTTTCAACACTACAGTATATATTGACTCAAATCGCGATCTTTCGCAACACTTCCCAGCTTTTCCCTCACATATTCCGGAGTAATCGTCATCCTCTCCATATTCAACTCCGGAGCTTCGAACGACAAATCCTCAAGCAAGCGCTCAAGAATCGTATGCAATCTGCGCGCGCCGATATTCTCCATATTGCGATTAACGTCTGCGGCAATAGAGGCAAGCTCCCGAATCGCTTCCTCCGAGAAGTCAATCTCAATGCCCTCTGTCTGCAGCAATGCCGTATACTGCTTGGTCAGAGCATTCTTCGGCTCCGTCAGAATGCTGATGAAATCATCCAGGCTTAAGGAAGTCAGCTCAACTCTGATCGGGAAGCGCCCCTGCAGCTCCGGAATGAGATCTGAAGGCTTTGCGATATGGAAAGCGCCTGCGGCAACGAATAACACATAATCCGTTTTGACCGGACCGTATTTGGTCATCACCGTGGAACCTTCTACGATAGGAAGAATATCCCGCTGTACGCCCTCACGGGATACATCAGGTCCCGAGCCGCGCGACGGGCTCGCTATTTTGTCGATCTCATCGATGAAGATAATCCCGCTTTGCTCCGCTCTCACAATCGATTCGGTTATTACATCATCCATGTCGATCAGCTTATTCGCTTCTTCCTGAATTAACGCTTTTCTCGCTTCTTTTATAGGCAGTTTGCGCTTTTTCGGCTTCTTCGGCATAAGCTGCGAGAACATTTCCTGCATATTCATACCCATTCCTTCAGGACCTTGGCCGGACAGCATGTCAAGCATGCTTGGCGAGGTATCCTCGACTTCGATCTCGATAACCTCGTTCTCAAGCTTGCCTGCGGCAAGCTCCTCTCTCAGCTTCGAGCGCTTCTGCTCGAGAGTCTCGTCAATTACCTTGTCTGCCTCTTCTTCCTTCTCCTCCTGTCCGCCTCCGAACAGCATTTCGAAAGGATTTTTGGATGCTTTGGCTTTCGTAGCCGATGGAGCAAGGAGCATTACAATCCGTTCATTCGCAAGCTTCTCCGCCTTATCCTTGACCTCCTCGGTTCTCTCGGATTTCACCATGCGTATCGCGGTTTCGACCAAGTCGCGCACCATCGATTCGACGTCCCTGCCCACATAGCCGACTTCCGTGAACTTGGTTGCTTCCAGCTTTACGAAAGGCGCTCCTACCAATTTGGCAAGTCTGCGGGCGATTTCCGTCTTGCCGACGCCCGTCGGCCCGATCATCAGAATGTTCTTAGGCACGATTTCATCCCGCAAAGCTTCATCCAGCTTGCTTCTGCGGTAACGATTGCGCAGCGCCACGGCAACGGATCTCTTCGCATCCTTTTGTCCAACGATATATTTATCCAGTTCAGCCACAATTTGACGCGGTGTCCATGCATCATTCTTCATTGTGATCCACCTCCGGTTTCAAATAATAATCAAACAATTTCTTCCACGATAATATTATGATTCGTAAAGACACAGATTTCCGCGGCGATTTCAAGCGAGGAACGCGCCATATCCTTCGCTTCCATCTCTGGCGCATGACGCTTCAGCGCCCTGGCCGCCGACAAGGCGAAGGTGCCTCCCGAACCAATGGCAAGAATATCATCATCCGCTTCGATAATTTCTCCATTGCCGGAAATGAGCAGCAAACCGGACTTATCCATTACGAGCATCATCGCCTCCAGCTTGCGGAGTATGCGATCCGATCGCCAATCCTTGGCGAGCTCCACCGCAGCCCGCTGCAGATTGCCGTGATGCTCTTCCAGCTTTGCTTCGAATTTCTCGAACAACGTTATCGCATCGGCTACCGATCCCGCAAATCCGGCAACCACTTGACCGCGATACAATCTTCTGACCTTTTTCGCGTGATGCTTCATTACCATGCTATTGCCGAAGGTAACCTGGCCGTCGCCGGCAATAGCGCCCTTGCCATTGTGGCGAACAGCGCAGATCGTCGTTGCGTGAAATTGCATTTCCATGGAATTCCCTCCTACATTATGAATATATGTTGATCAGAACCTCTTTTTTGAATTGCTCGATGCCATTAAGCGCTCGATTTGCAATCGCTTCGTTTTTTTCTTTTTTGTTGCGTATTCTATTCTCAAGCGGCGGAAATAGACCAAAATTCGCGTTCATCGGTTGAAAATGCTTGAAATCGGCGGTAGTAATATATTTCGCCATGCTGCCCAGCGCCGTATGCTCGGGAAGCGTTACCGTCTCTTCCCCTTTTGCGAGACGCGCCGCGTTGATTCCGGCGATTAAGCCCGATGCCGCAGATTCGACATACCCTTCAACGCCGGTCATCTGACCGGCAAAGAACAAGGTATCCCTATTCTTCGTTTGATAGGTGGCCTCCAGCAATCTTGGCGAGTTGATGAAGGTGTTGCGATGCATCACGCCGTAGCGTACAAATTCCGCATTTTCAAGACCCGGAATCAACGAGAAAACCCGCTTCTGCTCTCCCCACTTCAAATGCGTCTGGAAGCCGACCATGTTGTACAAGGTGCCTGCAGCATTGTCCTGGCGAAGCTGAATGACCGCATGCGGCAGCTTGCCGGTATGCGGATTAACGAGACCAACGGGCTTCATTGGACCGAACAACGCCGTCTGCTTGCCGCGGCTCATCATGACTTCGATCGGCATGCAGCCTTCGAAATAGATTTCCTTCTCGAATTCCTTGAGCTCCGCCGTCTCCGCGTGAACAAGCGCGTCGTAGAATAACTCAAACTCTTCTTCGGTCATCGGACAGTTGAGATAGGCAGCCTCCCCTTTGTCGTACCGGGAAGCAAGATACACCTTGCTCATGTCGATAGATTCCTTCTCGATAATCGGCGCAGCCGCATCATAGAAGTAAAAGTATTCTTCGCCGAGAAGCTCCTGAATCTGCTTCGACAAAGATGGCGCCGTCAAGGGCCCTGTCGCAATCACGACAATGCCGTCCTTAGGAATTTCGGTTACTTCCTCATTGCGGACATCAATCAACGGATGCTCTTTCAGCCGGCTTGTAACCTCACCGGAGAAGCCGTCGCGATCTACTGCCAGCGCCCCTCCGGCAGGGACCGCGTGACGGTCTGCGCTGCTCAGAATAAGCGAATCAAGCCGCCGCATTTCCTCCTTCAAGACGCCAACGGCGTTAGCCAGACCGTTAGCTCTCAGACTATTGCTGCAAACCAGCTCCGCGAATTGATTCGTGTGATGCGCCGGCGTCTGTTTGACCGGCCTCATTTCATATAGAGTAACGGGCACGCCTTGTGAAGCAATTTGCCAAGCGGCTTCGCTTCCGGCAAGACCTGCTCCGATGACTGTCACTTTTTGCTCGGACAAAGTGGATCATTCCTTTGCTTAAATTTACTTCCTCAACCCTTTAATGAAGGGCTTCAACCCTCCCAACCAGGAGTTCAACCCTCCCAAACCCTCCCTTCAAAGGGAGGGCGGGCTCGAGAAGGCGCAGCGCCCTCTGGACTCCCGCATAGATAACGTATCCATTACACATGCGATTCAGAGTTAAAATCTATGTAGGAGCGCTTGCGTCCCTGCGGGACACGCTGGAAGGCGTGCGTTAGAACGAAACCAAACTTCTCAAAATCCGTGGAATTTCTAAAAATAAAACCCCTTACTCTTTATGGCGTTTTATTTTCAGTACTGGCGGTGGCCGTTTGGTCATGTACGATTCTAACGAATACTCACATCGTTATTTTAGCGAATTCAGCCATTCTTGGAATCTAATAAATAATGATAACGCTATTGCTTTAGTATTATGCATTTTTTAAATCAAAAACGATAAATAAGGTTACCAATCTTCTTTAGATCCAAAAATCATACCGCAGCCAGCTGCTAACGAAACCAGGATTCCTTAGAATTTGAAATCCGCTTCATATGAAGGAATCGCATGCCGATCAAAGGGTTTGGCAACAAGGTTGCTAGCTGATTACTTTGACAAGTTCGGTGGTCTTAGAACAACATCATCCTCCCTGGATAGGGAGGACGTTTGCGCTTAGTTCTTATTTTAGCTGGTTGACGAGCCCTGATGCAAATAGGTTATGCCTGCTCCTCGTTATCATCATCCAGAACCTCTTCCGAATAGTCGCAGGCAACGCACTGGAGCTTCGCTCCGCTGCGATTGCGCTTCTCCACCAGATTCGCGTCGCAATTCGGGCAATGCTTGTTCGTCGGTTTGTCCCAAGACACATAATCGCAGCCCGGATACTGATCACAGCCGTAGAAGATACGTCCCTTCTTGCTGCGCCGCTCGATAATTTTGCCCTCATGGCATTTCGGGCATTCAACGCCGATATCCTTCACGATCGGCTTAGTGTTGCGGCATTCCGGGAAGCCGGAGCATGCCAGAAACTTGCCGAAGCGTCCCATCTTATAAACGAGATGTCGGCCGCATTTCTCGCAAATTTCATCAGACACTTCATCCTGAATTTCAACTTCCTTCATTTCTTCCTCCGCCACCTCAAGGCGCTTCTCGAAGGATTCGTAGAAATCGGCAAGCACCTTCACCCAATTGCCGTCGCCGTCTTCGACATGGTCGAGATTGCCTTCCATATTGGCCGTGAACTCCGCATCCAATATTTCGGGGAAAAATTCCTCCATAAGCTGAATGACGAGCTCTCCGAGCTCGGTCGGCATAAATTTTTTTTCTTCTATCGCAACATAGCCGCGCCGCTGTATCGTTTCGAGCGTTGGCGCATACGTGCTCGGCCGGCCGATACCCAGCTCCTCCAGCGTCTTCACCAGCCTTGCTTCGGTATAGCGCGGAGGCGGCTGAGTGAAATGCTGCTTCGGCTCGATTTCATCCGACTGAATGACATCGCCCGGCGACAGCTGCGGCAGAAATTTATGCTCTTCGACCGTGCCGTCGTCATTGCCTTCCACATAGATCTTCATGAAGCCGGGGAACTTGACTTTGGAACCGGCTGCGCGGAACAGGGTGTCTCCCGCTTTCAAATCCACCGTCATGGTATCC
Organism: Paenibacillus sp. HB172176; assembly: GCF_011947265.1. Taxonomy (GTDB): domain Bacteria; phylum Bacillota; class Bacilli; order Paenibacillales; family Paenibacillaceae; genus Pristimantibacillus. The sequence continues at coordinate 97,323 of NZ_JAATHD010000016.1, forward strand.
AGTACAGCCGATGACATCTGGCTGGAGGTGAATCTCTCCCAAATCAGCTTGTATAATTTCAATTGATCTCTCGACAAGAACGGCTTCATGACCTCCGGCTCCCGTAGAATGGAGGTCGGCCGAATCGCTTCATGCGCATCTTGAGCATTGCTGTTTTTCTTCAAATAGACGCGCGGCTGCTCCGGCATATACTCCGAACCGTATTTTTCCGTTATGAAAGCTTTCGCTTCTTCTTGGGCTACGGGAGATATACGCGTCGAATCCGTTCTCATGTACGTAATGAGACCAACGGTCCCTTCTTTCCCAAGCTCAACGCCTTCATAAAGCTGCTGGGCGACCGACATCGTCTTAGACGCCCGGAAGCCGATCTTTCTTGCAGCCTCCTGCTGCAGCGAGCTCGTTATGAATGGCGGAGACGGATTCCGCTGACGCTCCTTCTCCTTCACTTCATTCACCGTGAAAGGCTCGCCCTTCATCGCTTGAAGCACTTCATTCACATCGGCTTCCTTGCCAAGCTCCTTTTTCTCGCCGTTCAACGAATAGTATTTGGCCTCGAACGCCGTATTCTTATGCTTGAGCTTCGCGGTAATCGACCAATATTCCTCGGGCACGAATTCGTCAATCTCATTGTCGCGATCGATGATCAGCTTAACGGCGACGGATTGAACCCTGCCCGCTGAGAGGCCTTTCTTCACCTTTTTCCACAGAAGCGGCGATATTTTGTAGCCGACGAGCCGATCCAGAATACGCCGAGCTTGCTGCGCGTTGACCAAATCCATATTGATCTTGCGCGGTGTCTTGAAAGCGTCCTTTACCGCCTGTTTCGTAATCTCATTAAAAACAACCCTGCATGTATCCGTGTCGTCCAGCTCCAAATAATGCGCAAGATGCCAGGCGATAGCTTCCCCTTCGCGATCGGGGTCGGCAGCAAGATAGACATGCTTCACTTTTTTTCTCGCATCCTTCAATTCCTTTAGAATGCTTCCTTTTCCTCGAATGGTTATATATTTGGGGTTGAAATTATTTTCGACCTCAACGCCGATCTGACTTTTAGGCAGATCGCGAATATGACCCATTGACGCTTTCACAATATACTTGCTTCCAAGATATTTACCTATCGTTTTGGCCTTGGCCGGTGATTCCACGATAACTAAAGAGTCTGCCATGCGAGGTGCCTCCTCTCTCTCTAACAAATTACAATGCGATATATATCGAACCAAGCTGTAGCTCGATCCTCCGTTTTATACATAAATTTAGCAGAAGTGCGTTCAAATGTCCAAACGGAATCATGAGCAGCTCATGCATTTCATCCAATGACATCGGCCGATCGCGGAGCAATTCGATGATTGCCGCCTCTTCGCCGCTTAGCTCGGCGACACCTTCGCCGCCGTACTGAACGAGGCCCGCAGCTTGCGCTGAAGCTTCTTCCCTGTAATTTCTTAACCAAGGAAGCTCGTCAAAGATTTGCGATACGGATGTCATCAACCGCGCTTTGCCTTCCTTGATCAGCTCATTCGGGCCTTCGCTCATCGGCGAAGAGATCGGACCCGGCAGCGCGAACAGCTCTCGATCCATCTCGAGCGCATGCTTCGCCGTAATCATCGAGCCGCTCTTCCGAGCGCCTTCAACAACAATAACAGCCTGGCATAATGCCGATATAATCCGGTTTCGCTGATGAAATTGGCCTGGATGCAGCGCCGTGCCAAGCGGTGTCTCCGACAACAACAATCCATTTCCGGCTATCTCCTTGTACAGCGACTCATGCTCCGGGGGATAGCAGCGATTGATCGGCGTGGGCAAAACAGCCACAGTGCTTCCCTTATGCTTCAGAGCCGCGACATGGGCAATATGGTCAATCCCCCTTGCGAGGCCGCTTACAACCGTTATGCCGGCGGCTGACAGCTCTTCAGCCATGCTGGCAGCCGAATGCCTGCCATAGGCTGTCGGCTTTCGCGTTCCTACAATAGATACAGAGGGACGATGAAGCAATTCAAGCCTGCCTTTTGCGTACAATACCCAGGGCGGCTGCGCCGTTTCTTTTAAAATCGCAGGATAAGCTTCGTCATAAGGCGTTAAGGTGACCGCTCCGGACTCCATAATCGCTGGAGAATCAGCCTCCGTCAGAAGCCATGGCTTATCGCGGTACATAGCCTCCGCTTTTTGAGCCTGATTTCTTTTGAGTCCAATACCGAGCAGAGTTTCCTGAGACCAGTCTTCCTTCTTCCACAGCTCATGGGCAACTGCCTTTTGAATCGCGTGCCAGCCGATGCCGGGAATTTCATACAGCGCAATGATCATTTGTCTGCAAGCTTGATTATTTTCAAACATATCCAAACCAGCCCTCTCTTCTTTCGGGGCGGCTTGCATTCTCATCTATTGTGAGGTAAGGAACCCAAGAATGCAAGCCGCCGCCTTAAATTAACGAACCGCAACATAGCCGGAACAATGCGCAAGCAGCAAAAAAGGCAACCCTCGAGCACCCCGTAAGGGATGCAAAAAGGTTGCCTACCTGTTTTATGTCCTATTTATTTGTTCGTCACGCATTTATCAAGCAAGCCCTTTTCCTCAAGCACGCTGACAAGCGTCGAACCCATGTCAGAAGGCGTAGGAGCAACTTTGATGCCGCAAGCCTCGAGCGTAGCGATCTTCTCGGCAGCCGTTCCTTTGCCCCCGGAGATGATGGCGCCTGCATGTCCCATGCGCTTCCCTGGAGGCGCCGTTGCGCCGCCGATAAAGCCTACAACCGGCTTCTTCATGTTTGCTTTGATCCACTCTGCCGCTTCTTCCTCGGCAGTTCCGCCGATTTCGCCAATCATAATAACCGCGTAAGTATCCGGATCATCGTTGAAGCGGCTAAGAATATCGATAAATTCAGAGCCCTTCACAGGGTCGCCGCCGATACCGACTGCGGAGGATTGTCCGATGCCGCGAGTTGTCAGCTGATGAACAGCTTCATATGTCAGTGTTCCGGAACGGGACACGACGCCTACATGACCAACCGTGTGAATATAGCCCGGCATAATGCCGATCTTGCATTCGCCCGGCGTAATAACGCCAGGACAGTTGGGTCCGATAAGAACGGTCTTGCTGCCGTCCATATAACGCTTCACCTTCACCATGTCCAGCACCGGAATGCCTTCTGTGATGCAGATAACGAGATCAAGCTCGGCGTCTACCGCTTCCATGATCGCGTCGGCGGCGAATGCCGGCGGAACATAGATAACCGAAGCGTTCGCGCCTGTAGCGTCAACCGCTTGCTTCACCGTGTTGAATACAGGAAGGGAAACAACCTTCCCGCTCTCTAAAGTAATGTCGACATTCGTGCCGCCCTTGCCGGGCGTTACGCCGCCAACCATTTGCGTACCGTAATCAAGCGCGCCTTTCGCATGAAACAGGCCTGTTGCGCCGGTAATGCCTTGAGTAATAACCTTCGTGTCTTTATTGACTAGAATACTCAACTTAACTCACATCCCCTAAAATGAATTCATTTGCGCTCAAATCTCGCGCTGCAAGCTTGTTTATTTCACGAGAGCGACAATTTTTTGCGCGCCGTCGGACATCGAGTCCGCAGCCACAATGTTCAATCCCGATTCGTTCAACATTTTTTTGCCGAGATCAACGTTCGTGCCTTCAAGACGCACAACGAGAGGACGGTCAAGGCCAAGCTCTTTGGCCGCTGCGATAACGCCGTCTGCGATAATATCGCATTTCATAATGCCGCCGAAAATATTAACGAAGATGCCTTTAACCTTCTCGTCGGACAGAATGATTTTGAAAGCTTCCGTAACTTTCTCTTTCGTAGCGCCGCCCCCAACGTCGAGGAAGTTGGCCGGGTCTCCGCCGTAATATTTAATAATATCCATCGTCGCCATAGCAAGGCCGGCTCCGTTAACCATGCAGCCGATGTTGCCGTCGAGCGCGATGTAGCTCAAATCGTATTTGGATGCTTCGATTTCTTTCGCGTCTTCTTCTTCAAGATCGCGAAGCTCGACGATATCCTTGTGGCGATAGAGTGCGTTGGAATCGAAATTCAGCTTTGCGTCAAGAGCCATAACATTGCCGTCGCCAGTAACGACGAGCGGATTGATCTCGGCAATCGAGCAATCCTTCTCAACGAAGGCCGTGTAGAGCGCGAGCATGAATTTAACCGCTTTGTTCACCAAAGCGCCGGGGATATTAATCGCATAAGCCAGCTTGCGCGCTTGGAACGCTTGCATGCCGACAGCCGGATCGATCACTTCTTTGAAAATTTTCTCAGGAGAATGCTCCGCAACCTCTTCAATCTCGGTGCCGCCTTCTTCTGATGCCATCATCGTTACGCGGCCTGTTCCGCGATCAAGCACAACGCCGACATAATATTCTTTCTTGATGTCGCAGCCTTGCTCGATCAGAAGGCGTTTCACTTCTTTGCCTTCAGGACCTGTTTGATGGGTGACAAGCACCTTGCCCAGAATTTCGCTAGCGTAAGCGCGCACTTCGTCCAGGTTTTTGGCTACTTTAACGCCGCCGGCTTTGCCGCGGCCGCCTGCATGAATTTGCGCTTTCACGACAACAACCGAAGTGCCGAGCTCTTTCGCCGCTTCGACAGCCTCGTCCACCGTGAACGCTACCTTCCCTTCAGGCACGACTACGCCATAATGCTTCAATACCGATTTACCTTGATACTCATGGATATTCATTGTTGAAATCCTCCATTTCACAAACTCAATTCATACATATGTACGAACAAACTTTTATCATTGTAGCACTTTTCCTTGTTCTTCGCCTTATTTTTCATCGAGAAAGAACAGGCTTTTTTGATATGAATATCATCTCAATATGAGATAAAATACATCCGAGAAGTAGTATCACCCATTGCTTGCAATTTAATCATCCTGGGAGGATTGACACTTCGCATGGATCGCGATATAGTGAGAACAATTCAATTAAGAGAAACGGGATCGTAAGGAAGCACCTTCATTCTTGGCTTATTCAAGCTGATGGAGGTGCTTTTTCTTGTTCAGTCTTATTCAGAGCGCCAGCGTATGCGGCGTGGAAGGAAACCATATTTCGGTTGAAGTCGATATTAGCAGCGGACTTCCGCGAATTAATATCGTAGGCTTGCCCGATCCGGCAGTGCGGGAATCCGTCGACAGGGTGCGATCCGCCCTCAAGAACAGCGGCTTCGCCTTTCCCATGGATCGTATTACGGTCAATCTGGCGCCAGCCGATCTTCGCAAGGAAGGAACAGCCTTCGATCTGGCGATTGCCGCCGGTATTTTGACCGCAAGCGGACAGATGAGCGGCGAGCTGTTCGTCGACACACTGCTGATCGGCGAACTCAGCCTGAACGGCGGCTTGCGGCCGGTCAACGGCGTGCTTGCGATGATTGAACAAGCGAAGCAGCGGGGAATCGGAAAAGTGCTGCTCCCGGAAGCCAACAGCGCGGAAGCTGCCTGGATCTCCGGCATAACCTTGTATGCGATCACGCATTTGAAGCAGTTGACGGAATGCGCGGCTGAGTCGTTGTCGCTTGAGCATTTGCAGGTGGATGGCAGAAGTCTGGCTCAGCTTCGCGCATGCACGGACAGCGAACGTCAGCCACCGCAAGAGAAGGAGGATTTCGCGGATATTATCGGCCAGCATCATGCCAAGCGCGCCATGCTCATTGCCGCTGCGGGCAAGCATAACATTCTGCTCAGCGGACCTCCGGGAACCGGGAAGACGATGATGATCCGCAGGCTGCCCGGCATTCTGCCGATGCTGACCGAGGAAGAGGCGCTCGAGGTCACGAAGATCTACAGCGTTGCGGGAAAACTGCCGCGTTCGGCGCAAGGCTTGCTGAAGCAACCGCCATTTCGCGCTCCGCATCACAATATCTCAAACGGCGGACTTATCGGCGGAGGAACGATTCCGAAGCCCGGGGAAATTACGCTCGCTCATCGCGGCGTCCTGTTTCTCGATGAACTGCCCGAATTTCCGCGATCGGTGCTGGAGCTTCTCAGACAACCTCTGGAGGATCGCATGATTACGATAGCCAGGGCGCGGGCGACGATTCATTTTCCTGCAAGCATTATGCTCGCGGCCTCCTTCAATCCTTGTCCTTGCGGCTATTACGGTCATGAGTTCGGAGAGAAGCGATGCGTCTGCAGCTCCTCGATAATCGCCAGATACCGCTCCAAGCTGTCCGGCCCGCTGATCGACCGGATCGATCTTCAGCTTGAAGTGCCCAGACCCTCTTCCTTCGACAGACAGCAGAGCGAGCCGACCGTCACCTCCAGCAAGCTCCGCGACAGCGTTGAAGCAGCCAGAGAACGACAACTGTTTCGCAACCGGAAATTCGGCGTCCATGTCAACAGCGAATTAAGCGGAGCGACACTGCGGAAAGCAACCGCCTTGAAATCCGACGCCCGCAAGCTCCTCGACGATGCGTTCGAGCTGCTGGGCATCAGCATGCGGGCCTTCGATCGCTTGTTAAAGCTGTCCAGAACGATTGCCGATGTGGAAGGCAGCGATTCCGTTGACGCGGAGCATATCGCAGAAGCGATCCAATATCGAAGGCTGGATATGCAGCTGAAGTAACGAATCCTCATCATGCCGAGCCCCCCTCCCCTCCATTCGTCAGTCCGTTCGCCCGATTACTCGAAGTACTCGAGGCTCAACGGCATTTAACAAGGCCGCCCTAGAAAGCGGCCTCATAGTGGACGAACGAATGAATGCGATCGCGCTCAGCCAAGCTTATCGCAATCGCATCGAATCTTATTGGACGGTTAAGCAGCTTTTCGAATTGCATGTAGCTTTGTGCGACACGCCTGACTTGCTGCTGCTTCCGATAATCGATCGACTCGGCCGCCGTGCCGAAGCGGCCCAATCCCGACAATCGCCTCGTTCTTACTTCAATGAACACGATCCGCCCTTCAAGCTCGGCGATAATATCGATCTCGCCGGAACGACAACGCCAATTCATCTCTCGAATCGTATAACCCGACGCCTGCAGTCTAAGGCATGCCTCATTTTCGCCGAGCTTCCCTATACGCCTGCGATCATGGCTCATGGGGCAAATCCCTCGCTTTGCGATCGGATTGATAGACGAAGCTAAGAATTTCAGCCACCAGCGTATACAGCTCGGGCGGAATCTCTTGATCCACATCAAGTTTCGACAGCACCTCCACAAGTGAAGCGTCTTCCTGAACAGGCACTCCGCTTTCCTTCGCTTTCTCCAATATGCGATCGGCAAGCTGCCCTGCTCCCTTGGCAACGAGAATCGGCGCGCTTTTCTCACCGGGCTCATATTTCAAAGCGACCGCTTTTCTAATCGTCGCTTTGGAGGAACGATTGTCCTTTTCCAAGCTCATATTCGATAATCGACTCCTTTGTAGCGCGTTGATGCGAATTGCGATGTGTCAGGCAGCGCTTGGCGTTTGACGCCTGCGGCTTGCATCGCGCCTTCGACGTCTTCCTTGGGCAGCGGAGTAGCGCGCAAGGAGAATAGTTGATAGCCTGCGGCATGCATTCTGGCGGAGATATCCTCTCTCGCGCTATCGATAATTGCAGTCATAGCCGGATGATCATTCCAAACATTCAGGCTGACAATTCGGTCGGTCACGTTCACATCCACCATCGTCTCTCCAAGCGTCTCCATCGAGAGCTGAAACAATAGTCTGCAATTTTCCGAGTCCAGCTCCCCCTTGCGCCCGCGTCTCGTCTGAATATGAACCGATGCCGTGCTGCCCCCTTCCCGATCCTTCAACGGAATCAACATCGTCACATGCGTGAAAATCGAGCTGTTGCGCTCCGGCGCGAGCAGCAGCTGTTGACCGGTGATATGATGGAGGAGCTGCGTTGCGGTTTCCTTGACGGCCCCAGGGGTGTCCGACCCTGACGCAAGAGTCATTAGCGCGCTCTTCAACCCTTCCTGCGTGTGCAGTTGCTCAGGCAGAGGAAGCGACAGCGGACCGCCCGGTCCCGGCACAGCGGCTCTGAGCTGCTGCAATCCTTCGGGAACGGCTCCGTGCGTTTGCGGCTGTCCGGCTTGCATCGACATTGCATGCTCGCCGGACGGGGAAGCGCCGGCGTTTGCTCCATGTTGATTCGCCGGGACTGCCGCGTTTCCGCTGCCGCTCTTTGAAATCCCTTCCTGAGGAGCCGTCCCGTTTGTTGGTACGGGATGGGCCTGCGCCGTCCGAACTTCCGAAGCGCCGCCGGCGCGGGATCGATTCTCCTGGCTTGCAAGCGCGTTCGCCTCCTTGGACGCGCCTGCTTCCGTTCCCTCTCTGGTTGCCTGCCCAGCCGAAGCAGCGCCGTTATTCCCCGCTTCGGCAGCTCGTACCGGGGCATCCGCGCTTGTCGCCGCCTTAGCCAATTGAAGCTCATGATCGACGCCAAGCCACTTCATCATCCCCTTAAGCCAGTTGCCCGAATCGCTCCCCGTTTCCTCGACTCCCGCGGCAGAACCCGCAAGCTGCGGATTGGCTTGATTCGTTTGATTGGCATTCGCAGGGCTGACCCCGGCCTGCCTGTTCGAATCCGGCTGAGCTGCCTGTTGCAGCCTTGCGCCCTCCGCCTCCGCAGCAGGCTGCCTTGTCAAGCTCTGCGTTTGATTGACCGCTCCTGTCGACGCTTGCGGCAATGCCTGGGCTGCTGACGACTTGTTCGCTGCCGCGGCGGCGCGGGCTTCCATCCCTTCTCCAGAAGCCTCTGTCGCCCCCGACATCAAGGCTGCGCCCTGCTGCAGCAATGCGCTCACCTTCGCCGCGGAGGCCAAGGCTGCTTGCGGGGGAGGCGTCTCAGCCCCTTTCTCCGAAGCTCCTGCGAGCATTTGCCCCAAAAGCTGCTGAAGCGATTCAAGAAGCTCATGCGCCGGTTTCCCGAACATCACCTGCTGCATCGAAGCTATCGTGGTGGCCGTCATCGGCATTCCTCTCTTGAAAGCCGCGGCTGCCGACATCATCCATTGCTCGAGATTCGCTCCCTTCGGCATGGCTGCTGCAGCCTGCTTGAAAGCAGCCGCTGTCGTTCGATCGAAGAGAAAGCCCTCTTTGCGCAAATCCCTGACAATATCGAGCGACCATTTCTGGTCCGGCAAGCCAAGCCCCCTGGCGATATCGCGGAACGTATCGTCCAATGCCCCCGAATCGCCAAGATCAACCGCCTTCAGCACGACCAGCCCCCCGCTTGATTCCGGCTGCACCTGCAGCATGGCCGATTGTCCGGCCTTTAGCGGAAGCTCCAGCTTCGCCGACACCTTTACGCCGTTTATCTGTACAATCGCTTCATTGTTTTCCGTCGTTTGCAGCACGACGCCCCTGACAATTTGCCCCGGCTTGAGCTCCATCGATTTCGTTTCGCCGCTCGTACTGTCGCCCAGCAGACCTCGCATCATTTGACTGATATTCACGTAAGTACTCCTCTCGTCCGCTCGCGCATTCTTACCTCTTATATCGGTAAGGCTGCTGATTCCTTGAAGACCGATGGGGGTTCTTGCTGCGCTATATACGAAAAAAAGCTTGTTTACGCGGATTAGACTCATCTTCATAGTCTAAACCGTATAAACAAACTCTTCCGCCAGCCTATCCGCATTCGCCGAGCAGCTTCTTCAGAAAGCTACGCCGATGCAGCTCGCTTGGACCATGCTCGAGCAATCGTTCCCGGTGAAGCTTGGTCGCATAACCTTTATGTACCGCAATCCCGTATTCGGGGTAGATTTCGTCCCATTCCGTCACGCATAAGCGATCTCTTGTCACCTTGGCCATGATGGACGCCGCGGCAATCGACTGGCTTCGTGCGTCTCCTTTAATAATGGACTGCTGAGGCAGAGACAAATCAACAGTCTCCGCATCGACGAGCACATAATCGGGAGCGATTGAAAGCGAATCAAGAGCGAGCTTCATCGCCAGTCTGGACGCCTGCCTGATATTGATGCGGTCGATCGTCGCGGCATCCACCCTGGCCACGCTCCACGAGACGCTCTCCCTAGCAATTTGCCCATATAGCTGCTCTCGCTTCTTCTCCGACAGCTTCTTGGAATCATTAACCCCTTCGATGATCAGTCCCGGCGGCAAGATGACCGCCCCTGCCACCACATCGCCGAACAGGCAGCCTCTTCCGACTTCGTCCGCTCCCGCAATCTTGCAAAAACCGTCATTCCACAGCGCTTGCTCAAACTCGAACATGTGAAATCTTCCTCCTAACAATCGAACACTGAATCCTCATTGCTCGCGCGAAGGCATATCGTCATACGGCGCCTCCAGCGTGATCCGTCCGAGCTTTCCCGCCCTCAGATCCCGCAAAATAATGCCCGACGCTTTCTCCAGATCGACTCTTCCTCCGCTAACGAGGCAGCCTCTCCGTCTGCCGATGTCCTCCATCACTCTGACAATCTCTTCGTTGTCCTCGAAATCCGAGGGCGGATTGTCCAATTGATATCGCTCGGCCAGTATCGGCCAGTATCGCTTCGCAAGCTCGAGAACGGCGAAATAGGCAATATCGTCCACATTCAGAATCTGCTCACGAATGGCTCCGGTCATCGCAAGACGGTAGCCTACCAGTTGATCCTCGAATTTCGGCCACAGAATGCCCGGCGTGTCGAGCAGCTCCAGGTCCTTGCCGGCTTTAATCCATTGCTGCCCCTTTGTAACGCCCGGCTTGTCGCCTGTCAAAGCGATATTCCGTCCTGCCAGACGGTTAATGAGCGTGGACTTTCCCACGTTTGGAATACCGACAATAAGTCCCCGCACCGCGCGCGGGTTCATTCCTTTGGCAATCTGCCTGTCGATCTTCTCACGTAGCAATTCTCTGGCTTTCACCGGAATATGTCCGACATTCGTGCCGGTATGCGAATCGACGGATACGCAAGCATGACCTTCATGGTCGAAATAAGACATCCACTGCTCCGTAGCTCTTGGATCCGCCAAGTCGGATTTGTTCAGCACAATCAACCTTGGCTTTCCTTGTAATATGCTGTCAACCATCGGATTCCGGCTGGATAATGGCACTCGTGCGTCCAGCAGCTCAATGGCAATATCGATCAGCTTTAATTTGTCCTGTATTTGCCGTTTGGCGCGAGTCATATGACCTGGAAACCATTGAATGGACATTCTTTGTTTACACCTCGTCCTAGTACTTGTGCTTAATGAATTCCAGCTTGTTCAGCGGCCAGAAGATCACATCGGCTCGCCCTACAATCTCCTTGTCGTCCACGAAGCCGATAATGCGGCTGTCCGTGCTGTCGCTGCGGTTATCCCCGAATGCGAGGATCATGCCCTCCGGCACAACGGATTCCTTCACCGTATCGTTCGGGAAGTTGTATCTGCCGCCCTGACCGTTGTACAACCCGCCGTTTGCCTGCGCGGCCTTCACGGCATCTTCAATGTACGGCTCTTCCACTTTCTCGTCGTTAATATAGAGATCATCACCCTCAAGTCGCACTTTGTCGCCGGGCACGCCAATAACGCGTTTAATGAATTTCCGCCCTTGCTCCGGCACATTAAACACGACGACCTCGCCGCGCTTCGGTTCCTCGAAGGTATATAGAATTTTGTTCACGATCAGTCTTTCGCCCGTTTGAAAGTTAGGATGCATGGATGGTCCGTCAACGATGTACGGCGAGAACAGAAATTGTCGGATAAAAAACACAAGCACTACCGCAATGACCAATGCTTTAATCCATTCCACGATTTCCTTGTAAGCGCCCTTGCTTGAAGCTCGCTCGCTTCTGGGCTTGTCTGACCAAGACTCAGGCTGTCCCGCTTCGTCCTGCTGGATCGGCGTTTCCTTGGTTTCTCCCTCTAGCTCTTCATTTGGTTTCTGCGAATCCATGCCTCAGCCTTCTTTCCTTTTGCTCTATTCGGATTTAAAAAAACGAAAAGGAGCTTGTTTTTGCAAGCCCCTCTTGACGTTTCTTTTTAGCGAATCTCTTTAATTCTAGCAGCTTTACCGCGCAATTCGCGAAGGTAATACAGCTTGGCGCGACGCACTTTACCACGACGGGCAACGTCGATTTTATCAATCTTAGGCGAATGAAGAGGGAAAGTTCTCTCTACTCCTACACCGTAAGAAATTTTGCGCACTGTGAATGTTTCGCTGATACCGCCGCCGCGACGTTTGATCACAACGCCTTCGAACACCTGGATACGCTCGCGCGAACCCTCGATAACCTTAACATGCACCTTCAGCGTATCGCCTGGGCGAAAGCTTGGAAGATCGCTGCGCAATTGCTCTTGTGTAATCTCTTGCAAGATATTCATTCGGTTCACTCCTTCCACCATAGACGTTCATGTAAGCTCCCCGACTCCTAGAGCGGATCCTCGCTTATAGCGGACCGTCCGACTTATGAACAACATTAGAAATTTTACCATAGTTGATCATCCAAATCAACCTATTAAATTTTTATTTATGGACAGCGTTTTCTTTTGTATACTACCTATGTAATTATCCATTCTGCGGAGGTGCCCTTTGTCAGTCATAACATGCCTACATACTATTGCTCGAAAAACGGCTTATCTTCTTCTCGTCGCGCTATTGCTGACTTCCCTGTCTCTCTCTTATGCCGATGCGCAGGCGGCGCCCGGCGCAAGCTTTACAGATACGGAAAACCACTGGGCCAAAACGTATATCGATTGGGCCGTTGCGGAAGGCCTTGTCAACGGCTACGAGGACGGCTCCTTCAAGCCGGACAAGTCGGTCAGCGAAATCGAATTCCTCGCCATGCTGCTGCGCGCCTATCATGTTGTCGGCGCAAGCGATGAGAAGCCGGGAGATTGGTCCGCCGCTTATTACGACTACGCCTCGCTTCTCAATTGGCCCGTTTCGAATAATCGCGCTGCGCAACAACCCTTCCTCCGGGGCGATACCGCCATCATTCTGCAAGCGGCCGTCAGAGGACAAGCGGCGACGGAGAATCAGTCCGTGCAGTGGCTGCTCGACGAAGGCATCTCGAAAGGCAGAGCCTCGGCGACGATTGCGGGCTTCGATTCCAATGAAAGTCTAACGAGAGCCGAGTCGCTCACCTTCTTGTTCAAGCTGAAGCAATATACCTCCTCCCTGTCGGACGCCGTCATTCCTCAAGAGCAGACTCGTTTCAAGCTGCAAGACATCGCTTTGCGCGATTCCTCCGACAGGCTGGTCAAGAAGCTGGGCGAGCCAGCCAGAATCGAGCCAAGCGGCAATAACTATAATTGGTATGTTTACAATAGCTCCTATTCGGCTTTCGCCATGTTCGGCGTCTCGAACGGGCAGGTTGTCGCCCTGTACGCCATGAACCCCGATAGCTGGACAATGCCGCTTGGCCTGTCTCTTGGAGAATCGCTCGCCGACATCAAGAAGAAGCTGAGCGCTGCCGCCATCTCAGCCCAAGAGCAGAAGGACATCTCTTACAGCTTCTCGATGAATGACGAACGATCGGCCTACTTCATCGATTCGCAATCGGGGAGTAAAGTCATTGGACTTCTTCATCAATTGCAAGCCTTCTCAGGGGCGAAGCCAGCCAGCGCCGACACGGACAAGCTCCGCAACGCGATGGAGCGGGAGCTGTTCGACCTCGTGAACGCGGAACGCGCAGAACGCGGCATCTCCTTGTTGAAATGGGATGACGTGGCGGCAACGGCAGCCAGAAAGCACAGCGAGGATATGATGAAAAATCATTATTTCAGTCATACGAATCAGAAGAGTCAATCTCCATTCGACCGGATGAAGGCCGAGGGCGTCTCCTACAGTCGGGCAGCCGAGAATATAGCGTCCGGCTATGCAAACAGTATACTGACGCACTACATCCTGCTCAATTCAACATCGGGTCATCGAGAGACGATCCTCGATTCCAAATTATCCAGGCTTGGAACCGGCGTTGCTTTCGGCGGTGAATACGGCATCTACTATACGCAGGATTACTTCACGCCGAATTAGCCCTTGTCCAATGATCTTTGATCATGCATACGAGGCTCTTCGCATGAGCGCCTTCCCATTGTCCTGCTATAGCTAAAAGCGCTTTTGGAAGCAGGGTCCCTGGCGCTTTGCGCGCAAACAGCCCTCCATTGAACGTTTCGTTCGATGGAGGGCTGTTTATTCGCAAGGGATGCCGCAAACGAAGCGTTCATGAACGCTTCCTGTCCGATTTCCTGAGGTTCGCAAGCCATTCCCGCTCCTTGTCCGTCAGCTCGGCCTGCTCTAGCAGGTCGGGACGCCGACTCAAGGTACGCAGCAGAGATTGCTCTCTGCGCCAGCTGTCGATGCGGGCGTGATGACCGGAAATCAGCACCTCGGGCACGGACCAGCCTCTGAATTCGGGAGGCCTCGTATAATGCGGATATTCCAGCAAACCCGTGCTGTACGAATCGGTCACAGCCGAGCTTTCGTTGCCCAGCACGCCCGGCAACAGTCTGACGACGCTGTCAATAACCGCCATCGCCGGAATCTCTCCTCCGGTCAGCACATAGTCGCCAATAGACAGTTCATCCGTCACCAAGTGCTCTCTTATGCGCTCGTCATAGCCTTCATAGTGGCCGCAAATAAAGATGAGATGCTCTTCCTTCGACAGCTCCTCGGCCTTCGACTGATTGAACGTCTGCCCCTGCGGGCACATGAGCACAACTCGCGGCTTAACGGACTCTCCTCCAAGGAGATCTTCCACCGCCGCGAACACAGGCTCAGGCTTCAGCACCATCCCGCCTCCGCCGCCATAAGGATAATCATCCACTGTGTTATGCTTGTTGTTCGCATAGTCGCGAAAATTGATAGCCTGAAGCTCTACAATGCCCTTCTCTTTCGCCTTCCCGAGTATGCTCGCCCCGAACACCCCGTCGAACATTTCCGGGAACAGCGTCAGTACATCGATTCTCATGGCTAGATCAGCCCTTCCATCAGCCGGACGGTGACAAGCTTCTCAGCAACGTTCACATGAAGCACAACCTCGTCAATAACGGGCAGCAGAATTTGCGCCCCTCGGCTCTTGGGGCGATTAACGACCCACACATCATTGGCTCCCGGACTAAGAATTTCGCTGATCTCCCCAAGCTGCTCGCCGTCTTCCGTTACAACCGCACAGCCGATAATCTGATGATAATAATATTGACCATCCTCCAGCTCCTCCTGATCCCCCTCGGAGATTTGCAGATTCCAGCCCTTGTATTGCTCCACTTGATTAATATTGTCAAAGCCCTGCAGTCTGAGAATATATACATTCTTCTGCTTGCGAGAGGCCGTTATTTTCACTTCCCGAGATTCGCCCGTCTTTTCGTCCGCCATCCGCAGCACGCTGCCGACCGCGAAGCGCTGTTCGGCGAAATCGCTTTGCGATAAAATTTTTAGCTCGCCGCGAATGCCGTGCGTATTGACAATCTTGCCGACGGTATACCATTTTTCGCTCATTTCACCATTCCTTCTTCTCATATTCCCTTTATTATACCATGCAAAAGAGGGCCAGGACATGCATCCCAACCCTCGACGTGCGTCCGTCTATGAATCAATATCAACGATAACGCGCTTATTCGATTTGACCGAAGCCGACGTTACGACGGTGCGAATCGCTTTCGCGATTCGACCTTGCTTTCCGATGATCTTGCCTACATCTTCGGGGTGAACGGACAGCTGGTAAATCGTGCTGCGCTCATCGTCCTTGACCTCGACTCGCACCTCTTCCGGATGATCCACTAAAGCCTTCGCTATGACAAGAATTAATTCTTTCATTACAAAGCCCTCCGCTCTTCAACAGTTATTTCTGTTGCTTAAGCTCATGGAACTTCTTCATCACACCCGCTTTGGAAAGCAAGTTGCGAACCGTATCAGAAGCTTGCGCTCCAGTTTGCAGCCATTTCAGAGCTTTCTCTTCGTCAATAGCGACTTCAGCTGGAACAGCAACCGGATTGTAAGTACCGATTTCTTCAATAAAACGTCCATCACGAGGGGAACGGGAATCCGAAACCACTACGCGGTAGAACGGCGCTTTGTGTGCACCCATGCGTTTCAAACGAATACGTACTGCCATTATTCATTCACCTCCTTCGATTAATAAAAACAATATGCGTGCATTGCTGCGAGAACAGATCAATCTTCCAATCGCTGTTGTCCCCCAATTTCTTCATTCATACTCAAAGCGGTTGAAATTGTGGGACAAAGGCGAACGCTATCGCTTTTCCAGATCAATCTGTTCTCTCCGCAGATACGTTTCAGCGTGTTAATTTTACACTAAAACGGAAATTTCATGTTTTTGCCCATTAGACCTTTGAGGCCTTTCTTGCCGCCCTTCATGCCTTTCGGACCCTTCGGCCCCATCATCGACGAGAATTGCTTCATCATCTTGCGCATATCGTCGAATTGCTTGATCAAGCGATTAACCTCGACTACAGTGGTTCCGCTTCCCGCAGCCACGCGCTTGCGCCTGCTGTGATTCAGCAGCTCCGGCTTTGACTTCTCTTCCTTGGTCATGGAGCGGACGATCGCCTCAATTCGGCTGATCTGCTTCTCGTCGACCTTGAGATCCTTCATATTGCCCTTCATCTTGCCCATGCCGGGAAGCATATCCATAATCTGATCAATCGGCCCCATCTTTCTGACCTGCTCCATCTGATCCAGAAAATCATCGAAGGTGAATTCCGCAGTGCGCATCTTGCGCTCCATCTCGGCAGCCTTCTCCGCGTCGATGCCGGCCTGCGCCTTCTCGATCAGAGACAGCATATCGCCCATACCGAGAATTCGCGAAGCCATGCGCTCCGGATGGAACGGCTCGAGCGAATCGATCTTCTCGCCCATCGCGGCGAACTTGATCGGCGTGCCTGTAACGGCTTTGACCGACAGCGCCGCGCCGCCCCTTGTATCGCCGTCCAGCTTGGTCAACACGACGCCCGACAGCTCGAGCTGCTCATGGAAGCTCTGCGCAACGTTAACCGCATCCTGACCGGTCATCGCATCGACGACCAGCAGAACTTCATCCGGCTTCACATACTCATGAATTTGCTTCAATTCGTTCATGAGCTCTTCGTCGATATGCAACCGGCCCGCCGTATCGAAGATCACATAATCGTTGCCGTTCTCCTTCGCCTGCTGAAGACCTTGCTTCGCAATCTCGACGGGAGACACCTGGTCGCCCAGCGCGAATACCGGCGCGGAGATTTGCTCGCCGAGCACTTGCAATTGCTTGATTGCAGCCGGGCGATAAATATCGCAGGCAACCAGCAAAGGCTTATGATTGCTCTTCTGAAGCAGTCTGGCGAGCTTGCCCGTGGTCGTCGTCTTGCCCGCGCCCTGCAGGCCGACCATCATAATGACGGTCGGCGGCTTGTTCGCCTTGGCAAGCTTCGACTGCGTGCCGCCCATGAGCTCCGTCAGCTCTTTGTTGACAATATCGACAACCACCATGCCTGGCGTGAAGCTCTTGGACACATCCAGCCCGATGGCTTGTTCCTTCACCTTCGCGATGAAATCCTTCACGACCTTGAAGTTAACGTCGGCTTCCAGAAGCGCCAGGCGAACCTCACGCATCGCTTCATTAACATCGGCCTCCGATACCTTGCCTTTGCCCTTCAGCTTTCCGAACACATTTTGCAGCCGACTGCTTAAGCTTTCAAATGCTGCCATGAATCCTCGCCTCCTTCATCTGCCGATTGCTCCGTTGCTTGAAGCTCGGCAATGACTCCCAGCAACGATTGCTTCTGTTCTTCTTCTATATTCAAATGCTCTACGCGTTTCTCTAATTGCCGGGCCAATCCCACGAGCCGCTCATGCTTGACCAGCAGCTCCAGCTTGCTCTCATAGCTCTCAAGCGTTGATTCAACCCGCTTCATGTTGTCATGCACCGCTTGCCGGGTAATGCCAAGCTCCGCGGCAATCTCGCCAAGCGAATAGTCGTCATGATAATAATACGAGAAAATCATGCGTTGCTTCTCCGTGAGCAAGCTCTCGTAGAAATCGAACAGCAGATTCGCTCTTGTTGTTCTGGTTAAGGCATCCGGTTCAATCGTCATCAGCGCCCGCGCCTCCTTCTCTCTGACGAGAAAAAGCTGTCAAGGCTCCATCCTTTACAGCCGTACAACGTTCCTTATCATACATGAAAGCGAAGCATGCTGTCAAGTATATGACCTTGTCAAGCATGCTTTTGCTCCTTATTGCGCGGTTTCGGATTCTTCTTCTTGCTGTGGGCCGACCAATCCGGCGAACAAGGCATGTACGAATTGATCCGAATCGAAGGTCTGCAGGTCGCCCATCTTCTCGCCCAAACCGACCAGCTTCACCGGAAGATTCATCTCATTGCGAATCGCGATAACAATGCCGCCCTTCGCCGTCCCGTCGAGCTTCGTGAGCACAAGCCCGGACACGCCGCTCTTCTCGCCGAACAGCTTCGCCTGACTGAGCGCGTTCTGTCCGGTCGTCGCATCCAGAACAAGCAGCACCTCATGCGGCGCATCGGGCATTTCCCGCTGAATGACGCGGAAGATCTTGTTCAGCTCCTCCATCAGATTGCTCTTGTTCTGAAGTCTTCCCGCCGTATCGCACAGCAGCACGTCCACCTTGCGCTGCTTCGCGGCCTGCACCGCGTCGAACATGACGGCGGCCGGATCGGAGCCGGAGGACTGCTTGATCACATCGACGCCGACCCGAGAGCCCCATACCTCAAGCTGCTCGATCGCTCCCGCACGGAAGGTGTCTCCCGCCGCCATCAGCACGCTCTTGCCTTCGGATTTGAATTTATGAGCCAGCTTGCCGATCGTCGTTGTCTTCCCGACGCCGTTAACGCCGACGAACAGAATGACCGTCGTCTGCCCCGGCGGCGCCATCCGAAGCTCAGACTCGTCATCGCCCTTCAGCAAGCCGATCAGCTTCTCTGTAAGGATCGGCTGAAGCTCGGAAGGCTGCTCGATTCTGCGTTTCTTCACTTCCGCGCGAAGCTCGTCCACCAGCGTCATAACCGTATTCACGCCGACATCCGCGCCGATCAGAATCTCTTCCAGCTCCTCGTAGAAATCCTCGTCGATCTTCTTCCTGCGGGAGATGAGATCCTCGACCTTCTCCACAAAGGCCGTGCGCGTCTTCGTGAGCCCCTCCTTGAATACATTCGTAACTGCCTCCGTCTTGGAGGCGATGCTTTCCTTCAATCTTTTAAAAAAACTCATTGATGTCATTCCTCCATCCATTTGCCGCCGTCCGCCAAATCTGCAAATACCGTTTAAGCGGATACGGCCTCTTCCTCTTCCAGCCTCACGGAGACGAGCTTGGACACGCCGCCCTCCTCCATGGTGACGCCGTACAGCACATCCGCTTCTTCCATCGTGCCCTTGCGATGCGTAACCACGATAAACTGCGTCAGCTCCGCGAATTCGCGAAGATATTGCGCAAAGCGCGACACATTCGCTTCATCGAGCGCCGCTTCAACCTCATCGAGCACGCAGAACGGAACCGGCTTGACCTGCAGAATGGCGAACAGCAGCGCAATTGCCGTCAGCGCCCGTTCCCCGCCAGACAGAAGCTGCAGATTTTGCAGCTTCTTGCCCGGAGGCTGCGCCACGATATCGATGCCCGTATCGAGCACGCGATCCGGCTCCACAAGCACGAGATCGGCTCTTCCTCCGCCGAACAGCTTGCTGAACACGACGACGAAATGGCTGCGTATCGCTTCGAAAGTCGTTCTGAAGCGCTTCGACATCTCATCGTCCATCTCCTTGATGACCTGATACAGAGTTGTCTTCGCATCAATCAGATCGTCCTTCTGCGCGGACAGGAATTCATAACGCTCCTTCACGCGTTCGTATTCTTCAATCGCTCCGAGGTTCACCTCGCCCAGAGCCGCGATTTGTCGTTTCAAATCGCGCACCGCATTCTGGGTTCCCGCGATATCCTCAGGCACCGGATATTGCTCCTTCGCGAGCTCATAGCTCAGCTCATATTCCTCGCTCAGCTTGCGAAGCAGGTTGTCGAGCTCCACATCCTGGCGATTGACCGCGATTTCCGTCTGCCGGAGCTGCTCCTCGACGGTTCTGAGCTGAGCGCGCTGATCCTTCGTCTCGCTCTCGCCCTGCTCCAGCTCCTCGATTCGCTTCGCTCTACTGGCCCTTTTCAGATCGGTCTGCTCAGCGGTTTGCGTCTTCTTGATTCGCAGCTCGTTAAGCTGGGCGATCTGGGCAACGCTCTCTTCGCCGTGCCGCGTAAGCTCATCCTCCTGCTGCGCGAGCAGCGACCGCAAATTGTTCAGCTCGCTCTTCGCCTGCTGGATATCGTTCCGAACGCGTCCCGCCTGCTCCTCGAAGCTCATCTTCTCTTGCTCCGTCTTCGCCACATCGATCTTAATATCCGTTAACTGACCTTGCAGCTCTTCCTTCGCGGATTCGCTCGCCTTGCGCTTCTCCTCGGCCATACGAATCGCTTCCTGCAACCTGGCCTCGTCCTGCTTCAGCTGCTCGAGCTGCTTCTCTGCCTCCTCTGCCGACTGCAGCGTCTGCTGCTGCTCCATCGCGTGGCCGCTCTTCTCCGAAGCGGACAGCTCGCGCTGCTCTCCCAGATGCTTTGCCTCGGATTTCAGCTGCTGCAGCTCCGCCCGGAAGCCCTGCTCCTCGATGCGGTATTGCTCGGCTTTGGCCCGATATTCCTCCATATTCTGATTGCGAATCGAGCTCTCCTTGCGGAGATCGCTCAGCTTGTCTCGCAGCTGCGCAACTGCAGCCGTCGCTTCCTTGATCTCCCGATCGAGAGCTTCGATCTGCCGTCCTCTTCCAAGCAGATTCGCGCCTCTCTTCTGCAAGCTGCCGCCCGTCATCGAGCCGCCCGCATTAACCACATCGCCTTCAAGCGTAACGACGCGATACCGATACGAGCACCTTGACGCAATTCGGTTCGCCTGCTCGAGGTTCTCCGCGAGCAGCACGTTGCCGAGCAGACTGTTCACAATAGACTGATACAACTCGTCGCATTCCACCAGCTCGGCGGCTATGCCGACAAAGCCTTCCAGCCCGGCGGCAGTCTGCTTGTCCTGATAAGGAACGGAGCGTCCCCGGATGACATCGAGCGGCAGGAAGGTAGCGCGGCCCATCTGGCGCTGCTTCAGGAACGAGATTGCCGCCCTTGCGGAGCGCTCGTCCTCCATGACGATATGCTGCATCGCTCCGCCAAGGGCGGTCTCGATCGCGGTCTCGATTCTCTGCGGAACGCGGATGAGCTCGGCCACGGCGCCGTGAACGCCCGTTATGCCGCTGCCGCTGCCGCGTCTTGAAGCTTTGAGCACCTCTTTGACGCCCTGCATGAATCCGTCGAGCGCGTCCTGCATCTCCTTCATCGTGTCCCGTCTGGAAATGTGGCTGTCGAGCTTCTGCTCCCACTTGCGTATGGTCTGGGTTACCTCTTCCAATTGCTGTGAAGCGGCTACGCCTTGTTGGGATTCCTTATACATCTTCTCCTTGATTCCTTCGAGCAAGACCAGCGTATCGGCAAGCGTTGCCTGAAGCTCGGCTTGCCGCTGCTCCAGTCTGCTCTGCTGCTCGGTCCACTTCGATTCATCCTCGCGAATGCGTTCCATGCGCCGCTGCAGCGTCTCCTGCTGCTGGGCGGAATATCGAATTTCATTGCGAAGCTGCGCCATCGCGCTGAGAATATCGAGCAGCTCGTTCTTCAGCTTCTCCTCCGCGTCAATAACCGCTCCGCCGGCCACGCCGACCAGCATCGCTTCCTCGGACGCCTGCTTCGCCCTAAGCTCCGCAAGCTGAAGCTCGAGCGCCGCGGCGCGGCTGCGGAATTCCGTCTCTTCCTTCGTCAGCGCGGAAATTCTCGCTTCCTGCGAGAGCAGCGACTCCTCCAGTTGACGCTTGTTCCCCTCCAAATTCCGCTTGCGCTCCTTCAGCACCTCGCCGAAGCCTTCGCATTTCTCGACATCCTCGCTAATCTGAAGCATCGACTCATGCAATTGATCCAGCTCCGCCTCAAGCTGTCTCAGCTGAAGCCGATCCTTCTCCAGCCCCGCGTCATGACTGCTGACGACCGAAGAAAGCTGCAGTTGCTCTCCTTGCAGCTTCTCAAGCTTCTTCGTCGCCTCCGACCAGGCTCCATGAATCGTCTCGATATTATGTACGTACATGGAAATTTCCTTGGTCTGCAGTTGTTCCTTTAGCGCTTTGAAGTGAATCGCTTTCTCGGACTGCTTCTTCAGCGGACCGACCTGATCCTCCAGCTCGGATACGAGATCGTGAATTCGGAGCAGATTCTGCTCCGTTTCGTCCAGCTTCTTCTGCGCTTCCCGTTTGCGGGATTTGTATTTCACAATTCCCGAGGCTTCCTCGAAGATGCCGCGGCGATCCTCGGAACGCGTGCTCAAGATCTCTTCAATGCGGCCTTGGCCGATAATTGAATAAGCTTCTTTGCCGATGCCCGTGTCCATGAACAGCTCGGTAATATCTTTGAGCCGACAAGGCTGCTTGTTAATCAGATATTCGCTGTCTCCGCTGCGATGCACTCTGCGGGTGACAGTCACTTCATTGTATTCCAGCGGCAATGCGCCGTCCGCATTATCGAGCGTCAATGAAACCTCGCCGTAATTGACCGCTTTGCGCGCGTCGCTTCCCGCGAATATAATATCCTGCATATTGCCTCCGCGAAGACTCTTGGCGCTTTGCTCGCCCAGCACCCAGCGAATGCCGTCGGAGATATTGCTCTTCCCCGAGCCGTTCGGCCCTACGACAGCCGTGATGCCCGTTACGAACTCCAATTCCGTCTTGTCCGCGAAGGATTTAAATCCTGCTAATTCGATCCGTTTCAGAAACATAATTTGGCTTTCACCTCACCCTTCATTCTACCATAAAGCAAGGAGCCGCGTGAATCCTTTCATTCGCAGCGGTTAAGGGCATAGTTGCGGCGAAGTGAGCGGAAGAGCCTTCCGATCGACCAGAAAAAAACATCCCGCAGACAAGACAGCTTGTCCAATGGGATGTTCATGGAAATGCGCGAAAGAAGCTCCGAATCATCTATTCCGACTTGGAAAGCCTGTTCCACGCCTCCGCGGCGGCTCGCTGCTCCGCCTCTTTCTTCGTCCTTCCCGTCCCGACGCCGTATTTCGTCTCGCCAAGATAGACTTCAACGGAAAATTCTCGCACATGCGCCGGGCCGCGTTCGTCCACAATTCGATAGTCTACCTGTCCAAGGCCGTGATGCTGCGACCTCTCCTGCAGCTTCGACTTCGCATCCTTCATCAAGAGACCGTAATTATTCGATTCAATGAAAGGAAACATATGCTTTTCCAGAAACGCCCTTGTATGCTCTACCCCGGAATCCAAGTATACCGCCCCGATAAAGGATTCGTACAAATCCGCAAGCAGCGCCTGCCGATGTCTGCCTCCGAGTTGCTCCTCGCCCCTGCCAAGCAGCACGTGCTTGCCTAGCTCCAGCCTTTCGGCGAAATAGGCAAGCGAGGGCTCGCAAACGACCGAAGCGCGCATGCGCGTCAGCTCGCCTTCCGGTCTTTTCGGGTAAGCGGTGAACAAGTGTTCGGATACAAGCAACTGCAGCACGGCATCCCCCAGAAATTCAAGACGCTCGTTATCCTGCACGGAGCCGCGCTTGTTCTCGTTCACATAAGAGGTATGCGTGAAGGCTTGCCGCAGAAGCTTCGGACGCGTGAAAGCGAGCTGCAGCTTCTGCTGCAGCTCGTCAAAGTGATCATGCTTCATATGCCTTCATCACGATCGTGGCATTATGCCCGCCAAATCCGAAGGAATTGGACAACGCAGTGGAGACCTTCGTCTCGCGCGGCGAATTCGGCACAAAATCCAGATCGAGCTCCGGATCCTGATTATCCAGGTTAATTGTAGGGGCAATGATGCCGTTCTTCAAGGTGAGCGCCAGAATAACACCTTCAACGCCTCCCGCTGCTCCCAGCAGATGTCCGGTCATCGACTTCGTCGAGCTGACCGCAAGCTTGTAGGCATGATCGCCGAAAGTCTTCTTGATGGCAAGCGTTTCGGAACGATCGCCGACGGGCGTCGACGTGCCGTGCGCGTTGATGTAATCGATTGCGGCCGGCGCAATGCCGGCGTCTCTGAGCGCCTTCGACATACAGCGCGCGGCGCCGTCCGGATCCGGCTCGGTCATATGATGCGCGTCGCCGCTCATGCCGTAGCCAATCACTTCGGCGTAGATTTTCGCCCCGCGCGCGATCGCATGATCGAGCGATTCGAGCACCAAGACGCCAGAGCCCTCGCCCATGACGAAGCCGTCTCGGTCGATATCGAACGGTCTGCTCGCCTTGCTCGGCTCGTCATTGCGAACCGACATCGCTCTCATCGAGCAGAAGCCCGCCATGCCTGTAGGGCGAATGGTCGCCTCGGCGCCGCCCGCGATCATCACGTCCGCATCGCCGCGCTGAATCATTTTGAAGGAGTCCCCGATGGAATGAGTGCCCGTCGCGCAAGCGGTAACCGCCGTGCTGTTCGGACCTTTCGCTCCTGTCATCATCGATACTTGGCCCGAAGCCATATTCGCGATCATCATCGGAATGAAGAATGGACTGACGCGCTTCGGCCCTTTCTCCAGCAATATGTTATGCTGGTCCTCCCAGGTTCCGAGACCGCCGATGCCCGAGCCGATCATCACGCCTACCCGCTCGGCCTCCGCGTTCTCTCCGATACGCAGTCCCGAATCTTCTACAGCAAGCTTGCTTGCGACGGCGGCGAATTGAACGAATCGATCCATTCTGCGCGCTTCCTTCTTATCCAAACCGTATTCCTCCGGATTAAAATTTTTAATCTCGGCAGCAATACGTGTTGGATATTCGGAGAAATCGAACGCTTCCACGACGGAAACGCCGGACTTGCCCTTAAGCAAGTTGTTCCAAAATTGTTCCAGTTCCGAGCCAAGCGAGGTCATGACCCCCATGCCTGTAATTACGACTCTTTGTTTCATTACTTTCACCTCTGCATACAGCGATATGGAAGATGACCCAAACTCATCCTCCTGTATATGAATAGCATAGCCTTATCCTTACATAAGGTTGTACAAGCATACTGCTATAAAAATATCGATAATCGGAATTCAGCAAATGAAGGCAGAGAAGTCCCGCGCATGCATACGTAAGGCGGGACTCGTCCAACTTTTAGGTATGAGATTGTATGTAAGTTACAACTTCTCCCACCGTAGTGATTTTCTCCGCATCTTCATCAGAGATTTCCATATCAAACTCGTCTTCCAGCTCCATGACCAATTCTACGACGTCAAGAGAGTCAGCTCCGAGGTCATCTTTAAAAGAAGCTTCCAACGTTACTTCCGCTTCGTCTACGCCAAGGCGGTCGATGACAATTCGTTTTACGCGATCTACTACTTCGGACATCCGATTCACCTCCTCCACCGTATTATACGAGAATTAAAAACAAAATGCCATCTTAACCTTATAGAGGTTGTTCAACACGCATATTATATGTCCCAAAATAACAGGAGAAGGCTTACATGTACATGCCGCCGTCGACATGCACGGTTTGGCCCGTCATATAGGCAGCGGCATCCGACGCAAGGAAGCGGACCGCATTCGCGATATCCGAAGCTTCGCCCAATCTGGCGAGCGGAATTTGCGCCCCCAGCGACTCCTTCATCTCGGAGGAAAGCTTGTCTGTCATATCTGTCTGAATAAAGCCAGGGGCCACGCAATTGACGGTAATGCCGCGCGACGCCAGCTCCTTCGCGCTCGCTTTGGTAAGGCCAATGACGCCCGCCTTCGCCGCCACGTAATTCGCTTGCCCCGGATTGCCGAGCACGCCCACAACGGACGAAATATTAATGATTCGGCCCGAACGCTGTTTCATCATCGGTCTTGTTGCCGCCTTCACGCCGTTGAACACGCCCTTCAGATTCGTCTCGATTACTTGATCGAATTCCTCTTCCTTCATGCGCATAATGAGATTGTCACGGGTAATGCCGGCATTATTGACGAGAATATCGATGGCGCCGAGCTTTTCAATCGTTTCCTTGACCATTCCGTCGAATTCATCCGCTTTGCCCACATTGGCCTTGATCATGATCGCCGATCTGCCAAGAGCCTCAATCGCCTGAACCGTTTCCGCGGCGGCGGCTTCGCTGCCGGAATAATTCACCGCAACGTCAGCTCCCGCTTCCGCAAGCGCTATGGCGATTGCGCGGCCAATGCCTCTCGACGCTCCCGTTACGAGCGCTTTCTTGCCCTCCAAGCTTCCAAACATCCTCGTGGCCCCCTCCTTCGAACTAATCCTCGCTTGTCTGCAGCGCTTCCAAGGCGGCTGCGCTGTTAAGCGAAATAACCTTCGCTGTTCTGTCGATTTTCTTGATAAGACCGGCCAATACCGTGCCGGAGCCGATTTCGACAAAGGTGGTGACGCCCTGCTCAAGCAAATAACGCACGCTGTCCTCCCATAGCACAGGCGAATAGACCTGCTCAACGAGAAGACTGCGTATTTCTTCCGCATCCGTTGTTGCGCAGGCTGTCACGTTCGCAACGAGCGGCACCGACGGTGCAGTGATGGCAAGCGACGCCAGCGTATCGCCAAGCCGGGCGGCTGCAGGCTTCATAAGCGAAGAGTGGAACGGTCCGCTGACCTCCAGCGGAATAACTCGCTTCGCTCCCGCTTCCTTGCCCCGGTTCACAACCTCCTGTACGCCGGCCGCTGAGCCTGAGACGACAATTTGGCCCGGACAGTTAATGTTCGCAAGCTCGACGTCGGCCCCTTCGCCCGTGATCGCCGCGCACAGCTTCGCGAGCTCGTCGCGTTCCGCCCCAAGCACCGCCGCCATGGCCCCTTGACCGCTCGGAACCGCTTGCTCCATATATTGTCCACGCGCTCTAACCGTTCTAACGGCGTCCTCGAAGGACAGGGCATCCGCCGCCACAAGCGCGCTATATTCGCCCAAGCTGTGTCCTGCGACGTAATCGGCCTTGAGCCCGGCTTCCTTCGCCAGATGAAGCAGCGCCGTGCTGACGGTCAGCAGCGCCGGCTGCGTGTTCGCCGTTTGCTTCAGCTCGCTGTCCGGCCCTTCGAAGATCATCGCGGCAAGATCAAAGCCAAGAGCTTCGTTCGCTTGCTCGAATATGCGTCTGGCGCTTTCCCGCGAATCGTACGCATCCTTGCCCATGCCGACCGTTTGGGCGCCTTGCCCCGGGAATACAAATGCTGTTTTGCTCAAATGAAATCCCTCTCTTCCTTATACTTCCCGCATTACCAAATCAGCACGGAAGCGCCCCAAGTCAATCCGCCGCCAAAGCCTACGAACACAAGGCAGTCGCCTTTCTTGACGCGATCCTGTTCGACCGCCTCAGCCAGCGCGACCGGAATCGACGCCGCCGACATATTGCCGTACCTGTGCAGATTGATCATCGCTTTGTCCTCCGACAGCCGCAAACGGTTCATAGCCGATTGTATGATGCGAATATTCGCTTGATGCGGCACCAGCAGATCGATCTCTTCCTTGGAAATTCCCGCCTTCGCGAGCGCTTCCTCAGCCGCGCTGCCCATAATGCGCACGGCGAATTTGAACACATCGTTGCCGGCCATATGAATGAAATGCTGCTTCTCGGACAACGATTCAGCGGAAGCTGGCATTCTCGATCCGCCGCCGCCGACCTTCAGCAACTCGCCGCCGCTTCCATCCGCGCCAAGCTCGAAGGACTTGAAGCCCCGTCCTTCCTCCACATGACCGAGCACGACAGCCCCTGCTCCGTCGCCGAACAGGATGCATGTATTGCGATCCGTATAATCCGTAATGCGGGACAGCGTCTCGGCTCCGACCACCAGTACATGCTTGTACAGGCCCGTGGAGATCATGCTCGTTGCCGTCGCCAGCCCGTAGATGAAGCCCGAGCAAGCGGCGGACAGGTCGAAGGCCGCAGCCTGCGGCGCGCCGAGCTTGTCTTGCAGCAAGCAAGCCGTAGATGGGAAGAACATATCCGGCGTAATCGTTGCGACGATAATGAGATCGATGTCCTTCGCCGTCAGCCCGGCCGCTTCAATCGCCTTCTTCGACGCTTCAAAGGCCAGGTCCGAGGTAGCTTCCGCCGCAGCCGCCATACGTCTTTCCTTAATGCCGGTACGAGTCACGATCCATTCATCGTTCGTTTCCACCATTTGTTCAAGCTCTTGATTCGTTAGTATGCGTTCGGGCACATATTTGCCCGTTCCAATAATTCCGACAGGTTGAACCTTCATGATCTTCACACACTCATTTCCTGTTAATTTCTGCAGAAATCGAGTCAGTCAATTTGCCTTGAATCGCAACTCTGGCTTGCCGAACGGCGTTTTTGACCGCGACGACATCCGAAGAGCCGTGGCATTTCACCACGAGTCCGTTCAGTCCAAGAAGCGGCGCTCCGCCATGCTCCTTGTAGTCCATCTTCTTCCTCAGCTGTCTCAGTCTTGGCAGCATGATGGCCGCAGCCAGCTTGGTCATCATCGATTGTCCGAAAGCATCCTTCAGCGAGCTGAAGATGGTGCCCGCCGCGCCTTCCATCGCCTTAAGCATAATGTTGCCCGCAAAGCCGTCGCAGATGAGCACGTCGCAGTTTCTTGTAAGCACGTCTCTTGCTTCCACGTTGCCGATAAAATGGATCGGCGCCTGCTCCAGGAGCTCATAAGCGATCTTCGTCGTCTCGTTGCCCTTCTTCGCCTCGGTTCCGACATTGAGCAGGCCGACTCTCGGCTCCTTCATGCCATGCACCTTCGAGCGGTAGATGCTGCCCATGATTGCATATTGCCGCAGATGCTCCGGCTTCGCATCCATGTTCGCGCCAAGATCAAGAGCAAGCACGCCAACATCGTCCATCGTCGGCATCATCGGAGCAAGCGCCGGGCGTTCGATGCCTTCCATCCGCCCCACAACGAGGAGTCCGGTCGCCATCAGCGCGCCCGTATTGCCGGCAGACAGCATCGCATCCGCTTCCTTGTCCTTCACAAGCTGACCCGCGACAACCATGGAAGCGCTCTTCTTTCTCCTGACCGCCCTCACAGGCTCGTCGTCCGCTCCGATAACGTCATCCGCATGGCATAATTGAACATTGGCAGGCTTTTTGTCTCCAAGAAACGGCTCGATGGCCGCTTGATTGCCGACCAGCAGCAATTCCGTATCCGGCCATTCCTCAGCCGCGGCCAGCGCGCCCTTAACAATTAATTCGGGCGCGTGATCGCCTCCCATCGCATCAATCGCGATCCGCAATGGCTTCTCCTCCTTCAGCTTCCGATTCTCCAGCGGATCTATATATCACGAAATTCCCTTGAAACACCATTTCATCGCCGACATAAGTGAACAGCTCCACCTTCGACTTGCTGCGTTCGCCCGAGATTGAGCGCACATACGCTTTGGCAATACATTTCTCCCCCAGCTTCACGGGGCGAATGAACCGGATGTCGGCAGTCACCGTGAGCGCGATCGCATCGTCAATAACGGCTACTGCAAGCGAGTTCGCTTGAGCGAATACATGATGGCCCCTTGCAATCGACGTTCTCGAGAATACATGCTCTTCCCGAATTTCGAATATCGAAATGCCGCTTTTGTCCAGCTCCAAATCAACAATTTCGCCGATGACCTCATGCAGAGGCAGGGAGCGCACCGAATCATAAGACCGCTCCGCCATCAGCTTCAGCCTCTCCCGCAATTCGGGAATGCCTAGCTCCAGCCGGTCAAGCCGAATTGTTTGAATGCTCACCTTCAATAGACGGGTAAGCTCCCGGTCGGTGATGAACGGATTCTCTTCTATGTATTGGGTAAGCCGCTGATGCCTCTGGCGTTTGGGCATTCGTTCCATGCTGGGCACCGCCTTTATCGGAATGTTCTACAAATTCCTTCAATCTTCTTATCACCTGGTACTAATTTTAGTATATGAAAAAACGTATCCAAACGCAATGAAATGCATGGAATCGGCTCATTGCATTCGAATAGCGCAGTTCTGTTCTCATGGTCTTGAACTTAAAATAGCACTCCACCGCAAGATGAAGTGCTATCGATGAAATCACCATTATTGAGAAATGATCTCTTTTGTTTTGTAATAACCACATACTTTACATACATGGTGACCCAGTTTAAGCTCTCCGCATTGCTCGCATTTCACCATGCCCGGCACCGCCAGCTTGAAATGAGTGCGACGCTTGTCGCGGCGTGTCTTGGATGTTCTACGTTGAGGTACTGCCATCTATCCCACCTCCTTCACAAAATCAATGAATGCTACTCCTTGAAAAAATCCTTCAACGCCGCAAATCGGACATCGACTCGCTCGTTGTTGCATCCGCAGGCTTTCTCATTGAGATTCTGCCCGCAGGTTTGACATAATCCCTTGCAATTCTGATCGCAGAGCGGCGCGAAAGGCATGAACAATTGAAGCGCTTCTTCCAGATAAGGCAACAAGTTCAACCGATCTCCCGCTACTTCGACAAAATCATTATCCGCTTCCGCTTCCTCCGCTTCACCGTCCGTCTCTTCCTTGGCGGCGGGCGCGAATTGCTCGAAGAAAGGAATGGACACGCGTTCCTTCACAGGCTCCAAACAACGGGAGCAGGCCAGTTCCAGATCAGCGGTCAGCATGCCTTCCGCCGTTATATATCCTTCATGTCCCGTAACCTCCAGCGATACATGCAGAGGCCCAGAATGATAAACGTCCCCTCGTCCTTTGAACAGATCGCTGACATCCAGCTTCTCGTTAAGGGTCGCCTTCAGCCCTTTGTTCATCATCTCTTGCATTCTAAACTGCATTTAATCACCCCAAACAAACAAAGATTATTATATCTATTCATGAAGCGGTTTGTCAACAATTTCATGCGGGCATCGTCAGAGATATGATATAGTAATGCCAGCAGAAAATTCAAGAGGGGAAGGAAGCCTATGCGCGCTGTCGGCGTCATCGTCGAATATAATCCATTCCATAACGGACATTACTATCATTTGCAGCAATCTCGCAAAATAACAGAAGCTGAAGCCGTCGTCGCCGTTATGAGCGGCCATTTCCTCCAGCGCGGCGAGCCCGCCATGGCGGACAAATGGACAAGAACGCGCATGGCGCTCGCCGGAGGCTGCGATCTTGTTATCGAGCTTCCGGTCGCTTATGCGACGCAGGCCGCCGAGTGGTTCGCCTACGGCGCCGTATCGCTGCTGGAGGCGACGGGCGCGGTTGATTCATTCTGCTTCGGAACCGAAAGCGGGGAGCTGGCTCCGCTGCAGATCGCCGCCAAGCTGCTGGCGAAGGAGCCTCCCGCCTTTCAAGCGCTGCTCAGAGAGCAGCTTGAGACGGGCGGCAGCTATCCGAGCGCGTACAGCTCGGCCGTCGCTTCTTTCCTTAAGGATTCCGGCGCGGAAGAAGCCTCCGGATTTCCGTTCGATAGGCCGAACCATACGCTCGGCTTGCATTATTTGCTCGCGCATGAACGCATCGGGAGCGTCATGCGGCCGTACACCATCGCCAGGGAAAAGTCGCAATACAATCAGCAGACGATTACCGATGGACGCATCGCTAGCGCGACAGCTCTTCGAAAGCTGCTGTTCGAGGAGCAGTCGCTGGAGGAGCTGTTCAGCTTCGTGCCGGATAGCACCGCGCGCATCCTGTCGCAGAGCTGGTCGGAGGGCTGGCGTCCGGCAAGCTGGCCCTCCTTCATGAAGCCGCTGCTGCATCGCTTGTTATCATGCAAGCCGTCCGAGCTTGCAGACCATTATGAGATAGCCGAGGGACTCGAGCATCGCATTCTGAACGCTCTCCCTCAGCTGGAGCAGCTTCAGTTCGAGCCGCTGCTTGCCATGCTGAAGACCAAGCGCTATACGCGCACGAAGCTTCAGCGCGCCTTAACATCCGTTCTTCTCGGCCACCTCAAGTCCGATTTCACGAGAGAGAAGCTTGCCGCCGGTGTTCAATACATCAGAGTGCTCGGCTTCACGGAGAGGGGGCAAGCGCTGCTGAAGCGCATGCGAAGCACCGCATCTCTTCCCATCTTGCTCAGCGCGGCAAGAGCGCCCGAGCCTTATCGTTATCTGGAGCTGGACACGCGGGCAAGCAATCTCTACATACTCGGCAGACCGGGCTCTTGCGAGGCTTCCCAGTTGTTCCGAGATTTCCGCGACGCACCGATCCGAATCTAATGCGTCTCCGCGAAGGAAGCGATCGCAGCAATCGCTTCCTTCAAGCTTCCAACGCCAACGATCTTCATCGAGGAGCCGATCGCCTTCGCTTCCTTCCGCGCTGCCTTCTCATTCTCCTTTGGCACAAGAAAGAGCTGCGCGCCTTCCTCGCTTGTGCTTACTACCTTCTGTTTAATGCCGCCGATTGCTCCAACCCTGCCCTCCGTCGTTATCGTACCGGTTGCCGCTATTCGCTCTCCGGCCGTCATATCCCCCTCCGTCAGCAAATCCACGGCGGCCAGCGCGAACACCAGCCCTGCGGACGGACCGCCAATCTCGCCGGCAGAGATCGAGATTGTTTGCTCCGTTTGCTCGGGAGTTACCTTCCCTTGCACGATTGAATAAGAGATTCCGACATAGCGGTAAGCCGCTTCCACAGCCTCGCTCTGCGACTCCTTCATTACTTCCGATACCCGCTCGGCATATTGCTGCTGCGACAAGCCTTGGAAGACATCCTTCCTGCGATACACATCCACCTTGGAATCAAAAGCGGCTTTGAGCGCCCCCCATACATTCGTATCCGTCAGCTTAACCGCAGTGAGCAGCCATTTCCCTTCGCTTTGTACGTCTTCTCCGTCTTGCATGGCAATCATTCCGTTCACCGGAGCCGCAATGCCCGGCTTATAGAGCACAAGCGGGGTCGGCGCATAGAGCAGCAGCCACATCAAGAATGCGGTAAGCGCGGCTGACAGCAACGATCTCCGTGCAACCAGCGTCCCCTCCTTCAATGCCCATCCCTCCGTTTCAGCCCAATTGATCTGGACTGGTCTAACTCCGCTCCCCTTTGCGTACTATGGAACGATAAGGATTGTCCATGAACGCCGAGGAGCTGAAGCGCATGACCAAATCCGTTCTGCTTGCTTTTTGTTCGATCCTCATGGTTATTGCTATCATCCTGCAGCCAGACATCGCCTTCAAAGCCTCGCTGCAGGGCTTGAACCTATGGTGGAATATCGTCTTTCCCGGCTTGCTTCCTTTCCTGGTGCTGTACGAAATCATGCTCGCCTTCGGACTCGTGCACGGGCTGGGCGCGTTGACGAGGCCTGTCATGGGTCGCTTGTTCAAGCTGCCCGGAGAGGGCGCTGCGGCGATAGCCGTCGGCTGGCTAGGAGGATATCCCGCCGGGGCCGAAGCGGTATCCTCGCTGCGCAAGCGGGAGCTAGTGTCCCGCGAACAGGGCCAAAGCCTGCTTGCTCTCTCGCATATGCCGAGTCCAATGTTCATGCTCGTTATCATCCCCGCCGGCTTTCTGCATAAGCCGATTGTCGGCCTTATCATCGCTTCCGCAGTGTGGTTATCGGCAGCATGGCTGATGCTCTTGAATCGTTTGTTTCTGGCCAAAACAAAAAAAAAACCTCCTCAGACAGAGCATATCCCGGCCTCTGCCTCGGAAACGCCCGGCGAACCCGATCACGCAAGCCGTCGCTCGAAGAATCGACTCGAGCTTCTGACCGGAGCCGGCAAAGCGATGCAAGCAGGCCGGGAAGCAGACGGCCGCAGCTTCGGCAAGGTGCTGGGCGATTCCGTCTCCGAGAGCGTGCAGAAGCTTATGCTCATCGGCGGCTTCATGATCTTCGCGTCTCTGCTCGCCAAGCTTGCCGAGCCATTGTTCGCGCATCTGCTGCATCGAAGCAGCTACGAGCTAATCTCCGCCTCGCTTGTGGAGAGCCACCTCGGCGCTTATGCGGCTTCGGTAATGAACGCTCCCGGCGTTAATCTTGTTCTCATCTGCTCGTCAATCGCAGCCGTCCTGGCATGGAGTGGTTTCAGCGGCGCGCTTCAGGTCGGTTACGCCATCTCGGGCACCGATCTGCGGCTGCTGCCTTTCATCGTCTTCCGTTTGAATCATGCCATGCATGCTTTCGCTGCTACGATTCTGCTTTGGAAGCCGATGAACGCTTTCATGGTTTGGCTGAGCGATCAAGCGGCGCCTTCCTTCGCGGGCGCGCCTCTTCAATCCGCGCGCCTGGCCGACTCCTTGCTTGGCGCCGCGGGCGGAGGCCTGTTGCCGACTTTATGGCTGTTTTCAATCAGTGCAGCGGCCATTCTAGCCGCGCCTGCCGCTCTACTTGCCTTAGGCGCTGCACTGCGGAGCGGCCGCCGTTAATTTCTGCCGTGCTTCTCCGCGTATTTCGCCTTCAACGCATGCTCCACCTCTGGCGGAACCAGCACGCTCACATCGCCGTCAAACATCGCGATCTCCTTCACGATACTCGAGCTTAAGTACGAAAATTTCGGGTTAGTCATCATAAACATCGTATCAATATCCTGATCAAGCAAATGATTCGTAGACGCCAGCGTCAGCTCGTATTCGAAGTCCGTCACTGAACGGATGCCGCGGATGATCACATCCGCCTGCTTCGAACGCATGTACCGCACCAGCAAATCGCGAAAGCTGTCGATTTCCACATTTTCGATATCCTGCGTCACTTCTCTCAGCAGTTCCTTGCGCTCGTCGACCGTGAACATCGGGTTCTTGCTCGTATTGTTAAGCACCGCAACGACCAATCGGTCGAACTGCTTCGCGGAACGTTGAATAATATCCAAATGCCCATAAGTGACCGGATCGAAGCTGCCCGGATACACCGCGATCCTCTCTTTCTTGAACACCAAAGCCGGCTGATGCGTTTCATTCACGCCTTCGTTCTCATTTTTGTCCTCTTCATTCCTGTCAAGCATCGGTCTCTCCCCTATTCGGACGTTCCTCTAATTCAAAATGATATATCGAAACGGCGATATCGCCATACTTGGCTGATCTCATTAAAGTAAAAGGCCCGTCAAGCTCGCCGTACTCATGCTTCGCGTCATGCTCGACGACAATCGCGGCTCCGTCCTCCAGCATATCTTGTCTGGACAATTCGGCCATAACCGCATCCATCGTCTTCAACCGATACGGAGGATCAAGGAACACGTACGAAAATCGGATGCCGCGCTTTGCCAGCGCCTTGAGCGCGCGTTCCGCATCATTGCGATAGATTTCTGAAGCCTCCTCCGCTCCCGCAGCCTGTACATTCGCTCGAATGACCGCTATGCTGGCCTGCTCTCTGTCTACGAAGACGACCTTTTCCGCCCCTCTGCTCCAGGCTTCAAGACCCAGACCGCCCGTTCCGGCGAACAAATCAAGCGCTGCGCCTCCGTCGAAATAAGGACCGATCATGCTGAAAATCGCTTCCTTTACTTTATCCGTCGTCGGCCTCGTCTGATTTCCCGGCACAGCCTTCAGCATGCGTCCCTTTGCTACGCCTGCAATCACTCTCACCGCTTTTTCCCCTTTCCAACTCAGTCCCGCCTATCGTACCATATAATGCTGCTTTGAAGGAAGATGAACGACTCGTTTGCTTTTCATTAAGCAGATCCCTCTTTTCTTCATCATCAAAAAAAGTTCAGGCGTATGTATAATCTCCACGAAAGCGGACATCCTAAATTCATCGGCGTCGAAAGATGCCGTAGACAACCGCGGAGAAGACTTACGTTTCCCCATAAGCTCTTCATCCGGTTTCTCCTCTCCCATGAAAAGGAGCCCTAGCGATAGGGCTCCGATTTTTGTTGATTTTATGCGGTTTGTGATTCACCTTCGTTTTCCTTCTAAGACAAAAGCCCTCTTCTCACGCGAAAGGGCCATAAATTCACCAGGCCATTTTCGAAACTTATGGAGAGCGTAGTACGCATAGTTTGTGTCGCTACCGCCCTCCCGAATCAGTTTTTCACCTCTTCAACCAGCGTCTTCATAGCTCCGATAATTTCAAGAAACCAGCTATTTTTCACTTCTCCCATAAGAACACATGCGTATGATCATTTCGTCTCTATGACTCTACATCAATGTCATCGCTGGCTGCCCCTGTCAGCTCCAACCTTGAAGCCGAAGCGGCATCGAGGCATAACGTCCAATCTCCATGCGTCTTCAAAATAGTCGCAGGAACGAGATTCGACACTGCTTCTGTCATCGTCAGATGGATCGCCTCCGCCTTCACGCTGTGCGGCACACAGGATATTATCGTTCGACTGCTCATCAGTTGCCGTACAGACATCGTGATCGCCTGCTTCGGCACATCGTCAAGCAACGGGAACCAGCCTTCTCTGACCTGCTGCTGCTTGCAAGCCTCATCAAGATCGACAACCATGTACGGAGCTTGGGTTTCGAAGTCGGCCGGAGGATCATTGAAGGCAATATGAGCGTTCTCGCCGATGCCAATCAAAGCCAGATCAATCGGCGCTCTGGCGATTTCCCTGTTCAGCTCCGCGACATGAGCCGCTATATCCCCTTCTCCATTCACCAAATACTGCTTCCCTGCCGAGACTTGATCCAGAAGCCTCTCCTTGAGATAGCGGCGGAAGCTCGCCGGATGCTCCAAGGGCAATCCCACATACTCGTCAAGATGGAACACCTCGACCTTCGACCAATCAATGGCCTGCTTCGCAAAAGCATCGAAGAACTCGAATTGCGATTGGCCCGTCGACAGCGCCAGTCGGCATTTTCCTTGCTCCTCTACATAACGACGAATCACCTCGCTTGCCAGCTTCGCCGCAAACTCTCCCAGCGCAACAGGATGCTCAAAAACATGTACGTTCATGCTCCCACTCTCCTTTCTTCTCGCGAACGAACATTGCTACACAACGTCTTCAGAGCTCGACGGGTACGCAGCCCCAATTCCGAAGCTCCGGCAAATCGAAATAGCGCAAATGCCCCGGCAAAATAATGCCCATTATATTCCGGGCATCATAATGCTCCGACATCACCCATTCGCTCGTGCTATGCAACGGCTTCTCCCATCGCATAGACTGAACGCGGTCGGTCAACGCCGACGCCAAATAAGCGTACATGCCTTCCCGACCATTGGCGTAGAGGCTTACGGCATCCGGATTCACAAACGGAAGCTGCTTAATCGCCTCGAAAGCTCTCCATACATCGTAGGTTCGCAGCGCCGCCAAGCTGTCTCCGAGCCAAAACAAATCCGTGGACAGCTTATGAATCGCCTCGTAAAAATCCAGCGGATCTCCCTCGCCAAAGGCATACGGCGCCAATTTCCCCGATCCGGATACATCCAGAACCATGACGCATCGTCCCGCTGCGCAGGTCTCGCGTATCCAATGCCAATGCTCCTGCAAGCGATTCGTTCCTTCCTCCCACACCGCAATCGTGATTGGCAGCCTTTCTTCGGCAAGCTTCGCAGCCCGTATCAGAAAGGCATGGTTGAACAGATTGCGCTGCGACCGCCACATGGCGCTGTACACTTCCATTTCGCAGACATTTCCTCTTGTCATATCCAATCTCGGATGAAGCTCGCAGGGAAGTCTTCCTCCGCATACCGCATGCCTCAACCATTCGATTGCCGCGGTTTTGCGATCCTCCTGCCTTTGCTCGTCCCCCGCCTGCAAAATTTCGGACGCCCTCTGCCTGATTTCCTTATGAAGAGTCATGGCCGTTTCATTCTCCGAGGCCTCCAACAGCGCTTGGCCGCCGGGACAGCAATGCAAGCTCTCCGGCTTATGCAGACGCACCGGCCAATCAATTAGCCCCTTCTTCCCGAGAAAATGATGAGCGAAAAAGCCGGCCGCCTTATGCGCCATCCGCTCCGAATATTTATGCGTAACCGCGTCCACGAACAGCTCCAACCCGTCTAATTCGCCCGACATCTCCCAGAAACGGCGAGTTCGTTCCACGGCGGAGCGCGTTCCCTCAATCGGGAAGAAATCGTAAGCGGCGGCCAATACAAGAACGGGTCTTGGGACCATGCTGATCAGAATATCCTCATGATCCAGTCCGTCCAGCGTGAATCCGGGCCATATTTGCTCGGCATCCTGCGGAATTCCCGCATATAAGAAGGATTCGCGGCTCATAATGAAGGTACAAGGAGCCGCAGCGGCAATTCTATTATCAGCCATCATCAGCATAGCGGTTTGCGTGCCGCCGCCCGAATTGCCGGTAACTCCGATCCGACTCGAGTCCACCTCGGAACGCTGCTCGAGATAGTCGATCGCGCGCATGGCATCGTGGAGGAAGTATCTGGCCAGACTGTCTCCAATCGGCAAGCACTGGCTCCCCGCATAATCATGCTCGCGCACTCCCGCCCCGATTAACGAACGCCCTGTAAGACGCGACGGATATTGCAATCTCTCTCCCTGTCCGGGAGGGTCCATGGCGAGCACCGCCAGACCGGATTGCGCCAGTATCTGGCATACTCTCTGATACTCCTCCGTTGTCTTTGCCGCATCATGATGACCGCACAGAAACAGAACGGCCGGACAAGGCTTCTTCGCCTTCAATGGAACATAGAGGTTACAGGTCACTTTCACATTCGGGCGGGATTCGAAGCTTATATTCTCGATGCGAAAGCTCTCATGGTCGATGCTGCTTGAAATGACCGGCTTCAAGTCCGAAATCGCCTCCGGCAATCCTCCTATGGCTTGCATAAATCTTTCTTTAATATAGAGCTGTCTTCGCTTTAATTCCTCGGGATTCTTCAACTCGTCGCGCATTCGGTCGCCGCGCCGGAATGCCTCTCGGGAACGACGGTAAACGAAGCTGCTCAATTGGCGGCGCACATCATAGAGATGCAGCCTGGCTTTCTCCAGCTCTTTAACGTTCAATCGACTGCCCTCCTCCCATAAGCTCGCCGATTGTCACCGGACGACGCTCCGCAATCGAGATATTCGCCGCCGCTCCGATCAGCATGGACAAAGCGCCGGCCCTCGTCCCTGCTTGCTGGCCAAGAGGATCGGGAATCGCTTCTCCGAACAGCATGCTCCTTAGACGCTCGTCGCCGCCGGAGTGACTTCCTCCACTTACAGGTATGCGATGCAATGCTATTTCTCCGTCACGGTGATAAATCGCAATTTCACTGTAAGGCTCGCCGGTCCGACCGCCGCTATAGAATTGCTCCGCTTCCAATCTCCCGTCAACGCCGTGGATGACCAGCTTCCAGCCCTCATACGGACTATAAGCCGTCAAGGAATAGGTCAGAATCGCCTTCGAATCATATTGGACGCCAAGCGACATCGTATCGTAGATCGACGTGTCGTCGCTGAAGACGCATTGATCTCTGTAATAACCGTCCTCCGCTTCCGCATCCCTGTAATAGGAGGCGTTGAACGCATCCTTCGCAATGTCGAAATAAAACTCGCAGCGATTCCGATAGGAACAGCCCTGGCAACGTTCTCCGCGCTCCTCCCGCTTGGGACCGTAGAAGCCAAGCTCGCCCATTGCCGACACCTCGACCGGCTCTGCATCCAGCCACCAATTCACCAGATCGAAGTGATGCGTCGACTTGTGAACGAGCAAGCCTCCGCTATTGTCCATATGACGATGCCAGCGCCGGAAATAGTCGGCACCGTGCACGCGGTCCAAATGCCATTCCAAATTAACGCCGAGCACCCGACCGACGACTCCTTCCTTCAACAGCTTCTTGATTCCCGCCATATACGGCATGAAGCGGGCGTTGAACGTCACCGTTACCTGCCTGCCCGTTCTCCGTTCCGCCTCCAGGATTGCCTGAAGCTTACCCGCGTTTATCGTCAACGGCTTCTCCGAAATCACGTCGCAGCCTGCTTCCAGCGCGCGTATAATATAGTAATCATGCATACTGTCGATCGTGGCCACGATGACAACATCCGGCTTTGTCGCTTTCAGCATTTCATCCATATCCGGGAATACGGGAATCCCGCCGCATTCCCGGGAGAGCAGCTCCGCCCGATGGCGATTAAGATCATATACGCCCGCCAATCTCGCGAAATCCGCCCACTCGGCGAACAAGGGTCCGGCGAACATATGCCTCCCTCTTGCGCCCGCCCCAACAATGACGTACGTTCTCATGTTCTGTTCCCCCCGTTCCTTTCCAATCATTCAATGCGCCCGAAACCCCTCGCCTAGCACCTCTTGAACATCATGCACGATGAGGAACGCCTTCGGATCAAGCGCTTTTACCATCCGCTTGAATTGATGCACCTCCGAGCGGGATACGACGCAATAAACAACATCCATTTCGTTGCCCGTGAAGCCGCCCTTCGCCTTGTACAGCGTGAAGCCTCTTTCCGTTTCCTCCGTAATCCGTTCGGACAACAGCCCGGGAACTCTCGTGAATACCGTAATCGCTTTGGCCGAATAGGCTTCCTGCGTCACGAAATCGATCACCCTGGCCGTAATAAACACCATGACCAGCGTATAGAGCAGCTTATCCAGGGACACATAGAAGACGGAAAAACCGATAACCGCAATATCCATCGCAAGAATGACGTGACCATGCTTCCATCCGAACAAATGCTGCGTCAGCCGCGCGATCAGCGCCGATCCGCCTGTCGAGCCGCCGTATCTGAGCACGATGCCAAGTCCTGCGCCGGAGGTGACGCCGGCATACAGAGCCGTCAGCAAATCATCGTTGCCCGCACTCTCGATCAGCCCCTCGACATGAACCGCCTCGGCCAGCCAGAGGAACAGGGAAAAGGCTGCCGCCCCGACCAGCGTAAAGGCCGCTCCGTTCCTGCCGGTAAGTCTCCATGCCGCGAGGAACAGCGGAATATTGAATAGGGCGACGGTCAGCCAAGGCGGTACGTCCAAGCTGTATTTCAACAGCAAAGAAATGCCCGTGACTCCGCCCTCCATGAACGCATTGGGGATGACGAAATATTGCAGGGAAAACGCAAACAGCGCCGATCCCAGACTGATAAGCAAGCAATGCCCGATGAATTCCCGCTTCTTCACGCTTCTACTCCCCGTCTTCGCCGACCAGAATATATTCCACCGCATAATAAGCGTCTAGCGGAATATCGGGGCGGAAGGACTTCAGCTCATGCGCGATTTTCCCCGGAGGAATTCGCAATCCGGCATAGAT
Organism: Paenibacillus sp. HB172176; assembly: GCF_011947265.1. GTDB lineage: Bacteria > Bacillota > Bacilli > Paenibacillales > Paenibacillaceae > Pristimantibacillus. Next base: position 138,197 of record NZ_JAATHD010000016.1, read on the forward strand.
TTGACGGGCCGCAACCTCGCCGTCCGGCTTCTTCACGACAATATGCAATTCACCTTGGAAGCCGTCGCCGACATTCATGACGACCGGTCGTATCTCATCTCCGGGGCCGTAGACGATATCCACGTCGCGGCTTCCCGCCAGCAGCTTCTGATAGCCCATGGCGACGGCATGGAATGCCATCTTCCCGTGACCGTAATAATCCGTCAGCGGCTTCATGTACGTGCCATTGTTGCCTCCGCCCCGCAGCGTGCACCAGGCGAAGCCGTCATAGCCAAGCCACCGCTTTTTGCGAATCGACTCGTAGGCGCTGAAGGCTTGCCAGGCCTGGCTCAGCTCCCATTCCTCGAATTCCAGCTCCCTGCCGATCGAGCCGGCGTCATGCTCCCACTCATAGGATTTGATGCGATATTCCGGCTTGCCGCGAAGCAGCCTCCAATTCGGCTGGGCCGTCGATTCCTCGTTTTCGAAATCGAAATAAGCTCTTTCCGCGCTGGCGAGGAAATCCGATTTGTAGCTCTCATGCCGCCAGCCGTCGTCGCCCTCCCATGCCGGCGGAAACGGCCAGCTTCGCAGCACGCTCCATTCCGCTCCGTATCCGGTCGCGTTGTCCATGCCTCCCCTTGTCAGGCCTGGCGCGGTCCACGCCGCAATCGGATGGACTCTTCTTCCGTCATGATCGAGCGTCCCATCATCGTTTCTCGGCTTCAACCGCACCAGATTGGAGGTAGGGCTGATCAGTCTGCTTGGATCCTCATGATGAATGGCCGCATATACCTCCTCAAACCAGGGCATGCCCGTTTCGAAGCTTTCGAACGAAGGATGATTGCTCGGCTGCCACATCGCGATGCTCGGATGGTTGCGAACCTGCCGCACATACTTGGGCAAGCCCTCCAAATCCAGCAGCCAGGGACTCGCATCCCTCACCCAGGCGGAGGTCGCCCACTGGAACATAATGCCGAGCTGATCGCCGAGCTCCGCGTATCTCGGATCGTTAATGCAGCCAAGCATGCTGTTATGATGACTCATACGCCCCGTGTTGCCGCCCAGCTTCTTCAGCATGAGAAGGTCGCGGACGATCCACTCTCCGGGACCGCAGCGATCCCATGCGGCGATCTTATCGATCGGATAGCGATAGCCGAATAGCAACGCGCCGTTCATCATCTCCGCCTTGCCGTTTACCCGGAATACGCCGCCCTCCTGACTTACCGTGCGAATGCCCGTCGTCATAACGCAGTCATCCACCATCCCGCCCGCAGCGTCTCTCAGCACTGCCGTCACCTTGTACAGCCGCGGCGAGTCCGGATGCCACAGCTTGGGCATGGGCACGCGCAGCGTCTTGTTCGTCCGCAAGCTTCTGCCCATCTCGACCGTCACTCCGAACGAGACGGACGCGGCAAGACAATCGCTCTCCTCGGGGAACCACTCTCTAAGCTCCAGCTCCAGCGTTCCATTCCACGCCAGCGCGTTCAGCGCCTCGCCCGATCTTCTTACGCGAAGATCGTTCTTCACCATAACCTCCGCGTGCAGAACGGCCATATCCTCATGAATCGACCGCGTATAGACAAACAAATCTTCAATATGGAACGCATTCGTCAGATCGAGTCTCATGCGTCCCGCGAACCAGCCCGTATGCCGATCGGAGGAGGTATGCCTCATCGAAATGTCGAATTGATGAGGATAGACGCGTACCGCGAGCTGATTGTCCTCACCCTCCAGGAGCAATTCCGTCACGTCGATCCGCTGCGGATGACGGTTGCGCAGCACGGTGACGACTTTCCCGTTCAGCCATATTTCCCCGCCCGGATCCAGACATTCCACATACAGGAACGCGCGCTCGAACGTCCCGGGGCGAACCGTTCTGCGAAGATACAGATCCTCTCCCGCGAACCGCTCTCCTCCATGCGGAAAGGGCAGCTCGGCAGATGCCCATTCCGCGTCGTTGTACCCCGCCGACGTCCACTCCCTCAAATCCGGGCAAACCCGGAAATCCTCGTCCAGGAACGTTCGAATGACGAACGGCACATCTCCGCCGCGGAAGCCGTCCTTCAACTCTTCGGGATGAAAGCCTGTGCCAAGCATGCTGTCGAGCTCCATCCCCCGATGCCCGGCGATGGTCAGCCTGCTCACGCTTCCCGTTTCAAGCGGCAGCTTGGCGAAATCAACGACTTGTCTGTCATTGGCGATCAGATTGAAGCCTCCAGAGGCCACATCCACCTCCAGACGGAAATCGATCCATTCATCCGCCTTGACCGTGCTGAGGCACTTTCGCTCTTCTTGCGGCGTCTTCGCGAATACTCGCCCGACTTCGTCGCAGCCGACCTCCAGCCCGTTGTTCAACAGCAGGCTCGCCTCGCGTCCCTTGGTTCTTAGCCGCCACTGCAGGTGAAAGCGCCAGCTTTGCTCCTCGAAGGAACAGCTCGCGGACGCGCCGTCCTCCGTCCATTGCAGTCTTCCCTCCCGGATACGGGTTCCGGGGATGGCTCCCCATGCCCGAAGCGCGGCCGCCCTCTTCTCTCGTTTCCCTTCATTCTGTCCTGTCCATAGCCAGTTCTCCAGCTCTATCGATTGTCTGAATGAGGGTGACGGCTGCTTCTTGATGCCTGTCCATGCCCGCTCCACCTCATCATCCGACACCGCCTTGCGATCCCACGCAGGATTGGCGAAGAACGTTCGCGCATAATCGGCGTATTGCCGCAAATAGCGCAGGCGCTCTTCGGTATTGAAAACAGCCGTCGGCCCCTTGAAATCTGTCTCCCCGTCTGCCGACGCGTCGCTGCTGAAGTATCGCAGCTCGAAGGATCGCGCCGCTTCTCTCTTCCCCTTCATCATTGTGCGTGTCCCTCCCATCTCTATCCTTCTTGCAGGAAGGCTCTGGCATTCGCCAAGCCAATGCGCGAGCCTCTTATGCTATCTTCCATGCCTTCAAATTCCAGCGAAACATAACCGGTATAATCCTTCGCCTTCAAGCAGCGCAGCACTTCCCGAACATCAATATCGCCATGTCCGAAAATCGCTCCTCTCAAATATCGTCCGCCCGCCGATTGAAAAAAACCTTCGCCCGGATCGGCATTCGCGGGACGAACGTAGAAATCCTTCAGATGAATCATCGTCGCCAAATGAACATTCCGCTTGACCGCAATGACCGGGTCCTCGTCCCCGCACAGAAAGTTGCCGATATCCATCGTCAACCCGAAGCGTTCTCTTCCTACCTTGCCTATTAAATATTGGATGCGATCCGATCCTTGCAAATAAAACCCGTGGTTCTCCATGGAAGTCGCGATCCCGAATTCCGCCGCGTAATCCGCGATGCGTCTGCATGCTTCCGCCAATCCCTCGACTTCCCCGGCGAGCGTCCGCATATCGGCATCTCTGCGCCAGGCGACATCATGGCGCATATGAGCGCTGCCCAAGCGGCGCGCAATATCGACTTGCCGCTTCATTCGCGCGATTTCTTCTTCGAAGGCTTCCGAATCGAATGGGTCGAAATTCGCATTCACCGCGTAATTGGATATGCTCAGTCCCGCGGAGCTTGCTTTATCCCTGATTTTCTCCGGCATTCCGCTTTCATGAATATCGAATCCGGCGGGCACGATTTCAATATGCTCGCAGCCCTCGTCCGCGGCCCATTGCACAACATCCAGAATGGACATTCTTCCTTCCTTCATTTCCCTGACCAGACTATACGAGCTTAATCCCAGCTTCATCTTCTCGCACTCTCCCTCCAAGCTTTCTATCACACATAGAGCAGTCCGTGAGGGCTGGGCAGTGGGATCGGCAGCGCCGCTGCGGGCTGCCAGCCGGGAATTTCCCGGCGTCCTCCGGCTTCGCGGGACGGACAGAACAAGTAATCGATCCATTGCCGGGCGGTCCATTCCATCGTCTCCCCTTCCGCGAGCAGCCTGACTCCCCGCGCCTCTCCTTTCTCCGTGCGCATCTGCTCCTCGCCGGGCAATGAACAGCCCCGCCTGGTCCAATAAGGCTCAAGCTGCGCAAGCAGACGCTGCGGGTCCACGATATGAATCGTCCCCGGATACTCGCCATGCGTCATGCTCTCGCCTCCCAGCCGCTCGATCAAATCCGTCTCGTGTCCGGGCAGAGACACCAGCAGCTTCGGAAGGGAATGCCTCTCGATCGCGCTGGCAAGCAGCTCGGAGACAACCCCGGCGTCGCCGGCCCATTCGATAGCTTCGGGCTGTCTTGCGGACCCTCCGCCCTGCGGCAAGGTATAGATTAGAAATCCCTTAAGCATGCCTTCCCGCTCCGCAACGAGAACCCGATGAACATGCCTCATGCAGCTCGCCCGCGCTTCCGCTTCGATTAATTCGGCAAGATCCCTCAAGCTGTAGTCAAAGCCGACGAAGCGCCCGGCTGCCAGTCGGTTCATGCCGAACCAGTCGTGAGCGGATAGAGGCCGAATGAGCAGCGTACCCTTCGCGCCCCCCAAAGCTGCCTTTGCCCAATTGGAGTCAAGCTCCGCCTTGCGCATATGCCCATAAGACAGGCAGGCCGCCCGTTCATAAAGCGAGCGCGCTCCGGACACGAGCATCAGCGACGCCCCCGAGCGATCGATATGCTCAAGCACCGCATCCATGACGCGGCTGGCAAAGCCTTTTCCCCTTGCTGCTTCCTCCGTCCCTACTTGACCAAGCAGGAAGGCGTCCAGCCTCGCCTCTCCGACTCTAATGACGGCAGGCACAAGCCCCATAAAGCTGACCAGCCTTCCGTCCTCGAAGGCGCCGAACGATTGAGAGAGCGCCTTCGAGAACGAATAGGGGAAAGCCGTCTTCATCGAGCTCTGGCCCTCGCCGCGAAATAGGCGGTCGGACAACGATATCGCCTGCCCCCACTCGTTTCGCTTCAAACGTCGAACTTCCTCCATCCTCATTCTCCTCCATCCGCGCCGCAAAAGGCGTCTATGAATTCGCGCACAACTCCGTCGAACGGGGAATCTCCCCAATATTCCTTCCGGATGCTGCCCGTCTCCTCCTCGAATGCCGAGCTGTGCTGGGCGAACAAATCGAGATGAAGCATCTCGTCCTCCGCCGCCAAGTCGATTCTCCAATCCTCTTGCAACAAGCTTCTCGCGCCGCGCTTCTCTCTGAAATCCGCGCAGACCGCGGTTCCCGAATCCGATTTGAGCAGCAATATGCCCTCCCCTACCCGCTCGCCGCCGCGACCAAGCTCCCGATGAAGCAGGGTCAGCCTCTCGTCCAGCAAATAAGAGATCAGGTCGAGAATAACCTCCTCCGCGTCTCTGCTCGCACCGCGAAATGTCCCTAGTCCGGCCGAAAGCTTCAACAACGTCGGGCGTCCGCTGACGCCGGAATGCAATCGACGCCGCGCTTCCCGCAGAGACGGGGCGTAGCGAAGCGGATAAGCCGCATGCGGACGCAGACTCTCGATTGTCCGAATCCCCGCCGCGATGGGACTTTCGGCCAGCACCGGCATACGAAGCTTGCCAAGCGCCTCCGCTTGCTCGCCGCCTGGCCTGATCGCGGCAGCGACCACAACCGCGTCCATCTGGACAGCGAGAAAGGAGGACAGCGACCGACAGCTCCTGAATGCTTGCTTGACCCCCGCTTTAAGCGAATGCTCGCCCTCCCCATCCGCCCATAGGGCAGCCGGCTCGGCTAGGCGCATAATGCTGGCTGCATATTCTTCGGCATGCGGATGCGAAAAACCGATCATTCCGATTCTGACCAACTAGCTCTCTCCTTCCTCTTCCCGGACCGCATGCATCGTTATCAGACTCCCGATCTCCATCGAACGCATCCCCAATCGGGCCAGCTTCAACGCCTCCAGCGCATCCTGCGCAGTGATAACAGGGCGTTCCCCGAGCAGTATGCAGTCGCGAAAATGCCGGAGCTGCCGGTAATACGGATCCTTCTCGAGCAGCATGGAAGGAACGGAAACAGCTCCGCCGCCATTTTTTTCCACGGACAAGCCTCGAATTGACAAAGGAGGAGAGCTCGACGATTCCGCATAACTTCCCGCCGTTCCCAGCGCTTCGAAGGAGCTCTCGAAGCGAGGATAGTTCCATGAAGCCTCCAGACGCGCAATCATGCCCGACTTCATCCGGGCAGCGAGCACGGCGTGTCGGCAGAGCTCGCTCTCTCCCCCGCTGCCGACAGCGAACACGCTTTCAACCTCGCCGAAGGTCCATCGCAGAAAATCAAGATCGTGAATCATCAAATCGAGCAGAACGCCGCCGCTTTGCGCCGGATCCGCGTACCATTGACCGTCTCGCCCGGGATTCGTCCCATGCCTTGACGCCAGGAAGCAACGCATCGTTCCTAGCGCTCCACCCCGAATTTGCCGCCTGGCCTGGGCATACGCCGGAAAAAAACGCAGCACATGGGCAATGTAAAGCTGAACGCCTGCTTTCCTGCAGCCCTCGATCATATCAATCGCATCCTTCTCCTCCAACGCAATCGGCTTCTCGCAGATGACATGCTTCCCGTGCGCCGCCGCTTCGAGCGTGAACGTCTTGTGAAGAGGCGTCGGAATGCAGAGATCGACAACCGCTACCTCTTCATCCTGAAGCAAGGCTTGCCAATTCTCCATGGCTGCGGCTCCATATTCGGCGGCTGCGCGGCGAGTTTGATCCGCATTGCGCCCTAATAAAGCAACCAATTGAACATCGGGCATGGAGCTCCAGGCAGCCGCATGAATGCGACCCATCGCGCCCGTGCCGACTACGGCAACCTTCATCATGCCGGAAGCTTGCCTTTCAGCATCACTCTCTGCCCGATTCTGGCCGATTCATAGGCCGCCAGCGAAATCTCCAGCGTATGAAGCGCGTCCAGATAATCGGATTTCAGCCTTCCGGGATCTCCATGCAAGACGGCTTCGATGAACGCCCGATCCTGCTCGAGGAACACATTGCCGGTTTGACCTTCAATCGTAGTCGTTCGCCCGCGCTCCGTGAAGGTCAGCGTCTTGCCCGACAGAGCAAGACGGAAGTCCTTGCCCAGCACCTCGATGCCGCTTCGCCAATCCGGCTGAATGCAAGCCGTATCCACATGTCCGACGGCGCCGGAGACAAATTCCAGACCCGCGCAGACCGTTGATGGAATCGTGGCTCCCGGCCGATCCTCAAGCAGCCCGTAATTCATCAGTCCGTAGACCGATTTGACATCCCCCGCCAAATAACGCACCATATCGACCGTATGGGTGGCCATCTCCACCAGTTGTCCTCCCGATCGCTCCAGCTCGCGCCACCAGGGCGTCTCTACAAAGCCGCACAAATGATGCGCCCGCACCATGCCGATTTCTTTGCCTTCCAGATAGCTTCTTGCTTGCGCCGCGACGTCGTGATATCTCAGGCAATAGCCGGCTGCCGCAACAATGCCGGCGCGCCCGATTGCGTCCGCCTTCTCCGACACCCGCCCCATATCCAGTCCAAGCGGCTTCTCTACAAGAAGATGAATGCCTCTTGCCGCAGCCTTTTCTTCGATATCATTGTGCGCAAACGGCGGCACGCAGACGAACAAGGCGTCAATACGCTCCCGACCCAGCATCTCGTCGAGATTATCGTAGGCCCGCATCCCGTATGCGCCCGCCGCCTTCTCGGCATTGCTCTTCACAACATCGCATACCGCCGTCAGCTTGACATGCTCCAGTTCCTTCAAAGCATTGAAATGCGTCTTCGCTATGCCTCCGGCTCCGACAAACGCCACCTTCACCATGGTCTCATCTCCTCTTTTCTCCCGGACCTTCGTTGATGATCGCGTCCAATTGACGCGCCGTATCGTAGACGGCCTGCAGCGGGTCTTCCCCATATGCCGAAATTTCCGCCGTCAACGTGTCTTCATATCCGATTTCACCCAGCGCCCGCATCACTTCCTTCCAGCGGACATCTCCCGACAGCAGGGGCACGAAGCCGTGATAATGGCCGGCCGCCCTTCTGAAATCCTTCGCATGCACCTTCGCGATGCGACTGCCCAATATTCGTATCCATTGCTCCGGATGTCCGAACAGCATCACATTGCCGATATCGAAATAGACCTTCACATAGTCGGAGCCGAGCTCGTCGACATACCTCGCCATCTCCATCGGCGACAACAGAAATTTGTTCCATACATTCTCAATGCCGATGCGCACGCCTGCCTGCTCGGCAAGCGGAGCCAGCTTGGCAAGCTCCTCCTGGCTTCGTTCATAACATTGGTCGTACGCCACTTCCTCCGTGCAATAGGCAGGAACCGTCAATACGGTATCCAGACCAAGGACGGAAGCGATCTCCAATTGTTTTTTTACAACATCGCGGCCGCGTTCTCTGACGGCCTGATCGGGCGATGACAGGGAATTATCCCACATAAGGCCGGTAGACAAACTTTTCAGACCAATGCCGCTTTGCTCGGCCAGGGAAGCGATCTCCCGCATCTCCGCTTCCGTGGACGCCATCGTGAATCCGACCCGATCCTCTTTGTTCAGCGTTAGCTCGAGGGCGTCGTAGCCGGCCAGAGCGCAATGCCGGAACACCTCGTTCATCGCCATCGCTCTCGGAAAGCTCCAATGATTAATCGACAATAACATGCGGACATTCCCCTTCCGTATGGAGGAACCGGCAAGGCATTCGCCCCGCGGTTCCTCCCGTTTTCACCGACAGCGAAAATTAATTCGCTGCCGCAAGCTTGTGGATTTCCACAAAGCGGTCCAATCCCGCCTTCTTAAGCGCTTGAATATATTTCTGCCAATCGCCGTCCTTCTCCGGATCGAGCTGCCCCATCACGAATTGCACCGAATATTGCTCCTTCACATCGTCGATATTCGTCTGCAGCTTGGCCTTCTCCTGACCAAGCTCCTCCGTCCAATTGAAGAACGGCTTCTTCTCGTTCTCCCAATTCGCGAAGGCTTCGGAAACCTGAAGATCAATCAAGGTTTGCGGCGAGGATTCCACCATATCCAGATCTCTGTTCAAGAAATACTCCATCCCGTATTCCAGCAATTTGTCGCGCTTGTCGGGATCATTCTCGATACTGGCCAGAAACGCGGGTTTTCCGTCCTTCATTTCATACGTCTCGCCTTCGACGCCCCATTCATGCAATCGGGTTCCTTCCGGCGTGACGGACCAATTGACATACTCCAGCAGACGATCGAGGTTTTCCTGCTTGATTCTGTTCGTGAATACCGGACCGTAAGAATAGAAGGGATCCTCCCGCACTGCGAGACCGGGCTTGCCGTCCGCGCCGATAATCGTTCCCGACCAATTCCAGTTCACGCCCGCGATATCCTTGCTCTCCATATTGAAATCGGCGGCGCGAGAGCCGTAGCTCCATTCGATATAGGTCTTATCCGAATAATGCCGCTGAAGCCATTGATCGTACGTAATCGTGGCGAATTCCTTCTCGATCAGATTTTCCTTGTACAGCTTATGAAGAAATTTCATCGATTCCCGGTATTTGTCCGTCGCGGGTCCAAACACGATTTCATTATTCAGATCCGGATCGGCGAATATGCCGTAGCTCGTGCGATTCGCCTGATCAATGCCCCATACCAGGCCGCCGATGCCTCCGCGATTCGTCATCGGCACGGAATCCGGGAACTCCTTCTTGAGCGTTTTCAGTACTTCGTAAAGTTCGTCCAGCGTCTGGGGAAACGCAATGCCCAGCTTCTCGAACACATCCTCGCGGTAGATCCAGGCATTCGAATGTGTTCTGTAATTTTTGATGGGCAGATAGTAGAGATTGCCGTCCTCGTTGCCGGCTTTCTTCATCACAATGTCCCATTCCTCGTCCGTCCACAAATCCCGATAGTTCGGAATCTGATCAAGCATGTCGTTGACCGGAAGCAAGTAGCCCTGTCTGCCCAGGTTTTTGACAAATTCGGGATTGTTGACATGCAAGAGCGCTTCGGGATAATCGCCGCTTGCGAACATGACGCTAAGCTTCGTCTCCGTATCGGCGTTGACCCAGGTGTAGATCGGATCGAACTCGATATTGAATTTGTTCTCGATCTCCTTATGCACCAGACTTGGAATCGGAAAGGTCGATTTCCACACCTCGGTTCCCGCGTAGATTTTGACCGTATCCGTCTTGTCGCCGCCTGTCGCTTGCCCATTGCCTTCATTCGCTTCTTTTGTCGCCCCGGCGCCGTTTCCGTTATTGCCTGAATTGCCGCTGCAGCCCGCAAGCAGCCCTGCCGTTAACGCCATGATCATGAATAATGCCGTTATTCTTCTTTTCGCCATCTTGAAACCTCCCTTATCTAATGGACATGCTTCTATCGATAACACGACATTCCGTGCGTTATCCCTTCAACGATCCGATCATAACGCCTTTGACAAAATAGTTCTGAATGTAGGGGTAGACGAGCAGCATTGGAACAATCGAGATAATCAGCGTCGAATATTTGACGCCCTCCGACGATACCGGCCTCTGGTCGGTGCCCGACCTGGCCGCAAGATCCGCCGCCATCTGCTGGTCCAGCACAATTTCCCGCAAAATGAGCTGCAGCGGAAATTTGTCGGTATCTCTTAAGTAAATAAGCGCCTGAAAATAGGAGTTCCAGTGTCCAACCGCGTAAAACAACGCAATGGTCATGATCGGAGCCATCGACAACGGAATGACGATGCGGAACAGAATGGACAGCTCTCCGGCTCCGTCAAGCTTCGCAGACTCTTCAAGCTCCTGCGGGAAGCTGCGAAAGAAGCTCATCATAATGAGCAAATTCCAAACGCTGAGCGCCGTAGGCAGAATAAGGGCCAGATAGCTGTTGTACAAGCCGAGAGCATTCACGAGGATGAAGCCCGGTATTAATCCGCCGCCGAAAAACATCGTGGCGACGATGAGGAACAAATAATATTTCCGAAAGGGCAGCTTGCTTTTCGACAACGGATAAGCCGTCAGAATCGTCAAAGCGATGTTAATCAGCGTGCCTCCTCCCGTAATCAGAATCGAATTCAGGAAGGATCTCGGAATAAGCGAATCCTTGAAAATCGCCTTATAGCCTTCTAGCGAAAATTCCTTCGGAATCAACGTAATCCCGCTCTTCGAAATCGCGTGCGGCGTGCTGAAGGAATACGCCAGAATGTTGAGCAGCGGAATCAGGCATGCCAGCAGCACAAGCAGCATTGCGGCGTGAACAACAATATCAAGCATCCTGGACGATAACGAGTTGTCGTTGACCATAGCTCCTCCTTACCACAGACTTTCGTCCGTCATTTTTCTCGAAAGCGCATTCACGGTTACCAGCAGGACCAGATTAATCAAGGAGTTGAATAAGCCCACGGCGGTCGCGAAGCTGAATTGCATATCGACCAAGCCTCTGCGGTACACATAGGTGGAGATTACATCCGCCGTCTCGTACGTTGCCGGACTATACATCAGGATAATCTTCTCCGTGCCCAGGCTCATGAAGTTGCCCACCTCCAGAATGAGCAGAATCATAATCGTCGGCCTTATCGCCGGCAAGGAAATATGCCACATCTGGCGAATCCGGCTCGCTCCGTCCAGCACGGAAGATTCATACATGTCCGAATCCACCTTCGACAAGGCGGCAATATAGATCACCGCTCCCCATCCCAGTCCCTGCCAGATGCCCGATCCGACATAGAGCGTCCGAAACCAGGCGGCATCGCCGAAGTAATAATGGAAGTCGAGACCGAACCAGGCATGCAAAATTTGGTTGATCAGTCCGTTCTCCGGCGATAACAGCAGCTTCATCATGCCGACAACCGCTACGACCGAGATGAAATGCGGCAGATAGCTGACCGTCTGCACCAGCTTCTTGTATCTCAGCCGCCTGACTTCATTAAGCAGCAGAGCGAACAGGATCGGAAGCGGGAAGCCGAAGATCATGCCATACAGACTGAGCAATAGCGTATTTCGGAGCAGCTTCCAGAAGTTGGCCCCGTAGATGAAATCCTTGAAATGCTCGAATCCGATCCAGTCGGCCCGCATGATGCTTTCGAAAAAACTGTATCCCGCCATCATCTTGAAATCCTTGAACGCGATGAGGATGCCGTAAAGCGGAACGTAATGAAACAGAATAAAATAGACGAGCGCCGGAATCATCATGATCGAAAGCACTTTCGTTTTCTTCAGATGCCTCCACCGTTCTCTTGCTGTCGCGTGAGTCATGGATCGACCTCCTTGTTCTGGGCTGACTCCAATGTACCCGGCAGCGGCAGTCCGTGAATACGACCAATATCCGTTCGGACACACCTCTTTTGAAGTATGCAAAAATTGTTCCCTTGTTGGAATATAGCGTCCTCGCCTTCGCGGCTATCTCACGTTCGCGTCGCGGTAAGCGGTCGGCTGGACGCCCATCACCCGTTTGAACGCCCGTCTGAATGTTTTGTCGCTGTTATAACCGACCAGAGTCGCGATTTCCTGAATCGATTTCTGCGAGTCAATCATATATTCGCAAGCCTTGCTCATGCGTATTCGCTCGACAATCGTCGAGAAATTATCTCCCGCCCTTTCCTTGAACAGATGAGAAATATAGCTCTCCGATATGGCGTATCGTTCACTCAGCGAATTCAGAGATAAGCTCTGGTCCGAATAATGAGACTGCACATAATCCAGCATTTGATTGGCGAGATCGGAGGTCTGCGCTTGCTTCCGCCGCTCGTTTGCCCGGCACAGCTCCAGAAAGGAGCCCTTGATGCTTGAAAATCCCGCTCGTTCTTTCTCTTCCTGATCAAAACTCGCAGCCGGGTCCAATTTCATGAGCGTCGCTTTCATCTCATACAGAAGCAAATCCCGATAGTCGGAAGACAGCAGCCGCCTCTCGAAATTTTCCGTATAGATTAAGCCGAACAATCGTTCCAGACTTGAGCCGTCGCCTGATCTGCATGCGTTGATTAACTGAACCTCTAGCTCAACCGGATAGAAAATTTCCGAAGAGAAATCCAATTCGGAGGCTAACACAATTTTATTGACCGGTGTGTGGTCCAAAGCGGTTCGCGTTTCTTGAAAGGAGCTCCAGGAATCCATAAGCTGCACATGCGGACGTCCAAGCGCGATTTTGACGGTTAATTGGAATTTATTCACGGCCAATTGCACAAGCTGCTCCATGACAGTTCGCAGTTCATCCTCGGCCGCGCTCCCATGCTCGTGGAAAGAGGAATACAAATACGCAAGCGATCTTTCGGACACATCCATCGAGACATGTTCGCCGCTTAGCAAATCATCCAGCATATTTTTCAGAACGAATTTTCCGAAATTCAGCTTTTTCAGGAGCTTGTCCGATATTCCCCCCTCATACTCCTCCATTTCGATCACGATCCAGATATAGCGCTCACCCTCCAGCCGAATGCCGGCATGCTCGGCGAACGCCGTAATTTCTTGCTCACTCTTGAAGCTCCCCGCGATCAGCTTCTCCAGAAATACCCTGTAGAAGAGCGGCGTTTGCTCCTCCACGATGTCCTCCAGCTTCTTGTTCCTGGAATTCAACTCCAGGAATGTTTGCTTCATCTCCGCGAATACATTCTTGATGCCATCCTCTTCATAATGCTCGCGAATGGCTTGCATCAGCTCCCGAATCGGCCGGCTCTGCCTGTAGGCAAGCAGACATGCCGCCAGGGCGCCAAGCGCGAGAATAACGGATGTGATTATTGCCGTCATTTTTTTGATATAATACGCCTTCGCGAACAGCACTTCCTTCGGCGTGACCGCCACGAAGCTCCAGTTGGAATAACTGGATTTGACATAGGAGATCAGCACATCCCGCCCGTCGATCATTGCCTGAACCTGGCCCTTGAAGCCCTCTTCGTTCTGAACCCGTTCAACGTCAAAAGCTCCCGCCTCGCTCGTTGATGCCATCATCTGACCGCGATCGTCGAAGATATAGGCGTCTCCCTGGAAGTGATCCGACAAAGAATCGAGCAAGCTGCTGATATGCTCCGTTTCGAGGAAGATGGCGATAGCGCCGTACGGCTTCGCGTACATGCTGGTCGACAGCGGGCTGACATACGCGATCGTATCGACCGATTCCTTCATGACCTTCGTCGGCTGAGGCGGCATGAAGCGGCGTTCACCCGACATGAGCGCATCGATGAATTGCTCGTAAGAATAGTCGCCGTATTTGTGGAAAATCTCATATTCGGCGGCTCCGTGATAGATCGCCTCGCTCGTTATCGTCGTATCCGAATTGTGGAAATAGATATTGAAATCGAGCGCTACGCTGTTATTGAGGAGATAATACTGCAAATCGTTCATTAACAAATTCAATTCGTAATAATCATCGTCTGTTAAAGGAAGGGAGGCGTCCATAAAGTGAAGCACCTTCGGGTTGACAGAGAGGCGGTTGAGCAGACTGACGACCATATCGAGCTGACCGTCCAGCGAAGACTTGCTGTGCTCAAGCACCATCAGGCTCGTATTCTGCACCTCCTCCTCCAGAATGTTCACCGTCTTCTGATAGGCAAACGATCCGATGGCGATCGGAATGCACAGAATGATGAGATAGGAAAGGAAGAAGCGGGCGAATATTTTCGGTCTGCTTTTCAAGAATCGTTCCCCCTCTATTCGTTTTTCTTACCTTTAAGTGTACAAAATATGAACCTACTCTATATACACACAATATTTTGATTTCAGCCCTTTTGTTGCTATCGTCATGCCATATCCAAGCTTTTCAAGATTCGAACGTCTGGCAAGAGCTCCAAAGATTTACAAATCGACTCTCTCTCTAGTACAATATGTATAGTTTGATAGTTCCATAGACTCATACATATAAAGGGAGAGATTTGGTGAATGGTTAGACGTTGGAAAGCAAGCAAATTGTTCTTATTATTACTTTCGTTCACGCTCGTAATCGTAGCGGGCTGCCAGGCTGTGGGCGGCTTGAATTTGAACCAGGTGCTGATGAACTCGCTGAAGGTTACTTCCAGCGAGAGCAAGCAAACAATCGAATTTCAGTTGAATCTGGACGAAGATGCAATGGCGTTTTATGAGACTGATGAGATGAATCCTGTGATTGAATTGCTGTCCAAGATTAAATTGGAGCTTAGGGATGTGAAAATTCAGGACAGCTCGCATCTTTCTTTGAACGGAAATCTGCTGTTTGGCGACAATAAGGGTCTCGACTTTGCGCTTCGCCTATCAGACACAATGATGGAAATGGAGCTGGAAGGCGCCAAACAGCCGTTCATGATCGATCTGAGCGGCGATGCGCTCGCTTCAAGATACGGCATCGATGTGACGGAAGCTGGGAATGTGAGTGAGGAATCGATGGCGGAGCTTGGGATGAATATCATGGATATTGTGGGCGGTTACGCCATTGATAATCTTCCGAATCCGGACAGACTGACCGCAAGCCCTGTATTCGAGCCGGTAAATGGGGTTAATACCTCGATGATACATGTCCATGCCGAGATGAACGGTTTGGAGATGTGGGAATGGCTCGGGAAGTACGTGGACGCTTTGCTGACCGATCAGGACGGCTTGGAAGAAGCTTTAACGGGCATTATTGAAGTGCTGGGAGCTAATGAAGAACTCTGGGAAGCCATCGGTGAAGTCAATCCTTTCCAGACCGGCGAGCTTGACGCGCCGACTAACGAAGAAATGGTCGAAGAAGCTGCAACGGCGATTACAGATATGTTGACGGAATTAAGAACGGAACTGGATATGGCTGAGGACGATTCCGAATTCGCTGCAGAGAAAGATGCGCTGAAGGAAGCGGTAAATGTGACGTCTGACCTGTACGTGGATGGGAAACTGAATATCCGCAAGGAGCAATTTGAGCTGAACTTCTCCATGGCCCCCATTGAAGAGGCTGAGACAGCTCAAGCTGGCGATCAAGCTGAAGATTACTTTGAATTCATGGATTCTTACGAAAATCCGTCTTCTCCAATGAAAGGCTTCACGCTGAAGTTTTCCAAAGAACAATGGAATGTGAACGGCGAGGTTGAAGCTGAAGCGCCGATCGTTCCGGAAGATGCTATTGGCATCGAAGAGCTGGAGAATAGACAAGGTTATCAAATGTTGAAGCTGTTCGAGGAAGATTCTTTCATCTACGACCTTCTGAAAAACAAAATGCACATTACAAAACAGACCTATTCGGCATATAGCGACGACTACTACAATCCGCCGATCGTCACGCCAGAGGGTATCACTATCGTGCCGCTTCGCGATCTGACGGATGCGTTCGGAGCGACGATTGAGTATGACCCAGAGACAAGGTCGATCGAGGTATACGACGAAGCGACGGACACGACAATATTGATGCAGATCGGCAGCGATAAAGTAATCATTAACGGTGTAGAAGAGCTCTGGCCGACAGAAGTGACGCTTGTCGAATCAACCGCATATGTGCCTGCTCGCAAGCTGGCGGAAGCGCTTGGAGCGTCCATCGAATGGCAGACGTTGTACGAAGATTGGAAAATGTTGAACATCGAACGCGAATTGTAGAAACAAGTGCATGCAGAATAGAAGCAAAGCAAAGGAAACATCGGCAGACCTGATTAAATTCACTTCGAAAGCCGCTTATATCCCCAGTCGTTGTTCTCACTTATGTAGTGAGAGCAACGGCAGGGGAAGCTTCCTAAGCCCCTCTTCACCGCCCCCCCACATGCTAGGAATATTGTCCAACCCCTCCCACATACATTGGTTCGAGATCAACTTAGAGAGGAGGACATAGGATGAGCGAGAATCAAGCTGGCTACCGCTATTACGAGCCCTATGTCAGCCAGTTCGACCCCTGCCCGCCCATACGGGTGAAAAGCTATGATGTTCCCCCGCAGCTGTTCATGCCGTTCCAGCCGCCGAATTTGCCGCAGTTTTCACCGCATGAAGCACTGAAGTATGGAACGCTTTGGCCCGCGCTGTACAGTAATTACATCCCGACCGGAGAGCGGCTGAAGGCAGGTGAGCAGCATGGCTAAGCAGATGGACGACGCCTATTACAAGCTTCTGCATGATTTGCAGGCCGTCGATTTCGTGCTCGTTGAATTGAATTTGTTCCTCGACACCCATCCGAACGACGCAAACGCGCTGCAGCAGTTCAATCAGTACGCCGCGCTGCGAGCGCGGATCGCCCAGCAATACGAAGCGAGCTACGGACCGCTCATGAACTTCGGGCACAGCATGTCCGGCTCGCCTTGGCAATGGAACGACACGCCGTGGCCTTGGCAGGTATAGGGCGTCTATGCCTTGTGTCGATTGTCCCGACAACCATCCAATTCGCAAGCAGAGCTTCCCGAAATCCCCGCTGCTTGCATACATTTAGGAGGTAGCGCGCATGTGGGTGTACGAGAAGAAGCTGCAATATCCGGTTCGCGTCAGCAAATGCGATCCGATGATGGCCAAATTTTTGCTGGAGCAGTACGGAGGCGCAGACGGCGAGCTCGCGGCCGCGCTTCGGTATTTGAACCAGCGTTATTCCATTCCGGATAAGGTCATTGGATTACTTACAGATATTGGGACGGAGGAATTGGTACATCATAGTTATAAGTAATAAAAGGACACTCGGAATTGAGTGTCCTTTTATTTATAGATGATTGTACGACATATGCTTAATCGACACTGAGTTCAGCAAAAATAAGAATCTTTAAAGCATGAAGCCATTCAAGGTCAATTTAATACATTGCTATTAGTATTCTGGACAGTGAAAAGTTCTCGTCAAAAAATGGACACATGGTAAAACAACCCAATCAAGCGAATCTGTGATATCCTTACGGTTCCTACGCCGGA
>NZ_JAATHD010000017.1 GCF_011947265.1 Paenibacillus sp. HB172176
CGCTAACTCAAATTATTCGTTCCAAGCAGAAAGCGGCCCAGCAGGACGCCGATTTCCTTGCTTCTTAATGATGTAAAACTTTTTACTGTCCAGATATAGATTAGACTCCTATTTGATGCTGTGTCCCTTTATGTGAAGGATTTTTACATTTTGTGCATTCGACATATGTTCAACACATTTCCCCCTTATCCTGAAGCTAACGATAACGGACAAGAAAGGCGTGATTCATTTGCTTATGGTGCAAGAACGGGAGAATTTGAAGGTGCATTCAAGAAGGCAGGTGGAGGAGATCTGGCTGATGGATACGCGAATCAGCCGCCTCTATGAACAATATGTCGAAGCGCTGGTGGATGGCAAAGAGGAATTAGCCGCATGCATCGAGCGGAAATGCCGCAAGCTCAAGCAAGAGATGCTGGATAAGTACGACGTGATTGTTTGAACTTGGTTGTACTTATTTTAAAGGAAATAAGCTCTTTCCTCTAATTGGAATAGGATGGTGCCTCCTACTTGAAGACCGACAACGATTCCACGAACGCTTCGATTCTGCGAATCAACCGAAGCTTGGGCTTCGAGCCGCTGCGCGGCAGTTATTGAATGTTTGCAGAGCTGTAGCGCTCACAACTCTGCCGGGGGGCTGCTTGACCGATTTAGCTATGCGCTCCCGGCGCTTCACTTTTCATATCCTCCTCGGTAAATAAACCAAACGCCATATCGATATCTCTTTCGGTTACCAAACCTTCATGATCCACGCCTTCCAAACCAAGCGTGTCTTTGCCTTCGCCATCTCTAAGCAGCTTGCTTGTTCCTGTCGAAGGTTTTCCAGAATGCTTGCTTTCCATGTTGTAAGCTCCTTCCGTTGATAATTCTATCCTCTATTGTATATGTCGGTATGCAGATAGAATGCCCATGATTACATGGATTATCAACGGTATTGGATATACTAGTAGCTGCAGGCCGTATGCCAATGACAATTACCAATTGACATAACAGCTTTTGGGTCGTTATGCAAATCATAAATATCATTTGACATAACACCTTTTGGTGTTATAATAAAAAGTAACACCTAATGGTGTTATAAATTAATGTTGGAGGTAGAAACTATGCCATCGCAGGGACAAGATACATTACCGGAAATTCGTCAAACGATACGATTGAACGCGCCGATCGAGAAGGTGTGGAAGGCGGTCGCTACTTCAGAAGGAATCGCGAGCTGGTGGATGAAGAACACCTTCGAGCCCGTACTGGGAGGAGAATTCGTCCTGCATGCGGGCGATTACGGCGATTCGCATTGCAAGATTACCGAGCTGGAGCCGATGAGGCTTGTTGGCTTCGATTGGGGTAAGGACTGGCATCTGACCTTCGAGCTCAAGGAAGTGGACGGCAAAACTGAATTCACGCTTGTTCATTCCGGCTGGGATGCGGATAAGGTTACCGAATTTAATCAACCGCACTCGATTATCCGCGGCCATATGAGCGGCGGATGGGAGAACCTTGTCCAGAAGAGCCTACGTGCAGCCGTCGAAGGTTAAGACGGGCACGGATGTATTCCACGCGATTGCCGATCCTACGCGGCGCTCGCTTCTTCAGATGCTGGCCGTGAGGGAGATGCCGATTGCGGCCTTGACCGAGAAGTTCCCGCTCAGCCGCACTGCGGTGAACAAGCATCTGCATGTGCTGACGGATGCCGGTCTTGTCAGCAGCAAGAAGGTGGGACGGGAGACCAGGTATAAGCTGCAACCCGAACCTCTGATCGAGCTGCAGAAGTGGCTGGACTTCTTTGAGAGCTATTGGACAGAGAAGCTGTCGGCTCTGCAGCAATTCGTGGAGAATGACGATGACGTGGAAAGCTGGTAAATGCGGTACACATGCCGAAGTGTTCGATAGGACTGGATGAAAATTGGATCATTATGCGAAAGAGGCGCCATCGTGGTGCCTTTTTCGCTTTGCCCAGATGGCTTCCAACTCGTCGCATCACAGTCGTTTAATAAAGAAAAGGAATGAATTTCTTCGTCTCGGCGATATACCGGCGGAAATCTTCCCCGTACTTGCTCTCCAGATGCCGGTCGAGCATCGGGATGTTGTAGAAGGCGAAAAGGCAAAATAGCAGCAAAGGAACGATAAGCGCCCATGGATTTCGGGTGACAAGAGCCAATGCGAGCACCCACAGCAAGTCGCCGAAATAGTTAATGTGGGCGGAATAGCGGAACAAGCCTTTCGTATATAATTTGCCTTTGTTCTCGGGCCGCTTCTTCCACTGGTCGCGAAGCCATTCCGAGCAGGTGTTGATGAAGGAGCCGGCGATGAAGAGTAATACAACCGGGAGATCCCATCCGTCCACGACTTCCGAGGCGTTCATGGCGAACAAGGCAAAGCCGACATAATACAGAGAGAAAGCCAGCGGCACGGTGAAGGCTTCTTCCCATGGAATGACTCGCTTCAAAAGATAGAAGATCGTCACGCACATGCGAAGATAGACGATGGCGATCAAGGCGAACAACAGTATATTACGTTCATTCCGACCATCGCCCAAGCTCCAATGAAACCAATCGTTGAGCGTTTGCGAACCCTGGAACAGCAATATCCAGCATGCCGCTGCCAGTATAATTGTTTCGAGCAGCAGCAACGTTACGCGGGGAAGATAATGATTCGTATTTTTGTTGTATATGGTTTTCATGGTCAACCTCCTTAGTTTTGAAATCTTATAATTGTATAGTTCATAACTTGAGTATGGCAGATTCAGAAAAAGAAGACAATAGTTTTGAATTTATATTATGTGATATTTCAAAAAAACATTATAATGGGGAGGAGGTGAGCGAATGAACGGATTCGATCGGAGAACGGAAGGAAAGAAAGTCGCGATTTTGAAGATTGCGCTTGGAGAGCTGAAGGCCGGCAGCTTCGGCATAAAGCCGATCAGAGAAATCGCCAGCGCCGCCGGGGTTTCGCAGGTGAGTATTTATAATTATTTCGGCAGCAAGGATGAGCTCCTTTTCGCGGCGATAAAGAGCGTTCTGGACGATAAGTTGGCACAATACAGGGAGTTTATGCTGGAGGAGAAGAATTTCGCGCGACTAGTTGCGGCGCTGATGAAGGAAGAGGCCGCGATCATTCGATTCGTTCAAGCATGTCTGCGACAATCGGCGAGCCCGTCAGCTCTGCAAGGGAAGGTGGAGGTCTATCAGAGCAGCATGCTTATGCCGTTCTTGCTGGAGCTTATGGAACGCGGCAAGCGGGAGGGTGTGATTTCTGACGATCTGGAGCAACCCCAGCTGCTATTCTACTTCGGCATGTATCAGCGGGAATGGAGCCGATTGATGGGAGGGACGGTAAAGGACGATGCTGCGGAAACGACGGCAGATGGAGCAGAAGCGGAAGCTGTTTTGCAACCTGTGAGCGGTTCATCGCCGCCTCAGATAACGGAAGAAATGCTGGTTCGGTTTTTTTTCAAAGGCTTGATGGGTTGAGCTTGGTACAGGTCGGGCCATCGCGGCTTTGTTTTATTATTTCGGATTTTCAACTTGCTTGTTTACGCTGCGTTTGTTTTGGGTAATTTGGGAGTAGATGAGCATGAACCAAGCGATAGACAATGGAGGCGGGGACTTATGTATAATCATATTTTAATACCGACAGATGGATCGAAGCAGGCGGACAAGGCGCTGGATACGGCGATTGGCTTGTCCAAAGCGCTGCCTCAAGTGAAGCTGAGCGTGATTCATGTCAATCAGCATGTGTACTTGGTCGAACCGGCTATTAATGTGAATGTGAGCGACGTGCTGGAGCGCGAGGCAGCAAAAATTATATCGGAGGCGTCGGGCAAGCTGACTGCGGCCGGATGTCGATTCGAGATTCTTAGCGGTACGGGCGATCCTGCGCAGATCATTTGCCGGGCGGCAGAGGAGCAGCAAGCGGACCTCATCGTCATGGGCAGTCGCGGAGCGGGACTTGTGTCCGAGATTCTCATTGGCAGCGTCAGCCACAATGTCGTGAAGCATTCGCATTGTCCGGTGCTTATTGTGAAGTAACGGCAAGGGCGCGGCGGGCAAGGCTTATATCATACAATTGATTATCATGAACGAGCGGCTGCATGGTCCTGTTGAAGGGCGGTGCAGCCGCTTTTTGGGTTGGGCGGAGGTGCTGCTCCATAATACCTTGGAGCGCGTTATCTTCAACCCGCATCTTAACGAATGAGCATGTCATCTTAAATATCAGGCATTTAAACCATTTACGGGAGAGGGGTAGAATGAACATGTAAAGGAACATCAACTTGATTATGAAAGCGTTTACGAATCAGGGTAATCGATTTCGGCTAATCGCATATCGAACATGTTCAGACAACGGCGCACTCCTGCTAAATGCGCCGTTTTTTTGTCAATCCGAGAGGAGGTGATGCCCGGTTCAATCCATTGTCAGGCCGGACTTTCGAAAGGAGGATGTACGACCGACATCTTGGTGACGACTCGCATGAAAGGATTGAGAAATGAGAGGAGATCGATAGTACATGAACGTTTTTAAAATGAATCGAAAAGCGGCCTTCGCTTCGCTGCTTGCCTTATTGCTCCTGATGAGCGTTTTTGGTTCTTACGCGGCGGCGACACCGGCAGGTCCGCCTTCGCCGCCGGCCGGCTCCGGCATCGCCGATCCTTCCTTGCAGGATCACCCGCTCGCCTACGCGCCGGGACCGCTCGATAATCCGCTGAAGGGCTTTCTGCCGTTCTTTTTCTCGAAGACGGATTATGCGGGCGGATATCCGCACAGCATGGAATGGAGTTATTTTGCGCTGAATGAGGTCATGACGGACGCCAATAATTGCGGCTATTACGATTGGTCGATGATCGAACAGGCTTTGGACGAGATTGCGTCGCGGGGCAATCACGCGGCAATTCGCCTCTATATGGAATATCCGGGCGGAACGGGCAGCCATCCGGGGAACGGCATACCGGCTTGTCTGAACGGAGACGTGACCATGCGGTCCAACACGTTCTGGGGGACGACGAGCCCGGACTACGACGATCCTGATCTGATCGCGGCGCTGGAAGGCTTCATCGAGGCGTTCGGCGACAAATACGACGGAGATCCGCGGATCGGCTACATCCATATGGGCCTGATCGGATTGTGGGGGGAATGGCATACATGGCCGTTCGACCGCGATCTTGCGGACGGTTATCCGGATCTGTTCCCGACCGACGCCTCCGTCAACGCCATCATCGACGCCTATGACGACGCGTTCGACGAGACGAAGCTCGTCATCCGCTATCCCGGACTGGGCGGCGGCCATTCTGTGGAGGCGAACATCGGGTACGCGGACGATTCCTGGCCGTACAAGGAGTTCCGATCGGGTTCGACCGAGCCGAAGAGCATGACGCTTCCGGTCTCGATGGGCGGCTGGTCCGACGCCTTCCTGCAGCTAGCGCTGGATAACGGGGCGGAGAACCGGTGGATGGACGAGGTCATCGGAGGCGAGGCGAGGCCGGAGATTCAAGGCTCGATGTTCTCGAATTGGCCGACCGGCGGCGGACAGGTATCGAACCTGAAAGACTCGATCGAGTTGACCCATATTTCCTGGATGATTAATCAGCAAGGAATTTCGGGTTACTCCGCATCGGATCCGGGCGTGTCGGAAGCCATTCGCCTGATGGGCTACGAATATCATGTGACGGATGCGTATTACAACGACATCGCGGCCGGCGTCCCGCTGAAGGTCGGCGTCAGCATCGAGAATCTCGGCGTGGCGCCGTTCTACTACCAGTGGCCGGTCAAGCTCGGACTCAAGAACGCGCAAGGCGATATCGTGAAGGAGTGGGATACGACGTGGGACATCACGAAGGTGCTGCCTTCCGAAGTCCGAACGTTCCCGGATTGGAATAGCGGGCAGACGTATCTGGATCTCGCCGATCCGCAGTATTACGAGGCGAGCGTCGGCACGAGCGGCGTTGCGGGCGGCACGTACTCGCTCGTCATGCGAGTCGTGAATTCGCTGGAGAACGTGACCGAGGCTTCCGTACGCGACAATATCGAAGAATGGCAGCCGTTCCTGCCGGCCAAGAAATTCCGCTTTGCCAACGCGGATCAGAACGCGGACGGCTGGCTGAACCTGGGCAGCGTCGCGATTGGAGCCGGCGCGCCCGATTCCACGCCGCCGAGCGCGCCGACGAATCTGGCTGTCTCGGCGTATGACAGCGACAGCGTGAGTCTGACGTGGTCGCCGTCTACGGACGATGTCGGCGTTACGGGATACGAGGTGTACCGCGACGGCGCGTCCGCCGGAACGACGGCGACCGCGGCCTTCACGGATACCGGATTGACCGCGTCGACGAGCTATCTCTATCGAGTAAGGGCGGTCGACGCGGCGGGCAACCGTTCCGCCTTCAGCTCAGCGCTGACGGCGGCGACGGATGCGCAGCCTGGCGATACGACGCCGCCGAGCGCGCCGACTAATTTGGCGGTTTCGGCGCATGACAGCTCCAGCGTGAGCCTGACGTGGTCGGCGTCCACGGACGATGTCGGCGTCGCGGGGTACAACCTCTACGTCGGAGGGATGCTTGCCGCTTCGACGGCAGCCGCCGCCACCCAGCACACGCTGACGGGACTGTCTCCCGCTACGGTCTATACCTTGACGGTGACGGCGGTTGACGCGGCCGGCAACGAATCGGCGGCAAGCAATACCGTGACGGCGGCGACGGATGCCGTGCAGAGCGGCGTGTCTTATGAAGCGGAAGCTTCCGGCAATACGCTGGCGCGCGGAGCGGCGACGGCTTCGTGCGGCAATTGCTCGGGCGGAGCGAAGGTAGGTTACGTCGGCAATGGAGGAGAGCTTACGTTCAATGGCGTCTACGCCGAAGAAGCCGGAACCTATACGCTGTCGATCGGCTACCTGACCGCGGAAGCGCGCAGCGCCGAGCTTAGCGTGAATGGCGGAACGGCCGTAACGCATAGCTTCCCGAGCACGGGAAGCTGGGATGCGGTCGGCGTGTCCACAATCGACATTCAGCTGAATGCGGGCAATAACAGCATCCAGCTTGCCAATCCGAGCGGCTGGGCGCCGGACTTCGACAAGATCGCGATCGAAGAAGACGACGACGGCGGAGGCCAGGGCGGCGACACGACGCCGCCAAGCGCGCCGGGAAGCTTGACGGTCGACGGCGAGACGCCGAGCTCCGTCAGTCTGAGCTGGAGCGCCGCGGCCGATGATGTCGGCGTTGTCGGCTACAACATTTACCGGGACGGGGCGATTGCCGCTGCGACCGGGACGGCGACCGCGTATACCGATACGGGGCTGACGGCCGATACGTCGTACAGCTATACGGTCACGGCTGTCGACGCAGCCGGCAACGAGTCGGCGGCGAGCAACGCCGTTCAGGCGACGACCGAAGCTTCCGGCGGCGGTTCGGGCTCCGGTGGCCTGCTCCTCGACAGCTTCGACGGAACGCCGGCATGGCCCGGCGCGAATGATCTTGGCAAGTGGGCGGGAGCTAACGGGTTCGACAATAATGCCGGCGTCCTGGACGGCGGCGCCTTGAAGCTGACGTACAATAACGCGGGCTGGCTCGGCTCGGACATTTTGCAGGATATCACCGCTTACTCGAAGCTGGTCATCCGCGTCAAGGGAGCGTCCGGCGGCGAACAGAGCCACTTTCAGCTGCAACTTGGCGGCGTCTCTGGAACGCTTGGCGACCTTAGCGGCGATACGGTGACGACCGGCTACAAGGATATCGAGATCGATCTGGAGGCAAACGGCGTCAACCGTACATCGCCGGGACAACTGCAGCTGTCGTTCTGGCATGGTCAGAGCGGGACAGTCTGGATCGACGAGATCAGGTTCGAATAGGGAGATGACGAGATGAGAAGGATTTTATCGCTATGTCTGATGGCCGCGCTCATGGCTGCCTACTTCGCACCGGGGAGCGCGTCGGCGCAATCGACGTTCGCGTACCAGGCCGATTACTCGGCGGTGCTCGCCAATCCGGAGCGGGGCTTCCACAATCGGTACGAGATTATCGACGATGTCAGCGTCAACGACTACGCAAGCTCGGCGACGAGCATCGCGGGCTTCAACCCGGATATGCTCGACCGAACATTCGCCCGCGCGAAGCAGAGCGGCAACACGTTGATCCACAGCTACATTCATCTGGACAAATTCAAGGATGTCGATCAATTGCCGCAAGCGCTGCTGGACAATCTCGCTTCGGGTCTGGCCGCCATCCGGGAGGCCGGATTGAAAATCGTGCTTCGTCCCGCCTACGAATGGTCCGGCACGCCCAACGTTCCGGAGAGCCGGATTCTGTCGCATATCGCGGAGCTGAACGCGGTGATCAGCGTGAACGCGGATGTGGTGAACCACTTGGAAGCGGGGTATCTCGGGCCGTGGGGCGAGTGGCACAGCTGCAGCTTCTGCGACCCGTTCAACCGTCAGCAAGCCGACACCCGGTTCCGCGTCGTCAAGCAAATTTTGGCGACGACGCCCGTGACGATACCGGTGGTCATCCGTTATCCGATCTTCATCAAGGAGCTGATGGAGCTGCCAACGCCTTCCGGGACGACGGCGCTCACGCAGGAAGAGAAGGACCGCATCGGCTTCCACAATGACTGCTTTCTGTCCGACTCCGCGGATATGGGCACCTACGACAACAACTCGTGGATGGGCTGGTATTACGTGGAGGAGAAGAAGCAATGGATGTACGATCTCGCGACCTCAACGGGGGCGAACAAGATGGTCGGCGGCGAAACCTGCAATTCGTCGGGCTCCAACGACAGCGCCGGCAGCAACGTGCAGACAGAGATGAGCCTGCTGCACTGGACGGAGATCAACGAAGATTACGCCGAGGTCAATCTGGACATCTGGAAGAACGCGAATCTCGCTGCCTCCGGCCATGATCCTGCCGAGACGGCATTCACGCGCTTGAAGCGCAAGATGGGCTATCGCTTGACGCTCGATTCGGCCTCCTTCGATACGTCGGGCAGTCCGGGCGGGACAATCGCCTTCTCCGCCGAGCTGGACAATGACGGCTATGCCGGGCCGATCAAGCCCAGGCCGCTGTTCCTCGTATTCGAGAACGACAACGCGCGATACGAGGTGGAATTGAGCGGCATCGACATCCGATTATGGAAGAGCGGCCCGGTCTCGATTCCGGTCCGGAACGTGCAGCTTCCGTCCGCGATGCTGCCGGGCGTCTACAAGCTCGCGCTGTGGCTGCCCGATTACTACGAAAGTCTGCGCGGCAACCCGGCTTATTCGATCCGGCTCGCGAATGCTGGGCTATGGGATGCCGACCGCGGCTACAACGTCCTGCATGAAGCCGTCGTCATCAGCGGCGAGCCGTCCGCGCCCGCCGCGCCCGCCAATCTGTCCGCAGCAGCGGGCGACGGCGCCGTTCAATTGAGCTGGACGCCGTCCGCCGGCGCCGAGGACTATACGGTGCTTCGCTCGGAGGTCAGCGGTACGGGTTATCAGCTTGTTGCGGACGCGATCGCCGGGACCGGCTATCAGGACAGCGGGTTGACGAACGGGGTTGCTTATTATTACGTGGTCAAGGCGAATAACAATATCGGAAGCAGCGGCAACTCCAACGAGGCTTCGGCCGTGCCGCTCGCGGCGAGCGCGCCGGCTGCTCCGGGTGGGCTGACCGCCGTTCCGGGTAATAACCAGGTGGCATTGTCGTGGAACGCCGTCGCCGGAGCTGCGGGATACAGCGTCTATCGATCCGATATTTCGGGGACGGGCTACGTCTTGATCGCGAATCAAGCTAGCGGTACCGCAGTCGTGGATTATGGCGTTTCGAACGGCCAGACGTATTACTACGTCGTGCAGGCCTACAACGCGGGAGGCAGCAGCGGCAATTCCGGTGAAGCGCAGGCCGTCCCGCAGCTCGTGGAACTGCAAATCGATACGTTCGGCGATCCGTCAGCGTTCAGCGGCAAGACGAACGATCTGAACGAATCGATCGACTGGACGATGGACAATGCGTATTACGGCTCAGACGCCGCCGGCAATATCATTCTCAACTCGGGCTCGGCCGGTCAATACTTCCGGGAGAACATCAACGGCAGCTTGGCAGGATCAACGAATCTGGTTCTGCGTCTGAGGGATTGGTGGGATTCCGACAGCGAACAGCACTGGGATATCGTCCTGAACGACGGCTCGGACCATACGGCCGGCCCGCTCAGTCAATACGGCAACGTGTCGACCGCCTATGCGGACATCGTAATCCCGCTGGCGGATTTTCAAGCCAATCTGTCGAATGTCAGCTCCATCAAGCTCGTTCATAACAGCTCGACGTATGCTGTGCTGCTAGTCGACAGCATTACGGCGAATTAGCCGCGGTATTGATGAAGCAGATCGGCTCGCGATGTCGCGGGCCGGTCTTTTCTGTTTCGGGCAAGGCTTTATTCCGTTAAGGCGAATAGGAGAAAAGACTCTGTACCTTTCTTCCGGCCATTCGACATGCATGTTCAAAATGATCCTAATTATGCCCTGACTTATCCCCTGTTCCGGCTAATGCGCGCGGCGGAGCCGATTCGATCCGACAAGGAAAGATGAGAGAAACTTAATCGTCCTGCATGACTCTGGCTCGATGCGAAGTCGCGCTCCGTGTGGCAAAGTATGACTATGGGTTACAGGATGTTGTTGCGGCCGCTGCCAGTCTCTTGATTCGCCAAAATCAACGATAGGAGGAAATGAATGATGAAGTATCATTTCTATGTAGGCAATGACAATGGGAACAGCGAGCATGATCTGATGATTGACGGAAGATGGATTGGCCAGCCGAATGTCAATTGCGCGGTGGACGAGCTGCCGTGGAGCGAGGAGCAAGCGCCGGAGAGCTTCGTGAAGCAATTGCAGGATCAACTGGTTGTAACGGTGGATTCGCCCGCCGCAAGGCCGGGCATGTACTATATCGGGAAATTCGCTCTGGAGAGCGGAGAGATTATCGATAATATCCAGATTGGCATCGACGCGAAGAGCGATATGGATCTGCCGATTATTAACACGCTCGCCCAGATTGCGGCGGTGGCCGTGCAGAAGGCGTACGAGGAAGAGAAGAAGATTCCATCCTCCATCAGCGTGGAAGCCGATATGGCGACGGCACTGCCGGTGACGCAGCATACCGATGAGACCGCCGCCAAATTCGAGAAGCGCTTCACCTCCGGGGAGCATCATATTACCGTGCATCTCGGCATTCAGCGAGTGGCGGTGAAGATTGTGTTCCCGTTCGTGAAGACCGTGCCGGAGGCGACGCCGGTCATCTTCACGCTGCAGAAGGATGCGGCGGGCAATTGGCGGGATGGCGAGCTGTTCGGAGATTTCGCGGAAACGTACAGGCTGGAGAAGAAATTCAACGGCAGCTATTTCAAGGACAAGCGTATTCTTCATGTGGACATCGGCGACGGCTCAACGGAATATCCGATCACCGAGGGCAATCGATTCCTCAGGCAATTCGTGCACGGCAGCCATCATGGGGCGGGCTATGCGATCGAGGAGGCGTTGCAGGAGTTTAACCGGCTCATCCATCTCCCCGACAGTCCAAGGCAATTTTTCAGCGATGTGATCAAGAACGGGAAGCATAAGTATCATGCGAGAGCCCTGAAGACGCTGCGCAGACCAATGGAGAGCCAGGTGAAGCAGATTACCCAGCATGTGAAGAAGCAGCTCACGAAGGCGCGCAATGAAATCGATCTGATCTGCGTCTATGGAGGAGGAAGCATCCTCATGCGCTCGGTTTTATATCCCCTATTGAAAACGATTTGCGACGAGCGTGAAATTCAGCTGCTGTACATTCCGGATGACTATGCGGTGAAGTTGAACGCGCTGGGTCTTGACGCTTTTGTCCGGGGCAAGATCTATGACGCGCTCAAATCGAAGACGATGCAGCCTGCATAGGGAATATAGGCTATAGGGGTGCGGCAGACAACCGGCGAATTCGCCTAATAACGGGAGCGGCTCTAAGACGCAATCTGGGAGGTGGGAAGCGATTTGAAGAAGACGAAGCTCCCCGGAGAGAATATCAGCTTGAAAACGAAGAAAGGCGAAGATCCGCTCGTCATGGAGTGGCTGAATGCGCAGTCCAATCTGATGGATTCCATTCGTTATCTCGTGGAGAAGGAAATCGCGGCAAGCGGCGTGCGCAATCTGCAAACCTGCATTCCGGCGGAGCGGGGCGAATTATCGGCTGGCGGCGAATCGGATGTGGAAGCAAGCAAGGCGGCAAACCTCGAATTCTCTACCGGCTTGGGACAATCGGCAGCTGCGGCAGAGACGGCGGCCGAACCCGAGGAAGAGGTCGACGAGGAAGATATCGAGGCTTGGAGCTAAGAGGACATAATGGCAACGGAAATATCACAGGTAATCAGAATGAGCTCGGCAATCTCTACTAAATAGAGACAGCCGAGCCTATTCGATGTATGTCGGTTAAGATACTGTAGTGGCAAAATAATAATCACCAATCAAGATGCTGCTAATATTTCTAGCATCATTCTCAAAGAATCCAATAGATATTGTATAGGTGTTGGAACGTTCAGGTGAAAAGACCATTTCAACCTCTTTGTTGAGCACACCTTCAGTCAATTCATAATAATAGGTAACCGAGCTGCTCCTCTGATCGATAAATCCATTTCCATATTGGCTTAGCGCATCTTCCATGTTATTGCCTAGACCAATATTTTTGCTGGTTCTATACCGATTCGTCTCATTGGAGCCTGCATTCACCATCATTCCGGCAATGACATTGTCACGGTAAAAGATCCATAGACCGTTGTAATTGTATAGTTTCCCAAGAACAAGATCGGAAGATTCCCCCAGTATCTCTTCCGCTTCATCTCTCGTCATACCGAGTTGAATCGTGTTGTGTGTTGTGATATCTGTAATGCTCAAATCGGACATGGTCAAATCTTCTGCTTTACGGCTTAACCATATCGTCTCCGTATTGCCGTCCCACTTCACCTCTTGTCCCAAAGATTCTGCTACAAATCGCAAGGGCACATACGTGGTGTCGTTATAGATAAAGCCTTCTCCCGCTTGCTCGGGCAACTTCTCCACGCCGTTAAACATATACGTGAGCTTGGTGAAATAAACTTTGATCTCGGCAGAATCAGCGGCAAATATAACAGAAGCGCCTAGCATAGATGAACATATGAATCCAAAAATAAAAAATGTAACACGACTTCGCAT
This sequence comes from Paenibacillus sp. HB172176, assembly GCF_011947265.1. GTDB lineage: Bacteria > Bacillota > Bacilli > Paenibacillales > Paenibacillaceae > Pristimantibacillus. The sequence continues at coordinate 13,163 of NZ_JAATHD010000017.1, forward strand.
AATAATTAAGCTCCTTCTTATAATATTGCAGTGTATTTGCATAACATTTATATCCTATTATTCATAATCTGTCATGTAAATAATTTCCAACAATTCCATGCGAAAAAAACGCCAAAACCATAATCGGTCCCGGCGTTTCTCTATATCATGCATTTTTCGGCTTAGATTAAACTTCTTAGAAGCTTGCTGCCAAGGTCGCCGTTTCCTTCAAGCCGTCCGCGATGATGTCCGCGGTGCGGTCCTGGAATTGATTATGCCCTTCGATAATGACTTCTTGCGTTTGAGCGCCGAGCAGTCCGAATAGGGCTTTGACCGGACGAATGGCGGATTCCACGAAGGACATCGGCTCGGAGGAATAGACGCCGCCGCGCGCGCTGAGCAAGGCGACCTTCTTGTCGCCGACAAGGCCTACAGGGCCGGTTGCAGTATATTTGAACGTCTTGCCGGCTTGCGCCAGGTAAGATACATACGTAATAAGCGGAGCGGGAGCAGTGAAGTTCCAAAGCGGGAATGCAATGACGACCTTGTCGGCTGCCAGAAATTGATCGAGATAGCGATTCACAGTATCCGCCGCGCTTTGCTCTTCAGGAGTCAACGGGAAGCCTTGCGCCAGCTTGTACAAGCCTGTAATAGCGGTATTTCCGTAATAAGGCAGGTTCTCTTACAGGTCAAGCTCCGTGATGGTATCGGACGGATTAGCCTCTTTGTATGCGCTCAGGAAGGCGTCGTACATCTTCACGCTCACCGCTTGATCAGCGGGTCTATCATTGGATTTGACGAATAATACGTTTGACATGAATAAACACTCCTTATCCTTGTATCTATTTTGGTTTAAATTGATTGCCATTTAATGTGCTTGTATGAAGCACAATTTCTCCCAAAAAAGAAGTGCAATCAACATAAGCACAGTATAGCGCAATCACTATAAAAAAGAAAGTGTAAATTTCATGGTAGCAGCAGGTCGATTCGCTCAACAACATCCGCAATGGTATATTGGCGAAGATGCTCGATGGTCTTTCGTTCGGTTTCTTCCAAAATCTTCTCAAGCTCCACATCAAGAAGTCCGCCAATCGTGCCGCATTCGGAGCCTGCTTCCGCCCCGCATTCAGAATCCGATGGTGATGTACGGACAGCGCAATACACCTCGCCGAGAGTAATTTCATTCGGGCACTTCTTCAATTGATAGCCGCCTTCCCGGCCGCCGCGAGACTCGACGATGCCCGCAACGGATAATACTTGAAGCACTCTTCTCATAAAGGTGGCGTGAGATTGAACTTGACTGGCAATCATGGCGCTGGACAATAGTCCTCCGCTCTTGGCCAGCCAGACGAGCGAATGAACGGCAATCTTGAAGCGGGGAGGACCTACGTTAATACCGCGATTAGCTGTACTCATTGGGATATCACTCCTGCCTCTGTCGAATTTGATGCTATTTGGAAAAGTATAATGCAATCTTACAACGTGAGCAAGCGGCGAAACGACAAAAAAAGGCTGAAAGCCAGCGCGCTTGGCGCGGACCTTCAGCGTTTTTCTGGTTCGAAGCTCAGTTAGACGAACTCGGATCAGGATCATAGCCAACAGTTCACTGGGATAGTAATGCCGCCAGCGGCTTCACGCTATGTTATTTGTTTTTTGAAGGCAGAGCGCATAGAATAAGGTTCATAAATTCTGTAGGCGAGGTGGATTCACATGTCCAAGATAGATACTCCATTCTCAATCAAAGATCTGGAGCTCAAAAATCGAATCGTCATGGCTCCCATGTGCCAATATTCGGTCGAAGCGCATGACGGAGCGCCGAACGACTGGCATTATGTGCATTATGTGTCCCGAGCCGTGGGAGGAACGGGGCTTATTATTATGGAAATGACGGATGTGGAGCCGGATGGACGCATCTCGAACCGCGATCTCGGCCTGTGGTCCGACGAGCATATTCCTGCTTATGAGCGCATCGTCTCCGAAGTGCGTCGCTACGGCTCCAAGATCGGCATTCAGATCGGGCATGCCGGGCGCAAAGCGGAAGACGCCGCAGACCCGGTAAGCGCCTCGGCCATCCCCGTTCCGTCCTCTCCAAAGGGTGAGGCATGGAAGACGCCTAGAGCGTTGTCCACGGACGAGGTGCATGTCATGGTATCCAAGTTCAGAGATGCGGTTCGCCGAGCTGTGACTGCGGGCTTTGATACGATAGAATTGCATGGCGCGCATGGCTATCTCCTTCATCAGTTCCATTCTCCGAGCTTGAACAAACGGGAGGATGCGTACGGGCAAGATCTGGCTTTGTTCGGTTGCGAAGTGATTAAAGCCGCTCGCAGCGCAATGCCGGAGCATATGCCGCTTCTTATGCGAATTTCGGCTGTTGAATATATGGATGGCGGCTACGACCTGGAGCATTCGATCGCAATTGCGAAGCGGTACAAGGAAGCCGGCGTGGACGTCTTCCATGTGTCCTCCGGCGGCGAAGCGCCTCCGGGGAAGCGGAAGCCGGGCAATTATCCCGGCTACCAGGTGCCCTTTGCCAGAGCGTACAAGCAAGCGCTCGATATGCCGATTATCGCAGTGGGCAAGCTCGATGATCCGTTGTTGGCAGAAGCGACGCTTGGCAATGAAGACGCTGATCTTGTCGCGGTCGGGCGCGGCATGCTGAACGATCCCTATTGGAGTCTGCATGCGATTCAGGCCGTGACGAACAAGGTCTCGCCTCCGGTGCAATACGAGCGGGGCATCTATGTGCGCTAGCTACTCAATCCAATGCAGCACTTCCTCCGGATTGGCGATTTCCCGGCCGTAATAATAGCGTGACCGATCGTTGTGAACGACGCGGCAAGCTTCCTTCATACGCTCCATAATGATCTCCTGCGGAACGTCTTCAGCCGTCCAATAGAGGATGTTCAGAACATAGTCGTTGCCTTCATCGTCTTGGCGCTCGTATTCGATATGATGCGCTTCCTTGAAGCCGTTCCTTTGGTAAAAGGCTAACCGCCGATGCGTATCCACATCCTTCGTATTCGGCGGCTCGGCTTCAAGCAGAATCAGCTTTCCCTTCTCCTTGAAGCGATTGAGAAGGCGGGTACCAATGCCTTTGCCCCGTTCCGTCGACAGCACCAACAGGTAATCGATGAAGATAAAGTCGGGAAATTCCGCATACAGCACGATATAATCCTTCGTCTCCTCCTTGTGGTAAATGTCTTTGTCCGCGATCAAATCCATTAGATGCTCTTTGTCCTTCATCTCTTCATTGGGAAAATAATGATTAAGCCGATCATACCAGTTCATTCGCGTCTCATCCTCCTGCCGGATTCGTTGTATTGAGCTTTTCGAAACACGCGCCGCCAGAGGATGACGCAGCCGCTTCACTTTGCTCTTTCTGTTAAGATTCCCATCTGTTGTTCTGGCATTCTTGCGTTTTTCTGCATCTTTGATGAGGCCGGGGATGTTTGAGCTTGTGATAATGGAACGTAAAGCGGGGTACGCTAATGATAAAAAAAGAAGCAACGAAGGAGTGGCGGATATGGCTAGGAGAAGAAGAAAATATGCGGTACCGGGCGCGGAAGCGGGCATGCAGGCATTCAAAGCGGATGTTATGCGGAGAGAGGGCTACAAGGTGGACGATAAGCATCCCCATGACGTGAAGTTCGAAGTGGCGAAGGAGCTGGGCATTCCAATGCATCCCTACCAGAACGGCGACATGTCGACGGAATCGGCAGGTCATATTGGAGGCAAGATCGGCGGCTCAATGGTTCGGGAAATGATCAGGCTGGCCCAGGAGAAGCTTTCGAAGGAAGAATAGAATTAGCGTTTGACATATGAAGATCTTCAAACAAGCTGACTCTTTCTGCCAAATAGGCTGTTGCGGCGCGGATGAGTCGGCTTATTTTTGCCGGGTGGAGTAGAAAAATTCCCCTCAATTCGATATCATTGCTGATAAGTGTTGCATTGAAGCGCAGCTTGGGCGAAGATGGGAGAAAGGAGTTGGCATACATAGTGGCTAATGAAGAGTTAATCCTGACCCAAGAGGGTCTGAAGAAAATTCAGGATGAGCTGGAAGACCTCAAGACTGTCAAACGCAAGGAGCTTTCCCAAAGACTGAAGGTGGCGATCAGCTACGGAGATTTGAAAGAGAACAGCGAATATCATTCCGCCAAGGATGATCAAGCATTCATGGAGACAAGAATTCTTCAGCTGGAGAGAATGCTTAAGGTGGCCAAGGTTGTGGACACAGGCAGCCTCTCCTCTAGCGTGGTCGGCATCGGCTCTTCGGTTGTTCTGAACGATATCGAATTCAAAGAGCATATCGAATATCAAATCGTCGGACCTGCGGAAGCGGATGTCGATGGCAATAAGATTTCGTACGAGAGTCCGCTTGGCAAGGAGCTGATGGGCAAGAAGGTTGGGGACAAGATCGAAGTTCAGGCCCCTGTCGGCGTAATCGCATACGAGCTGCTGGAGATCAAAGTCGTTTAATGGAATAAGTATGAAAAAAACGCGCCAATAATGCGGAGCCTCTTCCCTATTGCTCGATGCATCTCAGGAATGAACCTGAATGTAAAACGAGCTTGGGAAGAGGCTTTTGTGTATTGAACGTTGGAGCGCTGAATACTCGGGGCGGCAGTTGTAAAAAGCAGCTCTGAAGCATTGGAATGACGGTAGGATGAGCTACAGATAGGGCGGAAAACATTAACCGTGACGCAGTAAGTCGAAAAATTCGACTAGCGGGACGTTAAAGCGCCAAAGTTAGCTCAGTAAGTCGAAAAATTCGACTTGCGGGACGGTAAAGCAGCAAAGTTAGCTAGGTAAGACGGTAAAGTTGACCTGCCGAACAAAAAAAGCGACAGCTAAAAATGGGGAGGCTGCAGCGTTCACCTGCCACTGTTATTGCAAGCAACTCTCCTACGAAACAACCGCCCCAACAACCGCTCTCAACTGCTGCACACTACTACTACCGCATTCTAAGCTTGCAGCCCTTCCATTCGCGCGATTTCCTTGTGGACGAGCGGGGCCACCTGCGTGCCCAGCAGCTCGATTGCGCGCAGCATGTCCTTATGAGGCATGGAGCCGACATTGAGATGCAAGAAGAAGCGGTTCACGCCTAGATTCTTGCGCAGCAAGACGATTTTCTCCGCCACATAGTCGGAATCGCCGACATAGAGCGCGCCCTGCAGGCTGCGGGCGGCGTCATATTGCTCCCGGCTGTACGCCGGCCAGCCTCTCTCCCGTCCGAGCTTGCTCATCTGCTCGGCCGTCGGCTTATAGAACAGATCGGCGGCCTGCTCCGTCGTCTCGCCGATAAAGCCGTGCGAATGCGTCGCGATCTGCAGCTTGCGCGGATCATGCCCGGCTTGAATGGCGGCCCGCTTGTACAGATTGACAAGCGGCGCGAACTTCTCCGGCATGCCGCCGATAATCGCGAAGGCGATTGGCAGGCCGAGCATGCCCGCGCGCACCGCCGATTCCGGATTGCCGCCGGAAGCGATCCACACCGGCAGCGGGCTTTGCACCGCTCTCGGGTAGACGCCGAGATTGTCGATAGCCGGTCGATGACCGCCGTCCCAGCTCACCTTCTCGGACGCTCTAATCTTGAGCAGCAGCTCCAGCTTCTCCTCGAATAACGCGTCATAATCGTCGAGGCTGTAGCCGAACAGCGGGAACGACTCGATGAAGGAGCCCCTGCCCGCCATAATCTCCGCGCGCCCATTGGAGATGCCGTCAAGCGTCGAGAACGCCTGGTAGACGCGCACCGGATCATCGGAGGACAGCACGGTCACGGCGCTGGACAAACGAATGTTCTTCGTCATGGCCGCCGCCGCAGCCAGCACAACGGCGGGCGCGGACCCGGCATAATCGGGACGGTGATGCTCCCCGATGCCGTACACATCGAGCCCGACCTGATCGGCGAGCACAATTTCCTCGACCGCGTTGCGCAGCCGCACATCATGGCGCATCGGCGCGCCTGTATCCGGATCGGTCGTAGCCTCGAGGAAGGTGCTGATTCCGATTTCCATCTTATTGCTTCTTGCTGTGAATGCTGCTTCGGACATAAGAATTCCCCTCCTTGGTTTCTAAAAACCATATTACTATACTTTTGTGTGCATCTCAAATTTATATAGTTAATATGGCAAGGATGTTACTATCGGCAGACCGAGAGAATAGACCATTCTGCAAGAAGGATGGGAGAATAGAGGGTTCTCGCGGATGCGAATAGGTAGAAGACGTGACCAAATCTTCCTCTCTCTCATAAGCTGGCAGTGACAGTAGTCTGTCGGCGCAAGTCTAGCATTACGATTCCAAGAGGAGGAAGAAGATGGCTGCAACAGAGGGAAGTACAGAGGTTGGATTAGCCCCGCCCGAAGTGACGTATTACAATGAGATCAAATATTCGATTGGCGCAGACCCGAATGTCGCGGTTGGCGAGCTTGAGGAACGCGCAGGAGGCAATTACCGCGTCACGCTCACTGTGCAAGGAGGCTGCAGAGCGCGCGCGCTTGCGACGCTGTTGGTGCGCGACAAAGAGCTTGGCAATATTCACGTATATGTAAGGGTGAAGAATGCGGACGGAGAGACAGTGAAACCTGTCAGGGGCAGATTGAGCGCGGAGGAGATCAAGCGTCTCTATAAGAAAGCCTTCTCAACCAACCCGCTGTTCGACTTCGTGAAGAACAGAACGATCTTTGGCAGCACTTACGTCTATCCAGTATACAAAGCGCAGATCATTCAATTCCCGAATGATGATCTGTCCGATTATTACGGCAACTATAATAATGTGGCGGCGTTCGTGTTCCGCGAAGTGCTGAGGAATGCGATCAACAATACGGACATCCAGTTCTCAACGGCGCTGTTGTCGGACGACGAGGAATAATTCTGCTAGAATAGCAGTAGAACGGGCTCAGGAGCATTCGTGTTCTTGGGCTTCTCTCTGGTAAAATATATGGACAACTCCTACACGCAAAGGTGGAAGCAGGCATGATCGATAATTCCCGCATACATATGGAGAAATTGACTTTCTATACGGTAGAGCTATTCACGAAGCTCGCGGCTTGGCATAATGATCCGGAGCTGCAGCCCTTCATCTCTCCCAGACGCACAGTGGAGGAAATCGCGCTTATCGATCCGCGCGGGTATATGGAGAAGGCTCGCAAAAGCCCGAATACATGGATGTATATCGTCTATGACGACGAGACGCCTATCGGCGTGTATACGATCACGCAAGATTCCGGCGCGCTCATGCGCAAAACGGGCAGAACCGCCTGGATCTCCGTGCTGATTGGGGATAAGCGTTATCAGGGCAGAGGCATCAGCAAGCTGATGATGCAGAGCATTGAAGAGGAATGCCGCAGACTGGGCTTCGACGCGATCGAGCTGGGCGTGTTCGATTACAACGAGAAAGCCAAGCAGCTCTACCGACGATCGGGCTATCAGGAGATCGGCAGGAACGCGTCATTTGTCTTTTACAATGGAGAATGGCATGATGATATTCATCTGGTTAAGCCAATAAAACGAGTGTAGGACAGGGGGCCGCAAGATGAGCGCGAAAAAGCTGAAGGTGATTGTTACCGGCGCCACGGGCATGGTGGGCGAAGGGGTGCTTCATGAATGCTTGATGCATCCCCATGTGTCAGAGGTGTTGCTTGTCAGCCGACGAACGCTGAATCTGAAGCACGAGAAATTAACGGAGCTGCTGGTTCCGGATTTCTTCGATCTGTCTGCGATAGCGACGGAGTTGACCGATTACGATGCATGCTTCTTCTGTCTGGGGGTATCCTCCGTAGGGATGAAGGAAGCGGAATACAGGCGGACAACCTATGACCTGACGATGGCATTCGCGGAGCTGCTCTGTCTGCAGAATCCCGATATGATATTCAATTATATAACGGGAAGCGGGACGGACAGCAGCGAGAGGGGCAAGAGCATGTGGGCGAGAGTGAAAGGCAAGACAGAGAACGATCTGCTCAGACTTCCGTTTCGCAAAGCGTATATGTTCCGACCGGGCTACATCCATCCTACGCCGGGTCTGAACAATGTGCATCGCTATTACCGAGCGCTGTCGTGGATGTATCCTCTCCTTAAGCTGCTGTTCCCGGGCAATACGGTCACCTTGAGAGAGGTTGGGCTCGCGATGATTCATACTGCAACGCGCGGCTATGATTCAAGCATTCTGTCCTGCTCGGATATCAAGAAGCTTGCAAGAGCGGAATAATAAGCTAGGTTGTAGGAGTTAACGGCGGCATCTTTATAAGCAGGTTTATTTTGCTGAAGTGGGGGGAGAAGTCATGAAGAAGCTGTCTTTCGGCATGATCTATGAAGTTGGTCTTGCGATACTCGTCATCTTGTCGCTCACTCTTGATTTGTCTACGCGGGAAGGCGAGATCTTTGACTGGATCATATGGGGAATCTTCGTGGTGGATTACGCGTTCCGTTTAATCAAGAGCGAGAAGAAATGGGAATTTGTATACAAGCACCCGCTTGATTTTATCGCAATTCTACCCTTCAGCCAGATTCTCCGTTCTGCGAGATTCGTCAGGCTGATTCGCGTCATCCGCTTAATTATGATCATGAACAGACGCTTATCCTTCCTGGACCAAATGATGTCGAAATACAAGGTGGACACGCTGGTCATTACCGTTATTTCGATGCTCTTCCTGATCGCGCTGCCGATGAAGTGGATCGAGCCCAGCTTTGATTCGTATTCCGATGCGCTGTGGTGGGCGATCGTGACGATGACCACGGTCGGCTACGGTGATCTGTCGCCGGAGACGACGATCGGGCGCATCATCGCGAGTGTGCTCATGCTCTCGGGCATCGGCATTATCGGTATCATAACCGGTACGGTCGCCTCGATCTTCACCAGAAGCAAGGATGATTCTCTGCCTCCCGAGCTGCGAGAGCTGAAGAGCAAGATCGATCGATATCCGGATCTGGATGATGTGGATTATGATTATATGATCGGGAAGCTGACCAAGCTCCAGAGAGAGCAACGCCTTAAGGAAGCGGAGGGCTGAGCCTGTCTGCCAGGGCCAGCGTGACAACAATAGCAGGCACGCAAACCGACCCGGTATTGATTGCGGGCCTGCCGACCTCAAGCGGAAGCTCGTGGGTGGGTGCAAAATTCATTATATAGAAGCTTGAAATTGCCCCTGTCTCACCTTCTTCACCTCATACATATTGACAGTCGTGCTGATGACGTACTCGGGCGGCTGCTGTCCTCTTGCATTGCGATGGCCTTGAATATGCTCGGGACTCTTCTCCCAGGCTTTCCAAGCCTCCTCGGATTCCCAGCGAATGATGACGACTACTTCCTCCGATTCCTTGCTCTTCTTATTCAGCATGACGGTCACGTCGATAAGCCCTTCACGGCCGTCCACCGCGCCTTCCTTCGAGAAACGTTCAATGACCTTGTCGGCGTGGCCGGATTGAACGAGGATCGTTCTTGTCTGGATCAACATCTCGGCATTTCCCCTTCCTGGAATGATGGAGCATTAACGAACGCCAGCATGCAAGCTTTCATTGGCGTGGTCTCATTATAGCAAATTCAGCTCTATTTGTTGAGAGTAATTATCATTATTATTTAGAGTAGGATTAACGTATATCATTTATGTATAATTATCCATTTATTAGGAATTCTAAGAAGATTAATGCTGCTGACGGAGGTTTGTTATGCCTGAGAAGAAAAAAGCGCGCTGGCCGCGGGCGAATTTAAGCACTGCCGGCATTACCCATATCCGTTGGTTTAGCCCTTATATGATTGCTTGGTGGTCGGCATCCTTTCCCGGATTTGGACATTTCTTGTTGAATCAATTTTTTAGAGGAGCTTGTCTGTCGATATCTGAAGTGATTTTCAATTCGCGCGCGAATATTAATCAGGCTTTGATGTATACCTTCACGGGGCAGTTCGAGTTGGCCTCCCAAACCGTTGATCCGGTATTCGCCTTTGGATATATGCTCATTTATTTGATCAGCATCTGGGACAGCTTTCGTTCCGCGCTGCAGCATAATCGCATGTTCCAACTGGCGGAGCTCGAGAACGCAAGGCTTAAGCCGTTTCTGATCACGAAGATGGAGGTGCAATATCTGGAGAAGAAGAGTCCGGTCAAAGGAGCCTTGTTCTCTCTGGCGTTTCCTGGCATGGGACAGTTGTATGTACACCGGATCTGGCTGGCCTTTTATGGTGTTTTCTGGTGGTGGATGTATATTAGTTTTTCCCATGTGTACTCGGCTTATCTAGAGCTCTTCCACGGGAATTTCTCAGTTTCTACGCAGTTGCTGAACGTGCATTGGCTGCTTTTCATGCCTTCCGTATTCGGAGGATCCATCTATCATGCGTTCACGACTACGATTGAGAATAATCGGTTGTTTCGTATCGAGCAACAACAATATTTTACAGAGAAATTCGGCAGCAATCCCTTGATGCTCTTCCCGGGAGGAGGGTGAACAGATGTTAGTTGTGGGAACATTTCAGCAGAATTCTGAGCTTGAGCTGGCTTTATCTGTCCTGGAGCATCAATACCGACTCGGGAATCGCATATTGGTCGTTTCGATGGATGCGGAGAGGGAGCTTTCGCATCCCCTGCCTCCTCAAGGCTCCACGATTAACGAGAAAGCCTTCGAGATTGGTCTGGCAAGCGCGACGGCGGCAAGCGTGGTAGGGGTAAGTATCGGTTTCAGGCTGTATCTCGGGCCCATTCTATGGGGCTTAATCTATGCAATTGCCGCGCTTCTTGCGATGTTCTTCGTGGCGAGGGCTGTTCTGTTGAGCAGGCTGAGGCGCGGACGAGCGAAACAAGCCTTTCGCAAGAGCGGTCTGTGGCCGGAGATTGCAGTGCTTGTGCAATGCGATAAGTCGCAAGTGGAAGCCGTTATGAACGTGCTGTGGGATAATCTCGCCCTAACCGTTGGCAAGCTGGAACAGGCGCAATCCACCTGATTAGGGCTGATCGGGAATTGCTATTGGCATCATCTTCATTGGAAGCTGCGAGGCCGAGGAGCGGCGGTTAAGCTTATGTTGACTCGGATGGGCGTGGGGGCTAAAATGAAGTCGACTCTTTTCTACTATCATCCATTCTATGAGGAGTGTACGACATGCCATTAGTTGATATGCCCTTGGCGCTGCTGAAGAGCTATGAGGGAAGAAGTCCGCGTCCCGATGATTTCGAGGCCTATTGGGATACTGCCTTAAAGGAAATGAAAGCGGTTGACTCGAATGTGGAACTGAAGCCGAGCGCGTTCACCACGACTTTCGCGGAATGCTATGATCTCTATTTCACCGGCGTGCGCGGCGCCCGCATTCATGTGAAGCATATTCGTCCGAAGGCGGGCGGCAAGGAGAAGGGACCGGCGGTGCTGTTCTTCCATGGTTACTCCGGAAGGGCGCATGATTGGACGGATTATCTGCATTATGCCGCGGCCGGAGCTTCGGTATTCGCTATGGACGCGCGCGGACAAGGAGGCGCTTCCGAGGATGTCGGCGGCGTGAAGGGCAATACGCTTCGCGGCCATATTATCCGCGGTCTTGACAGCGAGGATCCGCAGGATCTGCTGTTCCGTCATATCTTCCTCGATACGGCGCAGCTTGCAGGCATTGCAATGTCTATGCCTGAGGTCGACGAAGAGCAGGTTTACGCGACAGGCTGGTCGCAAGGCGGAGCGTTGACGCTCGCTTGCGCTTCGCTGGAGCCGAGAATCAAGAAGCTGGCACCGGTCTATCCGTTCCTGTCCGATTATAAGCGGGTATGGGAGATGGATCTTGCGAAAGCGGCCTATGAAGAGCTTGGTCAGTATTTCAGAGCCTTCGATCCGCAGCATGAGCGCGAGGATGAGATCTTCACGAAGCTGGGTTATATCGATCTGCAATTCCTTGCGAATCGTATTCGGGGAGAGGTGCTCATGGGGGTGGGCTTGATGGATACCGTATGTCCGCCGTCCACGCAGTTCGCTGCCTTCAACAAGATTACGACGGAGAAGCGACTCGAAATCTATCCGGATTTCGGTCATGAAGGCTTGCCGCGCTTGCATGAGAAAATCTATCAATTTCTGCTAGGATAACAAGATTATCGGAGGTGGAGCATGAATATGAAGGCTTTGTTCATTGGAGGAACGGGAACGATCAGCTCGGCGATTACCAGACAACTGGCCGAGCAGGGCTGCGAGCTGTATGTGCTGAACAGAGGCAACAGGAATGCGGATGTACCGGCCGAGGTGAAGCTTATCCAGGGCGATATTAACGATGAAGCGGGAATCGCAGAGCTTATCGCCGATTTGAACTTCGACGTAGTGGCAGATTTCATCGCTTTTCGGCCCGAGCAGTTGGAGCGCGATTATCGTTTGTTCGCAGGCAAGACGAAGCAGTTCATCTTCATCAGCTCGGCTTCGGCCTATCAGACGCCGTTGTCCGACTACCGCATTACCGAAGGAACGCCGTTATCCAATCCGTATTGGGAATATTCGCGGAACAAGATTGCCTGCGAGGACTATCTGATGAAGCAATATCGGGAAGAGAGCTTCCCGGTCACCATTGTGCGGCCAAGCCACACGTACAACGAACGATCAATTCCGCTGGGCGTGCATGGAAGCAAGGGAAGCTGGCAGGTGGCAAAGCGTATGCTGGAGGGCAAGCCGGTTATTATTCACGGAGACGGCACGTCGCTTTGGACGATGACGGATAGCCGCGACTTCGCTAAAGGCTTCATCGGTCTGATGGGCAATCTTCATGCGATTGGGGAAGCGGTGCAGATTACTTCGGACGAATCGCTTACCTGGAACCAGATCTACGAGGCCATTGCCAATGCGCTGGGTGTGCGGCTAAATGCGGTGCATGTGGCGTCGGAGTTCCTTGATGCTTGCAGCACCGAGGATTATCGCGGAGGTTTGCTTGGCGACAAGGCGAATACGGTCGTCTTCGACAACAGCAAGCTGAAGCGGCTGGTGCCGGAGTTCGTCGCGACGACTCGTTTCGATCAAGGCATCAAGGATACGATTCGTCATATCCTCGCCCATCCCGAGCTGCAAGTCGCCGACGAGGCCTTCGACGCCTGGTGCGACAAGGTCGTGGCGGCGATGGACGCCGCGGCGCGGATGGTCAGGGAGTAGCTGTTGTCATGACGACGCTGGATACCGCGGTGCGAATGATGCGGGAGTAACTTCTCGTATCGACGCTGGCTTCTGGAAACCTGCGAATTTTCAGCAGGCGAAGAGTGACAAGGGTAGGCAGAGTAAGGAGTAAATTTGTCATAGAAGGCATCTCTTACGTTCTGAGCGACGGAGGGGATGCCTTCTTTTATTATGTGTCGCGATGTGTCAGGATAGCCGGCAGCCTTGAATGCTATCTTCATTTTGTCAATGATTGATTCTCGTATTTTTGTGATGTATACGAGTTTTTTCGTGCTGGCTTGCTCAGAGTACGACTCTGAGCAAGCTCTATGTTGTGTTCAATTGGCTCAGATTGATCATCGGAGACTCACTATTCATCATCGCAAATAAAGTCTGGTTCCACTATGCTTTTGTTGTAAGCGGATTCACTTTGGAAGAGAGGAGGGTGGTAAACGGGGGGGCGTTGATAGAGAGGAGCAACTCATCCTAACAGCATGAATGTACATAAGCCAAAAACGAATCGTGGAGGTTAATTAATGTCGAGAAAATCAAAAATGAAGAAACAAGCTCGCAAGCTGATTTCCCTTGGACTTGGACTCATGCTTACGTTGAATGTGTTCAGTTCGGTGGCATCAGCCGCCGTTACGCCGCTTCCCAGCCCGAGTACGCCGCTGATTTGGGATGATTTCTCCGGCGGGGGTCAATTCAATCTAGCTTGGATGAACTGGTACAATCAAGATGGAGGCACAGGAACCTTCTCCAAAACAACCGTTGACTCAAGAGATGTCGGCCTATTCGCGCAAACGCCCGCTTCCTCCTCTTCTTGGGCAAAATTCCAGCCATGGAATGAGCATGTGGATCTATCAGGCTATCAATATGTTAATCTGACCCTCAAAAACCCGGGCTATACGGACGAAAAGATTAAATTCGTCGCAAACGACGGCGCCCACAGCTTCAATCTCACAGGAGGTTGGGTATCTGTAGCCGGCACATGGACCGATCTGCAATTTGATCTGGATGCGCTCTCCCCGGCAATTGAGAAGGATAGCGTCATCTTCGAATTATGGCTGCGCCAAGGCAGCGGCACATACGGCGAAGTGCTGGTAGATGAAATCACGGCATCGAATGTTGCCTCCGGCACAGCGCCCACGCTTACAGGCAACACCATGACAGCCAACTCGAGCTCGACCTATACGCAGAACACAACCTTCACCTTCTCTACGACCTACACAGACGCGGACAATGAAGCTCCGTTCGCGACTCAGCTTATTATTGATGATACAGCCTATGACATGGACGAAGTCGATCCGCTTGACACCACGTATACGGACGGCAAGGATTATACCTACGTGACGAAGCTTCCGGCGGGCTCGCACAGCTATTATTTCCGCACAACAGACACCACCTCCAATATGGTGACGACAACGGCGGTCTCTGGCCCGGTGGTGACGCAGTCGACGCAGATTATTGATGTTGTCGTCAGCCAGGCGGGATACAGCGCGAATGATTTCAAGAACGCTCAAGTCACTTCCACCGAGCCGCTGACGGACCTCAGCTTCAATGTGCTTAGCGGCTCTACGGTAGTAAGCTCGGGCACCCTGGTCGACAAGGGCGTAACCTGGGACAAGCATGTGTATTCCGCGGACTTCTCCACGGTAACGGCTACAGGCTCCAATTACAAGATTCAGTCCAATGGAATTTCGTCCTATCCATTCCAGATCGCGACGAACATCTGGGACAATTACAAGGACGAGATGACCGCCTTCTACCGCATTCAGCGTGCTAGCGTGGATACGGTTGACGCCTACCCGGCAGGCTACAGTACAGTCGAGCCTTCTTCGAGCGTCTTTCATCAAGCGGGCCATCTGGATGATGCCGCATCGGAGGATCATACGGTTCAATACGATCTGACCGGCGGCTGGTACGATGCGGGCGATTATGGCAAGTATGGCGGCAACCAGTGGGTAGGCGCCGAGATTGCGCTTGCTTATGTGCGCTATGCCGGCGAGGATGCTGTCGCGTATGACAATGACAACAACGGCATTCCGGATCTGATCGACGAAGCGATCGTCGGAAGCGATTATGTATTGAAGTTCGCCGATCAACTCGGCGGCGCGATGTACGATCTGAGGAATAACTCCGGCGGCTTCAAGCATCCGGAGAAATCAACAGATAATATTCCAGGCACTTCGGATGATCGAGTGATTAGCAATCCAGGCATTGGCGGTTCGGCGAAATCCGCAGGCACACTTGCGGCGACAGCAAGAGCAATTAACGCCGCGATTGCCGAAGGCGATATCGATTCATCCAAGGTGGCGGAGCTAGCTGCACTCTCTGCCGATTACGAGGATGGAGCGGTCGTATTCCATAACTATGTTAATGCGCATCTATCCGATCCGCAAGGCAGCTACAACACAAGAGGCGAGATCAGCAACTCAATGCTGCTTGCCGATGTAGAGCTCTATTTGCTCACGAATGATGCGGCCTACAAAACAGCGGCGGAGGACAAGATCAGCGTCCTCTCCTTCGGCAACATCTCCAACACGAACTATTGGGATATGCGTCCGATGTCGCTGGCTGAATTCTATCCAGTGGCAAGCACTTCCCTGCAGCCGCAAATTCAAGATTTGCTGAAGCAGCAATTGGACTTCTTCATCTCCTCGCAGGATGATACGCCGTATGGCGTGCTGAATCAGTTCAAGAACTTCGGCGTGAATGAGCCGCATATGTCCTATGTTGGCGACGCCATGCGCTATTACGAGCTGTTCGGCGATCCAGCCGCCTTGCGCGCGGTGCTGAAAGGCATGTACTGGGTTTATGGCGAGAATCCTTGGAATATCAGCTGGGTATCCGGCATTGGAACCGATTTTGTCGATTTCTTGCACACGAGACTCGATGAGGATGTGAACACCTCGCGAGAAAGCGGCGTCATCATTCCAGGCGCGATGGTCAGCGGACCGAATATGAAGAATACGCTTGATCCGTACAGCGACAGTCCATGGTACATGGATCGCAGGCTGAATGACGATCATCAACAACAATGGCGTTACAATGAATTCAGCATCAGTATTCAGGCGGGCATGCTCTATACGGTCATGGCTCTTGCAGCTACGGACAGCGTAACATCCGGAGCGGGAACGACTCCGCCAGAGATGCCGATTCTATCGCCAATCATCGGTGATTATGTGCGCGGCGATGTGACGATCTTTGCCGATTCGGACACTCCGCTTAGTTCAATTGAATACAATTCGGGCGGCTACACCTCGATGAGCGTTTCCGGCGACGCCTTCTCCGGCGTCGTGGACGAGAGCGCAGCTGCGCCGCTTGCGACCAAACGAGTAGATGTGCGCGGCACGGATTCATCAGGCAACATGACGTACAGCTCCACTCATTTTACGATTGCGCCAGAGCTGCCGGATCCGACGCATCCCATGCTCTATGATGATTTCAACATAGGCGGCTATTGGGGATCGACGCAGCACACAACCCAGGAATGGGTGAGCTGGTGGACGGACCCTAATAATC
Organism: Paenibacillus sp. HB172176; assembly: GCF_011947265.1. Taxonomy (GTDB): domain Bacteria; phylum Bacillota; class Bacilli; order Paenibacillales; family Paenibacillaceae; genus Pristimantibacillus. The sequence continues at coordinate 29,762 of NZ_JAATHD010000017.1, forward strand.
AGGGCGGAACGGCGGATTTCAATTCCAAGGAATTGGTTGACGGCAGAACGGCCGGCAAATTCACATATGACCCTGCTTCGGACAGCTCCAAAGCGAAATTCCAGGCATGGGATGACAAATTCGATATTCGCGGCTACAAATATATTAACTTTGATCTCAAGAATCCAGGTTATGAGAATATGACCATTTCCGCTATTATTAGCGACGGCTCGCATACGTTCTCCCTTCTGAACGGATTTGCAACCGTTCCGACTGACGTGTGGACCTCCTATAAGATTGATCTTGATTCCTTCCCTTATGAGATGGAGAAGGACTCGGTCAAGCTGACCTTCTACCTGAAGGGCACGGACGGCAATTACGGCGAGCTGCTCATGGATGATATTACTTTTACGAATGACGATGTGGGAACAGCGCCTACCTTGACTTCCGGAGGCGTGAACTACTCAAGCGGAGATACAACGACGGATTATACGTTCAATGTGACGTATGCCGATGTGGATAACGAAAAGCCATTCAAGGTAGAGCTCTTGCTTGACGGCGTCGTTCATGTGATGGATGCGGTCAACGTGACGGACACGGATTACACGGATGGCAATGTGTACACGTACACAACGAAGCTGCCGCAAGGCATCCATTCGTATTACTTCCATACGACGGATAATTCATCCAATGCGATCAGTACTTCCGTTGTGACAGGTCCGACCGTATCTCAAACTACGTCGCCGCCTGTTACGGCAGGGGAAATCATTATCGACAATACCGATTCGGCTTATGTGACGAAGACCGGAACATGGACTTCGGGAACGAATAATCCCGGTCAGTTCATTGGAGCCGATTACTGGTATGATGGCAATACGGGCAAGGGCAGCAAGACCGTGACCTATACGCCTGACATCGAGACGGCCGGAAGCTACGAAGTGTACATGATGTGGACCGAGCAATCCAATCATGCGGATAATGTTCCTGTCGACATTGTGTACGACGGCGGGACAGATACGGTAACCATCGATCAGAAGAATGAAGGCGGAGAGTGGATTCTGCTCGATACGTATGATTTCGCTGCAGGAACTTCAGGCAGCATTACGATCCGCACAACGGGAACGAGTGGACATGTCATCGCGGACGCCGTGAGACTGGTGCCGGTAGGAACGACTCCGGATCCTGATCCGGAGCCGGAAGCAGAGCCTATCATCATTGACAATACCGATACGGCTTATGTGACGAAGGTAGGCTCATGGGCTTCCGGCACGAACAACCCGGGCCAATTCCTCGGAAGCGACTATCTCTATGACGGCAATACGGGCAAGGGCAGCAAGTCCGTCACGTATACGCCGGATATCGAGGCGGCAGGAAGCTATGAGATCTATATGATGTGGACCGAGCAGTCGAATCATGCGGATAATGCGCCTGTCAGCATTGTATATGACGGCGGCACCGATTCGATGACCGTGGACCAAACCGCCGACGGAGGCGTTTGGAATCTGCTTGGCACCTATGATTTCACGGTCGGCACATCCGGCAGCATTACTATCGGCAATACAGGAACAACCGCGCATGTCATTGCGGATGCGGTGAAGCTTGTGCCAGTAACTACCGTGGTCGTCCCGGATCCGGTTATCGTGGATAATGCGGATGTAACAGGCGTGACGCTGACTGGCAGCTGGGATGTCGGTTCAAGCCAGACCGATCGGTATGGTGACGATTATCTGCATGACAATCAGACAGGCAAAGGCAGCAAGAGCGTAGCATTCGCAGCTGATTTGGAAGTATCCGGCACCTACAACGTGTATGCGATGTGGGCGGATTATACCAACCGAAGCACGGCTGTTCCGATCACAATCACCTATGACGGCGGAAGCGATGTTGTTTACGTGAATCAATCAACGAACGGAGGCGTATGGAATCTGCTCGGCACCTATGAATTCGATGCTTCGACCGGAGGCGTCGTCACAATCAGCAACACCGGCACAACCGGCTATGTTATTGCCGATGCGGTGAAATTTGAATATGCGGAATAGACTGGCGTTCAAAGCGATGACGGCATAAAAGAAAGGCGAAATGAGAAAACCTCTACCCTCGGCCTTTCGAAGATGAGAGACCGCGATATTGTGGTAAAAAACAACACCGATCCTTAGGATCGGTGTTGTTCGCTTTTATCCGCACTATCCCCAGAACAAGCCTCGTTCATCGCGATCGACAATTTCGAGCTGCTTCTCGAAATCGCTGTCGGGTTCGATATCGTCGACCCAGTGCCATTTGTCCTTGCTGTCCCGCCAGTATACCTTCCACATGCCGTCATTCAGCCGGAACTGTGCAATGTCCAGCTGCGTCCAGCCCTCGCCCTTATAAGCCGGTCGTTCTTCCATTAACGTAATGTTCTGGCCTCTTGTTTTGTAGATTAATCTGATTTGATCCCGAATATGAGGTGGAATCTTCCCCGCTATGTAACTGTCCATAATTTTCGCAATCCGTCTTTTCGTGAAATCATCCATGTATACATGCTCCTTATGGTTTGGTCGCACCACAGAAGAGGTGTCCTATTCATGATAGTGCTTCAAGGAAGGATGATCAACCGCTTTCTGCAAAAAAAAGCCCCGCCCTGCTTGCCAGAAATCGGGTATGAAACGGCCAGGCGCTTAGTGAACCTGTCCGGATTCACCGCGGCATTGCTCGGGACGTACGCCATAGATGCCCGCGAACGCGCGATAGAAGGGACTGGTGCTCGAATAGCCGAGGCTGAGAGCGATATCCGTGACGCTGGCGCGTGTTGTCCGCAGAAGACGCATCGCTTCTTTCATTCGCAGCTTCAGCACATAGTGATAGGGCGTATCGCCGGTCGCTGCTTTGAAGGAGCGAATGAAATGATAGCGGCTTTGCGCGGCGATGCCGGCCATCGCATCGATGGAGACGGTCTCCCTGAAATGACTGTGAATGTAATCCAGCACTTGATCGAGATAGCGGTCCTTGCCTATATTCGTAGTGCGTTCGGAAAGCGAAGCCGACATTGTATTCCCTGTCATCATAGCGCTCAGATACGCAATGACCTGCGCTTCTGTTTGCTCTCGGATCAACCTGTCGCAAGGATCGCTTCTCATCAACGCGTCGATCCAGGTTCGATAATAGCCGCTCAATTGCAGCGAATCGAAGGATTGCCGCACGCCGCGCGCAAATCCGGGGGCTGATTCCGAGCCGCGCCAGGCTTCTTGCCTGATTTTGATAATAATCAATCCCGACAAGCTGTCCGCCTCGAAGGAATGCCGCTCGCCGGGATGCTGAACAAGCGCTCGTCCGCTGCCAAGAGAAAATTCCTTATGCTCGAGTTTGAAATGGCAGTTGCCCTGCAGTGGGACTGTAATTTGATATTCAGCCTCATGCGTATGAGGCTGATTCGAGAATTGCCCGTCTATTCTCCATAGCTCCAGGAGCGGAGTCGTAAGCTGTACGATCATCATTGTTCACCCGTTTTTATTGTATCACGAAAATGCAGCAATTTCGGTCATGCATCGCGCAATATTTCGGAGGTTTCGCCCCATGGGCTGGGTTAGGATAGGGAGAAAACGAAAAAGGTGATTACAAATGTCGAATTCTTCATCCGTTGTTTCTTCGTCCCAGCGGGTCGCCGCGACTACGCTGCTTGGCGTCAGCATGGCGCATTTGCTGAATGATCTGATGCAAAACGCCGTTCCGGCGGCATTCCCCATGTTCCAGCAAGCCATGCAGCTCAGCTTCACGCAAATTGGCTGGATTGCGTTCACGCTCAATCTGACCGCATCGATTCTGCAGCCGCTTATCGGGGCGTATACGGATCGCAAGCCGATGCCCTTCATGCTGCCGCTCGGCATGATCTTCACGCTGCTCGGCATGGCCGGATTGGCGTTGTCTCCGAACCTGGCCGCTCTCATTCTCTCCGCCGCGTGCATCGGGATCGGCTCATCCGTCCTGCATCCGGAATCGTCGCGGGTGGCTCATCTCGCGGCAGGCAAGGGAAGGGGCATGGCGCAATCCATCTTCCAGGTGGGAGGAAATACGGGGCAGGCGCTCGCGCCGCTCCTCGTCGCCTATGTCGTGACGCCGCGCGGTCCTCATGCGTTCCTCTGGTTTATGCTGTTCGCGGCAATAGGCATTGTTATTCAGGCATACATGGCTCGCTGGTATAAGGCGCGGCTGCGCCTCATGCAAGAGACGCAGCGCAAAACGGCTGCGCCAAGCGAACGATCGAATCTGTCGAGAGGCTTTGTCCTGTTCGTAATCGGCGTCCTGCTTACGCTGCTATTCTCCAAGTTCGTTTATCTGGCAGGCATGACAGGGTATTACGCCTTCTATTTCATGGACCATTACGGACTGTCTCTGGAACGGGCCCAAACCGTGCTGTTCGCTTTGCAGTTTGCCGGCATGGCGGGAACGCTGCTGGGAGGACCGCTAGCGGATCGCATCGGCCGCAAGCAGGTGATCTGGTTCTCCATACTTGGCACGGCGCCGTTTTCCCTGCTGCTGCCGTATGCCTCGCCGGGTGTTGCCCTCATCCTTTGTCTGGCGATCGGCGCTATTCTGATGTCGGGCTTCTCGGTCATTATCGTCTACGCGCAGGAGATGCTGCCTGGCCGGGTAGGCACGATTGCAGGGTTGTTCTTCGGACTTTCCTTCGGCCTGGCCGGGCTCGGCTCGGTCGCGCTCGGCTGGCTGACGGATCAGACAGACGTCGCGTTTACGATTCGGTTGTGCTCGTATTTGCCGCTGCTGGGCATATTCGCGTTCCTGCTGCCAAGGGACAAGAAGTTAATGAATGGCTAGAAGAGGACTTTTTCAAAAAAAATAATGCCTTCCTTGTCGATCTCTCTATTTCTCATTCGTCGTGTTCATAGAAGGATCAATTGAGAAGGAGAGATGAACAATGACAAGAACAATTTCTAAAGGCAGAGTATGGACGGCGAGGGTGATGAGCGGTGCGGCTATCGTGTTTATGCTGATGGACAGCATCATGAAATGCTTCAAGCCGGAGTTTGTTGTGGATTCAGTTGAAACGCTTGGCTTTCAGGAGCATCATATCTATGTAATGGGGATTCTCGGGCTGCTGGCTACGCTGATTTATGCATGGCCCCGTACGGCGATTTTGGGCGCGGTGCTGCTGACCGGCTATTTCGGCGGGGTTATCGCGACGCAGGTTCGCCTGGACGCACCGCTTTTCTCCACGATTCTGTTCCCTGTCTATCTGGCTGTGCTGGTATGGGGAGGGCTGTGGCTGAGGAACGAGCAAGTGCGCAAGCTGTTTGCTTTGCAGACGAAGGCCTAAGGTCTAAGGAAGACTCATAACGTTATAATACCCTTCACTCCATGGTGCAGAGATCTAACGAAGAACTGTATTCTTATTTCACGTATTTGGACGGTGAAGGAGACGTTTATGATGCAATAGCGTTGTGAATATTCGTTAGATTTGGGAAATGTCCGATTTCGGGCAAATAGCGTTATGAGGCTTCGTAAGCTCATGTCAGATGCCAACACGCCAAAATGCGAGAAAACCAAGTGGAACTACAGGAGCTGATCAGTTGTTTCCGGCGTGCGCGCTTTCGGAGCCGCAGCCTGCCTGATTCAAATCCGGATTGGCTGCAATCTCGTCATAATTGTCAATTTTGTATGCTAGGATTCGCTGTGTCTCCTGCAACTGCTCAATCTGCTTCTGAATATGGTTCTTATGCTCCTTCAGAATAGACTTTCGCTGGGGGATCGAAGCATTTCCCTCCTCATAGAGACTGCGGAAGTGCTTCATCTCTTCCAGCGTCATTCCGGTCGATCTAAGCCGCGTCAAGAAGATCATGCCCGCCAATTGCTCTCTGCTGTATGTTCGATGTCCGTTTGCCTTGCGGTCGGCATAGGGCAGCAAGCCGATCTTCTCGTAATAGCGAATCGTGTCCTGGGAAAGCCCCGTGAATTCAGCCGCCTGTTTAATCGAGCTTGCGGTTTCAGGAATGATCGTCACTTTGCCGCACCTCCCTTTTACGACCATTCTACCACATCTGTCTCAGCCATTGACTCCGCTGGAATTCTTGCACTTCAATGCGGGCTGATACAATTCCAGACGCTCTCCGTCAGGTCCCGCGAAGAAGGTGAAGCGGGTTCCATCGCCTGTGGTGATAATGCGTTCATTCAGAAAGGCGGCGCCCAGCGCCGTGATGCGAGCGGCCTCCTTCTCGATATCGTCCACCGCGAACGCGATATGATTCACGACTCCCTCGCTCGCCGGCTCTGCATTCGAGCGTTCCACGAACTCAATAATCGATGCCTCGTCATCGGGGAATCCGAGAAATCCGAGCCTCACATTCGGACCAGGCTGTCGGAGCTCCTTCAACTCCAACCCCAGTGTTTTTTCATAAAACGCCGCGCTCTCCTCGATACTCTTCACTACAACGCCGACATGCTCCAGCTTCTTAATCGTCATGGTGTTGTCCCTCCAAATGGTAAAATAAACTCCTTGAGCCCATGCTACAACTTGGAGCGCACTCCAAGTCAAGGGTTGAATGCATAAAATTCTTGAAACCTTTTGGGCAATAAAACGTATACGGAAGAAACTTTGACGAAAAAGCTGTTTAGCAGGCGGCATATGCTATGGGCAAGCGAGGAGGAAGTGAATTGGATTTTACAGTAGACAGCTCCATCTTGCTATTCTCTACCCTGTTAATTATCGGTGTAATCACGACGAAGTTCTCCTCTCGATTGGGCGTGCCCTCCCTGGTGTTCTTTATTGCCGTCGGTATGGTGTTAAGCAGGTTTATTTATTTCGACAGCGCTTATCTGACGCAGCTCTTCGGAGTGCTTGCGTTAATTGTCATCTTGTTCGAAGGCGGCCTTCAGACCAAATGGTCGAATGTGAGGAAGGTTATAGCGCCTTCCGCGACGCTGGCGACCGTTGGCGTGTTTCTCACCACGGTTATCATAGGCGCGTTTGCCAAGTATATATTGGATTTAACCTGGCTGGAGGGCATGCTGTTCGGCGCGATTGTCGGTTCCACCGATGCGGCTGCAATATTCGCCGTGCTGGGGAACAAGAATATTCGGCCAAAACTCACGGCAACGCTGGAAGCCGAATCGGGAACGAATGATCCGATGGCGATCTTTCTCACCATATCCCTGATTGAATTGATTCAAAATCCCGATGCAAGCTTTTTGACGCTGATTTTGGGTTTTGTATGGCAAATGGGTCTTGGACTCGTTATGGGCCTTCTCCTCGGCAAGCTCTCGGTCTGGGTTATTAACAAGATTAACCTGGATTCTTCCGGGCTGTATCCCGTGCTTTCCATGGCGCTTGCCATATTGACGTACAGCGGCACGGCGATGCTTCATGGAAGCGGGCTGCTGGCTGTGTATGTGATGGCGGTTCTGGTCGGGAACTCGGATCTGACGTATCGGCATTCCATATTTCGTTTCAATGAAGGCTTTGCCTGGATGATGCAGATTTCGATGTTTATTCTGCTCGGATTATTGGTGTTCCCGGATCAATTGTTAACGGTGATTTGGCAGGGCTTGGGGTTGTCGGTGCTGCTTATGTTCGTAGCTCGGCCCATTGGCGTGCTTGCAAGCCTGATCTTCATGAAGTTCAATGTGAAGGAAATGACCTTTCTGTCCTGGGCCGGATTGCGGGGAGCCGTGCCGATTGTGCTCGCCACCTACCCCATGATAGCGGGAATCGAGCATAGCCAGCGGATATTCAATGTCGTCTTCTTCGTCGTCCTGACCTCCGCGTTAATTCAAGGCTCTACCATTTCCTATCTGGCGGGCAAGCTGGGCTTGTTGGGCGGGAAGAAGGCCGCAGTGCCGCATACGCTCGAGCTTGTTTCCATCGGGAAGACGCATTCGGAGATTATTGAGATCGATGTAGAGGAGCAGTCCTCGGTTGAGGGCAAGGAGATCAGGAATGCCAATCTTCCGGAGGAAGCCCTGGTAACCGCTATTGTTCGCAATGAGAAGATTATTACGCCCAAAGGCCGAACGCGGATTCAGTCGGACGACATCTTGTATGTTCTGTTGCCGAAAGCCTTGAGGGAGCAAGTGAAGGGAATGTTCGTGAGGAAAGAGGGAACAGAAAAAGGAGAGGGAAACGAGTAGCCTCTTCTATACGCCTCCATAAGAAAACAGCGATAGCCTGGAACGCTCATTTCGCGTTCTGGAGCGGTCGCTGTTTTCTTATGGAGGCTGAAAAAACCAATTGACAAGGGTTTTACGGGCAGTTCCGCAATAAATGTGGACGCTAAATTATTGTTTATATACACGGAATGCGGATTTATGGTCTTATGGAAGGGAATGAGGAGGGGAATTATGCAGGGACAAAGGCGGAAGCAGAGAAAGACGGAGTTGATCGACAGAGTCATCGAGCAGTTGATGAACATGAAGGGCAGTCTCGCGGAGACGGCTCCGATCGGCATCATCGATATGAAGAACTGGGAATGGCCGCAGGGCGTGGCTTTGTTCGCGCTCTATCAGTATTACAAGGAGACGGGAAGAGAAGAACTGCTGAATTACTTGTACGGATGGTTCGATTCCCATATCGAAAGCGGAGATATTCCGGCGAAAAATGTGAATACGATGTGCCCGCTATTGACGCTGAGCTACCTCTACGAGGAGACGGGCAAGGAAGCTTACGGAGCGCTTTGCCAGGAATGGGCGGAGTACGCGATGCACGAGATGCCGCGGGCAGGCGAAGGCGCGCTGCAGCATATCGTGTCGGGCGAGGAGAACGCGGGACAGATTTGGGATGATACCCTGTACATGACGGTGTTGTTCCTGACGCGCATGAGCGTCATTCGGAAGGATGACAGCTTTCTTCAGGAGAGCGTACATCAATTTCTCGTTCATTTGAAATATTTGACCGATCCCGTTACCGGCTTGTTCTTCCACGGCTGGACCTTCTTAGGGCGCCACCACTTCGCGGGAGCGCTGTGGGGGCGCGGCAATTCCTGGTATACGGCCGGTCTGGTCGATTACCTGGACATGGCGCCGGTGCAGGAGGGCGTGAAGCGGCATCTGCTGGCTTCGCTGCTGACGCAGGTGGAGAAGCTGGCGGAGCTGCAAGGGGAAGACGGCATGTGGCATACCTTGCTGACGGATGCGGACTCCTACAAGGAAACATCGGCTACGGCCGCTTTTGCCTATGGCATTTTGAAGGCGGTTCGCAAGGGCTATCTGGACGAAGGATTTGCTGCCGCGGGCTGGAAGGCTTATGACGCCGTATGCGCGCAAATTGACGAAGAAGGAATTGTGCAGAATGTGTCCTACGGAACCGGAATGGGCGCATCGCTGCAGTATTATAAAGATATACCCATTTGTCCCATGCCCTACGGCCAGTCGATGGCGCTGCTGATGCTGGTAGAGGCGCTAAAGCATGATGGACAATACAGAGGAGGAGAAAGATAGAGATGATTGTAAAGTTGAAAATCGGCATTGTAGGTACGGGAGGTATTTTTCGCGGAGCGCATGCGCCTCTGCTGGCGAATCATCCGGAGATAGAAATCGTCGCAGCCTGCGATAGTGATGAGGCCAAAGCAAAGAAGATCGCGGAGCAATTCAGCATTCCGAATGTGTATACGGATTACAAGGAGCTGCTGCGAAAGCATCCCGAGCTGGACTTCATCGATATCTGCACGCCGAATTTGTATCATTCCGAGATAGCGGTAGCCGCGCTCGAAGCGGGCATGCATGTATTCTGCGAGAAACCGGATGCAATCAATCCCGTGGAGGCTGAGAAAATGGCCGCGGCGGCCGAAAAATCCGGCAAGCTGCTCATGACCATGCGCAATAACCGCTTTCGTCCGGCGGTGCAATTCCTGAAGCAATATGTAGAAGGCGGGCATGCCGGGGAAATCTACACCGGTCGTTGCGGCTGGGTGCGCCGGCGCGGCATTCCGGGCAAGGGAGGCTGGTTCACGACGAAGGAACTGTCCGGCGGCGGGCCGCTTATCGATCTCGGTGTTCACTTCATCGACGTGGCGATCTGGCTGATGGGCAACCCGCGTCCTGTGTCCGTTGTGGGCGCTGCCTACACGAAGTTTGCCGAGAGCTCCATCAGCGATTCCGTACACAGCGGCTTCGGCGAGAAGAAGGATGAAGGAACCTTCGATGTGGAGGATCTCGCGACCGGCTTCATCCGTTTCGACAACGGAGCTACGCTTCAGGTCGAGTTCAGTTGGGCCTCGAATGTTGAGACAGAGACGAATTTCGTTGAGCTGCGGGGCACGAAGGCGGGCTTCTCCTTCGACAAGGGCGAGCTGAAGCTGTTTTCGGAAATCGAAGGCACGCTTTGCGATATTGTGCCGAAGCTGAAGAAGGACCATCATGGGCATTCGGACTATCTGCAGCATTTCATCGATTGTGTGCAGGGACGGGATATGCCGATCATGCAGCCAATCGACGGCGTGCATATGATCAAGCTGCTGTCCGCGCTGTACGAGTCGGCGCGTACGGGCGATGAAGTGAAGCTGTAACGGCAGCGGCGTTTAGAGGAGGCGGCGGCAGCCTGAACTTTAATGAAGTTCGGGGCTGCCGCTGTTTGTTTGGGTGCGAAATGACGTTGTAAGCAGATCCGATGCTTGGCGCGCCGGATGCGAATGGTGCTCGAGGCTCAGGTAGCGTGCGAGTGAGGCTCGAATGGGGTGCGAACAACGACCAAAGCTTCTTTTGCTTGTGAAGCTGATTTCTAAAGAAGAAGGAGAACGTTAAAGTTCATACGATGCACGAATTGAAATTTTAACGAAGAATGATAGCTTTATTTATCACCAACATCCTGTGATACATCACATATTCCCGCAAACCTTTGTGCTAATGTGTAGGTATTCTGCTATGGGCGGAGGAAGAAACTCGAAACGAGGGATCAAGATGATAAGAGATGGCATTTACTTTCATAATGTGACGGAGTTGGAGAGCTTTCCCTATGTGGAGGGCTTGTTCCTGCGCAGATATCCGAGGGAGATCAGACATATACTCGATGGTCACGGGCGAGTGGTATCCGAGGAAGCGACCGGCTGCGAGCTGCGGTTCGTCACGAGCTCGAAGCAGATCAGAATTACGCTGGGCATACCGGAGAAGGATAGCGCGATACGCATCTACAAAGGCGGCATGTTTCATTCCGAGCATCGTTTCGCTGCAGGAAGCCGCCGAACGTTGCTCCTTGAAGAGCCTGCGGCGAAATTCGGCATGGTTAATCGAAAGCATCTGCTGCAGTCGGGCTTTGCTCCAGAGGTATGGCGGGTCTGCTTCGGGCGCTCCGTCGGCATCTTCTACGATCTGAATACATTCGGGCATGAGGTGAGGCCTCCTCGCAAGGAGGAGATGCCCCGACTAAGATGGCTGGCGTACGGCTCCTCCATTACGCACGGTCCCGACAATGCTTCGCTGTCCTATGTGAGCCAGGCAGCTCGCAGGCTGAAGGTGGATGTTCTAAATGCTGGCCTCAGCGGTTCCTGCTTATTCGAGCGGGAGACGGCAGAATTCTTGGCAAACCGCGACGACTGGGATTTCGCCAGCTTCGAGCTTGGCATCAACATGCGGGACGATCGGCCTGAGGATGTATTCCGGTCACGGTCGCGCTACCTTCTCGAGCAAGTCATTGCGCGTCATCCCGACAAGCATCTCTTCCTTATTACAATCTATCCGAACTTCGCCACCTTCGCGGATACGAATGCCACGCGAATGGATCGGCGCTTCAATGAAATACTGCGTTCCCATGCTGAGGAGCTGAATCATCCGAATCTTCATCTGATCGAAGGTGACACAGTGATGACGGATATGAGCGCCATGACCTGCGATCTCGTGCATCCGAGCGAATACGGGCATATGGTGATGGGCGAGAATCTCGCGAAGCAAATGGGGCCTTATTTGTAGAGAGGCGGATCATTCTTTTGGAAGCGGGCTTCACAGCCGCAGGCCTCTTCTTTTCTCCGTTTCCATTTTTGTCATGGCAAATGCAAGGTTATTCCTGAATCAAATTTCGAAATAACCCATTCCTTGTTTATCTGTTTTAATTTAATCTTATCCGTCACAGCTTCATTGCTTCCAACATCGACTTTTACAAACGCATACCTGCTGTTTTTTCCGGACCAGAACACTGTACTTATTTTTATTCGCTTTATTTCGCCATACCAGTTTCGATCCATAATTAGAAGGTTTGCAATTCTTCCCTGCTTTTCACTTTCTGACAGATCTGATCTAAACTTCACATCAAAAAAGGTGTAGGCGTTCGCGTAATCCCTGGCGATGAAACCATCGTAAAATAAATGCAAGGTTGTCTCCACGTCTTTCTTCTTGTGCAGACAAAGAAAAAGATATGCCGTTGAAAAAAGAATTAGAAATACCATAACTGCTATTGTGAATTTCTTCATCACGTTCAGAGTGCCTCCGTCCATCATCGACTTTTCCTGGTATAGGGCTAATTCTCGAAGCGGTATTCTACCGTGGCTGTGCCCGCAAATATTCGATTTCTACTTAGACGCACTTTCAAACCTAAAGGTTTCAATAGACGCCAATGCGGTCAACCGATTTTGGTAGCAGGTTCTGCTATTTTTAGTTGGAAGGCATGTCCGAGTGCAACCTTTCTCCTCGATAAGAAGTCTTAGAAGGAAACGGAAATGAGGAGGCGCGGTTTCATGATGAGTAAACTGGCGGGAGTCGGGTTGACGTTGTTTATTCTTGCGATGCTTGTTGGAAGCATGCCCCGAGCGGGCTCTATTGTTGCCGCGGACGCAGAAATGCTGAAGGCGGGCATGAATCAATTGAAGCCGCCAACGCTTCAAGTCACTGCCCTGGGCGATACCATTGCAGCGTCGATGGGCTCCTACCACTGGCAGAGCGGGAATGTTGGAGTCTTTGCGGATGCCGCGTCAGCGCCTCCATCAAATAATCCGAACAATAAGCCTGTTGTTGCTGCAATTGGCGATACCGTTGAGCTTGTCTTCACAACCGCTCCGAAAGCCGGGTCTGTCGTAGTTGTGCTCTGGGATACCGGGCCGTCGAAAGAAAATAAGCTCATTCCTATGGAGGACAACCGATTTCGGATAGCCGATATGGAGGGGACGCAGTACTATCTCGTTAAAGCGAATTGGCCGCAGGGAACCATAACCTATTCGTTCGCGGTTCAGGCTTCAGAGAAAGGAGCCGCGAAGGTGGAATAAGGCTGTGCTTTCGGAATAGTGGAAGGGCAGAATGACACGGTCTATGGAACAAAATGAATCTGTTGTTCAAGCGTCTCGGCTTCCCTATAAGCTTCCGCGATACCTAAATGCTGTCGGGACTCTTTCGACACATGCTTGCTCTTCAAGCTCACCGTGAACGCTTCTCGGAACGGAAAGGGCTTCATTCGTATTTCCCCGGAATGAACCCATGTGGCGGAGAAAGCCTCCATGAAGTCTGGTCTCGAAGCCATCCCTATACCAAGGATGCTCCTCGTCCTTGCCAGCACCTGGCTCATTCATACAGACGTAGAGAGATATTTCATCGCATAGCTGCAGCAGACGAAGATGCTGTGCGATGACAGGGGAAGCTGGGCTTAGTCGCAGTTGCTGGGTGATTCGGTTCTGCCTCTCTTCTTCATGCTGGATATAGGCTATGCAATCGGGATGACTAGAGGCCCGAATAGCCTTAAATGAGGCATAGTGCAGACTGCAGATAAGCGCAGCATAGGCATTCCTGTCCTCAACCTCATCAATGCCTCTCGTATACATGGGAAGCTTCGGATAGAGCGGATAATCCATGAAAGAGTATGGAGCTTTGATACGATCATACCACACTGGGGTCTCATCCAAGCTAATCCAGCCCCGGTCATGCTCCCGAATAGCGAGCAATACAGCCTCCAAGAGGTGGGGGTCGATCCATAATTCGGATTTGAAATGGGCGGCAATCTCTCCCGAGAAGCAAGCATGCTCATGCTGCGTCGTCATGACGAACTCCGTTTTCGTTTCACGTACAATCATCGCGTTCTCTCCTTTCTAATGATTCACATTATGTCATCGCATCCCCTATTATCAGCGAGTACACCTCATGCAAATTTCTACAAATAAAGTCCGGAACAATACCCTCCGGCAAAGATTTATTCGATCGATTCAGCCAAACGGTGCGAATGCCCAAACCTTGGGCCCCTCCAACATCACTGACTGCGGAATCTCCAATATGTATCACTTCACTGGCTTGCAAGTTATATCGCGTCAATGCTTCTACGAACAATTCAGGTCTTGGCTTATACGACCGCACATCTTCGCTGGTTAGAATGCCGGCTGCCTGAATGCCGTGATAGGCAATGGCTGCTCGGATATCGGCGGTGTCAATATTGGATAGGATGTATACCGGTATGCCATCGAGAGTTTGAAGAAACTGCAAAGTGTCTTCGTATATGCCAGGCCTGACCCAATGCTCGAATTGAAGCGAAATCAGCTCTTCAACCGTACAACTGGAGTCGAAATGGGCTAAAGTCTCTGCCAAGGACTGGATCCCAATCTCTCTTTGCGACAAGAATTTGTCTCCGTAGCTGCTTCTGAATCTATCGGAAAAGGCTTTCCACCAGTAGCTGCCAATTTCTTTGGCGCTGCACGCAGTAGCTGCCTTTGCTCTAATTTGCTCGTAGATGACCGGAAGAATATCATCATCTTCATGCACCAGCGTTCCGTAAAAATCGAGAAATAAGGCTTTGCATTTCACGCAATCAGCTCCATTCTGCTTCCTTAATGCTTATGATGAAATTCATCTTCATGCCGCAGCTTAGCTTCCTCCATTGCTTCTCGATTTCGAAGAGACAAAGCAGTTAAAGACCCGAGTACCCAGCAAATAAACACAATCGAAAATCCATCACTTAAATCATAATGATTATGGGATATCATATAAATGAAGCTGCTTACTAGCACAATTACTTGCATGAGTTCCAGAGCTTTTCTGCACAGAATCGGAATTCCAAATGCGGCGCATACCATGAATAGCAACAGTAGAATGCTTAGAATTATAAGACCTCCCTGAGTCACTGTTTTTCGTCTTTATCGCAATGTATGTTACTGGACTTTGCTTTCGTGAATAACACCGAACATTCCCGTCATTCCATCATGATTATGAAAGCCAAATGGTTGATAGAATGATTCTTTGCCTTTCGTCGCAAATAAGCCTATAAATGATTTTTCCGGGGCGTGTTCAGTCAAATAAGTGGTGATTACGTCCATGATCATACGTCCGACACCTTTATTCTGATGCTCAGGAAGAACGGCGATGTCTTGAATATAAAAATACATCTTCCCGTCACCTACGATTCTTCCCATGCCGATCGTATCATCTTGAAGTTGAATAACAACGCCAAACAATGACTGGCGTAGAGAATCTTCTGCAACACTGAAATTCATAAAGTTAGTCCAGCCGACTGCATGACAAAGCTCCTTATATTCCTCAATTGTTGGCATTCTTAAGTGAATGCGATATTCATTGCTCATTATAATCCCCCCATAGAGATCATCTCCTAAGTTTTAGCTGCTTGTATAATGAATTCAAGCTCTCTTTCACAGTTTGGCGGGCTGTGTCGATGACGATTCGCTCGCGGTCCCAACGCTCATACTTTCGATTTCTTACCTGATCCCATGTTGGAAGGACAAAGCCAGGAATATCGGCAGCGCGACTTTCCACTCGATGTCTGTGTTCTTGCTCGTCGGAGCATATCACTTCAATTTCTACAAATGAGGCCTCGATAGAAATTGCCGCATTACGCCAGGCTTGGCGCGTGATGTGAATGGGATTGACTGTATCTGCTATCACATCTAGGCCTAATTGGAGATTCTGCGATGCAACGGCATAGCACACCATGTAGCCTTCAGGCCCTTCGATACTCGTTCCAGCCTCTCGCATCGCCTGCTCCACAACATCAACCCTGAGATAGACAGCCCTTAGTTGTCTAGCTAAAGCTGACGATAATGTAGTCTTCCCGCTGCCGGGCAAGCCGCTAAAGATATAGAGCAATTTTAACACCTCCGTCCTCATAAGGCCCTTTAGATCATTTCAATCATTCAATCGATGATTCTCCACCAAAAGCCATCCTCCATGCGAAAGAGAAGTCCCAATATGCCAAAGGTTCTGAAGGTGGTTTCTTCTCCGTTTTTAAAGGCATAATCTTTCTCGTAAGTGGCGTATATGGCTGCATTTTGAAAATGAGCAGATTTAGATATGATTTTTTCTCCATCTTTGTAGCAGATGTTGCCCAGTTCAAAATCCGGCTCGCAGACAATTCCGTTTTTCTTCATCATCCATTGATGGATGGTATCGTAGCTGGGCGTCGTTTTCACCATGCCGAATAAGAAAACGATCAGCCCGATTACGATTAATCGCACACCTCTATTCTTCTCCGTTTGCATAATCGCTCCCTTCGATTTGCCTGATCAGATTTCTTTGTAATACAGAGTCGTGCCGTCCAGCTTCCCGCTGGATGATAGAGCGTAACTTGGAATACTGCCGACTTTCACATAACTCAACGACTGATATAAGCGGTTGGAGGGATCGCCCGAGCGAGTGTCCAGAACCAATAAGCTTCGTCCATTGATTTTAGCCAATTCCTCTATGGCCGCCATTAAGCCTTTTGCTATTCCCAGTCTGCGGAACAACGAATGTACCATTAATTTGCATACCTCCGCTCGATGGGCGCCATTCGGCTTCATAGCCATTTGCAATTGTACGCTTCCAACAATTAGATCATTCTTCTGCGCGATTAACAATATAACTCCTGGTTCGAGAGCTTTATTCCAATATGCCTTTGCCTCCTCTCTGGACAAGGGCCATAAGAAGCCTACTGAAGCGCCGTCTTCAACCGCGTCAATCAACAAATCGCTTAATTGCTCAAGAGTCTGTGGTTCAATCCTATTCAATTGGTGAAAGGAAATGTCTTCAGGCATGTATTTTGGTCCTCTCTGCTCATATTTTGCTGTAAGAGTGGCGTTCACTTCAAAATGCCGTGGGGCAGACAGGCGTGCACTCCTTTTACCCCATTTACAATTTGAGTTATGCGCAAATCGACAACTGAGCTTCCTAATGCCATAGCCTCGACGCGAGTTAAACCATATAATTCGCCCATCAAAGCAAGCATGCCATCTAAAGCTTGAACCGTTGCTTCATTAAGATCTTCATGAAATCCAAAGGTAATCCACCCTGCGGGTGTATGGGCTCGAGGGTTCGACAATTGTATCTTTTCAATTAAGTTTATCGTTATATCGACAACTTCCATTGGACATTCAATGGCTTGGCAACTAATCTCTCCGTCGCCTTGCAGGGCATGACCATCACCTATAGCGAGGTAGGCCCCATCGACGGGAATAGGAAGATACAATTTACTGCCTTTCACAAGCTCTTTGCAATCAATATTTCCGCCACAATAACGCGGAGGCCAAGTAGAGTGGATGCCCACATCATCCGGGGGCATTCCGATAACGCCCATGAAAGGTCGCAACGAAACAGAGAAGGGGTTGCCGCCTATTTCACATACTCCCGCCATGGACTTATTATCAAGTTTCCAGTCCAGAATAATCTCCTTATATTCGGTTAAGTGCAGCTTCTGATTTTGCCAATTCGGATATTGACCAGCAGCAGTAAAGCCATATTGCCCAGGGATTATATCATTAAAAGTGATCTCTAAAGTCGTTCCTTTCTTAGCACCTTCGATATAAATAGGCCCTATCAGAGCGTGACCTCCATCTAACTTCTCTCTTCTTGAGAACGGCTTCACTCTTTCATTGTTGCTTCTTCCAGTGCCCCAACCAGCATCTAATGTTTCAAAACGTATGGAATCACCAGGCGAAACGGAAAGGATAGGAGTTACTTCCTTGGTAAGTGAACCTATAAGTGATTCTTGGGAAAATTCAATTTTATGTAGAGCCATAGCATCGCCTCCTGAGGATTTAATAATTGCAAAAAGTATCCGTGCAAGGTTGTCCGGCTGATTATAGTTCCTTGCTACTGAAACCTCCTTGAATCTAACAATTGGTTACTCCACAGGTGCCTGATAAAAGAGATTTGGAATAATAAAGAACTATTAAAATGAAAGTAAGTATTACAATTAGGAATACGATTAATGTTATTACAAAATTCCTTCTGACTTTTCTTTTCTGGATTTGTATTTTGGATACTTCTTTTTGATTCCAGATATCGTTCATAAAATAGGATGACCTCCTATTCAATTCGCTGTCGATAATCAGCAAGAAGATGGAAACCAGAACGGGGAACGGGGGGAGTAAGAATGGACCTAACAGCAAGGTCATCATAAATGCTCTAAAGGTTTCGACATACGCTCTCCTCCACGAAATATCGTAACATAATTGGAAAAAGAAGTTAACCGAATTACTGCTTCCAAAACCACATTTGTTTATAGAGTAATCCCATGAATTTCGTCTGATGTTTTTCGTCTGTTGTTTGGTGAAGGGGGAGTGTGTAGAGCTCGAGGTTAGGTATGTATGTTGAACTGGAAATAGTCCAGTAGATTTGACCACATTTCCGTTTTTCGCGCATTAAAGTGGAATTACTCCAGTATAAATACTGCTGGCTTGAGAATTTCGGCTATATTGTCGATTTAAGCAGGAGAAATTCCAGCTTAACGGTTAAATTGTAGCTGATGGGAGAAATATGAGGGAGAAATTCCTGTATAACGATTCGACAAAGCAGCCCCCGGCTCGTCGTTTCGACGGAACGGGGGTTGCTGCATGAGGTAAGTCGACTGCAGTGTGCGGAGTGAGTAGAGGGTGCGCAGGGAGCAGATGATGAGTGGAATGGATGGACGAGTGGGCGCAGCAGAGGGGGATCAAGCTTGACTCTTGATCACAGCCCTCACCGCATGCTTCCAACCGGCATAGTGCCGCGCACGTTCGTCGGGATGCATGTCGGGGGCGAAGGCTGCGCCCTGTACGGCGACGAGGCGCAGCTCCTCCAGCGAGGACCAGAGGCCGACGGCGAGCCCGCCCATATAGGCGGAGCCCAGGGCGGATAACTCGGCCGCGCCTGCACGAATGACGTTAATGGCCAATAGATCCGCTTGAAATTGCATCAAAATATCGTTAGAAGAGGCGCCGCCGTCCACGCGCAGCTCTCCGAGCGCAATGCCTGTCGCTTCTTGCAGCATATCGACCGCATCCTTCACCTGATAAGCGATGCTTTCCACGGCCGCTCTCGCAAGATGAGCCTTGCCCGTGCCGCGATTCATGCCGATGATCGCCGCGCGGGCGTTCGGCTGCCAATACGGCGCGCCAAGTCCGACGAACGCCGGTACGAGATACACGCCTTCATTGTCCGGGGCTTGCAGCAGAAGCGCGTCGAGCTCATCGAACGAGTCGAACAAGCCAATGTCGTCGCGTATCCACTTGATGCTGTCTCCCGAGGTTCGGATGATGGCTTCAGCCGCATAGGTAACGGTCCCGCCTTGTCCCCATGCAATGGCTTGGACAAGCTCTTTGCTCGCGGCTGCCGGCTTTGCCCCGGTGTTCATAAGCACGGAGGTTCCGGTGCCGTAGGTCGCCTTCGCCATTCCTTCCTCCAGGCAGAGATGGCCGAACAAAGCGGCCTGAGAATCTCCGATAACGCCGGCTATGGGAATGCCGTCGGCAAGAGGAGCGGCTCCCCGCGTATAGCCATACACCGCATCAGACGGCCTCGCCTCGGGAAGCAGCTCGCGCGGCACGCCGAATAGCCCGCAAAGCTCGTCATCCCATTGCAAGGTATGGATGTTGTACAGCGAGGTGCGGCTGGCGTTCGTATAATCGGTCGCGTGAACGGCGCCGCCCGTCAGCTTCCACAGCAGCCAGCTGTCGATCGTGCCGGCCAGCAGCTCGCCCCTTGCCAGCTTTTGCCTGGCGCATGGAGCATGGTCAAGCAGCCAGCGCCATTTGGAGGCGGAGAAGTAAGGATCGAGAAGCAGACCCGAACGGGCCCTAACCGTCGGCTCATGGCCGGCTTGCTTCAACTGCTCGCAGGCTTCACTGGTTCGCTGACATTGCCATACAATGGCCGGGGCGAGGGGCTCGCCCGTTGTTCGGTCCCAGACCAGGGCGGTTTCCCGCTGGTTCGTTAAGGTAATCGCGGAGAGCTGCTCCGACCCGATTCCCGCTTTGTCAACGGCCTCTCCGGCACATTCCAGCACATTTCGATAAATCTCGACGGCATCATGCTCCACCCAGCCGGGAGAAGGATAGTATTGCTTGTGCGCCATGGCGCTGGAGGACAGGATGCGCCCGCCGCCCGTAATGACAAGCGCCTTGGTTCCGGAGGTGCTCTGGTCGATCGTTAACAGCCAGCTCTCCTTCATGCGTCGCAACGCTCCATCAATTCGAATGCGGATTGACGCAGCCCCTGTGCGCTGATTCCGTAATGCTGGAATACCTCCGCCGTTTTCCCCGCGATGGCCGGTTCATCGGGAATGCCGATAATTCGCATGGGAACCGGGGCGTGCTGCCCGACCAGCTCTGCGACAGCCGCTCCGAGTCCGCCGTGAATGCTGTGCTCCTCGACGGTAATGATGCGTCCCGTCTCGCGGGCGGCGCTCAACACGGCCTCGCGATCCAGCGGCTTGATCGTATGCATGTTGAGCACGCGGCAGGAGATGCCTTCCGCGCGCAGAACGATTTCGGCGTCGAGCGCAACTCTTACGGTCTCTCCGGAGGCGATGATCGTCAGGTCGGAGCCGTCACGCAGCATTACCGCCTTGCCAAGCTCGAATTCGTAGTCGTCGGATGGATAGACATCCTCGACCGCATTGCGGCCGATGCGAATATAGGCGCCGCCTTCATAATGGACGAGCGCTTCCGTCATCCGCCGGGTCTCATGCCGATCAGCCGGCATAAGCACGGCAATACCGGGAATGGCGCGCATGACGGCCAGATCCTGTACGGAATGATGCGACATGCCAAGCGCGCCGTAGCTGATGCCGCCGCTGATGCCGACCAGCTTCACGTTGGTAGCGGAATATGCGACGTCGACCTTGATCTGCTCGATGCTTCGCATGCTGAGGAAGCAGGCGGGCGAAGCGACGAACGGCTTCTTGCCGCTATGGGCAAGTCCGGCGGCGATGCCGACAATGTTCTGCTCGGCGATCCCGACTTCGATGAATTGCTCGGGATAAGCGCTTGCGAACGGAGCCATGGCTGCGGAGCCGCGGGAATCGCTCGCAAGCACCATGACGGACCGATCCTCCTTGGCGATGTCGAGCAACGTCTCGCAAATAACCTGACGATTGGCAATGGTATTAGCCATGCTGATGTACAGCTCCTTCCTCCGTTAGTCTAGCCAGCTCGGCGGACAATTCGGTCAGCGCCTGCTCCAACTCGGCATCGCTTGGCACATGATGATGCCACTTCGCGACGTTCTCGGCGAAGGAGACGCCCTTGCCCTTTATCGTATTGGCAAGGATTAACGTCGGCTTGCCCGGCCGGGTCGGAGCGGCCTCGAATGCTTCGACGAGCGCTTCCATATCGTTGCCGTCCAGCGAGACGACGTTCCAGCCGAAGGCCGCCCACTTCTCGTCGAGCGGGTCGAGTCCCATGACCTCCTCCGTCGTGCCGCTGATTTGCAGACGATTGCGGTCAATGATTCCGATGAGATTGTCGAGCTTGTAATGAGCGCCGGCCATGGCCGCCTCCCATACGGAGCCCTCGGCCTGCTCGCCATCGCCCATCAGGCAATAGACGCGATAAGGCTTGTTGTCCTTCTTGGCCGCTATCGCCATGCCAACCGATACGGCGAGCCCGTGTCCGAGCGCGCCCGTATTCATCTCAATGCCCGGCACCTTGTTGTTCGGATGGCCGATCAATCTTGTGCCGAATTGACTGAAGGTGGCCAGCTCTTCCCGGGGGAAGAAGCCCAGATCGGCAAGTATGCACCACAGCGATTCGACGGCATGGCCTTTGCTGGCGACGAAGCGGTCCCTGTCGGGATCCTTCGGAGCACCCGAATCAATGTTCATGACGCGATAATACAGGGCGGTCAGAATATCGGCATTGCTGAGGGAGCCGCCGGTATGTCCGCCCTGCGCGCGGTGAATCATGCGAAGCAGATCCATCCGGATTTGGACGGCTTTCGATTTCAATTGATGAATATCCATGCTTCTCCTCCTCTTACAGCCCTTTGCCGCGAAGCCAGGCCTGGATTTCCTGCTCCGTCGGGTCGACGGGATCCGGCGTCAGGCCGGGAATGTACTGACAAGCTTCATATAATGCCGGGATGGCGTTGGCGTGAATGCCGACGGCATGGTGCACATAAGGTCCTTTCACGAGCTTCTCCTCCCACAGCGGCCAATCGTTCACTTCCACCCACACATACGAGCCGCGCGTGTAAGGACCCTGGATGCCCCGGGCCTTGCCCAGGAACAGGCTGTACTCGCCGTGATCGCCGTCGAACCGGGCCAGCGTCATGTCGCCGCCGCGGATCTCCCCCTCATGGGTGCCGGGCGAATGATCGTCGAACAGGAAATGCTTGCGAAGCTTTGGCTTGTTCTCCACGGACAAGGAAACCGGGAAGTTGCCGCAATGGAACAGGAGCTCGCCGTTCTCATTGTCCGGATGGCGAATCGTCAGGTCGGCGAAAAAGGTTGGATGCTGATTCATCGTTGCCGCTTGCGTCATAATCGACGTGATGGCTCCATGAATGTCCGTCTCGCAAGTGACAGGAATCTGCTCATCGGTAAGGATGGCGTTGGCCAGACAGGGCATGATCCCCATGGCATCCTGCAAGGACGACCAGCACTGAATCGCGATCGCCGTGCTTCCCGTCTGCGCCGCGTATTGCTTCATCGCAACCTTGAGCGCCGCGATGCGTCGGACATCTGCCTCCGTTACCTCCGACCAGTCGAGCTTCGCTTTGATATGATCCATGGCCGCGGCGAGCTCGGAGCCGTTGCCGCTTTCGATTCGCTTGGAGGCGCGCTGAATGTCGACGATTGAGATGGGATGGAGCTCGATGCCGAATCTCTCCAGCAGCTCGCCTTCATTGCACATCATCGTCCAGAAGGAAGCGGGCCGCGGACCGATCTGCAGAATGCGCAGACCGCGGAACTGCCGAACGACGTTGGCCGCGGCGATGAAATTGGTGAATCCGCGCTCGAATACGGGGGCGTCGACCCGGCTGTTGGTCACGTAGGTGAACGGCACATTGAAGCGGCGCAGCACCTTGCCCGTCGCGAACAGCCCACACTGCGTATCACGCAGCCGCATGCCGTCCTCCAGAGGAGCCTCGTCGCGCGGACCCCAGAGCAGCACCGGCTTTCCCAGCGCTTTGCCGACTCGAGCCACCGTATCCTCGGTGCCGAAGTTGCAGTGGGGGAAGAATACGGCGTCCACCTTCTCCCGGCGGAATCGTTCAATAATGGCGTCTGCTCCGATATGATCGTCATACAGCAAGCCCTCATCGTTAACGCCTTCAAGATCCGCGATCTCGATATCGAGTCCGAAGCTCTCCATTTTTTCGCGAATCATCACTTTGTAGCGATAAGCATCCTCCGCGCTGAAGACGAAGCGCCGCGTAGGCGCGTAGCCGAGTTTCAATTTTGACATTGGATATGCCTCCTTGTTTGAATTTGTTTAGTTAAGTTTAGTTTAGTTAAAATAGAATATAAGGAATGCCTGTTTAGTGAAGGTTAAGATTGGAATTACCATATCATGCGAAATTAATCGGAGTCAATACTAATTTATATAAAATTAACTAAACTATAGATATATTAAACTAAACATTTTAGTTAAAACTTAAGAGATTGATTGCATATTGTTAAGTTGCCTTGTACACTAGAGGTTAAGATCTTTACGTAAGGAGGCTTCTCGATGAAAATGGAAGACATCGCTCGACTCGCAGGCGTATCCAAAGCGGCGGTGTCGCTCGCGTTCAGCGGCAAGCCCGGCGTAGCGCCGGAGACGCGCGAACGCATTCTTCAAATCGCGCATGAGAACAATTACGAGCTCAAGTCTCGCAAGCATCAGGGGGATACAGCCTCCAGAGCGATTACCTTTCTGGTGTTCGCCAATTCCGGGCTTGTCGTGGATTCTTACTACCAGCAGCCATTCTTCCGCGAGCTGATTCACTACACGGAGGAGCGTTGCCGGATGCTGGGTTATTCGCTAATGTTCAGCACGATCTCCGTCGACAAGCTTGACGAAGGCGCGGCTTCCCTCATAGATGGAGGAAACAGTCAGGGCGTCATCTTGCTCGGGACCAATCTGGGGAGGGCCCAAATTTCACTTCTTGCAAGTAAGCTGACTTTGCCGATGGTCGTCATCGACAATTGCTACGAGACGCTTCCGATTCAATTTGTGGAGATTAACAATATGATGGGCGCGTACGACGCCGCTTCGCATCTCATCGAGCAGGGGCATCGCAGCATCGGCTATATCTCTTCCCGCGACCGCATTCATAACTTCGAGGAGCGGAGAAGAGGCTTTGCGTTTGCCGTTCAAGAGCATGGAGCCGAGCTTCATTCCGATTGTATCTTCGAGGTTGAGCCGACGGTACTTGTCGCCCAGGAGTCGCTGAAGCGCAAGCTGTCCGAGTACAGGGAGGAGGGGAAGAAGCTTCCAAGCGCTTTTTTCTGCGAATGCGATTATATGGCGATCAGCTTGATCAAGACGCTCGCAGAGATGGGCGTGCGCGTGCCGGAGGAAGTATCCGTTATTGGCTTCGACAATATATCGGAGGCGCGGATCGTAACGCCCGAGCTGACCACCGTGCATGTCGAGAAGGAAAGCATGGCCCGTCTCGCCGTCAACGCTCTCGTGCAGCAAATCGAAGGAGTCGAAGCTATCCGCAGTAAAATTTCAGTAGACACGCAGCTTGTGGTTCGAGCATCGACAAGCGCCGTCTGAGAGAGGGATTCCACGGGGATCCCTTTTTTTGTAGATGTAGAGTTTATAAAACTTTCGCTGGGAATGAATGCTTACGACTGTAACGGACATTTTCGAGTCCCGCTAGCTGGTTTTAAAGGTCATCCGCGACCGTTACGCGACGATATCAACGATTTTCAGAATGTAAGGGTCGCATTTGAGGCTGTCGATTAACTGTTGGCCAGGCTGAAATGCTGATTTTCAGCTCAGCAGACTCGGATGACGCTCCCACTGGCGCTCTAGCGCAGAATTTCAGCTCTGCAACTTCAAAAGCGGAACCGGCTGAGGTGTTCTACAAGTTGGTGATCCACAGTTAATCGGCAGCCTTGCATTTGACCGTTACGCTACTACACGCCTTGGTCAAATAGCCGTGCGCTCAACGGTTGGGCCCAGCGCATTCCTTAAAAATGTTCGCTGTTTTTTAAGTTTTCATCACTATTCATCCCAAGCGGGCGTCTATACAATATGGGTAGATGCTCCTGACCGCGGCTCGCGCAGGATAGAAAAGGAGGAGGAGATTCAGATTATGTTGTCGGCTGCTGCTGATTGCTCTTATACTTGTTGTAACTAATATGGAAGCGCTTCAAAAGAGCTGCCAGATACGAAGGAAGGCTGTTACAATGAAAAATTTGAGAATCGTGCAGAAGATGGCGCTGGGATACCTGCTGCTCGTGCTGTTGCCCGTTATTGTGTTCGGAGGGTATTTGTACAATCAATTCTATATGGATGTAATGTCCGAATATTCGGAAGGCAAACAGAAGCTGGTCGTTCAAGCGGGGGAAGGGTTTCGTTCGAATCTGAACAAATTGGAGTCGATTCATGCTCTATTTCAGAACAACCAGCAGTTGATTGATTATCTTAGCGGCTACTATGTCTCGGATGCGCAGCAGGTTTACAACTATCTTAAGGATATCAGGCCGCTATTCATGTACGCGCAATCGCGCGATAACGAGATTTCATCCATTAAGCTGTACAAAACGATGTCCGAGGTTCAGACGGTTCAGGGCGAGTTGGAGAATGTGGACCAGATGAACGAGAGGCCGCTGGATTTGCTAAGCACAGTGAACGTCGACGAGGGAATCTGGCTTCGCGGCAGAGGTGACGATACGACAAAGTTGCCGAGCCTCAGCTACTATCAGCGAATTTATAATAACAGCTATACGGAGCCGCTGGGTGTGCTGGAGATTAAGTCGAATGAATTGCTGCTGCGGAATTTTCTCAAAGCGGTCGATGTGAATCAGAATATGCAGGTTGCTATTGTGCAAGACGGCGCAAAGGTGTACCACAGCGATGGAATCGAGCTCGACGATGAACAGACCAATGAATTGCTGGCGATGGCCGATGCAAGCAATCGGGGCTACGCCTATTTGCGCAAGCAGAGAACGCTCGTCAATTCCATATCCGTGCCGGAGCTGACCACGACGTTCTACTTCTTCAGCCGAATGGACGAGGTATTCGTCGATATCAAGGTCAAGATTATCGTGCTCGGACTTACGTTGTTAGTCTCGCTCGCCGTATTGACAGGCATCTATTATGCGACGGCCACCTCGCTTGTCCGCAGGGTTCTTGGCTTGGCTAAGCATATGCGGCAGGTGGACGAAAGCAATCTGACCTATTACGCCGCGGGTGACTCCAATGATGAGATCGACTTTTTGACCCGATCCTATAATTCGCTTGTCCGCCGTATCGATGAATTGCTCGGCACCGTGCGCAAAACTGAGCTTATGAAGAAGGAGGCCGATTATCTGGTGCTGCAAGCGCAGATCAAGCCTCATTTTCTCTACAATACGCTTGAATCGATCCGCATGCTGGCGGAGCTGAACAACGATCAGGAAGTGGTGGGCGCGACGTATACGTTCGGCCGCTTGCTCCGCTACACGCTTAATTCCGGAGAGAACGAATCAGAGCTTAATCTGGAGCTTGATAATGTTCGGCATTATCTGGAGATGCATAAGCTGCGAATGCTGGATCGGCTTCGCTTCTCGATCGAGGTGTCGGCGAATATCGACGATATTCGCTGTCCGCGCTTTATTTTGCAGCCCATCGTGGAGAACTGCATTCAGCACGGCATCGGGCGCAGCCGCAAGCGGGGAGAGATCGATATCGCCGTTCGCAGAGAGAGGACGGAGCTTGTGATTACAATTAGGGACAACGGGCCGGGCATCCCGGAGGAACGGTTGAAGGTGCTTCGGGGCGTGCTCGACAATGAATTGGAACGGGAGACTCTGCAAACCGACAATTCCGGCTTCGGCTTGTACAATGTCAGCGAACGCATTCGCGCGTTCTATGGCGGACAGACCGCTTTGCTCATCGAAAGCAGGGAAGGCGAGGGCGCGACCTTCACCTTGAGGCTGACGGTACCGGAGAGATGACGACGATAGCGAGCAGCGGAGGATTGATCTGTTCTCGCAGCACCATATTACCTTATTGAGATAGGAGTGGGAAACGAATGGAACGAAACACAGGCAGGCTTATCCCCGACACCTTGATGCTGGAGGAGCGCGCGGCTCATGCGATCAACGCGATGATCGGCATGGCCGATGACGATCATGGAGGCATTCCCTTCTTCAGCGCGGATCTGATGCACAAGCCCGCTTATATGCTGCATGGGGACTGGGACTACGGCTCCTCTCACGGAAGAATGGTAGACGGCTTGATTCTCGCCAGACATATGTCGGGCGAGACATACGGCAAGGAGGTCGAGGAGCGGTATCGCGCCAACCTGCTGTCCTTCTTCAAGGAAGACGGCATGAGCTACCGCCAGAATAATCCGACCCGGGATTGGGAGGCGAACGCCAATCTGATCGATCAGCGCGCCGTTATTCTGTCGCTGACGAGCTGGTATATGGAGACGGGAGACGCGAAGGTGAAGGAAGCGGCGGATCGGCATGTGGCCGCTCTGAAGCGAATCGCGGTCAAGGAGCGGGATGTCTGGTATTATCCCGCCTCGGAATACAAGGAATCGGGCTGGCCCTCGGCCAACGGGATACAGCTAAGGCTGGCGCCGGATCCGGCCGCCTTCTGCGGCAGGCTGGT
Organism: Paenibacillus sp. HB172176; assembly: GCF_011947265.1. GTDB lineage: Bacteria > Bacillota > Bacilli > Paenibacillales > Paenibacillaceae > Pristimantibacillus. Next base: position 57,634 of record NZ_JAATHD010000017.1, read on the forward strand.
TATGCCGCTGCTGAAATATTATGAGCTGACGGGAAATGAAGACGCTTACGAGCTGTGTCAATTTTTCACGGCGATGATTATGGAACGCAGCGGCGTCTTTAACGCGGACGGGAGCTTTAACGATTCGCTGGCTTATCGTAGCGGACACTTCCACACACGTCTGGGCACGCTGGATGCCATCGCGCGCTTCGGCATGCATACGGGCGACGCGGCGATGATCGCATGGGTGAAGAAAGGCTACGATTGGGCGCTGACCAAATGCACAGCCTTCGGCTGGACGCCGGGCGATCTGCATGAGCAGGCCTATGAGCATGAGACCTGCTCGCTCGTCGATTTGATCGCTTGCGGCATTACGCTTGCGAAGAGCGGCTATGTGGAATATTGGGGCGTTGTCGAACGGTTCCTGCGCAATCATCTCGCAGAATCGCAGCTTCTCGATCTCGATTGGGTGGAGCAAACGGTTGACAAATCGCAGGATATTCCAATGAATCAATCGTTCTACAGGGTGGCGGAGCGCACGCGCGGCTCCTTCGCGGGCTATTCCGCGCCGAATGACTTCGTATGCGATGTCAACGAGGGGCGGGGGCATACGAGCGATCTGCAGCTTTGCTGCCTGGGCTCGGGCACGCGCGGCTTGTTCATGGGCTGGAGCAATACGATTACGGAGAAGAACGGCACGGTCAGCGTTAATTTTCTGCTCAATCGCGGCTCGAAGTGGCTTGATGTCAGCAGCCATCTGCCGCATGAAGGCAAGGTTGTACTTGAGATCCATGCGGATATTCCGCGACTGCTCATTCGTATTCCGGAGTGGGCCGGATTCACGAAGATCAGGTATGTTCGGGAGCGGAACGGGCAGAGGAGCGAAGGGAAGGGCAGCGAAGCGAGCAGCTGGGTGCAACGTCAATTTCTCGCGCTGGGCCAGGCTGCGGCCGGAGAGACCATTACGGTCACGTTCCCGCTCAGCTTCCGCAAGACGCTGGAGAACGCCGTCGGTCAAACCTTCGAGACGGAGTGGCGGGGAGACGATGTGGTCGGCATAACGCCTAAGGGCACGAAGAAGCCGCTGTACAGCGGGCGCAAGGTGTACGATCAGGCGCCGATGCGCGAGGGCGATTATCGCCGCTTGGCTAAGGAATTCGTATGGTAGAGAGGCTGCTCTGTTATTACGGGGATGATTTTACGGGCTCGACGGATGTGCTGGAGGCGTTGTTCCGCACCGGTCTGCGAACGGTTCTGTTCCTGGAGCCGCCCGATCCGCAGCTGCTGCAAGGAAAATTCCGCGATGCGGACTGCTTCGGCGTTGCCGGAGTGGGCCGCTCGCTGTCTCCCCATGCGCTGGAACTCGAGCTTCGCCCCATTCTTGAGACACTTCGAGAGGCCAATGCCGCGATCATGCATTACAAAATATGCTCAACCTTCGATTCCTCCCCGGAAACGGGCAGCATCGGCAAGGCGATCGAGATTGGCCGCGAGGTGTTCCGGGACCGCTCGGGAGGGATGTTCACGCCGCTTTTGGTCGGCGTTCCTTATTTGCGCCGCTATACGCTGTTCGGCCATCACTTCGCGGGCTCGGGAGCGGAGGTGCATCGCCTCGATCGTCATCCCGTGATGATGAAGCATCCCGTTACGCCAATGGTCGAATCGGATCTTCGCTTGCATCTGGGGAAGCAGACGGACTTGCGCATGGCCTTGCTTGATATCGAAGCTCTTGACGGCGATCAAGAGACGGTGAATGCGCGACTGGAACGCATTATACAAGAGCAGCGGCCTGACATTGTACTATTCGACGCGCTCGACGAGAAACGGCTTGAAGCCGCAGGGCAAGCCATTTGGAAACGGGCTGCCGGCGGCGAAGGCTTGTTTGTCGCGGGCTCCTCCGGCGTGGAATATGCGCTTGCCTCGGCTTGGAGGGCGGAAGGTCTGGCTCCGGCCGAGGGAGCCATGGAGGCAGAGGCGGGCAGCGTCGACAAGCTGCTTGTGGTGTCGGGGAGCTGCTCGTCCGTAACGGAGAAGCAGATCTCGCATGCGCTGAAGGCGGGCTTTGCCGGCATTCGCGTCCCCGGTGAGGAGCTGCTTCTGCCCGAACAGCGAGAGGCCGCTTTGGCTGGATTAAGACGGGAGCTGCTGCGGCTGCTGGAAGCCGGAAGAAGCGTCATTCTCTATTCGGCCCTGGGGCCTCAGGACGCAAGCATTGGGAAGCTTCGGGAAGCTCTGGCGAGACAAGGTCTGCGGGCGGAGGATAGCAGCCGCCTGCTTGGAGAAGCGCTTGGGCGTTTAACCCGAGAGATGGTCGCCGAAGCCGGACTATCGCGCATTGTCATCGCCGGCGGAGATACATCGGGCTATATTACGCGGGAGCTTGGTCTCTACGCGCTGGAATGCGTCGCTACGCTCGAGCCGGGAGGTCCGTTATGCCGCGCGCATGCCCATGATCTATCCTTCGATGGTCTGGAGCTGGTGCTCAAGGGCGGCCAGGTCGGCGGCGAAGCCTTCTTCGAGAGGGTTCGTCGAGGCGAGCGCGCACGGGCGGGCGAGGATCAGTCTGGAGGAGGGAAAGGATGAGCAGTCCGAATAGCCTGAATAGTAAGGTTCAAAGCAACATCGGCGTACCCGATTTCGAAAATCTGAACATCCTGCAACGGAATACGGTGCGTCCGAGAGCTGCGGCAATTCCGTTCGCGAATGCGGAGGAGGCATTGGCGGCTGCTCCTGCTCGGGAAGCCTCCCCTTATTACCGTTGTCTGAACGGCGCTTGGAGGTTCTGTTATGCGGAGAGCCCACTTCATGCTCCGGAGCGCTTCTATGAGCCGTCCTACTCCTGCGAAGCCTGGGATATCCTCCCGGTGCCGTCGAATTGGCAGCTTCACGGCTACGGCACTCCCTTGTACAGCAGCAGCAAATATCCGTTCCCGGTCGATCCTCCGCATATTCCGAAGCTGAACCCGACGGGCTGTTATGCGAGAATGTTCGACGTTCCCGAGGATTGGCAGGGTCGCTCCGTGCTTCTCGCGTTCGATGGAGTAGATGCGGCGTTCCATCTGTGGGTGAACGGCGAGGAGGTCGGATTCGGCCAAGGCAGCCATAACCGAATGGAGTTCGATATTACGCCGTATGTCCGCGTCGGAGAGAACAAGCTGGCGGTTCGGGTGTATCAATGGTCGACGGGCAGCTATCTCGAAGATCAGGACAAATGGCGTCTCAGCGGCATATTCCGGGACGTGTACCTGCTGTCCGTGCCAATGACGCATATGATCGACGTTCGAATTCGGACGCGGCTGGATGCCGACTATCGGGAAGGCATGCTTGAGCTTGCCGTTACGCTCATGAATCGCTCCCGCCAGCCGGGAGAGACAGGAAGCCTGCTTGCGGAATTGCTTGGGCCGGAGAAGCAACAGCTTGCGAAAGTTGAGCTGGAAGCCGCCGCGCCGAGTCCCGGCGAAGAAGCCGTTATTGTCGCGAACCTTGGGGTCAGCGCGCCTGAGCTCTGGTCGGCCGAGCGGCCGACGCTATATACGCTCCTGCTGACGCTGACCGAAAGGGACGGCCAGACGCTTGAGTCGCATCGGTATTCGGTCGGCTTCCGGGATGTAGCGGTGAAGGACGGCAAGCTGCTCGTCAACGGCAAGGGAATCATTATGCGGGGAGTGAACCGCAATGAGTTCGACCCCCGCCTCGGGCATGTGACGACGATGGAGGCCATGCTGCGCGATATCACGCTGATGAAGCGGCATAACATTAATACCGTTCGCTGTTCTCACTATCCGAATGACGAGCGCTGGCTCGAGCTATGCGATCAATACGGCTTGTACGTGATTGATGAAGCGGATTTGGAAACGCATGGCTGCGTGTTTCTCGGAGAGATCAGTCGCTGGATCAATAATCCCGACGAGAAGACCGCCTATGAAAGCCGCTTGGCCGAGGACCCGGCATGGAGGGGGGCGTTCCTGGATCGCATGATTCGGGTCGTGGAGCGGGATAAGAATCATCCTTCCATAATTGTCTGGTCGCTTGGGAACGAGTCGGGCTACGGGGCCAATCACGACGTTATGGCCGCATGGACGAGAGAAGCGGACGACACGCGTCCCATCCATTACGAGCGGGCCAAGGATGCCCCGATTGTGGACATAACCAGCTCGATGTATCCTTCCGTGGATATGTTGATCGCGGAGGGCGAGAAGACGGATTCGCGGCCTTATCTCATGGTGGAATTCGGGCATGCGATGGGCAATGCGCTCGGCAACCAGAAGGAATATTGGGATGCCGTATATCGGTATCCGAGGCTTTGCGGCGGTCTGATTTGGGAATGGTCGGATTTGTCGCTCTATCGCGAAGCGGCGGACGGGAGATTGTCCTACGCCTATGGCGGGGATTTCGGAGATGAGCCGCATAGCGGCCACTTCTGCATCGACGGTCTCTTGTTCCCCGACCGCAGTCCCAAGCCGGCGCTTATTGAGTTCAAGAAGGCGATCGAGCCGGTTGTAGTGGAGCTGGCGCAGCTGGAGCAGGGCTTGCTGCGAGTGGTCAATCACTATGACATGGTCACGCTTGCGCATCTTGCAATCCATTGGCGCGTCTACCGCAACGGCGTCTCGCTGGAGGAAGGGGAATTGGCGCCACTCTCGACTCCGGCGGGAGGAGAGGAGTTCATCGCGGTTCCGTATCGCACCCGTCCGTCCGATGAGAGCGGCGAGTGTTGGCTGCATGTCAGCTTCGCCCTGCGGGACAGCACGCTTTGGGCGGAGGAGGGCCATGAGGTGGCTTGGGCGGATTTGCCGCTGCACCCTCCCGTCCGGCGGGAGTCCGCGACCGAGTTAGAGCCTGCTGCAGCGCCACAGCCCGCTGCGGCGGGGATAGCCTTAACCCATAGCAGCCTTATCCTACGCGTCGAAGGGAAGGATTTTTGCTTGCTGTTCGACAAGCTGAAGGGCGAGCTTGCTTCATGGGAGCACCGGGGCGCGGCCTTGCTGACGGAAGGTCCCCGCATCAATCTGTGGCGGGCGCCGGTCGACAACGACGTTCATCTCGCGAAAGCATGGCGCGAAGCGGGCTATCACGAGCTGGAAATCAGCGTTCGCGGCGTCGAATCCACGCTGCTGGAGGACGGGGCGTTCGCGCAGATCAAGGTCGAGTCCGTGCTCGGCGTCAGAGGCTTGAGGCCGATCTTCCGCGCGGAGCAGCTCTATACGATTAGCGGCAGCGGGGAAGTGCTGCTGGAGAGCAAGCTCCAGTCCTTGAAGGAAGGGCTGCCTCCTCTTCCCCGGTTCGGCATTCGCTTCACGGTGCCGAATCGATTCGGGCGCTTCTCGTGGTTCGGCAGAGGGCCGCATGAATGCTATGGCGATCGCAAGGAAAGCGGGAAGCTTGGCGTGTACGAGGGGGAGATCGACGAGCAATTCGTGCCCTACATTAAGCCGCAAGAGAGCGGAAGCAAAGCGGATGTGCGCTGGGCGGCATTCACGGATGCGGGAGGCAGCGGACTGCTTCTCTCGGGAGCGGGGGAGCCGCTTGGGCAGGTCGGCGCCAATCGGTACGGAACACGGGCTTTAAGCGAGGTTAAGCATCATGCCGATTTGGTTCCGATGAGCGGAGTGGAAATTACGGCCGACTGGAAACAATCGGGTCTGGGCAATCATAGCTGCGGCTTCGCCCCGACCTTGCCGTCCTATCTCATTGCGTCGGAGCAGGCGGCCTTCGCGATTCGATTGAAGCCGTACCGGGATGACGAGAAGAACAGGACGAGCGACGTCGCTACGGCGAATGACAGCGACTTGGAAGTGGCCGACTGAGGCTTGAAAGCGGGCAAAAGCGGGCAGCTGCATTTTAAAAGGAGAGAAGGAGGTCGTTAAGGCTATGCGAATAACGATGTGCAAGACCGAATATGAGCCTAATCCGATAGGAATTGACGTTCTTAAGCCGCGATTGTTCTGGAGGCTGGAGGCAGAGGAGCGCGGCGTCAAGCAGCAGGCCTATCAGGTGCTCGTATCGTCCTCGCAAGACAAGCTCGATCAGGATGAAGCGGATTGCTGGGACAGCGGCAAGGTGGAATCGCGAAGCTCGGTTCACGTGACATACGAGGGTCAGCCTCTGCAATCCCAGAGGGAATATTGGTGGAAGGTTCGCGTGTGGGATAACCGGGGTCGCGAAGCCTGGAGCGAGCCGGCTTATTGGACGATGGGAATACTGACTCGCGGGGAGTGGAAGGCGAAGTGGATTGGCAGGAAGCCGCAGCTTGGCCCCGGCGCATCAACGGATTTGCAGCCCTGCCCGTACTTGCGCAAATCGTTCGAGGTCCGGTCGGCTGTCCGCCGCGCCGTTGTGTATGCGACAGCGCTGGGCCTGTTCCGCCTGAGCGTCAACGGAAGGGAGATCGGCCATCTGTTCGCGCCCGGCTGGACCGATTACGATACGCGTGTACAGGTGCATGCCTTTGATATGACGGACAGCCTGCGGCAAGGCGAGAATGCGTTCGGCGTTATGCTGGGCGACGGCTGGTATTCGGGAACGGTCGGTTTTCTGGGAAGCCGCGTTTACGGCGAGCGGCCGTTTCTGCTCTTGCAGGCCAGCATCGAATACGAGGACGGCAGCAGGGAACTTGTCGTGTCGGACGGCTCATGGCGAGTTTCGGAAGGGCCCCTTCGCTATTCCGACATGATTATGGGAGAAACCTATGATGCGAGATTAGAGCTGGATGGATGGGATAGACCCGGCTACAATGCGGCTTCATGGGAGACGCCGGACATTCGGGCGGGCTACAATGGGCTGTTGACGGCGAGGATGGAGCCCCCGATCCGCATAACGGAGACGGTTAAGCCCATATCTATACGGAAGACGGAGGCTGGCTCGTACATTTATGATATGGGCCAGAATATGGTCGGTTGGACCGAGGTTGGCGCAAGCGGCGCGCGAGGCACGCGAATCACGCTGAGTCATGCGGAGATGCTGAATCCGGATGGAACGCTCTATTTGGAAAATCTCAGACTGGCCTCGCAGCAGGATCATTATGTGCTGAGGGGCGAAGGCGAGGAACGGTATGAGCCGCATTTCACCTTCCACGGCTTTCGCTACGTCGAGCTGATCGGCTATCCGGGAGAACCGGACCTGACGACGATAACGGGAAAGGTCATTCATTCCGATACCCCGGCCGCAGGAAGCCTGGAAACCTCCGATCCTATGGTCAACAAGCTGTACGCCAATATTACGTGGGGACAGCGCGGCAATTTCTTATCCGTGCCGACGGACTGTCCGCAGCGCGACGAGCGGCTCGGCTGGACCGGGGACGCGCAGATTTTTGCTAGAACCGCCTCCTACAATATGGATGTATCGCGCTTTTTCACCAAATACATGCAGGATATTATCGACTGCCAGCAGCCGTCGGGCGCGTTCGCGGATGTCGCGCCGGATGCGGGATGGATTCGCTACAAAATGTGGAGCACCCGGCTCAACTGGTTCGCGCCGGATAATGCCGGGTGGGGAGACGCCGGTGTCATTATTCCCTGGACGCTGTATCTCATGTACGGCGATACGCGCATGCTCGAGACGCATTACGAGGCGATGACGAGATGGGTCGATTATCTCGAGGCGAACAGTGACGGTCTGATCCGTCCCGATTACGCCAACTACGGAGATTGGCTGTCGATTCAGGCGGATACGCCGAACGAGGTGCTGGCGACCGCTTATTTCGCATACAGCGCGAAGCTGATGGGCCGTATTGCGGGTACGCTCGGCAGAACGGAGGATCAACGCCGTTACGAAGCGCTGTTCGACAATATTGCGGCGGCGTTCAGAGGCGAATTCGCCTCTGGGGACGGCTTCATAAGAGGAGATACGCAGACGGTATACGTGCTGGCGCTTCAGTTCGGCTTGTTGACGGACAGTCTGAAGGCTCATGCGGTTCGCCGTTTGACTGCCAATATTCGCGAGAAGGGCGATCGCTTGTCGACCGGCTTCCTCGGCGTAGGCTATCTGCTGCCGGCGCTGACCGACAGCGGCGAGCTGGATGTCGCCTACAAGCTGCTGACGCAGGAAGCGTTTCCTTCCTGGATGTATTCCATCAAGCATGGCGCGACCACGATATGGGAGCGGTGGGATGGCTGGACGGAGGAGAACGGCTTTCAGACGCCGCAGATGAACTCGTTCAATCACTATTCGCTCGGCTCGGTGGGCGAGTGGATGTTCCGTTATATGGCGGGCATTGAAGCCGATCCGGCGGAGCCCGGCTTCCGCCATATTCGAATTCGGCCAAGGCCGGGCGGGCGGCTGACGCATGTCCATGCCTCGTACGAGTCGCTTTACGGAACGATAGGCGTGAAGTGGGAGCTCGCGAACGCCGGCGAGCTGAGACTGGAGATCGACGTACCTGCAAACGCGACCGCGACGGTGCATGTTCCGGGCAGTCAGGCGCGCGTGGATGGCAACGACGCCTCGAAGCCGGGAGAAGGCTGCGAATGGCTGGGAGAGCAAGACGGAGACGGAAACAGAAACAGAGATAAAGGCGCAATGTTCCGAGTGGGCTCCGGGCGCTATGTGTTCACAAGCGCGTTTGCTCCGCTTGCGGTGAATCCGTGAGGAGAAGGAAGGCGTTGAATCTAGCGTCTGGCGCCGATGAGATAGTCAATGAACTATGAACAGATGAGGAACAGATGACGATGGAGCTCGGACTTACTCTAACGGAACACATAGCGCCTATTTGACTGAATAACGTCTGTTTAACAAGTTAACGGAACACACAGCGCTTATTTTGTCCAAAACACATCAGAGCTTCTTGCTTTGAGCCGAATTAGCGCGCTCCATTCCGTTAGAATGGCAAATGCAGCTTTGCGATGCCAATAAGCGCGCTGGGTGCCGTTAGAATGTCAAACGGGACTTTTGGCCGGCTGCTCACCATGAACGGACGCACTGTTAGGACTCGCTAGAGCTTCATTGAAGGCTCCAGCTGTTCTCGCAGCACGCGCAAACGAATCAAAAACCTGAGAACATAGGTACGTATATTCCATGATAACGGGAGTGAAAGCAGTATGGATTCACAGCGAGTGGCAGCCACGTATTGGGTGGAAACGCCGTTTCCGTTGGAGCAGGCGGCGACAATTATTGCGGGCGAGCAATCGACGGGCACCTTCACGAAGGTGCCGGGAGAGACGGAACGCTTGAAGAAGGAGCATGGCGCAATTGTAGAGCATATCGAACGGCTGGACGATCATGACGCGCCAAGTTTGCCGGGGGCTGTGTTGCCTGCGAAGCATGATGGCAAATACCATTGCGGACGCATGGTCATCTCCTTCCCGCTGCACAACTTCGGACCGTCCATTCCGAATCTCATGTCGGCGATAGCGGGCAATTTGTACGAATTGCAGCAATTGTCCGGACTTCGCTTACTGGATATCGAATTGCCGGAAGCGTTCGCCTCGCGGTACCCGGGACCCAAGTTCGGCATTGAAGGCACGCGCAAGCTGCTGAACGTGTATAATCGACCGATTCTCGGAACGATCGTGAAGCCCAGCATCGGGCTCTCGATCGAGGAGCTGGCGCAAATGGTGGAGCGGCTTGCCAGAGCGGGTCTGGATTTCATCAAGGATGACGAGCTGAACGCCAATCCGCCCTATGCGCCCCTCGATCAGAAGGTCGCAGCCGTGACGGCGGCGATCGAACGGGCGGCGGATGCGACAGGCAAAAAGCTTATGTATGCCTTTAATATAACGGGAGACTGGGATGAACTGCGCCGAAATCATGATCTGGTCGTCGGCGCCGGCGGCACCTGCGTCATGGCCAGCATTCTAAGCATAGGTCTTGCCGGACTTGCGTATCTCAACAGCTACAGCGAGGTTCCGATTCACGGCCATCGCAATCAGTGGGGGATGATGACACGCTCGCCGCATCTTGGCATGGAATTCACGGCTTATCAGAAGCTGTGCCGGCTCGCCGGCGCCGATCATCTCCATGTTAACGGTCTGGACGGCAAGTTCTATGAGAGCAATGCATCCGTCACGCGCTCGATCAAGGCTTGTACGGCTCCGCTGCTCGGAGGCTACAAGGCGATGCCGGTCATTTCCTCCGGTCAATGGGCCGGCACCGCCCATGCTACCTATGAAGCGACGAAGACAGTCGACGTGATGCATCTGGCCGGCGGCGGAATGCTGGCGCATCCGGATGGAGCGGCGGCCGGCTTCGAGAGCATGAAGCTGGCATGGGAAGCTGCTGCGGCAGGCCAAACGCTGGAGCAATGCGCCGAGCGGCATCCATCCGTGCAACGGGCCATTGACAAATTCGGCAAGGAGGCTCATTCCTCATGAATATCGACGCATACAGGACACCGTACAAATGGAATAAGCCCGTGCTTGTCGGATCGGGAGCTCAAGGAGCCTTCGACAGCCATGCGGTGGATTGCCCGTTCGTGTTCCGGCATAATGATCGGTTCTACATGATGTATGTCGGCTTTGACGGCACCGGCTATCAAACGGCGCTTGCCGTAAGCGATGATCTGCTCAATTGGCGGCATTTAACGACGATTCTGACGCGTGACGAGGAAGGGAAGCACTGGGATTCGCGCAATATCGCCGGCACATGGATTTTGCGCGACAATGATCTTCATGGCTCGGGGCAGCTGAAGAAATGGAAGGGTAAATATTGGCTGGCCTATCACTCTTATCCGGGCGACGGCTATGAATCGGGCTCGGCGAAGATCGGGCTGGCTTGGACGGAGGACGAGAGCCTGCGAAGCTGGAATCGCCTGGAGAACCCGATCCTGTCGCCTGAGGATGGGGGCGAATGGGAGAAGGGAGGGCTCTATAAGGAATGTCTGGTGGAGCATGAAGGAATCTTCTATCTGTTCTACAATGCGAAGGACAAGGATGAGGGACGTTGGATCGAGCAGACGGGGGTAGCGATATCCAGGGATCTCGCCAACTGGACGCGGCATGCGCATAATCCCGTTCTTCAGATAACGTCGGATGCATGGGACAGCGGCTTCGCGAGCGATCCTTGCGTGCTGCGGAACGGCTCCGAGTGGGTGATGTTTTATTTCGGCTTCGATTATAAAGCGGCTCAGGAAGGACTGGCTCTGTCCCCTGATTTGCTGAACTGGCGCAAGGCTGATAAGCCGATTATTACGATTGGCGAAGGCGACGCGATCGATGCCGTGTTCGCCCACAAGCCGTCAGTGATTGCCCATAACGGCATTCTCTATCATTTCTATACGGCGTGCAGACATCCGATGGAAGGCGACGCGACCTGCAATATCTTCCCGGAGTTCCGCACCATTGCGGTCGCGACGTCGAAGCCGCTGGCGATCGACAGGCTGAGAACGGAAGGCAGGCCGCAGCCGCTTGGAGTCGATGACGAGGCGCCGCGGCTAAGCTGGTCGTTCCTCGAGCAATTGCCGCCAGGCTTTCGCCAGAAGGCTTATCGCATCCAGGCAGCGACGAGCGAAGCGGGGCTTTGGAATAGCGGAGAGATGCATGATGCGGGCAATGGAAATGCAAAGGCGAATGCGAATCAGAATTCCAATTCGCAAACAAGCGGGACGGTGTGGGACAGCGGCTTCGTCGCGAGCAGCAAGCATACAGCTATTCCTTACGGGGGATCTGCGCTGCAGCCAAGGCAGCGATATTACTGGAGGGTTACGGTCGTAGACGAGCAAGACACTCATTATACGAGCCCGACCGCCTGGTGGGAGACGGGTCAACTCCGCGATTCAAGCTGGCAGGGGAAGTGGATCGCAAATCCGCTTGCGACAGCGGAATCCAAGGGAGCGTTCCGCTTTCGGCGGCAAATTCAGCTGCATGGCGATATTAAGCGTGCAAGAGTATACATCAGCGGGCTCGGCCATTATGAATTGCAGCTCAACGGCAACAAGGTAGGCGATCGCGAGCTTGATCCCGGCTGGACGGATTATGATCGCACCGTGCTGTATACGACCTGCGATATTACCCATGAGCTCGAAGCAGGCGAGAACGAATTCCGGATTGAGCTTGGCAACGGATTCTATCATGTACCAGGGGGCAAGTACGCAAAGTTCAAGGATTCTTACGGCATTCCGACGGCTCTGGCTGACATCGTCATTGAATATGCTTCAGGAGAGCGCGTGACAATTGGCACGGACAGCAGCTGGCAGGCCGCCGATAGTCCGCTGCGCTTCACCTGCATCTACGGCGGCGAGGAGTATGACGCGGGGCGGGAGGAGACGCCGGCCTCATCATGGCTTCCGGCCGCAGAGATTCAAGGACCCGCCGGCAAGCTGACTGCGCAGACGGCTCCTCCGGTCAAGGTCATGCGCCGCTACAAGCCCGAGTCTGTGACGAGCCCCAAGCCTGGCAGCTATGTGGCGGATCTCGGCCGGAATTTCTCGGGCTGGCCCAAGATCAGCGTAAGCGGAGCTGCGGGCTCGACGGTTGTTCTCACTTGCGGGGAGCTGCTGAGGGATGATGGCCTTGTCAATCAGAAATGGACGGGATCGCCAAGCGAGTTCTGCTATACGTTGAAAGGCGAAGGCGTAGAGGAGTGGCATCCGCAATTCTCCTATACCGGCTTCCGCTATGTCATGATCGAAGGAGCGATGCCGCAAGCTTGTCTCACTGAGGCGGAAGTGGGAGCTCAAGCTGGAACTATAGCGACTTCTGATTGGCCGACACGCGATGTTGAATCGCAGATTGAATTGCGGGAGGCTTCCGCAAATGACGAAAGACGGTCTGCCCTGCCGGTGCTGCACAGCATCGAAGGACAGATGCTGTACCCGGAATTCGAACCCGCCGGAGGCTTTGTCTGCTCCGATCCGCTTTTGAATCGCATTCACGAATTAATTAACCAGGCGATTCTCAGCAACGCGAAGAGCGTATTCACCGATTGTCCGCATCGGGAGAAGCTCGGCTGGCTGGAGGAGGTTCATCTCATGGGGCCGTCCATTATGTTCAATTATGATGTCGAAGCGATGCTGAAAAAGGTGCTGCAGGATATCGCTGACGCTCAATTGCCTGATGGAATGGTGCCGACAACCGCGCCGGAATATGTGGAGTTTGACGATTCGCTGCGTATATTCCGCGATGCCGCCGCCTGGGGCGGAGCCTATCTCTTCACCGCATGGGAGGTGCTGCAGCGCTACGGTAATAGCGGGCTGATTCAGAGGCATTATGCAGGCATGAAGCGGTATCTGTCCTATCTGACCGCAAAGTCGGACGGGCATATCATCGCCGACGGGCTGGGGGACTGGTACGATATCGGTCCGTCAGGACCGGGATTTGCGCAGAATACGCCCGTTCCCCTCGTGGAGACCGCGATCTATTATGGCTTGTCCGCCGTCATGCGGAAGATGGCGTCCTTGCTGAATGAACAAGAGGACGAGCGGCATTACGAGGCATTGGCGGCCTCCATCCATGCCTCCTTTCAACATGCCTATTGGGACGAGGCGTCCGTCAGCTACGCTTCGGGCAGCGACACCGCACTCGCCATGCCTGTGGCGATCGGGCTGGCCCCCGCCGAGCATCGCGAAGCGTTAATCGCGAAGCTGGCGGAGCAAATCGCGGAGCGCAGCTATCAGACGACCGCCGGAGATGTGGGCTATCGCTATGTGCTGCTTGCGCTAAGCCGTGGGAATCGATCGGATGTAATCTACCGTATGTCGCAAGTAACGGATAAGCCGGGCTACGGCTATCAGATCAAGCATGGCGCCACGGCGCTTACCGAGGCTTGGAACGGTCCGACGGTCGGCAAGTCGCAGAATCATTTCATGCTGGGACATCTGGAGGAGTGGCTGTATCAGGGACTGGCGGGCATCGATTATCGCTATCTTCCCGAGGAGGAACGCTACCTCGTCACCATAAAGCCTTACATGCCCCATGATATGGAATGGGCGGAGGCCTGGCAGCAGCTGCGCCCGGGCTATGCGAGCGTGCGCTGGGAGGGAGACGGAGAGCATGGGCCGTCAATGAGCGTAACGATACCGCCTAATGCGAAAGGAATCATTCATGTCCCTAAGTCCGTCTTCAGCGAGCAAGAAGAACAAGAGTCATTGCCGGAAGGAATGAAGAGACGGCATGACGAATTGAACTATACGGTATTCGAGACGGAATCCGGAACCTTTGTTTTTGGCAGAGCAACGATACTTGCGGGAGCGTGATGCTATGAATATCTTGATTACGGGAGCGAACAGGGGACTCGGACTAGCGCTTGCCAAGGAAGCGCTGAATAGAGGTCATGTGGTATGGGCGGCTATGAGGGGAGAGCCCGCCAGCGGCAGCGAGCTGAGCGGGCTTGCCGCGAGCCGGCCGCAGCGCTTGCGCGTCATCCGGCTTGACGTGACCGACGAGGCTTCGGTTGCGGCAGCCGCTTCGCGCCTCAAGGAGCAAGGAGCGGCTCTGGATGTGCTGATCAACAACGCGGCGATCTTGCTTGGGAGATCATCCACTCTGCAAGAGCTGGATATCGCCGAGTTTGAGCGGACGATGGACGTCAATCTGTACGGGCCGATTCGCATGGCGAAGCATTTCCTGCCATTGCTGAGAGGCTCCGGCTCCGCAACGATTATGAATATTTCCTCGGAGTCGGGAAGCTTCTCCAGAGCCTACGGCGGCGATTATTCCTATGCGCTATCGAAGGCTGCGCTTAATTTCTTCAACGCGCAGCTGCGCCAATTGCTGACGGATCAGGGGATCCGCGTATTCGCCGTTCATCCCGGCTGGCTGAGAACGGACATGGGCGGACAGGCTGCGCCAGCGGACGCGGATGACAACGCGCCTGCGCTGATCGACTTGGCAGAAGGCAGGACGAGCTTTAACGATACAGAAATCCTTATTGATCATTTGGGACATTCTATGTCGGTATAACGATTGGAAGAAGGTCGCCGATCAGGGAGGTATCCCTTCATAATCGGCGACCGCTCAGTCGTACTAGGATTAGATCGTATTCAGGATTGGACAGGCGAAGGCGACTTTATCCCGAACAGCAGATCATAGTCCCAGCGAAGCTTCTTCAGATAGCCGAAATATTCATCCTCCAGCGGATGTCCTTGCGTCCAAGGCTTCCTTGGACCTGAGAAATGAATGATTGCAGGGGAGATATCCAGACGCAATAATAACAGATGTCCTGTTGTGTAGTTCCATTTCGGATCCAGATGCAATCGGCCATGATACAATACCGCATTCAGCGCGTCTTGATCCATATGCCTTATTTTTTCTGGATTATGGTTCAGGAAATCCCATAAGCGCTGCGCAATATTCTCCTTCCTCCACTTCTCCAGATTGATAAGCAGGACGCCCGCATTGAAATAGCCATATTGCTCCGGAATGGACAATATGTTCATTCGATCATCCCCGAACGCCCACTCCACGGCTCCCAAGTAATAATCGCTAATATCGGTGCTCCACAGCTCGTACAGATCTTCTTTGATAATCGTGTCCGGATCCATATAGATGACCTTCTCCAGGCTCTCGTCCAGCAATTCGGGTACGTGAATTCGGAAATAAGCTTCCAGACTGATATGCTTCTGCTCGATCAAGCCTTGATACAGGGTACGATCAACAAGAACATAGTGAAGCTTCAAGGGATATTCCTGCATGGAATCATTCAGCGCATTCATCACTCTATCGGAGAGCCCGCTGTTCAGAATATAGAGATGTACAGGGTATTCCAATTTCTTGTTCTCGAATAACGACCGGAGCATAACCGCTAAGTGCCTGCAATATTCGTCGCTGATGGCTGTAACGATGTGGATGGCATTCATAATCATCTCTCCCTTAGTGGAATAATGAAGCGGGCTTCGGCGCAATCTGGCTGCTTAACGTTTCAAGGAATAGCTTTAAGCATCGCATTTCCTTTTCTTTAATCAAATGGAGATTTTGGATAATACGGTTCAAATTGTGGACGTTCTTCGTGAGGTCGTACTTAATGTTATAGGCGACATTGATCGCGCATAGCTTGTGCAGCTCCTTATAGCGTTCTATAAGGGGCTCGGAATGAGAGAGGCCGTGATAATCTCTAAGATAAGCCAATCGTTGCGCCATCATCGCTTTATGCTCCATCAGAATATGAAAGGGGCGGTAATGCGACCAAGCGTTCTCGGATTTCACTTGTTCCATGTGTTCAAGCAGTTTGTCATAGATAGCAATGCCGTATATTTCGTGACAGCTAAAAGTGTTGATTCTTGAATCGGAGTTAAGGGAACATAAATAGTCATGGATCTGATCGCGGATCGCAGAGAAGGATAGAATGAATGGCGGCGCCTTTGGGTTGCATAAAATCAGCTCGACCTTGCCGGCCATTTGAATGTTCACATTATAGCGGTCATTCATTTCATAATAGGCTTTGTTCAATTCCTCGAATGTGCATGTCGATTTGGCAAAACGACCGTTTCCGAACCCGTTGTCGGCGACAAAGAACGTCTCGGTAATTCTATCATAGCCATAAATGAAGACCGAATGATTCACTTGAAAGGCTGAGTTTGAGAGATGCACATGGTTAAGATTCGATTGCACATATTGCTCATCATCGATTGCTTTCATGACAAAATCGCTGAATTTCTTTTCGAGAAAATAGGTGTCAATCACCTTCTTATCAATGGATTGGATAATGACATACGGGCAAATTTTCTTCAAAACAGGGGAGTAGTATTTAATCGGAAAAGCGCTTCCATTATAGTTTCTCGTTATGAATTGCAATTGAATAAAATTCGAATATACCCAAGGCAAAGCCGCTTCGTCATTTAATAATATCGATAACAGATTCGCTTCGTCAGGGCAGGAACTTAGAAGAGGCTCGCTTCTTGGGAGCACTTTGCTGCGGCTATCCATAGATTGCACCTCGCCGTTTACTTTCATCATATCATGCGCTCAAGGCATCAGGCAGTGATGAATATTAATATGTTTCCATGCTTGCCATAACGGTGCAGAACAGGAAGCAGGAATATTAAGATTGTTCGTTAGTTTTCAACATTGACGAGTTTTTTTATTCTTGCTACCATCACAGCATGAAAGCAAAGAAGGCAGGATATCGCCAAAAGAGAGAGGTGAAATCATCATTATGTAAACGCTTACCAAGCTGATTGCAACAGTGTCTGTTCCTTATGCGAAAGTAAATGAGAGTTCTACAAACTATGAAAAAAAAGGTGAAATGAATATGCCGGAATATGCGTTGCGCTCGAATTTCCTTAAAGGAGATTCGGTTGTCGAAAGGGTCAACAATTGCGTTGAAAGAGCCGTATATTTAGCAGCAAAGCAATATTACACAGGCAACTCCTTGCATTTAACCAAATTGTTTGTAGGGAATTTGACATTCAAGCTCACAACCGATTTTCAAGGCGAACAGATTCGAATATATAGTGATCCATTAACGTTTCCCGATGCATTATCCGTACGGCATGTGTTCGAGAATAGAGGAGATGCCGCCAAAGCGATTGCGGAAATAGACTATTATCTTACGAAGGATAAATATGTGCTCCTTAGAACAATCACGCCGCGGGTTCCTTTCTTCAGACGGTACAACAAGCATTACGAGCCTAAGGATAGCGATTATTTCAGACCGGGACATGTTATTCTTCTCATTTGGCAGGATCGGGATCATATTTATTACGTGGATAGCCCCAGTGATTTGCACGCAGACCATTTCGTCCCGCATCCGGATAACCATGAAGTTGGGATGATTGCGAAGCAGGACTTGACGGATGCGCTGCATCGTTTAACCAAGCTTTCGACAATTGATGCGGATAAGGAGAGCCTGAATGCATTCATAGCTCATTCACACGCGTCTCATGTCAAAGCTGTGATGAAGGACAGCATCGTCAAATACCGGTCATCAAGGGTCGAACAAACAGAGCATGGCTACTCTTATACGAATAAAGAAGCATTTCTGTTCTTGGCATCGCTATCTCAAAGTCAAGTACGACCCTTGCTATTAAATGAGGAATTTAAATCGATTGAACAAAACAAAATATTGATTGGATTGAATCTGGTGCTGAAGAGGAGGGAGATACTAAGAGATTATCTCGCACAGGACCTGCCGTTGGCGTCCAAATACGAGGTATTGGAGGGGCTTGAGAGAAGCATAGACGCGATTGCCAGCACGAGAATGTTCATGCTGCATCATATGCTGAAAGGCTATTGGGCGTTTGATAGCGCGTATACAGAATTATTGTTCCATATCGTTCGCGCCGAAGACAGGCTGTATGACGCTCTTGAGAGATATTTCGAATAATCTGGAGCAATGGGGGACTATGATGAGTGTTTATGACAAGCTGACCACGTTTAGCTGGTATCTGTATTCACCTAAATTCTATGGAGAATTTTGGAGATGCTTCAGGAAGCAGTTCGATCCAACCATTCCGTCGTATAGCATGTTTGAGCGTATATCGGCTATCAAATGGTGCGAAGAGCGGGCCGTTGACAGTAAGAGCGCCTTCTATAAGATTACGAATCAAAGGGATTATATAGACTTCCTCGAGGAATACAAGGATGTCATCGAAGCAGGCATGAACAAAGAAGGTTTTACAAGAGAAGTTGGCGGAGCGGCTGATTTGGAGTTTATTTATAATATATCCAACTATTTGAAAGCAACTAAAGTCATTGAAACAGGCGTAGCCTTCGGCTGGTCTTCATTGGCCATCTTGCTTTCATTGAAGGACAGGGCGAATTCAAGCTTAATCAGCGTTGATATTCCATATAAAGGGAGGGAAGATATTGTTGGAATGGTAGTGCCGTCAGATTTAAGAGCGAAGTGGCGGCTTATTCTAAAGCCTGATCGAGAAGGAGTGCCCTTGGCGCTTCAATCCATGGACCAGCTTGATATGTGCCATTACGACAGCGACAAGACGTATGCCGGAAGGGTGTCCACTTATGATCTTCTATGGAATTCCTTGCGGAAGGATGGCGTTTTTATATCGGATGATATTGGAGATAATTTGGCTTTCCGCGATTATTGTCAATCCATTAACAAAACGCCGATTGTATTCAAGCTTGAGGAAAATCGATTGACTCGAACAAAATATGTGGGCGTGCTTGTGAAGGAGTAATAAGGATGTCGATGGGAGAAAGGGGAGATTAAGGATGAGTACCCGAAGTGAAATGGCGGAAGAGATTGCTGCGAGAGTGAAGCAAATGATGAAAATTCAGCAGAATATTGGCCTGGATGAAGATCTGCAAGCGATGGGCTTCAATTCGATGGATTTGATGACGTTGGCCATTGATCTGGAGGATCATTACAAGCTAGACTTTATTCCGGAGGAGCTGTTATTCAAAAACTTTGCAACGATAAGGAAAATTGTGAATCTCGTAGAGAGTAAATAAGTGGAAAGGTCGTAGGTTTCATAAATTCAATTAGAAAAAAATAAATCGTATCTGACGCCGTTTACTTCCCCTTAAGGAAGAAAAACGGCGTTTTTTGCGCCTGAAAGCCTAATTTTCTAGAAGCTTGGTGCTGTAATCTCAAATATTGTGCGGTATAAAAAAGTGAGCATTGTGCTGCATGTTTTGTGTGGAATATAGTAAAACTATGTGCAGTTTCGAATACCGGTTCGTGAAAGCAGGGAATGTGTATTGAAAAATATATTGAAGAATAACCGCTTGTTTCGCAAAATGCTATTTTCTTATTTGCCTATTTTTTATTTGATTATTATCATTATTTTTTTGGTGTCCACGCTCATGATTCGCGAATCATCGCAGAAGCAAATACTGAAGACGAATGAAGCGTTTGCCAGCCATGCCGTTTCCATTCTGGAGCAAACGCTGAAATTCGTTGAAGCCTCCATGATCAACGAAATTGATCAAAACGAGAATTTGATGGATTACGTGTATGCTTCAGATCGCTTCGATAAATATTATTACGCCAACCAAGTTTCCGACAGGTTTAATTCCATTGTCGTGAACAATAAATGGATTCAATCCATCTATTTATATCGCTTCGATGATGATACCGTGCTTAGCTCAAGTCTTTCAACGAAGGTGGGCGAGTACGGAGACGAGAATTTCATCCGCTCATTGTCCGATTCTTTCCCTGCAGGATGGACGAATAAAAGGGAATATCGCGAGCTCGAATATGACAGGCCCGTCAACGTGTTCTCGCTGGTAAAGCCTTTCCCGCTGCTAACGGCAGAGAAAGGATATATCGTTATTAATGTTAGTGTTCAGACGATAGAAAATTTATTGGAAGAGATGACTCAAGCGGAGATCGGCTATATTAATCTGTACGACAGCGAGGGGCAGTTGATCATCGGCTCGGCAAATGACGATATGTCGCGAGTCCAATCCAGTTATCTCGGTTGGACCGTTGGCACCAGAATCACGGAGACGAGTTTGCTGGAGTGGACATCCTCTTTTACATGGTGGTGGATTGTATTCGGATTATGCGCAGTGCTGGTTGGGACACTTGCCATTATCATTATTTCCCTCAAGCACGCCAAGCCGATTGAAGAGATAAGCCGCAAAATCGTCGGATACGTGGATCAAGCATTTGTAAAGCGCAAGAAAGGACGGAATGATGAATTTCAGCTTATTCAAACGGCGCTTGATAAATTGATCACGGAGTCGAACAAATCGCAAAAGCATTTCAAGGAAAACATTGCGTATCGCCGGCAAAAGCTGTTTCAAGAGTTGCCCAAAGCCGATCAAGACCAGGCGAATAAACGGTGGGCGTCGGTGTTGAAGGATCTGGAGAAAAAAGAGAACTATGACGAAATTTCCATATTTATAATCGAAATTGACAATTATGGCGGGTTCTGCAGCCGATTCATAGAGCGCGATCGCGATTTGCTCCGTTATGCGTTGACGAACGCTGCGAAAGAAATGATAGAGGAACGAGGGATTGAGGTCTGGATGGACTGGATTTCTCCGCAGCGGGTAGCGCAAATTTGTTTTTTGCAGCAGAAGCAATCCGAATCGTTAGAGGCTTGCTGGAATGATTTGAAGGACTGGGTGAAACAAAATTTGAAATTCACCGTTACAATCGGCGTTTCTGAGGCGATTTTGGATGCTGAACGCATGCATGTATCGTTCAAGCACTCCTTGGCCGCCCTCGATTACAAATCCGTATACGGTTATGATTCGATTATTTCATTCGAGGCTATCGAGAAGAATGAACAGGGTGACGTATTCGAGCATCTGATGGTTATTCGATCAATCAGCGTATCGTTTCGCGAGGGTGATCCGAAGTGGAAATCGGCATTTGACGGGCTGCTCGACACGCTTCGGGCCAGAAAATACAGTCGTACCGAAATCGCCAATTTGCTCCATTACCTGGTCTATCAGCTCTATAAGGAAATCAGCGCGTTGCCTCGGCTGGGGGAAGATCCGATCCTTAAACTGAACCAAGCTGCAGAGGCTGTGGAGACGATTGGCGATATTGAGGGAGCCTTCAGATCCGTGCTGGAAGAAGTCGGCGACCAGCTTGAAGTGTTCCGCAACACACAGAGCAATAAAGGCATCGTCTATGAAGTGAGGGCTTATATCGAGCAGAATTACGCCAACCCCGATTTGTCTTTGTCACTGCTAAGCGAAACGTTTAGCATTAGCGCCAGTTATTTAAGTCGATTGTTCAAGGAGGCATTCAATCAGAATTTCGTCGATTTTCTGGCGCATGTACGAATCGAGCACGCGAAAGCGATGCTGCAAAGCACTGACGATACGTTGCAGGACATTGCTGAAAAGGTCGGGTATTCGCATTACTTTTCGTTCAGCAGAGTGTTCAAGAAGCTGGAGAAGGTTCCAGTCAGCCAATATCGCAAAATGATTGAATCAAAGACAAACAACGATTTTTGAAGACACCACAATTACTGCTGTGCCGGGATCGCATGCGGATTCCCGGTAAAAACTGTGCTTCCGGTCAAAAGGTGTTTATTGTGGACGAGCGACCCCTCGCTTAAAGTTAAGCCATCGCACATCATCATGATTTCATTTCAACATGAAAGCGAGGGCAAGAACAAGCAAGGAGCATTATGCTCGCATAATAAACGAGGGGAAGATGAATAAATGAATAAGAAAGCGTTATCTCTACTTGCATCGGTTGCATTGACAGGAACATTAATTGCGGGCTGCGGCAGCAACAATAATGACACAACGGGAGACTCGGAGGACACGGTAACACTTCGACTGCTGACCACTAATCCACTGGTCAGTGAAGAATCCGTTGATTTGTTCGAGGAGCAGAACCCTGGCATTAAAGTGAACTACGAATATGTTCCATCCTCCGATTATTCCGCGAAATTTGCGGCACTGGCCGCAAGCGGAGATATTCCGGACGTATTCTGGACGCAATCCGGCTTCTATACGGATCAAATCAAACAAGGTTTGACGATGGATTTGTCCGATGAGCTGCAAACGATGGATTATGAAGGCGATGAGGTTTGGGCCGACACCTTCGTGCCTGCTTTGCTTGACAATGCCAGAAACGTTGTCAAGAAGGGACTGGGCGAGGAAAGAGAAACGTACGATTACGGCGTTCCGTTCACGATGACAACGATCGCGGTCATGTATGACAAAACGATATTCGATCAATTGGGCATTCAGCCGCCAGCCACATGGGATGAATTCATGGCGAATAACGCAGTGTTGAAAGAGGCGGGCTATACGCCAATGTCCATGCATAACAACTGGATCGACTGGTATCCGAGATTGTTCTGGGATCAATACACTCGTGAGGAATTGACTGCCGATCCGAATGCGTTCGAGAACGGCACGATGAATTTCTCTAGCGAGAGCGTGAAGCAGGGCTTGATAGCATTCAAGGATATGTGGGATAAAGGCTACTTCCCGGAAAACGGGATTACTGCCGACCTGCAAGCGATGCAGCAGATGTTCGTCCAACGCAAGCTGGGACAATTTCTGATTGCGCCGGATAAATTGGAATACATTATGAATAATGCGCCGAAGGATATGTCGCTTGCAACGTATGCTCTGCCGGGTATCGCGGGACTTCCAAGCCGCTCGCTTGGCGGCTCCAGCAATGTATTTGCGGTAAGCGCATCGACAGAGCATCCCGAAGAATCCATTCAATTGTTGAAATTCCTAACATCCAAAACGCATTTCTCAGGAGTCGATGCGCTCAAATATTCGAATTCCGGCTTGAACAACATTGAGAGCGAACCTGAATTGTCGCAATTCCTGTCTGGATTTACGAATGCGGCAGCCGGAGGATTCAGCCCGGATATTCTCGTTCCGACGACTATTAATACGGAAATCAGCACGGCGTTCAAAACAGATTTGCTTCCGAACTATCTGCTCGGCAAATATGATCTGGATGAAGTAACTGAAAAGTTGCAAGAACTATACGACAAGACAACAGCAAAGTAACCCGGCAGCAAGATTCAGTGAAAGGGCGATTGGCACGCCGCCAATCGCTTCTTCATTATGCGCTTCGCTTCCAGAAAGGTGTTGAAAGAGATGACAAAACCCAAGCAAGGCTTTTGGTCGGATATGAGAGAAAGCATACCCGCTTACCTTCTTATTTTGCCTACATTGGCGGTATTTTGTGTGTTTCTTTATGTTCCTTTTGTCAAAGCTCTCCGAATCAGTGCGTATGACTATAGAGGTATTGGCGATTTAACCGATTATGTCGGCTTCGACAACTATTTAACGGTTCTGAAGGACGAGAAGTTTTATTCGGCCTTTTGGAATACCTTCAAGCTGATTGGAGCCGATTCGATCTTATCAATTGGCATCGGATTTTTATTGGCATTTGTTATGTACAGAGGCATACGGTTGAAAAGATTTTTTAACACAGCCTTATTTATTCCTTATTTGATTTCCATGGTTGTCATCGGAAGCATCTGGCGAATTATTTATGATCCAACCATCGGTCCTTTGAATCAGTTTTTGGAATTAATCGGCCTGGAGCAATGGGCGCAGCCCTGGCTGTCCAATGAGCATACGGCATTGCCGGCTATTATTGCGACCTGGATCTGGCACACAATTCCGTTCAATATGCTCATCATTTATGCGAATCTGATGACGATGCCGGGAGATTTCCTGGAAGCGGCGGAAATAGACGGAGCATCTCCTTTCCAGAAGTTAAGATATATTATCGTGCCTTACTTGATGCCAACCTTCGCTACGCTGTTCCTGCTGACCGTCACGACAGATTTAAGAGCGTTCGATATGGTTTGGGTCATGACGCAAGGCGGACCTGGCGGAGCTTCTGAGGTTATTACGTCTTATGTATACCGCAAAGCGTTCTCCACACAGGATTTCGGCGTTGCGACAGCCGCCTCGATCATTATGATGCTGGTCATGGTTACCATCATGATCACTTCTCAACTGCTTGGCAGAAAGAGGGGCGATCAGCGATGAAAAAGCGTAAAGGCACGCTCAACGCGATTGTATTTATTCTGGTCGCTATCTATGCATGCATTTCGTTGTATCCGCTTATTTGGGCCATTCTCCAGTCCTTCAAGACGGAAGGCGAATTTCTAAACAGCATTTGGTCACTTCCTTCGAGCTTGAGTGTATCCAATTACGAAACGGCGTTTCAGAAGGGCAAACTGGACACGTATTTCTGGAATACTGCACGCAATACCGCGGCAACGCTGGCTGTCGATATTGTGTTTATCACACTCGCCGGCTTCGCGTTTGCCAAGCTGAAGATGAAATTCAAGTCGTTGCTGTATGGTATGTTCCTGATCAATTTGCTAATCCCGACTCCTATTATCTTGCTGCCCATGTATTTGCTCATTCTGGATTTGCATATTCAGAATACGCTGGCTGCGATTGTCTTCCCATACTATCAAGGCTTTGCGCCGCTCGGCTTAATCTTGATCACGAATTATTTCAGGAGCATTCCTGATGAAGTGATTGAATCGGCCAGAATTGACGGCTGCAACACCGCACAGATTTTAATCAGAATAATTGTTCCGCTGGCGATGCCGATATTAAGCACATTGATGGTGCTTGGCGGTATGAGCGCCTGGAATGAATTCATGTGGGCTTTGATTTCTATCAGCGACTCGGCGAAATATACGCTGTCCGTAGGCATATCCACGTTGAATGATAAAACGTCCATTCTTGGTTATACGCCGGTATTTGCTGCGCTGTCCGTGAGCGCAATCGTCTTTATTGTTATTTATTTGTTGGCGCAAAGAGCGTTTGTACAATCGATTACCGCTGGCGCGGTTAAAGGTTAGGAGGATGGAATATGCTTTACCCAAACAAGCCGTTCGATATGAAGCTGTTCCGGCACCCGACCTCTGAATACCGGGGGGCCCCTTTCTGGGCTTGGAACAAGAAGCTTGACAAGGAGCAAGTGCTGGGACAGATTGACCAGTTCCCTACGATGGGGATGGGCGGCTTTCAAATTCATACAAGAGTAGGGCTGGACACCGAGTATTTGGGCCCGGAATATATGGAGTTGGTCAAGCTATGCGTCGAGCAGGCGAAGAAACAAGGGCTGCTGGTCTGGCTGTACGATGAAGATCGGTGGCCGTCCGGCTATGGCGGCGGCTTTGTAACGGAGCAAGCCGAGCATCGGAGCAAATATATGGTGTGGACGCCCTTCAAACAAGGCGAGCGAGAAATCAAGCCTGGTCATTTCGATTCCTGCGCGGCAGTGACCTCTAACGGCAAGGGAACGTTCCTGGCTGCTTTCCGCGTCCGTCTGGATGATGACGGCTATCTGGAAGGCTATGCGTTATGCGGCGAGGAGACAGTGGCTTCGGCGGGGGAGACCGTTTGGCGCGCGTATCTGGAAACGGGCGAGGACAGTCCTTGGTTCAATAACCAGGCTTATGTCGATACGCTGAGCAAGGATGCGATCCGCCGTTTCATTGAAGTGACCCATGAGCGCTATTTTGAAGAGGTCGGAGACGAATTCGGACGAACCATTCCGGCGATATTCACGGATGAACCGCAATTTCCACATAAGCAATTTCTCGGCTACGGGGATGCGAAGCAGGAGGTGCTTGTCCCATACACCGCCGATTTCAATCAAACCTTCCTGCAGGAATACGGCTATAGTCTTCTTGCGCATCTGCCGGAGTTGTTCTGGGAACGGAAGGACGGCGAGGTGTCCGTCATCCGTTACCACTATCACAATCATATCGCGGAGCGCTTCGCGGAAGCCTTCGCCGATCAGATTGGCAGTTGGTGCGAGGAGCATGGCATCATGCTGTGCGGACATATGATGGAGGAGCCTACGCTGCACTCGCAGACCAAGGCGCTTGGTGAGGCCATGCGCAGTCTGCGCAGCTTTCATCTCCCGGGCATTGACATGCTGTGCGATCAGCGCGAATACAGCACTGCCAAGCAAGCCCAGAGCATCGCGCATCAGTATGGCCGCCCGGGTGTACTGAGTGAATTGTACGGGGTGACGAACTGGGACTTTGACTTCAGGAAGCATAAGCTGCAAGGCGATTGGATGGCCGCGCTGGGCGTTACCGTGCGCGTGCCTCATTTGACCTGGATGAGCATGGGCGGCGAAGCGAAGCGGGATTATCCGGCTTCGATCGGCTTGCAATCGCCTTGGTATGAGAAGTATCCGCTGATCGAGGATCATTTCGCTCGAATCAATACGGTTATGACACGGGGGACGGCATTGGTCAAGGTAGGCATTATTCATCCCGTCGAATCGTACTGGTTGTATTATGGTCCGAACAATCACACGAATTTGATTCGCGAGCAGTTGGAGACGAATTTCAAGAACGTGACGGAATGGCTTCTCTTCGGCATGATCGATTACGATTATATATCGGAATCGCTTATTCCGTCTCTTGCATCCGACGCCAAGCTGGGTGAGATGGAATACGATATCATTCTGGTGCCCGGCTGCAAGACAATCAGACGAACGACGCTGGCATTCTTGAAACGAGCCAAAGAGCTTGGAAAAAAAATCGTGTTCGCCGGCGAGCCGCCGAAGCTGGTCGATGCCCGAATCGACGCGGAGGCTGAATATCTGGCAGAGAGCTGCACGAGAGTACCGCTGTCGAAAAATGAATTGCTTCTGGAGCTCGAAGATCATCGGATAATCGATATCAGGTATGACGGCCCAAAATTTCTGAAAAAGCCAAATCACAAGAAAAACTGGGATGGCGAACGCTCCGACAAATACATTTATCAGTTGCGATGCGAGGGAGATGAGAGATGGCTCCTGATCGCGAACGGGAAGGCTGAAGTCAATCCTGATCTCGTGCTGGAGGATCATCTCCTTATTACCATTAAGGGGATGTGGAAAGCAGAGCTCCTCGATACTTTCACCGGCAGCAAGAGCTTGCTGGAAGCGGGCTATAAAGACGGGAACACCGTGCTGAAGAGGAAGCTATACAGTCATGACAGCCTGCTGCTGCACCTCATGCCGGTCGAAACGGCATCCGTCGATTCGGCAGATGAAACCAGCGATGCGGGCCAGACCGAGCTTGAGGCGGCTAGCTGTCTGTACGAGAAAGAGTTATTCGAAACGCCAGTAGAGCTTCGACTGGAAGAAGACAATGTACTGCTTCTGGACATGGCGGACTATCGTCTGAATAGCGGATCATGGCAAGGCAGGGAAGAGATATTGCGGATTGACAACCTGTGCAGGGCGATTGCCGGATATCCGGAACGAAAAGCGGCGCTGGCGCAGCCATGGGCTCAGAAAGAACAGCGGGATGGAGCCTATACGCTGGAGTTGAAATTTATTGTTCATTCGGAGTTCGTCTGTGAAGACGCCCGCCTGGCGATGGAGAATTTCGACCAGACGGACGTTTGCGTCAACGGCCGATGGCTGACTAAGAAGAAGGCGGGCTTCTATGTTGACAGCTCGATTGAAACCTGCGACCTTCCTCCGCTTCAGGCGGGGGCGAATATCCTTATTCTGAAAATGCCTTTCGAACGCAAAACGAACGTTGAAAATGCCTACATTCTGGGAAGTTTTCTCGTGGAGACTTCCGGCGCTCGGTCAAAGCTCGTTCCAGCGCAAGCAGGAGGGCATTTCGGCTTCCTGAACAATCAAGGGATGCCGTTCTACGGCGGCAATGCGACTTATGCTTTTGATCTGGAGCTTGAGAAAGGCGTCTATGAGCTTCAGATGACAAAGTTCAGGGCGCCGCTTCTGGAAGTATACGTGAACGGGGAGAGCGTGGGAGAGATTATGTTCTCGCCCTACTCGCTGCGCTTCGAAGCAGCGGAACAAGGCGTGCAGCGCATTGAAATCAAAGCTTACGGCAATCGGATTAATACGTTCGGCACCCTTCACAATTGCGATGAAAGGGAAGTGTATTTCGACCCTAATGCATGGAGAACCGTCCAAGACGGATGGTCCTACGAATATCAACTGAAGGATACGGGAATCGGCAAGGCCCCGGTCCTTCGATTCCTGCGTCAATGAAATCATACAAGAAAGAAGGGAATCAAACGATGAAAGCCATTCATATCGCGGAGCCCCTGTCCGTGAAGGCCATTGAAACACAGGTACCCGCTCCGAAGAAGAACGAGGCGCTGATAAAAGTGAAATCGGCGGGAATATGCGGTTCCGATATCAGTGCATTCCGGGGAATGAATCCGCTTGTCAGCTATCCGCGCACGATCGGACATGAAATTGCCGGAGAAGTCATCTCAATTCCGCCCAATGCGCAAGGCATTCAGCCGGGAGATAAGGTGATTGTGGACCCGTATCTCTATTGCGGCAAATGCTATCCATGCAGTCTGAATCGGACGAATTGCTGCGAGCATTTGCAGGTGCTGGGCGTTCATGTGGACGGAGGCATGTCTGAATATTTCTGCCATCCGGCCGATATGCTTGTGAAAGCGCCCGATGGCATGCCTTGGGATATCATGTGCATGGCGGAGCCGCTTACTATCGCGCTTCACGGCTTGCATAGAACCAGACTGCAGAAGGGCGAGCATATCGCAATTATCGGGGCGGGAGCGATCGGCTTGCTTGCCGCTTTGAGCGCTTTACATTACGAAGCGGTTCCAATTGTTATCGATATCGTACAGGAGAGGCTTGAGAAGGCTCGGATGATGGGTGTCGAGCATGTGATAAACTCTGCTGCGGAGGATGTGGTCCAGGCAATCAGCCGGATGACTGGGGGGAGGAAGGCGGAGGTCGTGCTTGAGGCTTCCGGCGCGAACGCGGCGGTAAGAGCGACGCTTGATATTGTTTCCCATGCGGGACGAATCGGACTGACCGGATGGCCGAAGCAGGAGACGAGGCTGCCTACGGATATCATTACGAAGAAAGAGCTCGATATCGTTGGTTGCCGCACGAGTGTCGGGGAGTTCGAAGAAGCCATTGAGCTGATTGATAGCGGCAAAGTGGATGTACGGAAGCTGCTGACCAAAACCGTGAACGGGAAGGAGGCGGCTGCCGTCATCGAGGATATTGAACGCAATCCGGATCAGTATTTGAAAGTCAATGTTCTGCTATAGCCGTTAAACCAACCAAGCAAGGAACCGTTGCCGTTGCCGCGATGTGCGGACGGTTCGGTTTTTTGCTGCTTGTCTGAGGCGAAGCAGCGTTCCTTGGAGGCAGGTTTAGGAAGATCAAGTATGTGCTACACTAGCAGGGGGTGAACAACATGCGATTCAGAGGAATGAAACGAAACAAAGCGGTATTGGCCGGATTCGTGTCGGCTGCCGTCATGCTGCTAGCGAGCTGCTCATGGGGCCAATCCGGGCAAGAGGGAGCACGCGCCGATTCCGACCGTCCCGGCATAAGCGTCTCCATGTTCGACCGGGGCAATATCCCTTCGGAGATGGGAACGCCTACAGCGAATATGTGGGTGGATTGGATCAGAGAAAACTCGGCAATCGACGTGAGGTATATTTCGATTCCAAGGGGAGAATCGGTTCAGAAATACAATATATTGCTGGCATCTAATGAAGCCCCCGATTTGATTCAGGAATATGATACCGAGTTTATAAACAAGCTTTACATTCAGAAGCAGATTTTGCCGATTGACGAGCTTGTCGAAGATTACAGTATCGAATACAAGAAAGTGTTAGAGCAATTCCCGATTCTGAGGAAATTGGCTACCCAGCCCGACGGGAATATGTATGCCGTTGGCCGAGTGCAGGGCTATTTCCCGTTCACCTATCTATTCATCAGGGAGGATTGGCTGAAGAAGCTCGGGCTGGACGTGCCCCGCACGACCGAAGAATTGCTCGAAACGTTGAAGGCATTCGCTTGGCAGGATCCGGACGGCAACGGAGTGAAGGATACATATGGCATGAATATGAGCGGATATGCGCCGGATATCATTAACAGCATGTTTCAGAACATGGGCTGGGTGCTGGAAGACGGCCAGATTGTCCGCGACTGGGATAGGGCGAAGGCTGCGCTGCAATTCAAGAAGCAGTTGTTCGACCTTGATTTGATTGACAGAGATTATATGACGGATAAAAACGGGAGAAAGGCGGAACAGGATTTCTTGAAAGGAAAGATCGGAGTATACGCATTTGCCGGAAATGCGAAGGAAATCTACGATAATTATTCGCTGCTTCGTCAAAATGCTCCCGATGCGAGGATCATACCGATAGCGTTGCCGGAAAGTCCGTTCGGACAATTCAGCGCACAGTTTAATCCGCCGTTCCAGCTTAGCGGGGTTATTAACGCGAAGGCGAAGAATCCAGTCGGCGTTATCCAATATATTGATTTTATGAGCAAAGAATCAACGGAAAAAACATTCAAGTTTGGCTTGGAGGGCGTGCATTACAGAATGGAAAACGGCGTGGCTATAACGCTGGATAAGGATAAATATGAGCGTGAAGTATCGTGGCTCGGGGATTTTCGATCGATCGGTCCGCAATATCATGTGACTGAATTCGAGAAGTACAAGCAGGACCTGGATCTGAATCAGCCGTTCGATCAAGAAGTATATGATTTGTTGAATCAGGCCTATCAGCTGTACATTAGCCCCGACCGTCCTTATGCGGGATTTACTCTGGATCGCTATATGCCGGCGTTGCCCGGCGACATCGAATTTCTCTCATCCAATCTGGAGAATGAGATTCAAGATCTATGGAACAGAGCGATCTTGAGCGGCAGCGACTATTCAGCGGAGCAAGCCGTTCAGGATGCCAGGACAGCCTGGATCAGAGGGGAAGGCGCGGAAATTGAGGAATGGTATAAGAACTGGTACGCGCAGAACGAAGATAAATGGGTGTTCATGAAGGATCTGTACGATAACAGCATTCTTTCTGAATTCGAGCAATAGCGTTATCTGTAAGATTGGAGTAAATGCGCAACCCCTTGCCTGCTTTAGGCCAGGGGTTGTTTTTGACCACATAGAATTTATAAGTTTTCGGAGCTCCGAAAATACAAATTCTGATTGGCGATAAAACCAACCTCTAGACGCGGTCGCTCATCTTCGAAAGGCTTCGATAGAGGTTTTCTCATGTCTCCAGCAAGGAAGTCCGGTACAGGAAGGCATATGCGTTTAATTCGCCGTTTGGATCATGTTGTCAAGATCGCAGAAGAAATGTAGGTTTTTTGAAGTAGTCCGGGTCTCCCGCGGCCCGATATACTTTCCTTAGAGGGGATAGGAAGAACGAAGGAGGGATGCATGAATGAAGGATGGAAGGGAGTCCGCAGCCGTATCCATGCGGGAGCTGTCCCCGGAAGCCGGCGGCACGGCTGGGCTGCGCATCTTTATTGTACGGGCCGCATTTATTGTTTTTTTCGTACTGCTGTCGCCGATTTATTATCTCAATCGTTATGATCTCTTGCGTCAGAAGAAGAAGAATCCCTTCTATACGAGCAAGCTGGTTCGATTCATGTACAAGCATCCGATTGTTTATGAAATCGCTTTATACGTAAATAACTTTCCGAAGCCGTCGCGTGTATACGAGGTGCTGCCCGAGCTGTCGGGGGAGGTGCTGCAGGTCGGCTGCGGGACGGGATTGCTGAACAAATATTACAGGAACAACTCCGGCGTGCGCTTTACGAATCTGGACGTGAGTCTTCCTTCGCTGGAGCTCGGCAAGCGCATGGGACGGTTCGACAGCTATGTGCACGGAGATATATGCAAGGCGCCGCTGCGGGATGAAAGCTTCGACGCGGTATTGTTCGCGCGCTGCTTTCATCATATTCGCCGCACGCGCAAAGCGCTGGAGGAATCCTGCCGACTGCTGAAGCCCGGCGGCATCGTCATCGTCGCTGATCCGGTATTGATGCACAAGACGAGCGCGGCTGAGAAAATGACCGGAGGCTATATGATTAATTCCTCGGTCGACGGCGTGATCTGGAAATACACGCTGGAGGGCTTGAAGGAGCATTTGCTCCGAAACATGCCTGCAGACCTGGCGCTCGAATCGACAACGGAGAAACGGTTAATTCATATGACGAATTATAACTTGAAATATCCGCACACGGACGCCGTAATGATTCTGCGCAAGCTGGGGGGCTGACGATGACTAATCCCAGAGTAACCGTCTTATGCTCGGGCTTCGGTCTCGGCTTCTATATTCCGGGCCTGCTGGCGGCGAGGGGACTTGAGAAGCGCGGCATCGCCTGCGATGTAAGGGTATTCGAGGCGCTGCTGAAGCCGGAGAAGCAACGCCGCATCGATGACAGCAGGATCGCTTATCATCATCATTTCGCGGCGGCGCAGCTCGCGACCCGATTGCCCAAGGATATGCGCGACAGCATGGATGCCGAAGCCGCTCAGCGGCTGATCGAGCAATGGGAGCACGAGGAGCGCGAGCATTTCATCGCTTTGTCCGGCAATTGGGTCTATCTTCTCGACCTGTACAGAGAACGTCGAATCCGGGCGGGGCGCAGCGCGCCTAGGGTCGATCTGCTGTACGTGGACTCGGATTATTCGCCATCCTGGAGAAGCATGAAGAGGTTCGTCCCGGATTTCGGGACGAGGTACCGTGAGGTATGGCTATGCCGCGCGGAAAGCGGAGCTATTCAGCGTTATATTCCGATAGGCGAGGATAAGCCAATTCCGTACGGGGATCGAAGAGAAAGCTATGTGGTGCATGGCGGCGGATGGGGCATCGGAACGTATCGCAGCGAGGCCGAGGAGCTTGCGAGGCTGGGAATAGCGCTTGATATCGTCGTTTATGAGGAGGAGGAAGCAGCACGCCAAAGGAGAGGCAATCGCTGCTTTATAAATGATCCGGCATGGCGGGCGTGGGAGACCGCGCCGGGCGAGCGGCCGAGCTTCCCGCCGTTCGCCGAGCTTCCTCCGGAGGGCAAGCCGGCTTATCGCATCCCGCTCGAGCATCACGGCTTGTACGGCGTTATCCGGCAGGCCAGCGGCATTATCAGCAAGCCCGGAGCAGGTACGTTAATAGATTCGCTTGCCTCAGCGACTCCGCTCATTCTGCTGGAGCCGTTCGGCAAGCATGAGGCCCATAATGCCGCTTTATGGCGCGAGCTTGGCCTCGGCATCCCGATGGCGGACTGGCGAGCGGCCGGTTATTCGCGGGAGGCGCTGCGCCCCTTGCATGAACGTCTCTTGGCGGCCAAATCGAAGGCCGGCGATTATATCGAAGAGTATGCCGAAGCGCTTGGCGCGTTGCGTGCAAAAGGAAGGGGCAGAGAAGAATGAACCATTCGCCGTCCGACAAGAAGAACGGTCGACCGCTGATTCGGTCAGCAGGGGATGTGCTGCGCCAGGATCTGGCTCATATGTATGACAAGCTCGGCGCTGCCGCCGAGTTTCATGAACGAACGGTCGTCATGACAGGAGGAGCGGGCTTTCTCGGCTATTATCTGACGCAGTTCTTCCTGGGATTGAAGACGAGGGGCATGGGCTTGCGCAAGCTTGTCATTCTGGATCGCTTCCTGTTCGGCGAGCCCGAGTGGCTGAGAGAGATGCGCGGCCAGCATGCCGAGCTTGAGGCGCATGCTTACGACGCGGCAAGCGATGAGCCGGGCGCATACGGCAGTGTCGCTGCCGCGGATTATGTGCTGCATATGGCGTCGATCGCTTCTCCCACTTATTACAGACAATATCCGCTCGAGACCATCAGAGCCAATGTCAACGGGCTGGAGCGGCTGCTGGACGCCTATCGGCATTCCGACAGGCTGCGGGGGATGCTGTTCTTCTCCAGCAGCGAGGTCTACGGCAATCCTTCGCCGGATGCGATTCCTACGCCGGAGACCTACCTCGGCCAGGTCTCCTGCACGGGTCCGAGGGCTTGCTACGACGAGTCCAAGCGGCTTGGGGAGACGCTGTGCTATGTGTATGCGACCTCCCTTGGCATGCCGATTCGTATTGTGCGGCCGTTCAACCTGTTCGGGCCGGGCATGCGGCGGGAGGATCGTCGTCTGCCGGCGGACTTTGCCCGCAATGTTCTAAGCGGAGAAGATATCGTCATTCATTCGGACGGTCGTCCGACCCGTACGTATTGTTACATCGGGGATGCGATACCCGGCATCCTGAAGGCGCTGACTCATCATTCGTTCGATACGTTCAATATCGGAATGGACGGAGAGGAGCTGTCCGTCGCCCGGCTTGCCGATATCTATGCCGAGGTCGGCCGCGAGCTGACGGGTTATCGCGGCGTTGTCGTGATGTCGGCCGCCGAGGACCGCGAATATCTGACGGATAATCCGCAGCGGCGATGCCCGGATCTGACCAAGGCGCGAACAATACTGGGCTATGCGCCGGATATCGGCGTGCGGGACGGGGTTCGCCGCTATCTGTCGTTCCTGCTCGATACGGCGGGTGTTCGGCTATGATCGCGGTCGTCGGTCTAGGCTTCGTCGGGTTGACGACGGCGCTTGGTCTTGCCAAGCAGACAGGAAGGCTGGTGTATGCCTACGATTCGAACGACAGCCTGAGAGAGCAGCTTTGCCGGGGCGAAGTGCCGTTCCACGAGCCTGAGCTGGGAGCGGCGCTGCTCGAGCTGCTGGGAAGCGGCCTGATCATTGGCGAGACGCTGGAGGCTGCGGTTCGGCATGCCGACATTGTGTTCTATTGCGTCGGAACGCCGAGCCGTCCCGACGGAGGGGCGAATCTGGATGCGCTGACAGCGGCGATCGTCGAGACGCTTCCGCTGCTGAAGGAGGGCGGGCGCCGCACGCTCGTTATCAAATCGACCGTGCCGCCGATGACCACGACAGGCGTGGTCAAGCCCTTGCTGGAGAGCTCCGGTCACATCGTCGGCGATACGGTCGGACTTGCGCATAATCCGGA
Source organism: Paenibacillus sp. HB172176 (assembly GCF_011947265.1). GTDB lineage: Bacteria > Bacillota > Bacilli > Paenibacillales > Paenibacillaceae > Pristimantibacillus. The sequence goes on from NZ_JAATHD010000017.1 coordinate 92,654, forward strand.
ATTTCTGCGCGAGGGGCGTGCCTGGCAAGATTTCATCCATCCTGATCGCATTGTAATCGGCGCCTGCGACAAGCTTAGCGAGGAGCAGCTCAAGCGGCTCTATGAACCCTTCGGCGCACCTATGCAGGGCGTATCGCCGGCCACCGCTGAATTCGCCAAGCTGGCCTCGAACGCGCTGCTCGCGACGATGATCAGCTTCTCCAATGAATTGGCTGAGCTGGCAGAGGTCACTCCCGAGATCGATATCCCTCAGGCATTTCGATTGCTTCATGCGGACGGGCGCTGGCAAGGAGGAGGGATGGCGGGCTATGTGTATCCCGGCTGCGGCTTCGGCGGCTATTGCTTGCCGAAGGACGCGCTGTCCTTGCAGCATTACTCGCGGGAGATCGGCCGCGAATCCGCGCTGATAGGAGAGGTGCTCGCGGTGAACGCGCGCGCGAAGCTGGCGTTTGCGAAGCGCGTCGCCGCTGCCGCCGGGTCTCATGGCAGGCTTGCCGTGCTCGGTCTCGCGTTCAAGCCGGGCAGCGATGATGTACGCGGCACGCCGGCAGCGGATATTATCGCCCATCTGCTGGAGCTTGGTCTGACAGATATTGTCGCTTATGATCCGCTTGCCATGCCGCGCTTTCGCGAGGCCTACGATTTCCCGATTCGCTATGCCGGCACGCTCCGCGAGGCGCTGGACGGCCGCGATTCCGCCGCGCTGGTGACGGCATGGCCGGAATTCTCCTGTCAGCAAGAGCTGCTGGAGCGCGTGAAGGTGATAGACGGCCGATACGGCTTGGGGAAAAGGGAGGCTGCTCGGGTATGAGCAAGAACACAACGGATAACTGGCATCGGGAGTTTAACCGCTATGCCGCAGAGCTGGAGACAGCCATCAATAAGGAAATGCCGGAGTCCTATCTGAAGCGGGAACGTCGCAAGTACCAGATGTATGAGCGATTGTCGGCGGAGCGGCTGAAGCATGTCGGCAGGCTGACATCGTTGATCAAAGGAGATATCGCCGCCATCGAGTTTAAGAGCGACCGGGCCGTCGTTGTCATGAAGGACGGCCGCAAATTCAATTGGCTGCTCGATCGGCCGGGCAATCTGGAAACGCTGCTTGGCTTCGGCACCTGGGAGCCGGATGAAACGGCGGTGCTTCGCAAGCTGATCCGCAAGGGACAGACGATCTTCGATATTGGAACGAATTTCGGGTGGCATGCCACGCTGTTCTCTCGGCTGACAGGAGCGGAAGGCGCTGTTCACGGCTTCGAGCCCATTCGGGAATATCGGGACGAGGCATTGGCTAATTTGGCGTTGAACGGCTGCGCCAATGTTGCGATGCACGCCTGTGCGCTGTCCGATCGGCGAGGGAGCGGAACGATGTATATCCCGAAGCTGAGAGGGGGCACTTACGCGTCGCTTCGCATGGACAGCCGGGAGGATCACTACACGGAAGAGCCGTGCGAGACGATGACCCTTGACGATTTCTGCCGAGAACATGCTGCCGGGCAAGCGCATTTCATCAAGATCGATACGGAAGGCGCGGAATTGCCGATTCTTCAAGGCGCTTCCCGACTGCTGGAGCAGGGGAGACCGGCGCTGATGATTGAATTGGATCGGAGGCAGATGGACAAATTCGGATACTCCTGCAAGGATTTGGAGAGGTTTCTGAAGCAATATCGCTATTCCATGCATGTCGCATTTGAGGAACAATTGGTTGCGTTGCCCCATCTCGATGATGTCTACTATTGCAATTTATTTTGCCTCCCCGGCGGAGAAGGAGTCGAAGGAAGATGGAGAAGATGAAGAGCAGTGAAGTCATGGAGAGGAAAATAACGGAGATCATCGCCGAGCTGAAGGAGGATCCCTCGCTGGCGAATGAATTGACAGCCGCATCCAGCATTACGGAGGACGCGGGTCTTGATTCGTTGCAGCTGGTCAATTTCATCCTTCGCATCGAGGATGAATTCGGAGTCGAGTTCGACTTCGATGAGTTCGATCTGGAGCATCTGCGTTCCATCGAGGCTTTCTGCGCGTTTGTTGCGGAACGGGAATAGGATGGATCGCATGATCGGGACGGAGCGGCCCTGGGCGCTGAGCGGCGTATTCCATGCGGAACGATTCTGGCGGGAGCCGGGCTTGTCGCAGCTGCCGCAGCTCGCGGACAAGCAGGCAGAGCGAATGGTAGCCGCGATGGATGAGCTGATGTTCTGCCTGGCCCGCCCCGGCGATTATGTGCTGACGCGTCAGCCGATGCATGCGGCGCATCTGGACTATCTATTCCATATCGGCTTCGACTTTCATAACGAGGTCTGCGATACGGAGGACGAGAACGGAGGCAGCGGGGAGCTGCCCTTATTGCCTGCGGCTTGCAGCTTCCGTCCCTTCGCCGTCCTTCCCCATCATAAGCGCTTGTCGGAGCTGCTTGGAATCGCGTATTGCGAGCCGGAGCCCTCGATCATTCAGAGGGTGAACGGCAAGTGCTATTCCGCGGCGATGCGAACCAGATTGGAGCTTGCGAATCCCGCGCGCGTCGCTTTCAGCGCCGCGGAAGTGTTCATGCTGGCCCAGGCGATGCTTGAGAAGAGCCCGGTGCTGCTGAAGGATGATTACGGCGTATCCGGCAAGGGCATCCTCCGAGTCAATGAAGAGGCCGCGCTGCGCCGCATAGTCGGCTATTTGGCCGCGCAGGAGGAGCAGGGCTGCCATACCCGTCTCATTATCGAGCCCTTGCTTCCGAAGACGCTGGATTTCTCCGCCTTGCTTCATCTCTCGAAGGACGGAGAGCTTCGGGTGGAGTCGGTGCAGCAGATGTTGAACAAGGACTTTGCCTTTCGCGGCATCATGACGCCGAATGCGTCCTTTGTCAGGGAGCTGGAGGAGACCGGCTATCCGGAGCTGATGGAGCGAATCGGCCGGGAGATGCATCGGGACGGCTATTGGGGCGATATTTGCGTGGATTCGATGCGGCTTGAAGGCAACGAATGGACGCCCATCGTTGAGATTAACGCGCGCAAGTCGATGAGTCACATGAAGAATGGCATTGACGCCTTCGTCGCGGCAAGCGGCATGCAGGCTTTGTTCACCCATTATCCTCTCGCTTACAAGAGTAAGCCGTCATATGAACAATTGCTGGATCGCTTAAGTCGCAAGAAGCTGTTATTCGAGAGGATGGCCGGCAAGCCCGGCATCCTGCCCTTGTCGGCGAATACGCTGCTTGCGGGGGGAGGGCTCGAGGCGCAAGGAAGAGGACGCCTCTACGCGGCAATCGTCTATCGAACAGAAGAACAATGCCGAGAGACCGAGAAGCTTCTGGAAGAAATATTTGCGGAGTTGGAGCTCCGTCTGCTGAACTGAAACTGGCTTGGAGGAGTGATGAGATGAGCATGAGCGAGGCCAATACGGCGCTGCGAGCGGCTAATCCCCCTCTTGGAAACGCCGTCCCGCGCTGGATATTCCTGCAGTTGCTGGAGAGCTGCAATCTGCGCTGTCGAATGTGCTACGAATGGGGAGAGAGCGGTTCCTATAACGAGAAGGCAATATTAGCGAAGCTCGATATGAAGGTCATCAAGCAAATTGTCGAATCCTGCAGCTCCGCCAGGCCTTACTACGAGCTGTACGGCGGCGAGCCGCTGTTGTACCCGCAGCTTGAGGAGGTACTGGAGCTTATCACGCATTATGGAAGCACCTTGCATATGCCGACCAACGGAACGCTGCTGGAGCGAAAGGCGGAGATGCTGGTGAAATACAATATCGACCGATTCTGGGTATCGCTCGACGGACCCGAGGAAATCAATGACGAGCAGCGAGGGAAGGGGGTATTCGCGAAGGCGAAACGAGGCATCGAGAAGCTGTATGATGCGAGAGAAGCCCGGGGCGGCTCCTCCATGAAGATAGGCGTCAGCCTGGTCGTGACGCCCGCCAATCATCAGCATATCGCCCGAATGTTCTTCGAAAGCCTAGACCTATCCAAGCTGGATTGCGTCAGCATTGAGCTGCAAGCGTACATCACCGAGGCTAATCATCATGCGTATGCGAAGCTGCTGAAGGAGAAGTTCGGCGTGGACGGCGCCCCGATCGCGAGGGGATTCGTACAGGATGTCCGAAGCTTCGCCGACATGGACTTCGAAGAGCTGTCCCGGCAGCTGAAGCTTGTCAGGGAAGCGTGCGACCGGCGGGGCATCTTTGTCAATATGTATCCGAAGAGTCATTCCGCGGAGGATATCCGACACTATTTTACGGCCAATTGGTTCAAGATGTCGAAGGTGAAGAAGCGCTGCGTATTCCCATGGATCAGCACGGAGGTGAATGCGCGCGGCGAGGTGACTTCCTGTCACGCTTATTATGATCTGACTCTCGGCAATGTGAACGAGACGAGCCTGCTCGACATCTGGAACGGCGAGCGGTACAGCGAATATCGAAAGCATCTGAAGAAGGAATTGTTCCCGATCTGTCAAGGCTGCTGCCTATTCTATAACGAGAAGCCTGTATAATAGCTTGTTCAACCGAGGAGACGCTAGTCCATAAGAGTCCATAGGAAAGAGGGGATTTCATGCAACCGAGGGGCAAGTTGAAGGTAGATCCGGAATCATTCGATTCTCTGAAGCGCACCGTTCGCAATGTGGTCGTGACGCGCAGGAGCAGAGAACGCGACAGCTTGTACAGAACGGATATGCCGGAATCGATCGGCATCAAGCTGACCAATCGATGCAATCTGCGCTGCAAGCATTGCTATCAATGGAGCGAAACCGGCTATCATCAGGATATGGACAAGGAACAGCAAAATCTGGATATCGATGTAGAGCTCTTCAAGAGCATTCTGGATGAAACAGCGGAAGCAAAATCCAGACTTTACTTATGGGGCGGAGAGCCGATGTTCCATCGTCAATTCGGCGAAATTCTTAAGCTTCTGGCCGCCGATCGCAGAGAAACGGTCATTTGCACCAACGGGCTGCTCATTGATCGCCATCTCGACGGACTGCTCGCGCTTTCGAAGGATCTCGAGCTGCTGCTTGCGATTGAAGGCTTCGAGCGCGAGCATGATTTGATCAGAGGCAAGGGCTCGTTCGCCAAGACGATGGAGCAGATCAAGAGACTGACGGAGCTCCGCGCACAAGGCATCTTCCACGGCGTTCTGTCCGTTCACTGCGTCATTCACGACGGCATGATCGGCAGATTGCCGGAATTAATGGCCTTCTTCGAGGAGAGCGGCATCGATTTCGTGCTCCTCTGCTTCCCCTGGTACATCTCGGAGGAGGCTTCGCGGGAGATGGACCGGTATTTCTCGGAGAGCTTCGATTGGCTGATGGATATTCAGGATCGGAAATGCAATTGGCACGGCTTCAAATATCAGATTAATCCGGAGCGGGTGCCCGCTTTGCTGGAGGATCTGAAGCAAATCAAAAGCCGCAGCTGGAAGACGCGCATCCGGTTTCAACCGGGTCTCGAGCCGGATGAAATCGAGAGCTTCGTGCGCGGTCAGGTCATGAACGTGCGCTGTGCCGATACTTGCCTTGCTCTGTCAACGCGAGTGGATATTTTGCCCGACGGGAATGCGTCCGCGTGCAAGTTTTTCTCGGAATTCACCGTTGGCAATTTGCATGAGAGCGGATTGCGGGAGCTGTGGCATTCCGAAGAATACGACAGAATACGCGGGAAGATCAATACGGAGCTGACTCCGGCTTGCTCGAAGTGCAGCGTGCTGTACTTGACGAGCTCCGCGAATTTGAAGCATATATGAGCAGCTCCGGGCGCAAGGAGATTCGGATAGGCGCTTTGGGCTGTCCGGCCATTCTGTCTCGAGCCTTACTGATTCCCGCGCGGGAGGTCGAGGGCGTTCAGGTGGTTGGACTTGCGAACCGTACGGTCTCGAAGGCGGAAGCGCTTGCCGAATCGTACGGCATCGCGAGGGTTTATGACAATCTGCATCAAGTAATAGCCGATCCCGGGATTGATCTTGTGTACATCGCGCTGAGCAATGAGCTGCATGCGGAATGGACCGTTCGCGCTGCGCGCGCGGGCAAGGCTGTATTGGTGGAGAAGCCGATCTGCTCTCATTTGAGCGAATGGGAGAGGATAGCGAGGGCAGCGGAGGAGACAGGCGTACAAATCTATGAAGGGCTGATGGTGCGGCATCATCCCTGGCAGCAGACGCTTCAATCGATGATCAGCGATGGCAGATACGGGCGGTTAATCAAGACGGATACGCGAATAAGCTTGACTCCCAAAAATAACTATCGCGGCAACTATCGCAGCGATCCGGCCAAGGGCGGGGGCGCGTTTCGCGATTTCGGCTGCTATTGGCTGCAATTTTTGCAAGCCGTTCACGGACTTGAGGGAGGCGAATTCACGGGGCAATCGGATTTCGAGGGGCCGGGAGGCTGCGATTGGACCTTTCACGCCAAGGCCGCGTTCCCGGACGGTCTGGAATCGAAGCTGGTCTGCTCCTTCGAGATGCCGTACAAGTCGAGGCATGTCTGTCATTTCGAGCAGGCGACGGTCACGCTGGGCGATTTCTTCCGCGCCAATGTCGGTCACTATAAGATCAAGCTTACGATAGAGAAAAAGGACGACGAGCATCGCGAGCAGATTGAATTCGAGCCAATGAACTATTATACGAATCAATTAAAAGCCGTTCGCGATGCGCTTATCGCTGGCAGGCCGTTCGAGTCATGGAATCAGGTGAGGGAGCGGATTGACGCTGCCGACGCCGTCTACCAATCGGCCTTGCGGAATCAAATGTTGAAGGCGTAAGGGATACAGAGACAGAAGCTGCGGCTTGGAAGGGGAGACATATATGTCGGCGATTATCGTGAAGGATCTGACCAAGATCTTCGAATATTACAAGAAGGAAGCGGGACTTCGTCACTCCTTCTCCAATCTGTTTGCCCGCAAAAAGCTGTATAAAGAAGCGGTCGATAAGGTCTCCTTCGAAATCGGGGAAGGCGAAATCGTAGGATTTCTTGGACCGAACGGTGCGGGGAAGACGACGACCCTGAAGATGCTGTCCGGCATTCTGTATCCGAGCGCGGGGAAGGCGAACGTCCTCGGCTATGTGCCTTGGAGGAGGCAGAAGGCGTTCAAACGCCAATTCTCCATCGTCATGGGCCAGAAAAATCAGCTGTGGTGGGATTTGCCGGCAAGCGAATCCTTTCAATTAAGCAAAGCGATCTATGAGGTGGAGGATGATGCCTACAAGCAGACAGTAGGGGAGCTGACGGAGCTGCTTGATGTGCGGGAGCTGCTCAATGTCCAGGTCCGAAGGCTGTCGCTCGGAGAGCGAATGAAGATGGAGCTTATCGCGGCGCTTCTGCATAATCCCAAGGTGCTGTTTCTCGATGAGCCGACCATTGGTCTCGATATCATCTCCCAGCGCAACATACGGGAATTTCTGAAGCATTACAATCAGACGCGGCGGACTACGATTATACTGACCAGCCACTATATGGAGGATATACAATCGCTGTGCAAGCGCACGATTGTGATCAACCGAGGCAGCGTCGTCTATGACGGGGAGCTTGCGCGCGTGAACGACGCGCTCGGCGAACGCAAATTGATCAAGCTGCAGCTCGAACATGCAATCGAGGCGGATCGACTCCGAATTTACGGGAGAGTCAAGTTCCATGACGGGATGAATGCGCATATTGAGGTGAGCCGTTCGAAGCTCAAAGCCTGCGCGCAAGCTTTGATGGCGAATTTCCCCGTAGTCGATCTTACGATCGAGGATATTCCCATTGAAGAGGGGATCGCGCGTCTGTACGAGAGAGGAGACAGGGCCGATGCTCCCGCTTCCATGGAACACATACTCTAAATGCTTTCAGATGGGCGCGCAGAGCGCGATGGAATATCGCGTCGATTTCTTCATCCAACTGCTTAGCGGAGCTCTGCCGATGGTTATCCAATGTTATTTGTGGACGGCCATCTTTCGCAATTCGTCAACGGCTGTCGTATTTGATTACACCTATTCCCAGATGATTGCGTATTCCATTCTCGCCATTCTAACCTCGAGAGTCGTTGCGGCAGGGTTCGAGAGCGAGATTTCCCTGGATGTGAAGGAAGGCGGACTCAGTAAGTTTGTTGTGCAGCCATTCTCGCATTTCTATTATCGGATGTTCAAGTTTCTGGGAGAGAAGTCGATCCGAATTGCTGTGTTGGTTGTTATTAACGCGATAGTCATTGTCTTATTGCGGATTACTCTGGATTTTGAATGGAAGCCGTCGGCGCTTATCGGATACGTCATGGTCATTCCGCTATCCTTGTTCTTGAATTTCGCCATCTATTATTGCCTAAGCGCAATCAGCTTCTGGGTCATTGAATCCTGGGGCATATTCGCAACCTTCACCTTGCTTGCCGGAATTGCCAGCGGCAGCTTGTTCCCGATTGATGTATTCAGCGAGCCCGTCCAGAGGGTGCTTGATTGGCTGCCGTTCCCATATATCATCTATTTCCCCGTCAACATTCTAAGCGGCAAGGTGAGCGGGTTCGGAATTCTGTCGGGAATGACCATCCAGCTGATATGGACAGCGGCGTTCTTGGGCTTGTCGCGGCTGCTGTGGCAGGCCGGGATGCGAAGATTTGAAGCGGTTGGAGGCTGAGGAACAGTGATGAGCAAGCTGCTGAAGCAGACGAGGCGCTATCTCTCTATTTACTGGCTCCTTTGCAAAAATAGTTTTATGGCCGAGATGGAATACCGCATTAACTTCCTGTTTGGCGCGGTTATCGAGATTGCTTATTTGGCTATCAAGCTGTTATACGTGCTTGTCGTCTACCGCGCCGGGGTAAAGGTTAACGGCTTGACGCCGGACGGCATTCTGCTGTGCGTGGGCTCCTTCACCTTCATGACCGGCATTTATTCCTTGTTCTTCTATTCGAATTTCACCCGGCTGCCCGGACATATCCGGAATGGGACGCTCGATATGATGATGACCAAGCCCGTCTCCCTGCAATTTCTGGCGACGCTGCAACGATTGAATTTCGGCTTCTCGTCAACGAATATTGTTGCCGGAATCATCATAATCGTCATCGCTTGGAAGAGGCTGGAATTGCCGTTGACGCTGGCGAACATCGGCATGTATACGGTATTCACCTTCTGCGGCATCGTGCTCAATTACGTGTTGTTCCTGCTGCCTTCGCTGCTAACCTTCTGGACGGTGCAGTCCAAAGGCATTAATGAAGCGTCCACGCTTATATGGGAGATGAACCATATGCCCATGAATATATACGGCAAGAGCATACAATTCGTCGGGAGCTTCCTGCTTCCGGTATTCCTGATCAGCAATTATTCTCCCTTCTATGTGCTGGAGAGATTGTCGATCGGCAAGATGCTGTGGGGTTTGGCGGCGCCGGTGTTATTCCTGATTGTAAGCCGATTGCTATGGAAACGCGCGCTCAGGAGCTATACAAGCGCCAGCAGCTAGCTCGGCTTAATCTATATTGCTGGAAAGCGGGTGAGAATTGCGATGAAGGTTGTTATCTTATGCGGCGGTCTCGGGACGAGACTGGCCGAAGAGACGTATGCGAAGCCGAAGCCTCTTGTCGAGATTGGAGGGCTGCCGATACTGATTCATATTATGAAGCTGTTCGGCTCGCAGGGGTTTGACGAATTCGAGCTTGCGCTGGGGCACAAGGGAGAGATGATCAAGCATTATATGCTGCATTATCCGCAGTATACCAGCGACTTGACCATTAATATGCGAAGCGGCGCGGTAAGCGTATCCGAAAGCGGGCGCGAGAATTGGGTTGTGCACTTGACCGATACGGGCGAGCGGACGATGACCGGGGGACGACTAGGCAGACTGAGAAGAAGACTCGAGAACGGAACGTTCATGATGACCTATGGCGATGGCGTTGGAGATATCGATCTGAGAGAGCTGCTGGCGTTTCACCGCTCGCATGGCAAGCTGGCGACCGTTACCGCCGTGCGCCCGCCCGGACGATTCGGCGCGATGTTGATGGAGGGGGATCAGGTGAAGGCATTTCATGAGAAACGGGATCAGGACGAGAGATGGATTAACGGCGGCTTCTTCGTGCTGGAGCCGCAGGTTCTGGACTATATCGAGGGAGACGCGGACAGTCTGGAGAGCGATGTGCTCGATCTCATCGCGCGCGACGGCGAGCTGATGGCATATCCCCATCATGGCTATTGGTCCTGCATGGATACGATTCGGGATCGTCAGTCCCTGGAGGAGCTGTGGTCCTCCGGCAATGCGCCATGGAAGGTATGGAAGGATTGACGGGTACTGTCCCTTAGATTCGAGCCCGGAAGCTCTGAGGAGTCAAGCCGGTTTCGCGTTTGAACATCTGCGTGAAATAGCCTGGAGAGGCGAAGCCGAGACGCCTGGCGATGGTTTTGGCGCTAAGCCGTGAATGCGCGAGCAGCTCAATGGCATAATCGAGCTTGCGGGCGGTGATGTACTGCTTCAGCGTAACGCCTTCGGACAGCTTGAACAATCGGGACAAGTAATCGGGATGCAGATAGGCCATTTCCGCCAAATGCGCAAGCGACAAATCCCCGGACAGATGAGCGGCAATATAAGCTTTGACGAGCGCGATCGGATCGCATACGGTCGGCTCCGTTGTCGCGCGCATTTCGAAATAGAGATCGAATAGCTCTTCGAGTCCTGCCAAAGCCGCCTCTTTCGAATGATTACGATGCGCCTCCATTATCTGCGTGTATCTCAGCAGCACTTCCCTGTTGCTCGACAAGCCGCTTTGATTAAATACCGACAGCAGGGTAAGAACGAGAGAATGGTAAATTTCCAGGTATAGCAGTTCATGAATGGGAGCGTTTTGCAGCTTCTCGCGAAGCTCTCGGAGCAGCTCGATCCACTCCTTTCGTCTCCCCGCCTCCATATAGGCTCGAAGCAAATCAAGCTTGCTTTGCGTCAGGCTGCGATCCAGCCACTTCCCTGCTGAGCTTTCAATCGAAATCGCCTTCATTTCTTCTGCCATTTGCACATTTTTCATGGTCATCCATCCTTTCTTGGATAGGCGTTGCCAAACGGAATATCGCTGCCTTGGCTGAAAGCGAAGTTGTGCGTTTCAATCATGAGGAAGGATAAGTATAGCACAATTTTGAAAGCGGTTTAATTCCTGATTTTAAGCGAAAACATGTAAATTGAACACTTCACAAATCCGAAAATGCCGAACGATGATTGCGCTTTCAAAATTCTTAAAAATGATCGCTGTATTTTAAGTTTTCAACACTATTCAGGAGGGGGCGGCAACTATACAATTAATCCATATTCTCCAGTCGGCAGCCTGCCGCGGGGAAAGGGAGGAAGTGAGGAAAGCTTGGAACAGCTAACGAAGATCGGCGCATCGCAGAGGACGAACAAGCTCCCGGCGGCAAAGCGATCCATCTGGCGTAAAATCGCAAAACAGAAATACGGTCATTTATTTGTTCTAACGGGAATGCTGTTCGTCTTTGTCTTCAATTATTTGCCGATGTTCGGCATCTTGATGGCGTTCAAACAATATTCCATCTCAAGCGGCATCAAAGGGATTTTCACCAGTGAATGGGTGGGACTCAAATATTTCGAGGAATTTGTCGGCGCTTACAATTTCAATCAAATTGTAACGAATACGCTGGCTATCAGTCTGCTGAAGCTGGTCTTCACCTTTCCGGTGCCGATTCTTCTTGCTATTATGCTTAATGAAGTTCGGACACAGCTATTCAAACGTTTCGTGCAGACAGTCAGCTATTTCCCTCATTTCATCTCATGGATCGTCGTATCCGGCCTGCTTGTCATCTTCTTGTCGGGCAACTCCGGAATTGTAAACGATTTATTGAAGGGAATCGGCGTTGCCGACAAATCGCTTCCGTTCCTTTCCAGCCCGAATTACTTCTGGGGCTTGGCCGTGACGACGGCGATGTGGAAGGAGGCCGGCTGGTGGGCGATTATTTTCCTGGCCGCGATCAGCGGACTGAATCCGGCGCTGTACGACGCGGCCGAGATCGACGGGGCCGGTCGTCTGAGAAGAATCTGGCATATTACGCTGCCGGGAATCCGAGGAACGATCGTCGTCGTGCTTATTCTGGCTGTCGGCAGTTTGCTCGGCGGAGGACTTGTCGGCTCCAATTTCGAGCAATCCTATTTGCTAGGCAATGTGATGAATAGCGAGAAATCCGAAATTTTGCAGACGTACGCCTTCAAGATGGGGCTTGCTCAAGGGAGATACGCTTATGCGACGGCGATCGACTTGCTGCAGTCGATTATCGCCATCATCCTTGTGTTCGGAAGCAATTTCCTGTCCAAAAAAATAACGAAGAACAGCTTGTTCTAAAGGCGGAAAGGAGCCTGTTATGCATCGCAGATCCGTTGAAGACCGCGTTGTCGACACGATAAACATCAGCTTGCTTGTCATTATCGCGCTCGTAACGATGTATCCCTTCTACTATCTGATTATTATCTCGTTCAATAACGGTCTGGACACCTCGCTGGGCGGCATCTATTTCTGGCCGAGAGACTTCACGCTGGCGAATTACACGAAATTTCTAAGCGATCCGAAATGGCTGCTCGCCTTCGGCGTCTCTGCGCTCAGGACCGTAATCGGGGCGCTTGTCACCATCCTGTTCACTTGCCTGACGGCCTATGGACTCTCTTATCGCAACCTGGTGTTTCAGAAGGGATATTTCACCTTCTTCATCGTCGCCATGTATACGTCCGGCGGATTAATCCCTTATTACGTCGTGCTGCGCAGTCTGGGGTTGCTTAATACGTTCATGGTGTATATTGTTCCCGGAGCGGTCACGATCTTCTTCCTGATCATTGCCGTTTCCTTCTTCCGGGAGATTCCCGCCGAGCTGGAGGAATCGGCGCGAATCGACGGAGCCTCGGACTTGACGATCTTCTTCCGGATGATCGTGCCAATCTCCAAGCCGCTCATCGCGGCAATGGGATTATTCGTTGGCGTTGGTCAATGGAATTCCTGGATGGACTCGGCTTATTTCGTCAACAAGGATTCGCTGCGGACGTTAACGTACCGTATGATGGAGGTTATCAACCAGGGCATGATTCCGACGGATCTTGCTTCCGCGGAGAGGGCTGCCGCTGTTGCCGGCGTTACGACCTTCTCGATACAGGTTACGGCGATGGTTATCGCGGTCGTGCCGATTCTGCTCGTCTATCCCTTCCTTCAGAAATATTTCGTGCAAGGCATTATGATTGGATCGGTTAAGGGTTAGTCAGGAAGCGGAAGATGAGCAATTCTTTCCAAGCAACGGTGGGGCGCGGAATAGGCTGGCAGACCAGACCTTATTCCGATTTCACATAAATGAAGAGGCTAATAGATAAAAAGGAGGCAATTTCAATGAGCAAGGTTTTGAAATCGACATGGTTGTTAGCGCTTGCATGCATGCTGCTTCTGGCAGCTTGCTCCGGCGGCAATAACGGCAACAACGAGAATCAGGCTTCGAACACGGGGAATAACAGCACGGCGGAGCCGACGGACTCCGGGAGCAATGCGGACAAGGAAAAGGAAATCGTGGAGCTTGACGTATTCGTCAATATGTCATGGTGGCCACTTAAGGACTGGAGCGGCAAAATTCCGGAGCAAATCACGACGAACACCGGGGTGAAGCTGAATATCCAGGTTGCGGCTGACGATAAGCAGCTGGCGCTGATGATTGCTTCGGGAGATTTGCCGGATATGGTATATACGGCAACGGACCTGACGCGTATGGCGAACAGCGATGTATCCTATCCGCTGAATGAATTGATTGCGAAGTATACGCCGGACTATAAGCTCAGCCAAGAGCGTATCGGCGTCAATACAATGCCTGACGGCAACTTCTACACGGTGCGCAACGCATTCTCCACGGAGCAGGAATGGATCGATAATCCGAAAGCGCTGCCAGGCGCGAACGGCTTGACCTTCCGTCAAGATATTATGGATGAGCTCGGCAATCCGCCGCTCAACAATCTCGATGATTTGGTGTCCATTCTGGGCATGGTGAAGCAGAAGTACCCGGACATGGTGCCGCTTGTGTGGGACAAAGATCAGATCGGACAGTTTCTGCGTATCAATTACGGCTTGAAGAAGAGCAAGGGCTTTGTGGATATTAACGGCGATGCGCGGTATTACCTCAAGGACGAGAATTACTTGAATTACTACTTGTTGATGAACCGCCTGTATCGCGAAGGCTATATGACCGCCGATAACTTCACCTTCAAGGACGCGCAGCAGGATGACCAGCTTGTGCTGAACGGTCAGGCGTTCGCTCACGGCGGCGGCAATGCGGATACGACGAATCCGCAGCTGGAGGAGCTCGGCAAGGACTTCAAAATGACTCAAGTGACGAAGCTGCTAAGCGATCAAGCCGGCATTCCAATGGGCGGCTCCGGCTGGGCGGGCATGTATATTACGAAAAACAACAAAAATCCGGAAGCATCGATTAAATTTCTGGAATACATGTTCAGCGACGAGGGACAAAAGCTGGGTCTCTACGGCATCGAGGGCGAGGATTGGGAATGGAATGACGCGGAGAAATATCCCGTTATGAATTATGATTTCAACAACAGTGACGTTCAGGCGCAAATGGGCGTTGTATGGTGGGGCCTCATTGGCAGCAGCGGCGTTAACGAGGCGTTGCAGCGTTACAATCCGGATTCGCAAATGACGCAGTGGCTGCTGTCCGCTCGCGACGCTTTGGAATTCAATCCGGCGCTGGGTCTTGTCTCGACGGAGCCGGATACGGAAGAGCAGACGATTGAAGCGCAAATTCAGAACATGGTGACGACCGAGGAGCTGAAAATTTATTTGGCGGCTTCCGAAGAGGAAGCGAAGGCGCAGTATGAAGCGTTGCTGGCAAAAGCGGAGAGCCTGGGACTGTCGAAGCTCGAGGATTGGGCGACGGCGAAATATAAGGAATATCAGAAGAACTTCTGATTGCATAGCTTGGAGTGCTTGACAACATGGCCGAGATGCTAGCGCATTTCGGCCATTGAGTCATCTTCCAACGCAGAATCAGAATAATGAGTTGCCGAATGTCAGGAGGAAATGAAGATGAAGGTCAAGGAAATGCGAGAGAGGTTTGCTTCTCCCCATCCGGATTTCGGTCCCGTGCCGTTCTGGTGGTGGAGCGCGGAGGAGATTACAGCGGAGCGCGTGCGATGGCAATTGCAGAAATTCCGCAGCGGGGGCCTGCGCAATATCGGCATTCTCAATATCGCGCCGACGGGTCCGCAATACGGAAGCGCGGCTGACGATCCGCCCTACTTCAGCGAGCGTTGGTGGTCGATGTTCGAGGTGGCTCTGCGCGAAGCGGAGAGACTCTCCATGCGCATCTTCTTCTATGATCAGATCGGCTTCTCGGGCTCGAACTTCCCCGCGCATCTTGTCGCGGAGCAGCCGGAATTATCCGGCTATCAGCTTCGCAGGCTGGAGCTTGAAGCCGAGCTGCCTGAGGGCGCCGAGCTGCTGACGGAGCTTGGCGGATACCGATATTTCACGGTGCGGCAAGGCTTCAACTGGCTGGACAGGCGGGCGACGGAGCAGCTGTACGACCGGATCTACGGGGAATTCGAGAGGCGGTTTCCCCATGATCTGGGTCGGACGATCGCCGGCAGCTTCCAGGATGAGCTTCCTTCCATGCCGCTATGGACGAAAGGGCTTCCGGAGCTGTACGAGGAACGTTACGGGGAGGATTTGCTTGCGATCTTGCCCGCGCTGTTCGAGGATGCGGAGGGAGCCCCGCTTGTTCGGAGGCGCGTCTACGAGCTGACGACGGAACTCGCGGAGGAAGCGGTATTCAAGCTGCAGCATGAATGGCATGAGCGCCATGGGATGCTGCAATGCTGCGATCAAGCGGGACCGGCCCGGCGGGCCGATCTGCATGGCGCGCAGCGGCTGTATCTGGATTATATGCGTACCCACCGCTGGTATAATTCGGCCGGCAGCGACATGGACGGCGAGATCAAGCCGCATGCATCAATGATGCATCTGCACGGCGGCAAACGCGTGTTTCTGGAATCCTTCCATACGAGCGGCTGGGGAGGAACGCTGGAGGAGACGATGCATTGGCTGGTGCCGTGGCTGCAGGCCGGCGTGACGCTGTACAGCCCGCATTCCGTCTATTACAGCACGCGGGGCGGCTGGTGGGAGTGGGCGCCGCCGGACACGGGCTGGCGGCAGCCGTACTACGAGCATTACGGCGTATTCGCCGACACGATCAGCCGCGCGTGCTGGCTGCTTAGTCAAGGAACGCATGTCGCCGATGTCGCGGTTCATTATCCTTCCCATGCGGCATGTGGATGGATGTCGCTGTCCGACGGCGAGCCGCTCGATCATCCGATGCTTGTAGCGAACATGATGCCTCATGAGCGTCTCGCGCATGTGCAAGAGGTGTACCGGTCGCTGACGGGGCGCTGGAACCGCAAGGAGCGCAATGAGCCGGGCGCGCTTCGTTCCGCTTGCATCGACTTCGATGTGACGGATGATTCCGCGCTCGAGATCGCTTCGCTGGCCAATGGAAAGCTTCAAATCGGCAGGGAAGCCTTCTCGGCGCTGCTGCTGTGCGGAACCGCCATTATGGATGATGCGGCCATGGCGAAGGTGCAAGCGTGGATTAAGGCTGGGGGCTTGGTTATTGCCGTGGCGTGCGGCCAGGAAGATTCCATGCTGGAGGGGGCCGTACACGTCGATTCTTCGGATGAAGCGATAGCGCTCCTCGAATCGAAGCTGCCTGGACGCGCCCAAGGGCCGAATATGCCGCTCATGCGCAGGACGGAGACGGCGGATGTGTTCCTGCTGCTGCCCGAAGCGGGAGAGCTGCTGCCGATGCACGAGCCGTCAAGCAAGCAGACTCGGCCGCCGCGCGGCGCGAGCTATCGTCTGCGCACCGCCGGGCATCCGCAGCTATGGGATCCCGTGACGGGGCAGGCATCGTCGCTTGCGTATCGCAGGGACGGCGAATGGATCGAGCTGGAGGTGTCGTTCGACAGCTGGCCGGCGGCGTTCGTCGTCTGTCCGCGGGAGGCGGAGGAGGTTGATAGTTCCGGCTCTGGAGTGTTGGCGGGAGATCGATTGGCCCCGCCGGCGGAGGTGCCCGCGATGGGAGCGGATGCCGTCCCCGTTGCCGAATTGGACGATTGGCGCGTGCTGGCTGTTTCGACGCTTGATAATCGCTATGGCGATTTCGATCTGCATGGCGGCGAAACGGCGTTTGCGCCGATCGAGCGCCGCGAATTCCTGGTCGCGCGCGAGGAGAGCGAAGCGGATGGAGAGAGGGCGAATTGGCATGCGGCCGTGCTTGATGACGCGGACTGGAAGACGCGTCTATGGAGCGAGGCGGCTTACTGGGAGGCTTCCCGGAGCGAGGCCTTCGAGGAAGGCGGCGTATGGCCGATTGTCTACAGCAATACGTTCGGAGATTTGTCATTCCGAACATGGGCGGGCCGAATGGGTCGCGTGCCTCGCAAATTTCTCAATCTGGGCATGGCGGATCGCGGCGAGAAAGTATGGGCGCGAACGAATGCGGCGGCGCCGGAGGCGGGAATGTACTGGCTTCGCACGGAGAGCAACGCGGCGGTTGAGTTATGGGTGAACGGCGAAGCCGCAAGGTGGAACGGCGGTCCGGAGGAGCAGACCTCGACGGTCTATCTGAAGGCGGGGCTTAATTCGTTGCTGCTTTGCGCGGAGGCGCTGGCTCAGGGCTTGATTCGCATTGGCGTTACGTTATGCGAGGAAGAGCAAGAGCCGCTGCCGAAGTGGATCTACTCCCCCAGCCCGAGCTCGGCAACTCGCTTGTCCTGCACGATTCCCGAGCGGGATGTGCAAGGCGTCAGCCGCGTGCGCGTCATCTTCTGCGCAAAGGAGCGGGTAGCGCTCTATGTGAATGGCAGATTGATGACGGAGCATGGCGATTTCAACCCGTATATTCGCCAGGGACAGGAGGAGGTTGATCTGACCCCGTATTGGCAGGACGGCGACAATCGACTGGAGCTCGTCATGCCGGAAGGCGAAGGCGTTGCCATGCTGGACGGCATAATCGAGCGCGTTGACGGAAGCTGTTCGATGTTCTGCACCGGACCATCGTGGCTGAATGAACGGGGTCAGCCGTCAGAGGTTCTGCATGAGGCGGTGCTGCAATTCACCGAGACGGAGACGATGTGGCTTCCCGGTCGCGCGCATCCGTTGCCGCATATTGACTGGCTTATGCCGGACGCAAAGCCGTCACCCGCTCCATTGCCGTTCGTTCGCGACGCGTCTCAGCCCGGGAAGCCGATCTGGCTGAGGTTCCCGTTGCCTGCAGGCGCGGCGGCCCTTAGGGTCGACTGCACGGGCGAATGCGAATGCTGGATAGCCGGTCGGAGAACGGCTATGCGGGACGGCAAGGCAAGCTTCGAGCCGCAGCCGGCGGGAACGATGGCCGCTCTGCGCATGATGCCAAGCGATACCAGCACGGAGGCCGATGTATTGCGCGCTCCCGTTCGCTTTGAAGTGGAACAGGCGCAAGGGAGACTCGGCGATTGGCGATCGGAGCTTAGCTTGCCGCATCATAGCGGCGTTGTCGAATACGAGACGGAAGTCGTTTGGAACGAGCAGAGCGTCGCGGTGCTTGATCTCGGCCATGTACGCGGCACGGCCGAAGTCTGGCTGAACGGAAGAGAGCTCGGCGTTCGGGCCTGGAGTCCTTACCGGTTCAAGCTGGATGTCCGTCCGGGAACGCAGCATTTGCGGATACGTGTGACCAATACGCTGGGCACCCACTATGAAATCGGGCGCCCGTCGAGCAATGTCGGCGGTTCCACGGATGGCAAGGTGTCTTACTGGCAGCCCGATTCCATGCCGGAGCATTGGGAGAAGGCGTTCGCGGCAGGCGGCTTGTACGGTCCCGTTCGTCTGTATGCCATTAGCGATTAGCGCGCTTCTGATGATGGGATTGCTTGCCTTTTTTGAAGGATAGCGGGATGAATAGGGCGAATTAGGTAGGGACAGCGGAAAGCTGGAATGGGTCTTGGAGGAGGGAAATAGCATGCTTAACCTGATGATCGTGGATGACGAGCCCTTTATGCTGAAGGGGCTGATTAACATCATCGAGAAAGGTCAGACGCCGTGCTCGGAGATCGTCAGCGCCAATGATGGGTTCGACGCGCTTGAGAAGCTGGAGGACTATCGCCCCGATTTGCTCATTACGGATATTCAGATGCCGGAGATGAACGGGCTCGAGCTGATAAGGAAGGTCCGGGAGCGCGGGCTTTGCAACCGCTTTATTATTCTGACCGGCTACGATGATCCGATCTATCTCCATCAAGCGATACGCTGCAAGGTGATCGATTATTTGCTGAAGCCGATCAATAAGGCGGAGCTCTACGATGTGATGTCGAATTTATCGCTGGAGCTCCTTGGAGGCGAGGATGAAGCTTCGGGCCAGACCTCGATAGATCGGGATCGGGATGCCTCCGTTCCGGGCGTCGATTTCGAGCAAATGTCCAAGAACGTCAAGAAGATCATCCGGCATATCGAGAAGCATTATACGGAAAATATTTCGTTGGACCAAATCGCCGAGCATGTCTATCTTCATCCGAATTATATCAGCTCGCTCTTCCGCAAGGAGACCGGCCTTACGTTGATCAATTATTTACATCATTATCGCATTAACAAGGCGAAATCGCTCATTCTGAGCGATTCGGAGGATTCCCTGCATCGCATATCCGAGCAAGTCGGCTACGAAAGCGTCCGGCATTTCTTCAGCGTCTTCAAAAAATATTGCGGCGTCACGCCGAGCGAATATCGTCAGCATTATAAGATGCAATAATGTTCCCGGAAGGGATGGGTTCCCGATGAAAGTGAAGGATTGGATGTCCGACAAAGAGGTTTTGGTTCATCTCGCAAGAAGGCACGGAACGCCTTACTACTTCTACGATGCCGCGGTCATTGGCAGGCAGTATGAGGCGTTGAAGGGAGCTATGCCCGAGAGATGGGAGCTGTTCTATTCCCTCAAAGCGAATCCGCTGGGAGCGTTATGCGAGCTGCTGCGGGGCTGCGGCTGCCGCTGCGAGGTGGCTTCCGCCGGCGAGCTGACTCTTGCGCTTCGAGCTGGCTTCGATCCCTCGGACATCGTCTTTACAGGTCCGGGCAAGACGGATGCGGAGCTCGAGGCGGCGGTGGCTGCCGGCATCTACAGCATCAATGTGGAGAGCGTTCGCGAGGCCGCGCGGCTAAGCGAAATCGCCCAACGCCGGCATAGAACGGTGAAGATCGCCGTGCGCATTAATCCGGATCTGGGGAAGAAGCGTTCGGGACTTGCGATGTCCGGCGTGGCTTCCCAGTTCGGCATTGACGAAGGAGAAGCGGACGAGGCCGTTCAAACGATTCTGAAGCTGCCGGGGCTGCTGCTGTGCGGCGTTCATGTGTATAACGCGACTCAGATGCTGAGCGCCGACGACGTTGCGGACGGCATGGCTTATACGATCCGGCTCGCGCTGCGTTTGTCCCGTACGCATCAATTCCCGCTGGACTTTCTCGACCTGGGGGGAGGGTTCGGCATCCCGTATTTTCCGGGCGAGCAGAGGCTGGACATGGAGCGGCTGCGCGGGAGACTGGCCGAGCTGTGGAGCGAGGCTCGGAGCAGCCTGAGAGGAACGCGCATGGCGGTGGAGAGCGGGCGATTTTTGCTGGCCGACTCAGGCTGCTATGTATCCTCGGTGCTCGATGCGAAGCGATCCAAGGGCAAACGGTATATCGTCTGCGACGGCGGCTCCCATCATCATGCGGCTGCGGCCTTCCTCGGACGATATGTGCGAAACAATTATGTCATGAGCGTCATAAGCGAGCGGGAGGAGGCCGAGGCCGAGCTGGAGGAAACATATGTCGCGGGGCCGCTCTGCACGCCGGCGGATTTGCTCGGGCAGAGGGTGGCACTGCCCCCGGCGCAGCCGGGCGATCTGCTCGTTGTCGAGCAGTCGGGGGCGTACGGGTTGACGCATAGCCCGCTCGCCTTTCTAAGCCATCCGACGCCTCGCGAATGGCTGATGCATGAGGGAGAGACTCGGCTTGTCCGGGATCGCATGGAGCCGCTTGCGCTCGGCGGCGAATGGAAGCCTTCCCGCCGCGGAAGGGAGCTGACGCAATGAACGAGGCGGATGTAAAGACTGCAGCGAATGCAAGGACTGAAGCAGAAGCAAGGACTGAAGCAGATGCAAAGAACGAGGCGGCTGCAAGGTCTGAAACGGAAGCAAGGACTGTAGCTATTGCAAGGAATGAAGCAGTGGCAAAGAAAGAGGCGGATGCCGTGCGCGAGTGTTTTTCCTTATCGAAGTATGCGGCTGTCAGCCGTGAACGCGGCATAATCGTGTGGCTCTGCAATATTGGCGCGGAACAGCAGTGGTATCCCGTGAAACGCACGGTTACAGATCCGGTGGAAGACGAGGTAGTAGGACATATTGAAGAAATTATGCTGCTTGTCAGCCGGCCTCAGGATATCGTGCTGCTGCGGCAGGAGCCGGACCGGGATTATTTGACCATGCTGCGCGACTGGGGTTTTGCTATGCCGACCATCCTTTGTCCCCAAGTACAGGACCCTTCAAGGCCGTTGACGGAGTTAATCCTGGAGGATGAGCAATTGCTTGAACGGTTGAAGGAGGAGGCGGCAGGCTGCGAGGATTTGTGGTTTGTGCCCTATGCGGTAACGGTGCTGGAGGAGGGGCTTGCCGAAGCTTGCGGCTTCGCTATAGTCGGCGCGTCGGCCAAGGTCAGTCAAATGGTGAATGACAAGCTTCACAGCAGGACGCTTGCGCAGGAGCTGGGCTTTCCGGTAACCGAGGGCAAGGTATGCCGGGACGAAGAGGAGATTCGCAGCGCGTACGAGGAGCTGACCAAGGCGGGGTTCGACAAGGTTATCGTCAAAGCCCCGCACGGAGCTTCGGGACAAGGCCTGCATCTGGTGAACGGGAGGTCGAAGCTGGAGCGTCTTCTCATTCTGTTGTTCCAGCGCGGCGGAGAGCGTTCTGAGAGCGTATGGCTCGTCGAAGGCTGGCATGACAAGCTGGTGGACGTGAATATGCAGCTGTTCATAACGGAAGAAGGCTCGGTCGAGCTGTTCTCGCTGAAGGAGCAGCTCCTTGCAGGCACGGTGTACAAGGGCTCGCGAATGGGGCTCGAGCGCGAGGCTCTGTTCTCTTCCGCGCTGGCAACGCTCCGGGATCATGCGGAACGCTCGGGCAAGGCGCTTTATGCGCTCGGTTATCGCGGCGTTGCCGGCATTGACGCTTTGATAACGCAGAGAGAGATTTACCCGATTATAGAGATTAACGGCAGATTCACGCTGTCGACTTATTTGTCCTTTCTCAGCTCGGTGTTGGGCCAGTGCGATATCGTATCTTTCTATTATCGGGTTGTCGCGGACACACCTTGGCATTATGGCGGTCTATGCGCAGAATTGCGCCGCGAGGGGCTGTTGTATGCTTCGGATCGCGGCTGCGGAACGCTGATTTACTCAGCGGGCACGCTGCCGCATCGGGCCTCGCGGACTGGAGCTTATATCGGCCGGGTGTTTGCGCTGTTTGTCGGGAAGGATTCGGAGGAGACTGAATATTTTCGAGAACGCTTTGAGCAATTTCTACTTGCCGCAAGAAGCGGGAAATCAGGAGCGACGGGGAGGAAGGCGTAATGACTGGGCATGAACGGCAAATCGATTATGAAGCGATAAGAGGGATAGTGGCGGATGTAATGGAGCTTGATCGGGAGACGGCGCTTGGTCTCGGCGGGGATGAGGATCTTCGGAATTATGATTTCGGTTCCCTCGCCGCGGTAGAGCTTGTCGTTGCGTTGGAGGTTGCCTATCCGATCGTAATTGAAGAGGAAGATTTGCTGATCGAGAATCTGTGCACGCTGGACCGGATCGCCTCGCTTGTCCGGCGTCTGGAGGAGGAACAGGCTTGATTGCTGGGATGGAGCATATTCGGGTGAAGACGGGCAAGCATTGCATATTCGCGACCATGCAGGAGGCGCTTTGCTATTCGGGGAGCAATCTGACGGAAGCCGCATTGTTTTTCCTGTGCGGAGGCATGAATATCCCCTACCTCGGCGACCCCAGGACGTTCTGGTTCAAACGTATGGATCAACTGACAGAGCCGCTTGTCCAGAGTCAGTCGCAGTTCTCCCTGCGGAATACTCCGCAAGCAGAGAAGGTGAATTTCCGAAAAGACTGCATGGACAGCCTGTCGCAGGGCTATCCGGTGCTGCTGCTCGTTCACAGCCAGTGTCTGAGCTATCACAGAGCTTACACGGAGAACAAGACCCGAGGTCATGTGGTCATGCTCTACGGCCTTGATTGGGATCGCGACGAGGCGCATATTGCCGATGCCTATCTTCTCGACAATTCCGGGCGGATTCATACCTATCAGGGCCCTGTACCCCTCCAAGAGCTGGAGGCCGGCTGCTTCAGCGTCACTTCTTATCGGCCGCGTTCTGAGCATCGGCAGACCTCCGAAGCAGTGCTGCTGGGCGCTTACGCGAATCATATCGACCAGTTCCTGGAGCCTGACAGAACGCCTTCCGAAGGCGGACTGAACGCCAATCGCCAGGTCATCTCCGATTTGGAGGATTGGGCGGGCATGAGCGGCAAGGAGCTGCGCCAGAGCTGTCAGGAAGTGTACTACGGCCTCCGAGTGGGCGGTATTCTGCATCATATCGATTATATCCAGATGTTCGCGGATGATGCGGGTCTCTCTCTTCGGGCGGGCTACCGCGAGGCGATGCTTCTGCTCGAGACGGTATATAGAGAATGGAAGATGTATCTGCTGCTGTTATACAAGACCGGTGTTCAGGGCCGCGCTGCCCGCATGAAGGAGCTCTCGGCAAGCGGTCTGAGATTGCTGGAGCTCTACGAGGAAGCGCTGAGGGCATACTCGCGCTGGCTTCGTGCTGAAGGTATTGGAGAGAGCCTTAATTAAGGATTTTTCACCACAATAGCGTATAAGTTTTCGGGGCTCCGAAATGACAAATTCTGATTGGCGATTAAACCTTCCTCATGCTTGCGAGGCTGCTTTGCTCTGCAAAGCTGTAGGTCGAACATCGCGGAAAGATTTCGCACAGTGGCTTTGACGGAGTCAAGTGTGGCGACAAGCGTGGAAACAGGCGGGAGAGTGCTAACGAAACTGGATAACGTTAAGAGCATAAAAAGGCATCCTATGTAAATCTAACGAAGATCCATCGTCTTATTACATGGTTTTGGGCAGCAATCATGCTCTTATTAATGAAATAACGATGTGAATCTTCGTTAGATTCACGCAGGCGTGTGATTCAGGCATTTAACGTTATGAGTCTTCGTTAGGAGCCCATGGTCGGAGAGAATCAAATGCCATTAAGGAAACGGATTGTACGACAGGCTGCTCAGCTTGCGACTGCAGCGGACTTTTCGCCACTTAGAAGCTCTTTTTAACTAGGGCGTGTCTGAACACTCCGAGGGTAACAGATTTTGCCGAATTTCAGTTCCATGCAAGGAACTTTTGTGAAGGCGTACCGGGAGTACGTCAAGCAAAAGGGACGAAGCAGGGGGTGGAAAGGCGGTGAAAGATGCCCCCGAGCGGGTTTTCAGACACGCCCCAGCACAGAATTTAACGGCCTTTTTTGAGGCTGTCTATTAATTGTGGACAGTTTTGCAAATTGCTCCTCAGATGACATCAGATCGTAAAAATTGATCTGAAAGGTTAATTCGGAAACAAAATATTGTTGTCCACATTAAATCGACAGCATCATTTTTTCTTCTTGGCTGGTTAATCCGTTGTTTTTTTCGTTCGCTTGGTAGGTTAAGAGGATAAAAGTCAATCCCTCTGGTATGAAGGTGTTTTAGAGCAGGTTACTGCTATCAAAGGACGCCGCTAGGCATTTTTCTCAGAGATAAGTGATCGTGTTTAGAGGGCAATTGACGGGAAAAGCAGGAGGTTTGCACGTTGGAGCATAAAAAACCATGGACTCATGGAAAGCTTGTTGTAACGGAAAACGGGCGGTATGTGCGCCATGAGGACGGAACGCCGTTCTTCTGGCTGGGTGACACGGCATGGCTGCTTCTGAAGAGAACGACGAGGGAGCAGGCGCTTGTCTATCTGCGCGACAGGAAAGAGAAAGGCTTTAACGTGATCCAAATCATGCTTGTGCATGATTTGGAGTCGAAGAACGCATACGGCAGAACGCCGTTCCACGAACTGGACTTGAAGCGTCCCGATGCGGAATCGTCCAATGACGTGGAGAGCTACTGGTCCTATGCGAATGAGGTGATTGAGTTGGCGGAGCGCGAAGGGCTTTATGTCGCGCTTGTTCCTGTATGGGGAAGTGTAGTCGAGCATTATTCGCCCGATGCCGAGGCGGCTGAGCGGTACGGTGAATGGCTTGGGCAGCGCTATAAGGATCGTCCGAACGTGATTTGGCTGAACGGAGGGGACATTCGAGGAAGCGATTATACGGATGTATGGCTTCATCTCGGCCGCGTATTGCGCAGGACCGCCCCGAATCATTTGATGACGTTCCATCCGTTCGGACGGTCGCAATCCTCCGCCTGGTTCCATCAGGAGGAATGGCTCGACTTCAATATGTTTCAGTCGGGGCATCGCAGCTATCAGCAGATGGAGGAGGACAAGCCCGACACGCTGGCCGGCGAAGACAACTGGCGCTTTGTGCAGACGGATTGGGCGAAGACTCCGGCGAAGCCAACAATCGATGGAGAGCCTTCGTACGAGGATATTCCGCATGGCCTGCATTTTCCGGACGCTCCCAGGTGGACGGCGGACGATGTGCGCCGATATGCCTACTGGGCCGTATTCGCCGGCGCTTTCGGTCATACGTACGGACATAATTCGGTGATGCAATTTCATACGGCTGATCGGGGCGTCGGCGCTTATAATTGCACGAGGAGCTGGACTGAAGCTCTGAATGATGAAGGCGCGAAGCAGATGATCCACTTGAAGCGGCTGGCGCTGTCGAGATTATGCGAGGATCGAATGCCCGACGAGGCGGCGATAGACGGCGATCCGGGCTTTCGTTATGATCGGCTGTTCGTGCTTCGGAGCAAGAGCAGTTTAATGGCCTACACCTATACAGGGCGGACGTTTACATTGCGGCTGGGCTTGATTTCCGGAGAACGCGTATCGGTCTGGTGGTACAATCCCCGCACGGGCGAAAGCGAACATGCGGGCGAGGCGGCTAATAAAGGAGTGCGTGAATTCATACCGCCGACGGCGAGCTCACCGGGCCGCGATTGGGTGCTAGTGCTGGACGATGCGGATCGGGGCTTCGCGGCTCCGGGGCAGCTTGACTGAAGGTAGCGGGTACTGGCGAGGCGGTCGATGAACTGTGGATCACCAACCTGTAGATCACCACAGCCAGTATCGCTTTTAAGACTGCAGCGCAGAAAAACAGCGCAAGGGCGCCCACGGTCACGCCGTGCGAGCCTGCAGCGCTGAAAAACAGCGCAAGAGCGCCTGTCGTCACGCCGTGCGAGCCTGCAGCGCAGAAAAACAGTGCAAGAGCGAGCGCTCGCCTTGCAGCCCCTTCCACAATGACCCGCCAGCCTCATCGGCGGCCTCTAGTTTCCGCTTCTCTGTGGCTTTGTTCTTTTTCATATATCCGTACAACTCATCGATTGCATGAATCCTGGCGCTTAGTCCGAAATTCAAAGAAAACTCATTAGAAATGAACGCTGTATTTCAGCAGCGCTGCCACTACACTTAGTAGAAAAGACAGCGCTTTCTAACAAGGAGGAACCAAGACATGGATACGGTAGTTGCGATATACACGGGACAAGGTCTGTCCGAGCCGCTCAAGAAGCAATTCGACGAGCTGCTGCCGGATGTGCGATTGGTCAATATTATCGACGACAGCTTGATTGCCGAGGTGGTGCGCGAGGGAGAGGTGACGCCGGGCGTGAAGCGGCGTCTTCTGCAATATTATCAGAACGGCGCGGATATCGGCGCGTCGATTATTCTCAATACATGCTCTTCCGTGGGCGAGGTAGCCAGCGCCGCGCGGCCTTTCCTGAACATACCGCTAGTGAAAATCGATGAAAGCATGGCGCTGGAAGCGGTTGAGCAATACCGCTCCATTGGCGTTCTCGCAACGCTGCCAACGACGCTTCAGCCGACGATGCGGCTGCTGCGGCAGCAGGCCGAGCTGCGCGGCAAGTCGGTGCAGCTCGTCGACGGCCTTGCCGCCGGAGCCTATGACGCTCTTGTTGGCGGCCGGCCCGAGGAGCATGACCGTATCCTCATGGAGACGGCGATTCGCGTTGCGGAGCAAGCGGATGCGCTTGTGCTGGCGCAAGGCTCTATGGCTAGAATGGAAGCGCAGCTAGCGGAGAGGATCGGCAAGCCGGTGCTGTCGAGTCCGCGCCGCAGTGTGCTCGAAATCAAGCGTTTGCTGGAAGCGCGAGGGATGGATAGCTGATGTTTACGAAGAGCTTGCCCAAGATTATGTACGGGGGAGACTATAACCCGGAGCAGTGGCCGCGCGAAATTTGGGATGAGGATATGAGGCTGTTCCAGCTCGCGGGAGTTGATATCGTTACGCTTAACGTGTTCTCGTGGGCGCTTAATCAGCCGGATGAGCATACGTATTGCTTCGAATGGCTGGACGAGATGATGGATAGGCTTCATGAGCAAGGGATCAAGGTCTGTCTCGGCACGTCGACCGCCGCGCATCCCGCATGGATGGCAACGCGGTATCCCGATGTCACGCTGGTCGAGCATGACGGCCGCAAACGCAAATTCGGCCGCAGACATAATTCATGTCCGAACAGCCCGACCTTCCGTCTATATTCGGAGCGAATGGCCCGCAAGCTAGCGGAGCGGTATAAGGATCATCCCGCGTTGCTGCTGTGGCATGTCAACAATGAGTACGGCCTCAGATGCTATTGCAATAATTGCGAGAAAGCTTTCCGCGTATGGCTGCGGAATCGTTACGGCACGCTTGAGAAGCTCAACAGCGCCTGGTATACGAGATTTTGGGGCCATACCTTCTACGATTGGAACGAAATCGTGCTGCCGAGCGCGCTGAGCGAGCATATGAGCTCGAGCAGTCCGGATGCTACCGCCTTCCAAGGCATCTCGCTCGACTATGACCGCTTCAATTCCGATGCCATACTATCTTGCTACAAGCTGGAGCGGGACGCCATCAAGAGCGTGATGCCGAATGCGGTCGTAACGACCAACTTTCAAAGCAACGGCACTTATAAGCCTCTCGATTATTTCAAATGGGCGAAGGAGCTTGATGTCATCGCGCTCGATATGTACCCTGCCGACGATATGACCCCTGGCCGTATGGCCATGCGTTATGATCTGATGCGAGGCTTGAAGGGCGGAGATCCGTTCATGCTCATGGAGTCTTGTCCGACGCAGCTGAACTGGCGTCCCCGCAATGCGGTGAAACGTCCCGGCGTGAACCGTCTATGGAGCTATCATGCCGTCGCACGCGGGGCGGATGCGGTCATGTACTTCCAGCTGCGCCGCTCGCTCGGCGCCTTCGAGAAGTTCCACGGCGCCATGATTGATCATGCCGGACATGAGCATACGCGGGTATTCCGGGAATGCGCGCAGATTGGCAAAGAGCTTCGGAAGCTTAACGACAGCTTGCTTGGGGCTCGCTCCCCTGCGCGCGCGGCCATTGTGTTCGATTGGGAGAACTGGTGGGCGATCGAGCATTCCAGCGGGCTTACGGTGGATTTGCGTTACGTGGCAGAGATCGAGAAGTATTACGAGGCTTTCTATAGCCGCAATATCCCGGTCGACATGATTGGCGTGGAGACGGATCTGGAGGGGTACGACATTGTGGTCGCTCCGGTGTTGTATATGGTTCATCCAGGCTATGCGGCTCGGCTGGAGACTTTTGTCGAGCGGGGCGGAACGCTGGTGTCCACCACATTCAGCGGCATCGTGAACGAGAATGATCTGGTCACGCCGGGCGGCTATCCCGGCGAGCTTCGCGAGCTGCTCGGCGTGTGGGTGGAGGAGATTGACGCGCCGATGGAGCATCAGAGGAACCGCGTCATGATGAGCGGACCTTTGGGCGAGCTGGATGGCTCCTACGACTGCGGCGTGTTATGCGATGTCGTTCATGTCGAAGGGGCGGAGGCATTCGCCGTGTTCGAACGGGACTTCTATCAAGGGTTCCCCGCGCTTACGCGGAATCGGCGCGGATCTGGCGAAGCCTGGTATGTTGCCACCTCGCCGGAGCAGGCCATGCTGAGCGGTCTCATCGGACATCTGTGCGAGTCTCGCGGCATCCGGCCAGTTTTGGCAACGCCTGCGGGCGTGGAGGCTGCTGTTCGGGTCAGTGACAGCCAATCCTATCTGTTCCTGCTGAATCATACGGAAGCGGATGCGGAGGTACAGCTTGGCTCTGATTCGGGAGCCTATATCGATTTGTTGAGCGGCGAGAGTCATGAGGGAAGCCTGTCGCTTCAGGCGCAGGATGTCCGAATCTTGACTCGAGTCGATTCACCATCCAACTTAATGGAGGAGCTGAACCAATGGAAGACAATGCAAGAGACAAGGCGATGAAGCTGTGGTATCGGCAGCCGGCTGATGAATGGGTCGAGGCTCTGCCGATCGGCAACGGACGTCTTGGCGGCATGGTCTATGGGGGCATCAAGCGCGAGCAGATCGCGCTTAATGAGGAGACGCTATGGTCCGGCACGAAGCGGGAAGCGGAGCGGGAGGAGCCTTTGCGTTATTTGGAGGAGAGCCGTCAGCTCATCTTCGAAGGACGGTACAGCGAAGCCCAGACGGTAATCGAAGAGCATATGCTGGGCCCGGCGGGCAATGCGTTCCAGGCTATGGGCGATTTGGACCTCGTCATGAACCATTCATCAACTGTGGAAGACTATCGTCGCGAGCTTGATTTGCGCACCGGAATATTCCGTGCCGACTATGAGGCGAACGGTATACGTTATAAGCGCGAGGTCTTCGCGTCGGCGGTCGATCAAGTGATGGTCGTGCGACTCGAAGTTGATCGTCCGGGAGCCCTCGGGCTGGAAGCGGCGCTGACGAGCCGTCTCCAATACAGCATCAGGAAAAGCGGAATCGACAAGCTTGTCCTTGGCGGCGAAGCGCCGAGTCTGCTGGACCATGAGAAGGAGTTTTCTCAAGATACGGTCATTTACGAACAAAATAAGGGAATCCGATTCCAGGTCCATCTACTGGCTATTCCTGAAGGCGGACAGGTCGAGGCGCATGGCGGTAGGCTTGTCGTGCAGAGGGCGAATGCGGTAACCCTGCTTCTATCGGCAGCGACAAGCTTCAATGGCTTCGACCGGGATCCCGCTCTGGAGGGGATGGATCCGCGTCCGCGCTGCGAGGGATGGTTGGAAGCGGCGGCGAAGAGGGGCTATGCGGAGCTTAAGGAGCGCCATATGGCGGATATTGCGCCATTCTTCGACCGGGTGTCGCTGGAGCTCGATGCGCCAAGCCGCGATCACTTGCCTACCGATGAACGGATTGCGATGGTGAGGGCGGGCGAATCGGACGAGAGGCTGACGGAGCTGTTCTTCCAATTCGGCCGCTACCTCATGATCAGCGCCTCGCGTCCGGGCACGCAGGCAACTACGCTGCAGGGCATCTGGAATAACATGACGAAGCCGCCGTGGTCTTGCAATTATACGACGAATATTAATACGCAGATGAATTATTGGCCGGCCGAGGTTTGCAATCTTGCGGAATTTCATGAGCCGTTGTTCGAGCTGCTCGAGGACCTGCGCATTGCGGGGGCTCGAATGGCGAAGGCCTATTACGATTGCAGAGGCTGGGCGGCTCATCACAACATTGATCTATGGCGCAATACGAGCCCGTCCCAAGGCTCGGCAAGCTGGGCGTTCTGGCCCATGGGCGGCGTATGGCTGTGTCAGCATTTGTGGGAGCATTACGCCTACGGCGGAGATCGGGATTTCCTTCGCGATAAGGCCTATCCGATAATGAAGGAAGCGGCGCTATTTTGCCTGGACTATTTAGTGGAGGATGGGGAAGGGAATCTTGTCTCCGTGCCGTCGACCTCTCCGGAGAATACGTTCATTGTGGAGGATGGACAGCGTTCGGCGGTAAGCATGAGCTCGACGATGGATATTGCGCTCATGCGCGAGCTGTTCGCGAACTGTATCGAGGCGGCGCGTATATTGGAAGAGGATGTTTCGTTCAGCGATGAGCTGCAAGCCGCGTTGAAGCGGCTGTTGCCGCTGCGCATCGGCCGGCACGGTCAATTGCAAGAATGGTACCGCGATTTCGACGAAGCGGAGCCGGGCCATCGCCATACCGCTCATCTCTATCCGCTGCATCCCGGCAACCAGATTACCGTTCGCGGCACCCCGGAGCTGGCCAAGGCTGCAAGAGTCAGTCTCGATCGCCGCCGCGTGTACGAGGGAGAGGATACGATCGGCTGGTGCTATTCGTGGAATATCAGCATGTACGCTCGTCTGGAGGATGCGGAGACGGCGCATGCGTATTTGACCAAGCTGCTCGGAAACCCATTCCCGAATCTATTCAATGCCCATCGCCATCCCAAAATCACCTTCTATCCGCTTACCATCGAAGCCAACTTTGCGGCCTCGGCAGGCATTGCCGAGCTGCTGATGCAGAGTCATGCGGGGGAATTGCATCTGCTGCCGGCGCTGCCAAGCGCATGGCCCTCCGGACGAATCAGCGGCATTCGCGCTCGCGGCGGCTATGAGCTCGATCTGGCATGGAAGGATGGCAGGCTCGAGAGTGCTTCTATTCGCGCCTCGCAGACTGCGCGCTGCCTGGTACGGACGTCAGCGGCGATTGCAGTTGATGGCGCAGAGTGGGAGAAGGTAGAGGAAGACGTTATCGCCTTTCATGCGGAAGCTGGCGGGAGCTACATCATTCGTGGAATGTAGGGCGGGGTTGTTACTGAATCGGTATTATTTCTGATCTCGGGGTGATACGATGAAGTTGAAATTTCGCGTGTTTGCGGATTTGCCAAGCGATAGAAACTCTCCGATCGAACTCATAGAGCATGTTGCGAAGCTGGCGGAGAACTACGGTTATGAAGGCGTATTGATTTTCTTTGGCCGTAACACTCTGGATCCCGTATTATTGAGCTCGATCGTGCTGAGGCATACCTCGAATTTAATTCCGCTCCTGGCTGCCCAGCCGTATTATGCTTCGCCTGTCCAGATGGCAAGAATCATCGAGTCCATCTTCTTGCTTCATAATCGGAAGATCAATTTGAATATGATCACGGGAGCGGATCCCGGCGAGCTGAATGAAATGCACAATACTCTGGATCACGGAGATCGATATAAGCGGGTTGTCGAATATGTTCAGGTGCTGAAAGCCATGCTCATGTCCGAGAAGAAAATCGCCTTTCAGGGTGACTATTATTCATTTGCCGCTCTTACTCCTCATCCGGTGCCGCCCGAATATATGCCGAAAATATGTATGGCAGGCTCATCCCCAGCCAGCATCGAAGCAGCCTCGCAAGTAGCCGATGTCGCGATTTCGCATCCCGAGCCGATTGGGCAATTTGCCCAAAGTCCGATTTTAAGGCTCAGAGGCAAGGCGGATATCGGCATGCGCATCGGAATCCTGGCAAGGGAAACCAGGGAAGAAGCCTGGCGGGCGGCGCATGCCAAATACAAATTGGATCATAAAAGTCTCGTTGTCGCGAGAATGAAGCTGCGGTCCGAATCTTCCTGGAACAAATCCCTTGCCCAGTTGGCGCTGCAAGCGGAAACGCACGATGACGTCTATTGGTTGGGAGGCTTTCTCGGCGGGGACGCAGCTCCGATATTGGTTGGAGATTATGCGAGTGTCTCCGGTTATTTGCGTAAGTACGCGGAGTTAGGCGTCAACACCTTGTTATTGGATTCCTATGCGGAAGAAGACTTCTACCATACGGACAAAATTATTGAACCGCTATAGAATGGATGAATGCTCGACAGATGAATACTCGACAAGCGTATTTGTGCGTTTAACCGATTGGCCGCTTCTGTTAAAATAACATTGCATCGTATCCATTTGTAATTTCGGATGCCTGAATATGGATGCATTCTGGCGTGGTTAGAAAAGGCCATGAAGAAAAAAATGACAAATCTTGTGGAGGTGCTTCATCGTGGGAAGACCGGTGCATTTCGAAATTCATGTCAATGATATGGAGCGAGCGAAAACATTTTACGGCACGGTGTTTGGCTGGACGTTCGAGGATTGGAGCGAGTATGCAGGCACGCCGTATTACGGCGCGGTGACGGGCGACGCGGAGCAAATGGGCATTAACGGCGCTCTGATGCAGCGCCGGGGACCGGGGCCGATGCCTGCACAGCCGCTGAATGCCTTCGCCTGCACACTGGGCGTCGAAAGCTATGACGAGACGGAAGCCGCGATTCTGAAGCATGGAGGACAGCTCGCTATGCCGAAGTATGCTTTGCCGGGCATGGCGTGGCAGGGCTATTATCTGGATACCGAGGGCAATCTGTTCGGCATCCATCAGCCGGATCCGAATGCGAAGTAACGCGCACGAGATGACGACGACTATTCCGCGCGCTCAATTATCGGATCAAGGGGTATGGGCGAACCATGAGGACGGCGTACAATTGGCTATCGCGCATTACCTCTGGATGCAAGGTGAACACGGACCGAAAGCCGAAGCCTCCTTATCCTGCACGCAAGAAGAGCTGCAAGTGAGTCTGCGGGCGTATGAAGCCGATCCTTTGGCGCGATATACCGAACATAACGCTCATGTCTACAAGGACAGCTGTCTGGAGTTTTTCCTTCAGCCTGCTCCTGGAGAGGATGCCCGTTATTTGAATCTGGAGTTTAACGCGGAGGGGACGATGCGGATCGGAATCGGAGCTACTCGGAATGATCGTGTTTATCTCGAGTTGGACGAGCTGCCGGCTTTGCCTATCCGCGCGAGCAAGAATCTGCTTGACCAGGAGACTGGGGAAACGTATTGGGAGGTCTGCTTCCGGCTCCCGCTGAGCTGGCTTGAGAGCTTGTTTCCCTCTTTCCGCCCACGCCCCGGAGCGAAGATGCGCGGCAATCTGTACAAGTGCGGCGACGAAACCGACAGTCCTCATTACGGGAGCTGGTCAAGAGTTCAATCCGAAACCCCAGACTTCCATCGCAGCGAGGACTTCGGCTGGCTGTTCCTGGGTTGAAGCTGCATGTAGAAGAACCGACGACCGCTTGAGGTTGTCGGTTCTTCGAGGCGCTTGCCTCTTTCGGCCAGAGCTAGACGTCGTGCTCACGCTCAAGATTATCCCAATCGATGCCCTTCAAGCCTTGTTGCTTGAACTGTTATAAGCGATTGACCAGCCTGTTGCTTACAAAGCTGCTTAGCCCTGCAAAGTTGCAGGTGTAACATCGCGAAAGACCTTGATAAAGAAGCCTGGATGGAGCCAGGCGGAACGCTAACGAAACCTGATAACGTTAAACCTATAAATAGGCATCATTTTCGATTCTAACGAAGATTGATCGTCTTATTCCATCGTTTCGGGTTGAAATTATGCAGACCTTGATGAAATAACGATACCAATCTTCTTTAGATTCACGCAAACTGGACACTCAGGCGTTTAACGCTATGAATCTTCCTTAAGATATGATGGTTGGAAAGAATAGAGCATGGACAGCGACTGGAGGCGTCCTGCTTCTCAAGGAATTTCCTCCTTCATTTCTTTGCTACAAAAGTAATACAGTCTGTCGTTAATGCAACGGGCTGCCCGTTTCTCTCGATGTCATATGCCAGCGGTTTGGTCCATCGCTTTTGAATCTCCCATCCTTCATAACTGGTATCTAGCAGCTCCAGCATTCTGTCCGTAGTAAGATTAATTTCAAACATAGGATCTAATGGCTCGCTTGTCCCCACGCCGACCTCAGAAATATTGGAGCCGATGATGATGATGTTCACGCCATTTTGTGCCGTTCCAAGCCTCATTTCATGAAGCTTCCTCGCTAAAGCATCTTCCGAGCTAAGATGTTCCAACGTCGAAACAGCGATAATCATGTCATAGTGGCTTTGTTCAATTTCGAAATGCTCAATATCGGACAGTCGCGTCTCAATAAAGGCTTGCACGCCATATGCCTCACTATTGATGCGCAATTTCTCAATTGCGGATTCCAGCAAATCGACGCACATAACCTTGCCGCTTCGATGCTTCATGGCCTCAGCGATGGGGATGCTGTTCCTCCCAATTCCCGAACCCAGATCAAGAACCTGAAGATCCTCATACCCTTCGAACTGTTCCAAAATATCGAGCACGCTCCGCACAGGCTTATGCAGCCATGAACCAGCCTCAAACAGCTTGTATTGCTCATAGCAAAAATCGTGATACTTCTTTTCCTCCGAGCGTATGAGTTCCACTCTGTTCACTTTGTTCACCTCATATCCTCGGTTCTAATGATTCTTATTCTTCGATGATATCAATTTCATTATCAACGCTTTCTGTTTTATATCTTGCATGTTCTGATCATTATTTATTTTTCTGCGGGAATCCATATGCAAGCAATAAAAAACCTAAGAAGAAAAAGAACCAGACAAAAAAATTATCAAAGAAACTTTGATAGTGATATGTTCTATCGGAACCAGTTCCATGTGACGCATAACCAGCGGCTTGTAATGCAGCAGATAGCTTTTCAACTATTCTTTCAGTTGTGTAGATCAATGCGCTTACAATCATAAATATGGCTCCCAAAATCTTATTCACATGATTACCCAAATCTTTCAACTCCCTGAGAAATATTAATGTTAAGATCTAAAACACAATCTGGTATCTACGAATCTTCTTCCAGCGGAATATGCTCCCCTGCTATTTCACTTCGAATTCATTAAGGTTGCTAGATGATAAGTCAAATTTATCAGTCTCCTCTCCATTTCTGACCCAAAAGATTGCTCTAGTCTTTATTTTATATACCCCTGGCTTATCTATTTTAAATTCATAATATTCTTTGCTTCGGTGTTCTTCGCCATTATTTCTATACTCAGTTTTAGGCTTCAATTCATCTAAATATCCAATATCATCTCTGTATAGAATATTATGATCTTGTTTAACAAGGTTTCCATCACCATCATAAATCTCATAGGTAAACATTCCAGCACCATGTGAGATATTCCACTTTTGATTAGAATTATTTTTCAAAAATCCAGTGATTTGAAAAGACTGACTAACTTTTACGCTTTTCAATTTATCACTACCAACTTCAAACATATTTGCATTTGGATTGATTTCTTTGGAACACCCACTCCAAACAGACAATAACAATATTGCCAGTGTAATTAAAATCACATTCTTCATTGATTTTATATCTCTCCACTTCTGTAAGGTTGTCCGGCTGAATTCGAATAGTCTTGTGCCTGCTTGCTTAGCGGAATCGCCAATTGGAGGTATGTATTGAGAATCGTGAGTGCTTCTATTCCACATCTCAACAAAATCTTGGAAGATCTGTTCGGCAGCTCTCCCCAGTTAGCCCGCTCTCGTAGTCTTGAGTCAACGGTAATGGGTATTTTTCTATCCCCTGCTACGTGTTTCGCTGTCTCAATCGCTCTTCGGAGCGGACTCGTAACGATAGAAGAGATGGGATCTCCGCAAAATACAGAGCAGTGGCTTTCGCCTGCAAGATACCTTTAGAGGTTATCGGCACGTCACCTGTTGCCTTTTCTTTAATGGCATGTCTGACGAGATGAACGGTAACGCTCATGGGTGATTTCCTCCTCAAGAGTTGGCATTGTTTTGCGGCGCAGTCCAACCGTCTATGGAGCACTTCCCAACTATTTCTGGCATTCTACATCAAGGCCGATAAGCTTCCTCGAGCAAAACGACTTTATCCCCCACCAGGCTTAGGCGGAAAAGTCGGTCTGTAATATCTTCTTGAACAAATTGCTGATAGTCGGCTGGTTTTAATTGCGCGCCATCGAGAACAAAGATTAATGTGTCCGAAGTAAGCTCGTATTTCTCGTTTTCAATCTCTGCATTTCTGATATAGAAATTATTATTCAAAGAGCCTGCGTTTGCTTGATTATCTTCGGTGGCAGCCTTTTGCGCGTCTTCTCCGGAAAACCACTCATGAAACAAACGTCTGACCATCTTCCACCGTTAAGCCATTTGCAAAAGCTAATTTCCTTGATACCTGAGGAAGATTGTAGATGAGGCTTGTCAATTTGCTGATGCTGTTGGTTATTTCGCTTGATTGAATTTCATGTTCCTCATCCATATCTTGTTTGGTCTGCTTTTCAGTTTCGACGAGGCTCCTTATTTGATCGGCATGATTGGTGATTTGCATCTTAGCTACATTCAACTCTTCAGACAAAGCAGTCAAGCTTGCGGTCTCCACAGTCTCGATAGCTGAATTCGGTTGCTTCCATTTCTGAATTTGAACCAGGCTGTAAGCATTTAAGGACAAGGATACTGCTAATAAAACGCCAATTATCAGAATGCTTTGCTTCAGGTTCAATGCATACTCTCCCCTCTTTTTTGTATGGCGAGGTTTAAGGGCCTGTCCCTGCGCTTCTAACTGACCAGAAAGTCCAATGCCGCTTCAAATAGAAAACATTGATTTCATCCCTCGTCTGAATATCTTCATAGCCCTTCACATCATACAACTGCCCGTATTCTTCATCGTGATGATTGGTTTGATTAATATCGACTCGAATGGCGCTGACGAAATGAAGTCGAAGGAATAGATATCTTCTGACCGTTAAATTCGCCGAAAAGAAGGAAAGGATAAATAATGCAGTCAAGCCGATCAAAAATAACCTTAAAAGATGCTTCTTTGTTACTTTCATGGTTCACCTCGCGTTTCCTAAATGCTCATCCAGAAAGGAACGGATAATAAGCCTAATGAAATGATGGTATACGTTCTTGTGGTGTACTTATCGAGTTTTCTGTTCATATCGGATTTGTACCATCCTTTAAACTGAAAGTAGTTTCGGTACAGCACAAGGAACAAGAGAATAGACCCGAATAGGAATGTGATTCCAATTTCTGTTGATTCCCCACATATGATTTGATAAACGAACTGTTGTAACTTTCCAAGTAGAAATAGAGTCAGACCCAGCAAAACGAGTAAACGCAGTAATTCCAATACGAATGACAGGAGTTTAACCAATAGAGTTCCATGTCCTTTCTTAACTATAATTCGAGGAATTCTTCTTCAGATTACTAAGTAGGGCTTGCATTATCAGATAAACAAGGATTCCACCGGAGCTATTCATCATTACGTCATCAATATCTAGACTGCCATAACCGGAGTAGTACTGGGAAATTTCTATGATTAAGTTAATGCCAATAAGCGTTGCTATGAAGATGCTGTATGCTCTACAACGTTTGGATATAACGGGCAAAATGACTCCTAAGGGCATAAGCATCAAAAAATTCCCAATGAGATTCATGAACCAAGTATGATCACTATAATGGTCCTTATTGTTTATAAATTGTTTAATTGAATCAAACGGGATAAGATTGTATGTTCGATTCCCGGGATAATGAATTCGGTCTAGAATTAAATATTTATAGACTCAACTTTCGCAGAGTCAAAATGGTCATTACAGGTTTGAAGCCGAATGATTAGTTGACTTGACGCCATAGAAAAACACCGCTTCATTTGGTAAAGTGAAGGTGTCGAACAATCACTACCATACA
>NZ_JAATHD010000018.1 GCF_011947265.1 Paenibacillus sp. HB172176
AGTCTTGACGAATTTGAGAACATGGAAACCACATGCCATGCAATAGCAGTTATTTTCATACATTGGGGTGACGGAGCGGCGTCATGAATGTTTTATCGCCAAATAAATTTACAGTTTAGTAGACTGGAGAGGGTGCCGCAAGTCGAGAAAATCGACTTGCAGCGCTTGAAGTCCGCGGTTACGGGGCCGCAAGTCGAGAAAATCGACTTACAGCGCTTGAAGTCCGCGATTACGGGGCCGCAAGTCGAGAAAATCGACTTGCAGCGCCTGAAGTCCGCGGTTACGGGGCCGCAAGTCGAGAAAATCGACTTGCAGTGCTTGAAGTCCGCGGTTACGGGGCCGCAAGTCGAGAAAATCGACTTGCAGCGCCTGAAGTCCGCGATTACGGGGCCGCAAGTCCGCAGAGTGGATCTCCGTCGTCCGATCATGGTCGAGTCGACCAGGAAAGCAGACAACTCCACACCGACATTTTATAAATTCTGACTATGAGAAAACTGTCGCATTTAACAACGACGCCAGCTTCCAGCGCTGCGCTTCTACCTACGCTTGACTCAACGATTCTTCGCGTCGTTCATCTTCAACCGAATCAACGACCGTGCAGCCAAAGCATCCGCCGACAGATGCAGAGTCAGCCGGTACAGCGTCTTCGTATGCCAAGCGCTCTGCATGGCATTCTCTTCGTCGGTAAGCTCGCGCGGCTCGATGGAAGGCTGCCAAAGACTGTTGTCGAATGACATCTCTACGCGTCTGCCCCCGCCGACATCCCATACAAAGCTCTCTACGCCGACAAGCGGCTTGCTTGGCGTGATGAAGTGGAGCGTCACAGCCCCGCTCCGCTCCGCAAGCTCGAAGAGATCCTCGAGCTGAATCTCGGCAAACTCTCCTCGAACGAGGCGAATCGAGCGCTTCCAATGCCGAACACCCGCTTCCTCCGGATACGCCTGCATAAGCTCCATCTCGAGCTCCGATGAAGCGCCGTCCTGGCGATACACCGTATTCGTCGCGCGAAAATCGGCGCCGTCCCTTTGCATGAACCCGTTGATGGCAGGCGTATTATGCCAAGCGGACTGCATCGTCCAGATCGTATAACGTTCGCTGCTGAACGTCTTCGCGTTGTAGCCGGGAGCTCCAGGATCAATGAGAATCGGCTTGCCCTCTGCGAACACGATGAGATTGCCGACATCATTGTGATTGTGGCTCTCGTCATTATGCCCGCCCTTGGCAGCAACATAGAGTCCGCGCCCCGACTCTTCCAACTCTCTTGAGGTCATAACCTCGATGTCGCCAAGCCAGCTGTCGCGAACATAAGGCGAGACGGAAGGAGCCTCCATCATCCCTCCATATTCAAATATGCCTTGCAGCACGCGGAACGGACTAAGGAAATGCGTCATTGTCGAAGGCGGACCCGCATGGCGGGCTCCCAGCGAGCCCAGCGCCATCAGCCGATCGTCGCCAATTCGCCGGCCATACGCATAGACGGTGCCGAGCGGCAGGTTCGCACGCGCCCTGCCATCGGCGAAATTGACGACATAATCATGGTGAATAGCCACGCGATAGACGAAACGACCCATCTCCGCTATTTTCGATTCATGATAAACATCAAGCTCGCCTCCCGAGGCCAGATACAGCAACTCGAGCGCATCGAACAACGAACCTCCTGCCCGCCCCCAGTATGCCGGTCCTTCGTCACAGCCCCCATCTTCCCCGTAACTCTCCAGGAAGCGGTCCATGCTGCGAATGATTTTCGCGACTCCCAGTTCCCTTCGCCCTTCATCCTGCTCCTCGAGCAGGAACACGGCCAGGCAATTGGAATTACACCAGACGTTCCAGTTGTTCACCCTCGCTTGCGGATTCCGGAAGCCCATCCAGAAGAAATCGTCATGCTCCAGATAGACATCCGTTATTCTTCGCTTCAGCTCGCGTCTTACCCGCCGCGCAATCTCCGGCGTATACGCGTCCAGCTTCTCCTCCAGCAAATAAAGCGCCCAGGCCAGCATCGCCCCCGTCTCCGAGGCGAAGAGATCGATATACGGAGCATCGACATCCGGCAGCTTCAGAGTCGGATTCGCATGATCATTATGAGCCGGAACGCCCCAGAACGACTCCTCGCAGATCGCCCACATCAGATCGATGATCGCCTCGACGAATCGCCCGTCATTCTCCATACATTCCGCAATCAGGAAGCGTCCAAGCGCATTCCTCCGTTCAAAATGCAGCTTCTCGTAGCGCGAGCGGTTGCCGTCTCGCTTGAAATCCAGAAACCGAATAGCGGGAGAGACGGGCCACTCTCGCCCGAGCCAGGCTTCCGCTTCGCAAGTCCAGTACGCGCGAAGCTCAGCCGGACAGTCTTCCCACGCCTGACGATCGCTGGCTCTCGGGAATGGCCGAAATCCCTCTCTCGATTGCAACGAATTCCTCAGCTTCTCTTGCGTAAAGATCTCCTGAAGCATACTCCCGCTTCCTTTCTCTATGACAGAATCGAGCTTTATTCCAATCACTCCGCTCCATGCAGCCTCTGGCAGCCTGGAGACAAGCGCCCTTGTCTGGCTGACGCCAGCTATCCCTTCACCGATCCAAGCAAAGCTCCCTTGGCAAAATACTTCTGAAGGAACGGATAAATGACGATAATCGGAATCATCGCAAGTAAAATCGCCGCATTTTTCAAGTTCGGCCCGAATTGCGCCAAATCGCCGGGATCTACGTTCGCATCGCTCGGAATCTGCGAGGAGCTTGCGATCATCTGCCGCAAGAGCGGCTGCAACGGCCATAGATGTGTGTCATTCAAGTAGATCACGGAGGCGAAATAATCATTCCAGTACTGCACAACGAAGAACAGCGAAAACGTCGCAATAATCGGCATGGACAGCGGAATGACGATTTGCAGCAGGATGCGGTACTCGCCCGCTCCATCGATTCTTGCCGCTTCGTCGATGCTTTCGGGCAAGCTTTGGAAGAAGGCTCGCATGACAAACACCGTGAAGGCATTCGTAGCCGCAGGCAGCACAATCGCCCAATAGGTATTCACCAGATGCAGATTCTTAATGATGAGATAGCTTGGAATCAGACCGCCTTGGAACATCAACGTGAACAGCACCATTAATTGAATGAAGCGCCGCCCCGGCAAGTACCTCTTCGAGAGCGCATAGGCAAGCGAAATCGAAATGACAAGATTGATCATCGTTCCAAGCGCGGTAATAATAAACGAATTTTTGAAGGAACGAATGAAATCCTTCGCGCCAAGCAGATAAGAATAGGCGTCGAAGCTCCACTCCTTCGGCCACAAGTAGAATTGTCCGCCCAGCGATTCGGATGCCGGGCTGAACGAAACGACGATGACGTAGAAGAAGGGCACAATGACAAGCAAATTGAGTATAATCAACATCAGGATGATACATCCGTCGAACCAGGTTGCACGTGCTTTCATATCGTAACCCCCACTTAAAAGATTCCTTCTTCGCCCAGCCACTTGGCGGCGTAATTGGCGAACAGGACCAGAATCAGGCTTGCCAGGGATTTGAATACGCCCACCGTTATGGCAAAGCTGTAATTGAGCTTCTGAATGCCGACCTGATACACATACAGATCGAATACGCTGGATGCGTCATGATTCAAGTTGTTGTACATCAGAAACACTTGCTGAAAGTTCGCATCCAGCGAATTGCCGAGACGAAGCAGCAGCAGGATCACGATCGTGCTCTTCAGAGCGGGAAGCGTGACATGCCATATATTCTGGAATCGACTCGCGCCATCAACCTTGGCCGCCTCATACAGCTCCGGATTAATGCCCGCAAGCGCGGCCAGGAAAATAATCGTTCCCCACCCGGCATCCTTCCAAACGGCCTGAAATGTAACCAATGGACGGAACCAGTCGTTGCTCGTCATGAAATAGATCGTATCCCCGAACCAGCCTTCCAGCGCATGATTAAATACGCCCGTTGCGCCGAAGAAAGAAATCGTCATCCCGTAGATGACAACCCAGGACAGGAAATGGGGCATATACACAACCGTCTGTGTAAAGCGAACAAACAGCTTGAGCCGCAATTCGCTAAGCATGATGGCAAGAATAATCGTTAACGGGAAGAAGACGAACATATTATAGAAGCTGAGAAGCAGCGTATTTTTCAACAGTAAAAAGAAATTGTCATTACTGAAAAACTTGGCGTAGTTGTCGAAACCGACCCAATCGCTATCCCAAAAGCCCTTGAACGGACTGTAATTCTGAAAGCTGAGAATCAGTCCCCACATCGGAGCGTAATGAAAAACAAGAAAATAAACGACACCCGGAACGGCCAGCAAATAAATCGGCCAATGCTGCGAAAATCGTCGAAACAGCAAGCTTCCCGTCATGCGGCGGCACTCCCCTTTCCCCATCCGCGAAAAGCAGGAATATGCCATCCCTGCCCTTCGCCGGTTTCCTCTTATCTTTTAAGCTTCCTCTGTTTGTTAACCTTTCTCCTACTCACGGTCCGCGCTGTATTGCTCCATGTACTCATCCTTGATTTTCTGACCAATGCCTTGCTGCCAGCTTGCGATAGCTTTTTCCACAACAGACCAGTCTCCCTCGCCCATCACGTATTGCAGAGCGGCCGTGCTGATCTTCTGATTCGCGTCCGGATTGTCCGCGAGCGTCTGCGAGGTATAGAGGAGGAACGGATCCTCGACGCCATGCTTCATTCCTTCATCGAGCACCGCCATTTGCTGCTCCTTCAATGCCTTATCTTGCGAGCTCGCATAGCTGTAAGGGTTGTAGCGATTCTCGAGCAGCCATACCGAACCGCCTTCGTCGGTCTTTAATTGCTTCTGCTCATCGGTCGCGACCACCAGCCCATTCTCGTCGAAGCCGGAGGAATGTACGCCGATAACGCCGGTCTTGGACAAATCGTTGCCGTCTTCGGATGCGGAATAATCGAGGAAATCAACAATTTTCTGCACCTTGTCTTCAGGAACCGAAGTCGGAATCGCCCAAATGCCGAAATAGCCCGCTCCCATAACCGTGCCCGACTGACCGTCCGGTCCCATCAGATTTGGAATAATCGCAATTTCCGCATTCGGTACGGACTCCTTCAGCTTCGTCGGATCCAGATCGCCGACATTGCCCATGAAGGCGCCGACCGTTCCCGCCCACCATTTGTCGCGAACCTGCTGCTGCGCTTTCAATACCGGCGCATCCTTGTCAATAAGACCCTTGGACCAGGCATCCTTGAACCAATCCAGCGTCGCCTTGAACTCCGGCGTTTCCATCATCGAGACGGCCTTGCCGTCCTCCACCTTCCAATGATAAGGAGCACCGCTCGCGAACAGGAAGGAATCCATGCTTCCGAGAGGTCCTACACTCGTCGAGGTATCCGTAATCGCGTAATTGCCGAATGGAATCGTCGTCCCGTTGCCCGCAGGATCCTTCTCCTTGAACACCTCAAGCACATGCGTCAATTCCTCCAAGGTCTGAGGAACCTCAAGCCCGTACTCGTCCAGCCAATCCTTGCGAAGGAGAATATTTGATTCGCCGCTGCCATACAAGGAACGCGGACGAGGCACGCCGTAGATTTTGCCGTCTACCTTGATGTTGTCCCAAATTTTCGGATCCATGAAGTTCAAATTCTCTTCGCCTTCGAGATATGGCGTCAGGTCGTAGAAAGCACCTTGATTCGCCAGGTTGATAAAGGCGTCGTTGCGGCCGTCGATCATGAGCAACGCGTCATACTTGTCGCCCGAGGCAAGCGCGACAGACAGCTTGTCCTTATATACGTCGGAAGGAATAATATCGAGATCCAGCTTCACATTGCCTCGCTTCTCGACCTCGCTCTTCATTTGATTCGTGCTGCCCGTATCCGCCGGCACTTTGCCGTAAGTGATTACCGTTGCCTTGATCGTAGTCGGGCCTGCGTCTGCTTCCGAGTTCGATCCAGCGTTGTTGGTATTGCCGTTGTTGCTGGAGCAGGCTGCCAGGAGCATGGTCATCGTCAAGCCAA
This sequence comes from Paenibacillus sp. HB172176, assembly GCF_011947265.1. Classification (GTDB taxonomy): domain Bacteria; phylum Bacillota; class Bacilli; order Paenibacillales; family Paenibacillaceae; genus Pristimantibacillus. Next base: position 5,970 of record NZ_JAATHD010000018.1, read on the forward strand.
CCGTCATCACGGCATGCATTCTTCTAATCTTCATTTGTCTATCCCCTCTTCTTGTTCGTATTCAGCGTTCCCTGCCTTGCTAATCGTCATTATACAGACGCAGAATCGTCATTCACATGGCTGGACCGAAGCAGAGTGTACCCATTTTTCATATGCTGTCTTGTTGCCGTTTCCTCTCGAACCCCCTTCGGCTATACTTGCAAGAGAGAGGCGGTATATTATACCGTCTTTCCTTCCACACTATGTCAATTGAACCCAAGCCGGAGGCTGCGCCATGTTCGCCGAATTTATGTCCTTTCTGAAGAAAAGCTTCTATCTGCGGCTGATTGCGTTGATGCTGGCCTTGTCCATCATTCCGCTCATCGCGCTGTCGCGCGTTTCCGTCTCGGTATCCAACAAAACGGTTGAGAAGCAGGTGAATCAGCTTAATACGCAGCTTGTTCATCATATTTCGTCCCAAATCGAGGAAAATATGCTGCGCATTCAACAAATCAGCCTGGAATATGCCAGCTTTCCATCCGTGCTCAACGCGCTCAAGCCATACGCCTCTTACTTCAGTGAAGTGTTGATGAAACGCGATTTGCTTACCACCTTGAATACCGCCGCTGTCGTTAACGGAACCTTGAAGGAGATGCAGCTCTATACCAAAGCGACGGAGGAGATTCTCTCCTCCAAGAGCGTGCCTGTCCAATATGCCGCTTCCCTGCAAAAGCCGCTCATCGATTATTTCCTGGCTTCAGGGAAGACGAGCCTGTTTCTCGACAAGGATGCAGCTCTCGACTCGGAGCTGCTGCTGGACACCACATACTATTTGATTCGGATTCCTTATGATTCAAGTGTGGCTCCCAAAGGCGTGCTCATGATATCCATGGACAATTCCTTCTTTCTGCGCATGATTTCGGGCATTGATCTTGGCTCCGAAGGGTCAATCTCGCTCGTTACTCCGGAAGCGAATGTTGTCGCCTCGACAAGCCGCTTGTCTCTTGACGAGAACCGGGAGCGCATTCATCAAATCGCGGAGGAATGGAGGTCTCGCGGCAAACCCGATCAATTCACGCTCGATAACGCGATTATATCGATTCACGAATCCGATACGTACGATCGATGGATTCTGCTTTCGCAAATTCCGCTGGAGCAATTAACGGAGAGCACTTCCGTCATTAACAGCACGGTTTCCTATTTCCTGTTCATTCTGATTGGAGCAGGCATTATTCTTGTTATTCTGCTCGGCTATTATATGTACCGCCCGCTCCAGGCCGTGAAGCGTCAGATGAAAGCGATCATGAAGGGCGAATTCGATGCCCGCTATCCGTATTATACCGAGAATGAAATCGGCGAGCTGGGGTTCATGCTGAATGTGATGGGCAGCCGGCTTCATCGATCGATGGATGAATTGAAGGAAGGCGAGCAGTTGAAGCGCAAGCTGGAAATCCGGGCTCTGCAATCGCAGATCAACCCGCATTTCATGTACAATACGGTCAATACGATTCGTATGTTCGCCTTCCTGAAGGATTATGACAAGATTAACAAGATCATGGGCAGCTTTCTGGCATTGCTGCGATATTCCATGGAAAACGCAGATCAATATGTGACGCTCGATGAAGAAATTCGCTATACAGGCGATTACTTGAGTCTGCTGGAGCTTCGTTACGAATGCCGCTTCCACCTGGACGCAGACATAAGTCCCGAGCTTCGGAATTGGCAAATTCCGAAGCTGATTCTGCAGCCGCTGGTTGAGAATGCCGTCTTCCATGGCATAATCCCCGCCAAGTCCTCTGCAGGAACCATAGCCATTCGAGCCAAGAGGCTGACAGAGAGCAATCAAGTGCTTCTGGAAATTGCCGACAACGGCAAAGGTCTCGAGGAGCAGGCGCTGCTTCAACTGCAAATGAAGCTTTCCCGGCATGAGATTCGAGAGAATATTGGACTGATGAACACTGTCATCCGTATGCAACTGGCATTCGGCTCCGACATCGCTTGCTCGATTGACAGCAAGCCGGGTCAAGGCCTGTCCGTGCAATTCCTGCTGCCTGCCCACAAGATCCTGCTGAAGGAGGAACACCATGAACCCTTATAGCGTCCTGCTCGTCGAGGACGAGCTGCCCGCAAGAACCGTATTCCGCATGATGATTCAGGAACGTTCGGATTTGTTCGCGATTGTGGCCGAGGCCTCCGACGGCGAGGAAGGCTTGCGCCAATTCCGCGAGCATTCGCCGCAGCTCATCGTGACGGATATTACAATGCCGGGAATGGGGGGACTTGACATGATTCGCGAGCTCAAGAGAGAAACGGGAGGTTTGCCTCTCACCCTTATTCTGAGCTGCCATCAGGATTTCGGCTTCGCGCAGCAGGCCATTCATGTCGGAGCCTCCGCCTACCTTGTCAAGGATGATTGCCTGACGGATCCCAAGCTGTTAGTCGAAACCATGTCCGCTCTGATCAAGGATCAGTCCCGTGTGCAAGCCAATCATCAGCATCAAATGCAGCTCGAACAGACGCTTCGCTCGAATCAAATCGAGGTCGACCGCAATCGGTTTCTCGACATGCTCCGCGGCCAGGAACGGGCTTGGCTGAAATCGCTGGCGGAATCTGATTTCCCGCTGGAGCAGCCTGGCGTATCCGCGTTGTTAATCGAGCTTGATTTGAAATCGTTGCGTTTCTCCATGGAGCAATCCGAAGAGCTTAAGCTATGGCAATTCGCCGGCATTAATGTACTGAACGAGCTGCTGGGACAAATCGGCCCGCACAAGGCCATCCTTCATGACAAGGCCCGATTTATCGCCTTGGTCGCGTCCTCTCTTGATTTGAGCCGGCTGCCGGAGCAAATCATCGATGCTTTCAATACGTATTTGAAAATGAACGGACATGTCGTGCTGACCCACAGTCACAGCCCTATTGCTTCTATCATCCCGGCGCTGAGGCAAATGTCCGGGAGCTCCTTCCCGTTCTTCTACCTGACATCTCGTCAGGTTCCGCTCTCCTGCTGGGAGCAGGAGAATCCTTTTCAGCCAATGCCGGCCGAGGATAACCGCCATTGGCTGCAGGAGCTGAAGCAGATCTTCATCGAGCAGCATCGCTCGCCCGATATGCTGGAGGAGCTGAAATGGCGTTTCCACAAGGAATCCGCCAGATGCAACTGGCAGCCGGATGAGATTAAATCGCTCTACTTGAAAACCTTCCTTAATGTGCTTCAGCTTCGCGATAATAACGAGGAATTAAACAAACTTGAAGCTGCGCTGCGAAATGAGCTGAATGCCTGCCAAACCTTCTTCGCCGTTCATGAATCGACGCTTGCCTATTTCCAGCGCTCGCTCGCGGGCGGACAAGGCGCCTTGAAGGATATCAGCGCTTCGATTGCCAGAATTATCGCGACGATACACGAGGACATTAGCTATCCGTACAAACTCGAAGAGGTTGCCGCTTCCTTTAATTACAGCGTGCCCTATTTCAGCGCCAGCTTTAAGCGGGAAACAGGAGAAGGCTTCCTGCACTACATTACTCAGTTGCGCATTGAGAAGGCTAAGCTGCTGCTGCTCACCACTTCGCTCAAAACCTATGAAATCGCCGCGGAAATCGGCTTGCCGAATTATCGGCATTTCAATCGGGTGTTCAAGAAAATGACCGGCATGTCGCCTTCCGAATTCGCCGCGCGCAACAAGACGGCAGAGCTGTAATGAAACGTAAGGATGACCGCTGGTTGAATTGCCTCTTCCGCTCCATTACACTGTATCTATATGCCCGCTGCCCTTTCTCAGGTTTCAGCGGGAAGCATGAGGAGGAGTGAAGGCATTGTTCTTGCATTTTATTGTAGAGCACGAGCACAAAGAAGCTTTCCTGGAGCTGGCGCATCGAATCGCAAAGTCCGACGGCTTCGTTAATTTGAATGAATTAACGTATATCCGAGGCTGGATGCTCGAGTTGGGCCTGGAAAGTTGGGAATCCACAAAGAGCGCGAGCCTTACCACATCCGATTTGATTGGCAATCTTCAGGACGAAAGACTAAAGCGTATCTTCTTGGCCGAGATGCTCTTGCTAATCTTTGCGGACGGCAGCTACACGGATGAGGAGAAGCAGATTGCAGAGCATATGCGAGAATTATTCGGCTGCTCCCTCGAAACCTTCGAGAAGCTCAAAGCCTGGGTTGAAGAGATGAACCGGCTCAAGGTTAACGGCATGCAGCTGATTTTGGAAGGATAACGACATAATTCAACACAAAAATAGCTAACGACTTGAGTTCACGTCGTTAGCTATTCGTATGATTAACGGTAATAAGAGTAGTGCATTACCGGGAATTTAATCGATGCGCAGCCGGTTTGTCGCGCCCATCGTCCCGGAGAAAGTCCGCTCCGCGCTTCCTGATGGCTGCTCTCTGCCATCCTCGCTTCTGCCCTTCTGCTCCATCAGTTCATGGAACCAAGCCTCGTCCTTCGTTGCCAGCGCAAGATCGATCATTCCGTCAAGCTCATCAGCGGAAAATTCCGACATATCGGGAAGCTTCCTTACCTTCGCCGATCTGGCTTTCACCGACTGTCCTACAATATCCTCTCGATCGCTTTGCGTCACCCACACCTTCATCATGTTGTCCGCGTCGATCGCTTCTACAAAACCGATAAACCGCTCATCCAACGGGGAGGTTCCGCTGATCCAATCCCCCATTTGAATGATTCCCAGGCTCGATACAGTCATAACCATTCCCTCCTTCATTCACTTAAAGCCGCTTGTTAGACTGTCATTGCTGGTTGCTTCTGCTCTTGCGGCTTTGTCATACTGTAATTATAGTGGTTACAGTTATAGATGTCAACTATTCCATATTTACTTTATTAATGTAAGTGGAATGAGCGTTGTATTTGTTATCCTGCGCGTTGACCCTTATTCCCTATAAGACACCGTCGTGAACATCCCCCCTGTCGGCTTCGTGAAGTTGTTCGAGCTGTGATGAGGCATATGGCAGTGAAAGGGCCACACGCCTGGGTTATTGGCAAGAAAAGCAATATCATGAGTCACTCCACTCGGAACAGCGAGCGTATTGCGAGTCTCTCTTCCAGGAAGCGGTATCGCGTTTCCGTCTGAGGCTATCACAACGAATTGATGACCGTGCAAATGCATGGGATGGGCGCTCATGCCGATATTCCCTATTCGAATTCGCACAAGCTCGCCCCTCTTCACCGGCAGAGCCGAGGTATGCGGATAGCAGCGGCCGTTCATGGCGAAGAAATTAAATCCATCCGCCAACGGATTAAGGGAATATACGCCTTCCTTAAGCACGCCCTTCTTCAAACCATCCAAGTGAAACTCCTGAAGCATCAGGAAATAATCTCTCTGAAAAAGGCTCTCTCCGGGATCTTCGATAATAAAAGCTCCGCTCATGCCCATTAATTGTTGAATGACCGTATCGTAGTTGGTATGGTACATATGCGTGCCAGGAGGGTTCGTAATGCGGAAGGAATAATCGAAAAAATGATCGGGGTCTATTCGCGGCGAAGGCTCAACGTCGGGCACTCCGTCCATAGCATTAGGCACATCGAGCCCATGCCAATGCACAGTGGTCGGCTCCGGCAAGCGATTAACGACCCTAATCGTCACCCAGTCTCCGTGATTCACCCGAATCGTCGGACCCGGAGTCGAACCATTATAGCCCCATGCTTTCATGATGATGCCCGGCAGCAGCTCGCGCTCTACAGGCTCGGCGATCAGCTCGAAAAACTTGCGGCCTTGAATAACCGTATAAGGCAAATCCGGCACATCTGGCGTCACAACCATCCATCATCCCTCCCGAAATATCTTAACTTCTATTAGTGTATGGGCGAGCGAAAAATTTATATTGAACAATGTTGCGGTATTCGCTATAATCCATGCAAAAAAGCAACCTGCTCGCACTCGCGATCGGCGGCGTTATCGCTTTGCTTTTCCTAACCATGATTCTGACCAGATTGATTCACCATGCTCCGCTGCCGGCAGGACTTACGCCTTCCATGATATTTTGATCGCGCCGTTCGAGGTTGGCTTTCTCGGTTATACGAACGTCCTGCAGCGCATGGATTCCTTCGCATCTCTCCTGTTCTACTTTGGCTTATTCTTGTTTATTGTCCTGTTCTTTAAAGTTTTCAAGGAGTCCGTTCCGTTCAGCCCCTCCTGGTGGGCGGTAAGCTTTCCGATCGCGGCCTTAAGCAATGCGGCTTTGGAATATGCGATATTCGTTCATTCCTGGCTGTTAATCGCGATTTCCGCCGTCATTCTTGCTTTTCTAAGCGTTGTTTTGATTATTCTCTTTATCCGAACGATGTATATTCTGTGGAATGGGAAGCTGCTTCAAGGTGCGGCTTGAGCGGGAGCGGAGGCAACCAGACGAGGTTTAAGGAGCGATTGCTGTTATGAATAGAGGAAACCTTGGCGGAGGAGAATAACAAGATGAAGGAATCGATTCTTTTAAAAATAACGAAAAACAAAAATAGGACTGCCTTGTTTCATTTCACCAGAATGCGAAACCTGCCCTCCATCGCCCACAGCGATGCATTGTTTTCCTGCCATGCGGTTGATCCCGAGTTATCGGCTGAAAGACGAACTTCGAGCAGGGAAATTCAATTTCGCGGAAAAGCCTTTACAGCGAATGCTCATCTGCGAATTGCGGATCAAGTGATGGACCCCGGAACCACGCAGCAACAATTTCGACAGTATCTGGACAAGCATGTCTTTTTCTGGCCTACGAGAAGCGATTGTCTGAAGATGCTGACAACCTATTCAAGAAGAGAACCGCAAGAAGCCTTCGCCATTCTTCAATTGGATGCGTACTCGTTAATCCGCGACTTCTACGATTCCGTCAAATTAACGAAATACGATTCGGGCAGCTCCCCGCGCTACCCGAATCGTTGTTCGTACAGAAAAAGCCTTCGTATGTTTTTGGGGATCGACCAGTTTGAAGCGATCAGAGAACATGATATGCCGTCAAAGCCTTCCGATATTCGCGAGGTTCTTGTGGAAGATCGGGTGACGGATCTGACCCATTATTTGCAAGCTATCTATTGCAATGCGATTCCTGACATTCCTGAGCGATGGCAGAGATATAGGCGCCCCCTCGACAATTTCTGACCGTTAAGAGGCTTCTACCCAGATTGTTTTCGAATAAGACGCTGCCTCTATCTCATTATTGCTGCTGTCGGTCAAAATCACGCTCGGCAATGCTACATTCGCAAATCCGGTCGTCTCCTTCGCTTCGAAATGGAGCTGCAGCAGCTCATCTCCTCCGGCTATTGCAGCCGAAATAGCAAGCGTTGCGAAGCCCGGCGTGTCATCATCCCATACGACAACAGCCGCTCCATCCACCAGCGAGGTCGCGCCGGTAAATTCGAGACTGTCGCTGTCGTAGCTCAAATGAAGAGCAAAATCATAGGCGCTGCTCGCCAATTGATCCAGACGCACATTCAGCGTCAATGGATCGCCGGAGCTGACTGTATTCGGCCCGAGCAGACTTGCTTCAGGCTGATTCGTCTCCCGTACCCGAATGCCGTCCGATTTGCCTCCTTGCGCCACGATGCCCATATAACCCGGCGCTATGGGATCAACCGTGTCGATGAAATCAAACACTTTATTCCCATCCACATAACAGAATACCCGCACGCCGCCTTCCACATCTATGGCCCCGACATCAAGCTTCGCGCTTATGTCGCTGTGCAGCAACGTATTCGGATAGCTGTTCAAATAAGCCTGCGCGCCGTTTATCCGCTTCTGCAGCTCCCAGCTGTTCAGCTTGAACACGATGAAGTAGGAGGTGTCGCCGCTGCCAAGCACGGGCAACGTCGCATTCTGCGAACGGAGAACGATTCCCGGCCACTCCGCATCATTGACATAGTGGTAGAGCAGGTCCATAGAGAACACCTTGTCGCCGATAATCTCATTGTATTTGGATATAGTCCCGGTGAATAACGAATATCCATCGTCGTCACTGAGGGGTGACGACCAATGATGTAGATGTGCTGTGGAATCGCACTCGTCGCCATTCCAAGTAAGGTGAGGCGCCCGACGTAATCCTTGTCAGAGAACAGCTTCGTTTCTCGAAAATGATCGAGAAAGCTCGAACAAAGACAGGACCCCACATAATTCGAGAAATAAACAAGCGGACACAGGAGACTCTGATATGAACGAAACCTGTCAAGCGCCTGTGTTACTCCTACGTTTTGGACGCACTTGAATAAGGGTCTGTCTGGTCCTTTTCTAGACAGACTCAAACTGGCTAAATTTAAAGGGTATTCTTGTTTAAGGAATCACAGCCGTAACTGGTTTGTTACAAAACATACTTTTTTGATTCATACTTTATGTTTTGTCTAAGGACGATCATTCCAAGGCTCGGAGGCAAAAACAATAACGCCGGTTGGCATTCTGATATTCGTGGGTTCACACATAGTCTACATACGTCTGAAGAGCTTACCGCTAACTATTTTCGATTGTCAGACCGAAAGGCCTGTTTCAAGCGTCTCACGCGGATCTCTCTCCACCTTGCACATTTTTGCCCCCGAGGCATGGAACGATCACGGTCCCTCATCTCCCCCTTTCTCTTCCCTTTCAACCCAGTCTTGTTCTTGTCTTTACACAGCTTTCTTCTGTTGAAGCCGCTCCACTTCCTTCGCAATCGACCACACAAAACCGGCGAGTTCTCTCGCAAGGGCAGCTGCGAGGGTCCCCTTGTGCTTTCCTTTACGCAACAGGTTTCTGTATTTCCGATGCAGGCGATGCTGCGCATTCCATGCAATAGACTGAATTTCGGACGGCAAACCGGTAACCCTCTCTCTCATTTTTCGCTTTACCGCCGGACTGTAGCGATAACTCCAAGCCGATTCCACCAACACTCTGCGTAGATGAGCATTGCCCGCTTTTGTCAGTCGACCTTGCCAACGACTCTCACCACTTGATCGCTCACTGGGAACGAGACCGCAGTAACTCATGAACGCTGATGCACTTGGAAAGCGTGAGATGGTACAGATTTCTGACGCTAGTGTGGCAGCCGTCAGCACAGCGACACCGCGCAAAGCCTGAAAAGCTTGGATATGCGGAGCTTGTTCCCCCATTTCTGCTTGGCTTTCGATCTCTTTTTCGTAACGCCTGATGCGTTCTTTTGTCTCCCGTATGCTCTCTCGATACTCCTGAAACGCAAAACGTTGGCCTTCTTCCGCAAACTGAAGCGTATCCAGCCACTCTTCAAACTTATGCGTCCAAGGGGAGGCAGCGCTAGGAGCAGAAAGTTGGTTCCTTAATAGAAACTTGCCCAGACGCTGCTTGTGCCGATTTAAATCTTCCTTGGCATCCTCTCTTGCACGTACGAGGTCTCGCAATGCTTCGTCCTGAGTCGTCGGAATGTAAATCGCGGTTAATTCCCCTGCACGAAACAGTTGGGCCAGTCGGAGCGCATCCCTTTTGTCCGTTTTTATCCGATCCCCCGCACGTTTAGGGATGAGGGAAGGGGCGATTACGGTACAGGAAACATTCATCTCTAACAGCCAGCGATAGAGGACGTAGCCCGTTGGACCTGCTTCATAACACACTTCCAATGTAACGTCCGATGTAGAGCGTACTTGCCCAACCCACTTTCGAACGGCTTCTTTGGTGTGGGGAATGCTTCCCCAGTAGCGAGGATCCTGTTTGCCTTCTTCAGCAATTGCAATTGCGATTTTTTGCTTGGATACGTCTAATCCGATGTACTTTGTGGCAAGACTCATAGTAGAAACCGACTCCTTTGCTTTGTAGCTCTGATTTGAATTTTTGGATGTTCACACACTCCATTATTTCCAAATTAACCTACGTAGAAGCAATGCCGCTGTCGGTTTCGTTCATTATAACTATTAGCGATAAATGCGAAGTTTGCTCAATTTGGCGGACACAGGTGACGCTATTTCCTCAAAAAATCAAAAAAATAGCTGTTTTCTCGCAAATAAGTGCATCTCTGTCCGCGAAATCTGAAAAACAGCTCCATTTGCCGAAATAGCGAATCTACGGTCCGCTGCGATCGTGTGCAGCCGCAAGCTCAACGAATAACGGTATCCGGAGAAATATACTTTCCACTATTTCGAAGGAAAGAGGATCCTTGCTCCGCAAGGACCCTCCTATTGCCATCTTCGTTAATCGAGATCAGGTGTCTCCAGCGTCATGCTGCCCGATCTGGCATACAAGCCAAAGTAACCCGGATCGTCGATCCGCTCGGCTGCCGTATCGAGGAAGTAGAATACATTCTCGCCATCGATATTCAGAATGAGTCGAACTCCTCCTGCCTCATTGACTGCGCCTACCTGAACCTGGTGGGACTCGTAGGGCGGTATGAAATTGTTCGGAATCGCAGGTCCGCCAATGCTCGTATAGCCTGCGATGTCGCCAAAGATAACCGTTCGATCGCCGCCGTTGAACCTGTGCAGCTCGATCACATCGCTCTTGAAGCAAATGAGATAGAGATCATTGGTCGCAGAGGTGAATGACTCATCCGGCTGCTGACTGCGCAATACGAGCGAAGGCCAGCCGCCGTCCGCATTATTTTGCAGATCCAGTGTCAGCAGCTCATCCTCGAAGGTCTCCCCTTGATAGGTCGCGAAACCGCTCGGCGTGACAATCGTCAGGCTGTCTGTGTCCGAGGTCACGAGATTGCTGCCGGTCGCAGACACATACCAGTTAGCAGGATCATTAATGACATCTTCAAGTGAGTAGGCGTCATACGCCAGACCCGCAGGATCTCCGAAGTGGATGACTTTCACTTCAATCGTCCTGTTACGCACTGCGCCATCTGCCGTCAGTGTAACCTCGACATCCGACAAGCCGATCGCATCCGCAGTCATCAGACCCGACGAATCAACATTCACGGCTGTCGTATTGCTGCTCGCAAAAGACAATCCTGTGAACTCCATCGTCTGACCATACAGCGACTTCGCTTCGACCACCAGTTGCCTCTCCTCGCCGCGTAGGATTTCGTATTCATCATCTATGAACGATTTCGCCTTGTTAATGACATAGTAGACTTCGATTCGACCGAACTCATCGTCCACATAGACGGGAATCGATCGTTCCCACTGCATCTCGCCTGCCCGTACATGCACGACGATATGAGTTGCGCCAGGGCCGTTCGCTTCCACGTATCCACTGGCATCGACCTCTGCAACCGCCTCGTCTTCGCTGGTATAATAGATCGTTGCGCCCGCGAGGCTGACCGGTACGTCTTTGCCCGTCGTCGCCGTCACGGCAAGCTGATACCCGCTTGACGATTCCAGCTCCAGCTTCTCCGGCAGCACGATGCGTTCCGGCGTATCATCGGCGAGATCGCTATAGGCAGGCTCGAGTCCCGCATTCGCGATAATCGTCAGCGCTGCTGCCGGCCACATCGCATCGGGATACACTTGCGTGTTCACCTCATAGACAGACTCGCCCACTGTCTTGACCAGCGACGTTGTCGTATAGTTCGTATCCAGCAGAATGTCATGACTGGTGAGCGTGCCGTTAATGAAGCCCCAGGTCGCCGGGAAAATCTCGTCCCATACCGGCGTCTCGGTCGTATCGATGACATTGTTCTTCGTCTTCCAGAACGTCGAGCCCTCGTCATGATAGATGACGCCGTAACGATTCATCTGGTTGCGCAGATAGTTTTCCGTAATCTCATTCTTGTTCTCCACCGTGCCACCCGTGCCGCCGAGCGTATAGATCGCGCCGCCATCATAGATTTGCTCACCGAGCAGATCATGAATGAAGTTGGCGTGAATCTTCGCGTTGCGCAGCGCCGAGCTCGTCACATGCGCCAGTCCGTAGCCAATCGTGATGCCATCGTAAGGAATGTTGAAGATTTCATTATGACTGATATCCGCATCCACGACGAAGCCAAGCCCGATAGCTGCGGACGAACGATAGTCGATCCCTACATCATGGATATAGTTGTTCTCGATATCGACATTCTTGAGCAGCTTCCGAGGATCGGAGGGGTTCGAGATCTCGTTGTCAAGCTTGGTTGTCTCGCCTACATTAATCGCTCCCCCGGACAAATCGAAGAAGCGATTGCCGCGAATCAGACTCTCTTGCACGCCGTTCACCATTTTGATGGCCATGATGCCTATCTTCGAGAATTCATTGCGCTCGAACACAATATGAGCGGCCTTCTCTACAGTCACCGCTCCGATCGGCAGCTTGTCCACCCCGTAACGGAGCAAATTATTCTGAGCGTCTGCATGACCCAGATCGCTGCTCGGACGCAGCCAGGTCGTATAAGAGAAGGTCAATCCCTCGAAGTGAATGCCGTCCACCGGCGTATCGAGCGTCGTTCCTTCGATACGAACCAGTTCCTCGACGACCGGCGCGACCACAGTAGCCGTGCTCATCGTCTCTCCAGGCCTCGGCTTATAATAGAAGGTGTCGGTCGTCCGGTCGAGATACCACTCTCCCGGCTCATCCAATAGCTCGTATGCATTCTCCACATACCAGGGATTAACCACCGACGGCCTTTGCGTGACATAATCCCAGCCCGGCTGCTTCATCGTAATGACTGCCTTGCCGCTATCCAGCGAGACGGTGTCGATGCCTATGCGCGGATTAGTCCACTGCGCCTTGTAGACAAACTCCACATCGCTAATGTTATTCCAGCTAGCCAGTTCGGTATTGTCGGAGGTGTAGCCAGCCGTTGTCCTCAGCGGATTCGTCAATCCGCCCTCGCTTCGGGCTCTCACGGCGCGGATGCCGTTCACGTAGAGCTGACGGGTCTCAATATCCCCTCCAGCGGACGCCTTGTAGATGTTCGCTCCCGCATCAAACAACGTCCAGCCTGTAATAGGCCTGCCTCCTTCAATCACCGGCTTCTCGTCGTCATACGCCCGATAGATGACCCAGTACCCGTTGCTTCCGGAATCCCGTTCATCCATAAGCAGCGTCGACGTTTGATTATAATCGCCTTCACGCAGATAGACGACGATATCGCCCGTCATATCCGCATTGATGGAACGTATCGTATCTCTGGCCTTCTGCACGGTCTGGAACGGGAGCGACTCGGTGCCCGGGTTGTCATCGCTGCCGGCAGGCGATACATAATAAGTCGCCTGTACCGAGCGGTTCACCACAGTCACCGTACTGGTTGCCGTATAGCTGCCCGTCGTCGCGGTCGCCGTAATCAGAGCAGAGCCTGCGCCAACCGCTGTCACCCGGCCTTCGTCGTTCACCGTGGCCACCGCCGTATTGCTGCTGCTCCACGTTACCTCCTTATGACTCGCATCTGCAGGCAGTACCGACGCCGACAGAAGACGGTCCGAACCAAGCGGCAAGCTCACCGCCGGGGCATCCACCGCCACGCCTGTCGGAGCGCGATCGACCACTTCAATCAGCAGACTGTCCGTCAGCTCGCCGTCCACTGTCGTGCCCGTAAGCGTGGCGTAGCCTTCGGCAATGCCCGAAGCATTGCCGAGCTCGTCGACGACGAGCACGTCCGTATCGCTGCTGCTCCACTGAACGGCATTGAAGGTCGGCTCGGCAGGTGCGAAGTCGGGCTTCAGCGCAACGGAATTGTTCAAGGTCAAGGTCGCAGGTACAGCGCCTGACAGTTCGAAGCCCGTAACGGCCTGGTAGCTGTAATAGTGAAGCTCGTCGAAATAAGCGGTGCCGACATCCTGTCCATATATGCCGAACTGAACTTTGCTGATCTCGTCCGCCGATGCGAGCATATTCGATCCGAGGCGCTTCGGCACACCGTCGATATAGAGATCATAGGTGTCGGTATCCCCATTGAAAGCGAGATCGAATTGATACCGGCGATTGATCTCATACGGCTGAATCTCCTCCCAAGAGCCGCCATTCATCACCATGATTTTGCCATTGCTGTGGAAATCCACATAGAGGAGCGCATTGCCTGCGCTGTTGCGCGCAACCGCCGCATAGACAACCGCATCGGTCTGCTTGACCATCGCCTGGAAGGATACCTTCATCTTCGTATGGCCCGCAGGCAGAGACTTCGAAACGAGATAGCTGCTTGAAGTCGGCTCCGATTTCTCGATTTTCAGGCTTCGTCCCGATGTGTAGGGATTATCCGCTACAACTGTGGATACGCCCGCCGCGCTCGGAATGCTGAGCGAGCTTGGCTGCGTGCCCGGAGCGTAAGCATCGAATCGCTCCTGGAACAGATCGCCGCCCGTCTTCACAGTTACCTCTATGCTATCCGTGTAGTTGCCGTCATCGCTTACGACGGATATGGTGCTCACGCCAGCCTGCAGCGCTGTCAATGTAGCCAGACCGGTGCTCCCATTCGGCACAACCGATACGATCGACGGCTCGCTGGACTGCCAGTCCACCTCCTTGTTCGTCGCGTAGAACGGATCAAGCAATGCCTCCACTTCCAGCGTTTCCCCTGTATACAGAAGGGTATCCCCCTGACTAAGCGAGATGCCGTTCACAGCTACAGGCGGTCCGGCAGGAACCGTTACCGTACATTGTTCCGTCGCGCCGCCGAGCGAAGTGGCTGTAATGACCGCCGTCCCCTCTCCCCATGCTGTGACCGCTCCGCTCGCGTCCACCCGCACAACGTCGTTATCGCTTGACGACCACGTCACTCCCTGCAGCTCGCTCCATGCCGGCAGGACGGCTGCGCCAAGCTCCTCGCTGTCGCCAGGCGCAAGTGTCATCGACACCGTATCCAGCTCTACTTGATGGGTGTAAATATTAAAGTCGTCGAAGTAGGCTGTCCCCAGCGTCGTACGGTATACTTGGAAGTCTGTCTTCTTTAAGTTAGCCGCATCGACATTCTTGAAGTCAATCGGCCCGACCTTCTTCACGCCGTTGATCCAAAGGCTGTACTGGCGATTATCGGTGTCGATCACCGCCATAATATCGTACCAGGTATCAGCGGCATATGACTGCATATTAATGGTGCCGCTGCTCAGCTGTGTACGGATGCTGCCATCCGACTGAAACACAACCGTCGCCAGCTCCTTGTTATCCGAAGATCTCAGCTGCATACCGATAATAGTGGCGTTCGTCTGAGCGGCCATAATCCTCGTTCGTACGACATACTGCCCCTCCAGCGCCGTGCCCAGCATATGCCGGGCATACAGACCCGTTGAGGTGTCTGTTGCTGTACGCTCAATCTTCAAGCTCTTGTTTGCTGCGTCAGGCACCTCCGCCACGGCAACGGTTCCGTTGTTCTCTGAGTAGAACCACTCTCCTCCCGCCGGCTTGGAGCCCGTCGTTGTGCTATCGAATTCCTCCGCGGCCAGATCGCCTGAATCCCCCCATGGCGCGTCCGCATATGCCGGTGTTCCTGTGGTCATTAACGTGCTGACAATCAAAGTGAACACGACCAGAATCGACAACCATCGTTTTCCTCTGCTTCTCAATACAATGCACCAACCTTTCCCTTTATCCATTTTTGCTGCTGCTGACTGTTCGGCACAAGCCGTTCTAGCCTCCTTCCCGAATCGAATGATCCGCCTCGCTTAAAGCGCTTGATCATTCACTTCCACGTCATCAAAACCTCTTTAAAGCGCTTTCATATAACCTGGTGCTTTCTCAACCTTGCCAGGCGCTCTCATTATACCTCCGCCGGCATCCTCGAAACACTTCAATTACGTCCAAACGCTCTGCAAATCCGGCTCCATGATTCTTTTTAGCCGTTATTGCAGTGTTTCGGGCAATATTGAACCTGCTCCGCCAAAAATGATGAACCTAACCTGACCGGCGCGAAATGATCATGATCGGCACTTTCTATTGGGTTTCCATGGAAGATACATTCTTACGAATATTCATAACGCAGCATTTAACGTTATCAAGATTCGTTAAAAATCCTGTTCCATCGGCATTCTTTAAAAGTTATTCGAAACGCGAACTTTTATGGTATATTATGACAAGGTACCAAATATTAACGAGATCGAGGAGAGAATTATGAGAATATTTTCAAAGAGACTTTCTTACTTACTCGTTGCAGCTTTACTATTCCTGCTATGCATTTCCCCGCTTGCCCATGCGACTGAGATCGGGGAGACGGAAGAACCAGCTTCCTCTCCATCTATTATCAACAATGTTAACCCGCCTGACGGCAGATTGCTGACCGAGAACTTCACTCTCATCTCTTTCAGCTTGGGCATTCCGCTGGCTGATACTAGCGATATCAGCATTATCGTTGATGGTCGACCCATTGACCCGATTCTAATCCAGTACATGCATGGTATGGTGTTTACCAATGTCTCCGATTTGGAAGACGGCACGCACGACTTGCTTATTCGCGTATGGGATCGCGAAATGAATCTGTTGCAGGAATACAACGGAAGCTTCAACGTCCGACTTTCGCTTTGGGGAGACAGCAGCTTGAAAGCGGATAATATCGGTGTAACATCGCTTTATTTAAGTTGGACGCCCGCCGTTCAAAGCTTGGGTTACCGCATTTATGGCAACAGCATACTCATTGGGTCTGTAGGTGGAAACACGACCTCGTTCGAAGCAACGGGTCTAACGCCAAAAACTGCATACCATTTCAAAGTGGAGGCGAAGCGTTCCGACGGCAGTTGGACAACGGATGGCCCTGTCGCTTCGGCAACAACCTTGCCTGAAGACCAAATAAGCCCAATTATCGACTCCGTGACTCCAGGGGATGGAGACTCCCAGACTGCCAATCGGCACGCATTCCCTCCAGATCCATGCCAGAGATAGAGATGGGAATGTGCTCACGCATACCAGCAGTTTCACCTTGGAATACGAGGCGTGGGCCCCGTTTATAGAATGGAGCGGCAAGCTTCGCGCCGCTATTGAAGCAGGCGATGGAGCGAATCGAGTCCTTAGGGATTTCCGAAGAAGCCGTGACCGTTGCCACGGAGAAGATCATCCATCATCTTGTATTGGCTGTCAGCGGCTTTCAAGTAAAGCCTTGAGTATTGCCGCCGCTAACCGGACAAAATTGCAAGATTTTCAATCTGTCAAAGCCCGCTTTTCGACTGAAACCAAGCAAGCGCATCCTCCAACATGGCCGTCGTCATGAGATGAGAGGTATCTTCATACTCGGTAATCGCGAAGCGCTCCGGGCAGTCGGCATAGACATCCCATAAGGCGTCGCGGAAGCGCCGGGCGCCGTCCGGCGGAACATGCCCGTCGAGCGCTCCGTTCAAGAAGCGAATGGCGGGCGCATGCGCGTATAGCTGCAAATTCGTGAGGGGATTGCAGCGTTCGTAGCAGCTCCATGCAAAGGCGTCCGGCAGGCAGGGCGCTTCATCGGTGCCCGGCCTCAGCCAGTCCGGCGTAGAGATGCAAGCAGCCGCGGCGCTTATTCGCGGGTCGATGCCAAGCGCCGCGATCGCGATATCGCCGCCCATGGAGACGCCGCCGGCCATAACAGCGCCCCTCAAGCCATAGGTCGCGAGGGCCCAATCAATGATAAGCGGATATTCCGCAGCCGTCTCCGCCATGATCGGCCAGAAGTGCTTGCGCTTGTTCTCGCGCAGCTTGCTGTCGAAGCTCTCCTTGCTCTCCGTCCTGCGCTCCCCATGCTCGCGCGGATCGAAGGAAATCGCGGTAAAGCCCTCCTTCGCGAATCGTTGCAGATGCTCCTTTACGCCTTCCTTCGTGCCGCGCAGCCCCGGCTGCCAGATGATCAAGCAGCCATTGCCGTTCTGAGCCGGTTCCTCCACAATAACCGGGATGGAACCCGCCTTCGTATTTGTCATTTCTCCAAACTCCCCTCTTCGCCAATCGCTACAATTCATTCCTCATAGCGTGCTCGTTCCGGCATTACGGCTCGTAGCTCACTCTCCGATCTCGACGACAACTCTGCCGTAAGAGGTAAGCGGCGGTTCTCCCCTATCCGTTACGCTAAGTATAATATGAATGCTGCAGCCTTCGCTGTCCAGCGGAATATCCACCTCTGCCTTCGATGCATGCGAGTTTCGTATAACCGCTTCGCCTGAACAGGTGCCCGCTTCCTTATAAATCCGCCACTCAAAATCCAGCTCGTCGCCATCCGGGTCAGAGGATGCCGACGCGTCCAAACGAACCGCAGAGCCCGGAGCTGCAGCTATTGTTTTCGGGGAGTCTATTCTCGCGACAGGCGCGTGATTGCAGCTGTCATAGTCAGCGACGCACCAATCCATTCTCGCCTGAAAGTCGCGCTGATACGCCTCTCTCCAGCGGAACACCGTCGCTCTGGCGCTCCTGCTCCCCTCATAGCTGTCTTCGGCATCGAGATAGCAGCTGCTGCCGGCCGCCTTCTCGAAACGTCCTCCCCACGAGCCCCATTCCGGATGCTCGGGATCGCCGAGTCCATTCGGAATCAGATAGAGGAACGACGGTGTATCACCTTCTTTCATCCCTTCGACCTTGCCCCATGGATCCCCGCCGTCATACATCGGATAGGCCGCTCCCAGCGTGCCGTGGAAGGAGCGGATATGCGTGTCCAGCCATGCGCCGCTCGAGAGGGATTCATCTCCGTCCCTGTACATGCCGCGGCATGCATCCTTGGACATAATATAGAACAAATCCGGATTCTCTTCTCTTACGAAAGCGCCCAACGCATATTGATCGCAGATGGCATGCACCCGCAGCTTCGACTTGAATTGCCGACAGCCGGCTTCCCCTCTTGTGTGCCTGACCTTCCACAACGCTTGCGCCAAATCCGTCGTACCGCCCCATACCGCAATCCAAAGCGGGCGATCATCCTCCTTGTCCGCACATGCGATGAGCCATTCAGATCCTTCCGTATCCTTCCCCTCGCCGACATGCTCCGGGCCATCCTGCGAATTGCCGCTTCGCACCAGACCCAGCAGAACTTTCTTCGACGGATACCTTGCATCATGCCGCAGCAGCCAGGGCTGCGCCTTTCCATATGCCTGAATCATCATATCGATATACTCGGGGAATACTCCGCCGCCATTATGCTTCGTATAGGTGGCTACGAATCCCTCCAGATCGAATGCATTGGCATACAGAAGCAATCTGATAAGGGACTGCGTATCATCCGGCTCCGCATAACCTCCGATCGGACTGCTGATATCCGTCAGTACTAACAACCTCGTTTTCTGTTCCAAGTCGAGCCCCTCCTTTGCAGTTAAAGACAGAGGACCCCTGCTTCGCAAGGATCCTCTCAATAACATCCCAACTTATTTCGCCGCTGTCTTGGCGTATTCCTCCGCATATTCCTTCTCGATCTGCGCTCCGCCTTGCGCTGTCCATTTGTCGACCTCGGCTTGGAACTGCTCCGCGTTCATCTCTCCCATAATATATTTGATGCTTGCGTCGGAGATCAATTTGTCGAGCTCCGAGCCTTTCTCCGACTGGGTCTGAGAGATTAGCGGCGAGGTCGGATCATTGTAGCCAAGCTTGACGCTGTCCTCCTTGATCAGACGATTCACCTTCTCCTCCAGAGGCGTTGCCGCCCTGACTTCCTTCGAATAGACGAGGATCTGATCAAGCGATCTCTGCTCATCCGTCAGCGCCTTGTCCGTCGCTGTCTTCACGCCGCCGGCGCTTGTATAGTCGACGCCTTCGATTCCCCAGGAAAAGAGAGTGATCGCTTCCTCCGAGCCGAGGCGGTCAAAGAAGGTCAACATATCCCGAAGCTCTTGCTCGGTCTTGACGCTGGATTTCGGGAACATGACAAAACCATTATGTCCCGGAAAAGTAGATACCTTGGCAACATCGGAGTTCGCGAGACCTTGCATCACATCGAACTCCGCCGCAGGATTCAGCTTCTTCGTTTCGTTCGTGAAATTAGGCGCGCCGTCAATCGTCACGAATGTGCTGCCCGCCTTGCCGGAGAACAATGTTTCGTTCGCATTCTTAAGCGTGGCGAAATCCGGATTCAGAATGCCTTCATCGTACATTTTCTTATAAAAATCAAGAGCGTCCTTATAGCCTTGCGTCTTGAACCACGGCGTGAACGCGCCGTCCTGCACTTCCCATCTGACCGGAGCACCGAACAGCGCGGCCAGAATCTTGAAGCTGTACATATTCGACCGTTCTACCAGGCCGTACGTATCGTCCTTGCCGTTCCGATCCGGATCGTCCTTCGCGAACGCCTTCAGCATGCTGTACAACTCATCCGTCGTCGTCGGCTCCTTCAAGCCCAGCGTATCCAGCCAATCCTTGCGATAGATAATGCCGTCCCGTACGGAATCGCGATAACGATAGATGCCGTATTGCTTGCCGTCGATTGCCGTGTTCACCCAGCCTATTTCCGGCAGGGCGCTCAGATTCGGATAATCCTTCAAATACGGACCAATCTCCCAGAAGGCTCCGGAACGTACAGCGCTAACGACGGACGGAAGCTTCGTATTCGTCACGACCATCGCTTTGGGAAGATCTCCCGATGCCAGGGAAACATTCACCTTGTCATCGTAATTCGTGTTCGGCACCCAGTTTAAATCGAGTTCGCTGTCTGTCACCTCTTCCAGCTTCTTCACATATTCTCCGTCTCCGCTCGGCGCCTCCGCTACGAACAGCGGCAGCATCATCGATACCTTGATTGGCTCCTTCGTCTCGTTCTCCTTCCCTGATTGCGAGCCGTCTCCTGTCGGCGTGATTTGATTTCCCGCCGTGTTCGCGGGGACATTCTCCCTCTCATTCGAATTGCTGCACCCGATTGAGCCTGCCGCAAGCGCCGCAATCAGGGCAATGCTTAGCATCCATTTCTTTCTCAATGCAACCCTCTCCTTATTCTAGTGAATGGATATAGCAAAGCGGTTTCCCGCCGGACTACCTTCGCAATGCTTTCATCCCTTGACTGATCCGAGCAGCATGCCTTTGGCGAAATGCTTCTGCAGGAACGGATAAACCAGCAGAATCGGCATGGTGGCAACGACGATGACCGCCATCTTCACCGTCTGGGACGGAGGCGCAATATACTGCTCGCCGAAGCTGGAAGAGTCGAACGAGGTCCCCTCCGATAAAATGACAATCTGTCTGAGCAACACCTGAATCGGCCATTTGTCCGAATCGTTCAGATACAATACCGCCTGAAAATACGAATTCCAATGCCCTACCGCATAAAATAACGCGAATGTCGCGATCGCGGGCAAGGCCAGCGGCAAGGTAATCTGGAACAAAATACGCAGGTCGTTGCAGCCGTCGATTCTGGCCGACTCCAGCACCTCCTCGGGAATCTGCTGGAAAAAGTTTTTGAGCAAAATTAAATTAAAGGCGCTGATTAAGGAAGGAATAATGAGTGCTCCATACGAGTTAATCAGGCCGAACTGCTTCACGACCAGAAATGTCGGAATCATCCCTCCGCTGAATAACATCGAAAATACGATGAGCCCCATAATCGTGCTTCTTCCCATTAACCGCTTCTGAGAAAGCGGATAGGCCATTAACGAGGTGAACAACAAATTGCATAAGGTGCCTATAGCCGTCACGAACACCGAATTGCCCATGGCGCGCGTAATGGAGTCGGTTGAGAAGATGTACCGGTAAGCTTCCAGCGAATATTCGGTCGGAAAGAGCACGAAGCCTTTGCGCAGAAGCTCCGCGGAGGTCGTGAACGAGCCCATGATAACGTAGAAAAACGGTATAAGCGTGCTTAGAGCGAACAAGGTCATGACCGCGACGTTGCACGCATCGAATAATCGGCTGCTCTTTGATCGATGCTTCATACTTAGTAAATTCCTTCTTGATTGAATTTTTTGGCCGCATAATTGGCCCCCATAACAAGAGCGAGCCCGATAACGGATTTGAACAAGCCGATGGCCGTGCTGTAGCTGAAGTGCCCTTGCGTAATGCCGGACGTGTACACGAATGTATCGATCACCTCGCCGACATCGCGATTCAGCGCGTTCAACATAAGGAAGATCTGTTCGAATCCCGTATCCAGGAAATCACCCAATCGCAAAATCAACAAGATGACAATGGTGTTCAGGATGCCGGGAATCGTCACATGCCATACTTGCTGCCAACGATTCGCGCCGTCGATTCGCGCGGCCTCGTACATCTGCGGATCAACGCCGGACAACGCCGCAAGATAAATAATCGTGCTCCAGCCCGTCTCCTTCCAGATGATCTCGGACAAAATCATCGGACGGAACCAATCGGAGCTGGCAAGGAAATTAATCTGCCGCAAGCCGCTCTCCTGAAGAAGCATGTTGACCGCGCCGTCCTTAATATTGAAAAAGATATACACAATGCCAGCCACGATGACCCATGACATGAAATGAGGCAAATAAATAATCGTCTGAATGCCTTTCTTGAACGCCGCATGCCGCAGCTCATTAAGCAGCAGTGCTACGATAATCGGAAGCGGGAAGAAAAGAATAATATTCATGACGGCCAGAATAATCGTATTCTTCATCAACACCTGGAAGGTAGGCTCCGTGAAGAAGCGTTCGAAATGCTTGAAGCCGACCCATGGGCTGCCCCAGATGCCGGAATACGGCTGGAAATCCTGGAACGAAATCACCACTCCCCACATGGGAAGATACTTGAATACCAGAAAGTACAAGATGCCTGGCAGCAGCATCAGATACAGCCAGCGATCATAAATGATCTTTGATAGAACACGTTTCTTCGAGTCATGCCGGACAGCCGGACGCTCGGCGCTTGGAATTGCGGGCAATCGCTTCATCTCCTTCGCTTGCTCTTGAATGCTGTGTCCCCATCGTAGTACAATTCTGAATTCCTTGGAATAATCCTCATTGGAGCAAGTCGCCGAAATCCTTAGAAACCCCGTCAATACCGAGGCTGCGCCGAGCAGGATAATCATTATTTGAGCATGATTATAGAGAAAGCCCCCTCTTGAATGGAACATCCATTCATGAAGGGGCCAGACCCATTTCTCGTTATCGCTGTTGCTCCCGGAATTGTCCGGGAGTCATGCCTTCCATCTTCCGAAAATAACGAATGAAATTTTGCGAATTATTGTATTGCAGCTTCTCCGCGATTTCGGCAATCAGCATGTCGGTATCGGTCAGCCATATCTTCGCCATGTTCAGCCGGTAGGTCTGCAAGTAATCCAGGAAATTAATGCCCGTTTCCTTGCGGAACACCTTGCTGATATAAGAAGAGTTATAATTCAAGGTAGAAGCGCAGTCCTCGAGCGTCAGCGGCTGATCGTACCTTGCTTGCACGAGATCCTTCACCTGTCGAGAAATGGTGCGATGCTGCGCCTCGGCCGCCTGCTTCACAGCTGCGATGAGCGGCTCGATCAATTCCTGCATCAGCCAGCTCTCGATCTCGCCGACATTGCGGAGCGTCAGGAAATCGGCGAAGATCGTTCCCGGCAAGCTTGCCGCTCCCTGAACGGAATCCTTCACCTGAAGAATACGGATCAAGAGCCGCATCAGCAGCATTTGATAGACCCGGTGATCCAGCTTCTGGCGGACCACCTCCTGCATGAACAGGGACAAATGCTCTTCGGCGAGCAGCAAATTGCCGGTCTTGATGACGCCGATCAATTCGTTCTCCAGCAATTCGGGGTATTCGTAGGACTTATGGCGATCCGGCTCCACATCTTCAATCCGGACAATACATTCATCCTCCATAATAATTCTATACTTGAGCGCTTCGATCGCTTCGCTGTACGTTTTGGATGCATGCGTCCAATTCGTGAACAAGCGGCTGATGCCGACGCTTACGTTCAACTGAAGAACTTTCTTGATTGTTGACTGCGCTTTATTGACGATCATATCGATGTAAGCCTCGAATTCGCTTGTTTTCTCGCCAAGACTTCCGATTAACGCCGCTTGATGCAGCTCCATCGATACCGGCTTGATTCGTCTCTCCTTCGGGATCAGCTCTTCCACGATGTTGTTAATCGCGAACAGCAGCAGCTCCTGGTCCTTGCTCTCATACCTGGTGTTCGACAAGGTATCGATTTTCACCACAATGACGCATTTTTCCTTCCAGTCTCCCCCTTGCTCGTTCGCTTGAAGCTTCTCCAAAATTTCCCGCTGAGGCATCTTGCCCATAAGCAGCTTCATCGTAAACAGCTCGTCAAGCTGGGAGGTATGTCCAAGCAGCTTTGTATCCAGCTTTGCTTGCTTGTCCAGCATGCTTTCGAACACATGCCTGATTCTTTGCAATTCATCGGCTCCCGATTCAGGCAGAGAGTGGCCGCCCAATCTTACCACATAATCATATAAGGATCGCACAGGCCTGTACACAAACCGCGAGCCGGTGAAGGTGAGCAGAATCGTAACGCAGAGCAGCGCAAGACAGATAATCAGCGTCGTCCAACCAATCTGCCGCGCTCCCTTCGTCACTTGCTCCTTCGCGATTTCCGATATATAGATCCACTGGCTGTAGGAGGATCTTTCGTAGGCAAGCAGATAGTCTTTCCCGCCCTGTCGAACCGTTCCGTTCCCCGAGGTCATATCAGATCTTGCCGCTTTGTCCAACAGATGTGCCGCATTGTCCTGCCGTTGCATATAGGGCGTGTTGTCCGTCGAAGCAAGAGCTTCCAGATTCGTATTCAGAATGCGAATCGTTCCTGTAGAAGGGTTATGAACCAACTGTTGCCCGATGGCGGAGGGTGGAATGCTGAACACAATTAACCCTGTTGGCTGCAGGGCGTAGACCGGAATTTTTTTCACAAAGTAGATGGATTGCGTATCCGCGTCCCCGGTCCAATAAGAGGGTTTGTCCGTTCGCGCCAGCTCGGCGTATTGCCGATTCCGTTCCAAGCTTAAATCCGACAGCCCGTCGTTATCGATGGCCCAGCCTTCGTTGAAGCTCACGAGCGCCACGTCGCGAATGCCGGTTCCGATCATCTGCAGACGCGCAAGGCTGCGGTAGAACTCCCTCGTAACCTCATCCTTCTCGCGCAGCAGATCGTAATGATCGACCGCTTCAAGCGTAGCCGGCGTCGTAATGAATTGCGTAGCCAAGTAGTCGACAGTCTGCAGCAGCTGCTCGATTTTCTGCTTGGACTGCAGCAGAATTTGGGCATTGCCTTCCATCACGCTCCTCTTCGCAATTTTCGCGGAGGTCATATAGGCATAGCTGCCCAGCAGCAGAACCGGAATCACACCGACAACGATTATCAGCAACAGTATTTTTCGGAAATATGTAGATTTATTAACGGTGCTCAAGTGATTAACCGCCCTCTCTTGCGAAGCATGATTAGCCGTAATGCCTCTGAATGCATCATACTAGGAAACGCGAATGCCTGACAACTATTCTACGTTCTCGCCTAACTAACGCTTGTCACGGGAAAGAGCCCGACAAGCGGGCTCGGAAAAATCTATTAATCCCGTTAATTCTTAACGAACTTAATCGCATCGCCGACAACATAGGTATTGTTCGCGTTATTCGTGAGCTCGACGTACCCCGATGTGCCTGAAGCGAATACGTACGAACCAAGCAGCTTCCATGAGCCGCCTGGCGCGACCTGTTCGTTGACCGTCTTGGTATCGGAGCCCCCGTCATAATAGACGGTGAACGGTGCGTTGCTCGCATAGCCTCCATAGCCGTCTGGCAGCCAATAATAGACGGAATATGTTCCCGCTTCGGGAAGATTCGGCCGCCATCTCATCTTGACGGAACCTGTTCCCGTTGCGGTGTAAGCATAATCATCTCCATATTCGCGAGGCTTGTAGTCGGAAACATTCCAGGTGCCGGTTTGCTCCGCATCACTGTTATCGACGATAACCTCTACCGAGGTTGGCGGGGCCTCGTCCTCGATGACGAACTTGATCGCATCACCGATCACATTCGTGCTGTTCGCGTTATTCGTCAATTCCACATAACCGCCCGTGCCTGCGGCAAAATCATAGGTGCCCAGCAGCTTCCATGAACCGCCGGGAACGACCTGCTCGTTGACCAGCGTCGTCTCGGAGCCCCCGTCGTAATAGACCGTGAACGGCGCATTGCTCGCATAACCGGTATAGCCGTCTGGCAGCCAATAATACACCGAATAAGTGCCCGCCGTTACGAGATCAGGTCTCCATCTCATCTTGTTGGAGCCTGTGCCCACAGCGGTGTAGCGGTAATCCGCGCCATACTTCTTCGACTTGAAGCTTGAGGTGGACCAAGTGCCTGTATATTCCGCTTCGTCGTTATCAATGATAATGTCCGCAATCGTATCCAGGAAGGACGTTCTCAGCAGAGTCGGATAAACCCAGGCATGATTATGATAGTACCCGCTGGAGTAGTTGATTCTGCCCTGCAGCGGTCTCGAGCTCTTCACATAATCCTCGTAATCCTCATCCGCGTAGATTTCCGCCATGGCCTCATAGAGATTTCTGGCGTTCGAGAAGGACTGGTTTCCACCTCCGTAAGCTGTGGGCCACTCCGAGACATGTCCGTCCACATAATAGAACATCTTATCCAGAGCCTGCTTGATGCTGCGGCCGTTCGGCGATGTCCAGTGGAACAGATCCTCTCCAGTCGCGTTCTTCACAATTTCGGCGGCGGCGGTCATCGATGTCAGGGCAAAATAATGATACCACAGCGAATTCTGCCCCCGGGTCGTTTCATCGGGAAGAAAGCCGTCATCGGCAATCGATACGTCGATCTGCGTCTTCAGTTGATTCACTTCGCTTGCCATCGCGGTCTCATCATCGAGAAATTGATACGAAGCAATTTGCGCGTACAAGCTCCAATCCCGCCAATTGCTCGTGAAGGTAATGGAATCCCAGACCGGCAGCGTCACATTGGTCAGCCAATCGCCGAATTGCGTTTTGTCCGCCGCGCTCCAGCCCGAATAATCCTTGATCAAATCCGCGGCGTTGATCAGACCAACGCCTACATAAGCCGAAACCAATCTGCCGTCCGTTCCGGTAATCGCGGTATTCGTATACGACCAATCGTTCAAGATCTCCTTTGCTTTATCCGCATAGTCGGTATCGTCGGTCAAGCGGTAAGCAACCGCGGCTGCGTATGCCGACTGAGCGTCAATCTCCAGCCGGAGCTTCGCGGCATCATGAGCTGATGGATTGGCGTAATAACCTGGAATGTTAAGCGTAGCGATCGCATGTCCGGTTTCGCCAAGAGCGGCATCCGCATCCTCCATCATGGAATCGAACGCTTCCGCCCAGGGATAAAGATTCGCGTCAATCTTCGAATCAATCGTATCCCATTCCCCCGACGTCACCAGCCCTCCCGGATGCGGGTAAGCCTGCGCCGCTGATGCCATCGCGAATAATAACACAACCGTCAAACCCAGCATAGACAACTTTCGAATTCGCTTCATCATTCTCCTCCTTCAATCGTTTAGGGGCCAGCCCCGCACAGTTCTCTCACCTCCAAGCAGGGTAATTATGTAAGCGTAATCATTTGGCCGATGAGCTAATCATAGTACAACTCCATATTCCATTGAATAATCCTGATTGGACATATACGGACAGCCGGGGAAACATGACGGAATAGCGCGGATTGTCCGGCAAGCGATAATCATGAACGGCACTGCCTATAATCTTTGTTTTGCCGTGGAGGAGACTTATTACGAAAATACCCGCAAACTCTAAGACGCTCAAGCTGCGGCGGTTCATTTTCAGATCTGGTAGCGGCCGTGTTGGTCATGTTGTATTCTAACGAATATTCATATCGTTATCTTCTCGAAATCAGCCCTTTCTTAAATCTTACGAAGATTGATATCTCTATTGCATCAGAAAAGGGAGTTTCATCGATCAAAAGTGTTAAATAAGCTTTTAGATCTTCGTTAGATTTTTGGGTCATGCAGCAAATAGCATTTAACGTTATCAGGATTCGTTAAAAATCCATTACAGTTGGCATCCGGTCTCATCCTTCTATACCTCCATACTGGCTTGTAAGCATGCATACAAAAAAATCCCGCAACCTGAACCTGGTTACGAGATGCTTACACTTTTTAATGCTATTCTAATTTCATCTGAAGATCCGCGCCGATCTCCCCGTTCATCTTCAAATAAAGCTTTCGGTAACCCATCACTTGTCTTTGAAATCGCTCAACTTCTTGTTCATTCGATTTCCCCCATAGGTTGTCGCGCAGCCACATTGATAAATCGAGAAGGATCGAACTTCCTATGGAAAGAAGCTCCCGTCCTGACAGGAGCTTCTCTACCGAATACAGCCTTATTTCTCCCGAACAGGCTCAAGAGCCGGAATGGACTTGCCGAACCGCAAAGGCTCCCGCTTCACCGGCGCCGCCCACCTTACGGCGTTGGAGATGACGAGCAGCACGTTCGCGTCGCGATAAGTTGGATAAAGCTCGTGACCGGGGCGGAAGTAGAAGATCTTCCCCTGCCCCCTGTTGAAACAGCAGCCGCTTCGAAAGACGTTGCCTCCCTCGAACCAGGAGGTGAACACCACCTCGTCGGGCGAAGGAATATCGAAAAATTCGCCGTACATCTCCTCCCGCTCCAGCTCGAAGAAAGGCGCGACGCCCTCGGCAATCGGATGGCCCGGAGCCGTTACCCACAGCCGTTCTTTCTCGCCAACATCTCGAAACAGCAAGGAACAGCTTGTTCCCATAAGCTTCTTGAATACCTTCGAATAATGGGAGGAATGAAGCGCAATGAAGCCCATCCCTTGCAGCACGCGGGCTGCTACTCGATCGACAATCTCGTCGGATACCTCCTTATGGGCGGTATGTCCCCACCAGATGAGCACATCCGTATTCGCCAGCACCTCCTCGCTCAGTCCATGCTCTTGCTCTTCCAGCGTAGCAGTGCGAATGTCGAAATTCCCGGTCAACCCTTCCGCTATGGCCTGGTGCATCCCCTTCGGATACAGCTCCCTTACATGCGGTTTGGATTGCTCGTGACGATATTCGTTCCAAATCGTGACTCGAATCACTTCGCTCATCGAATATTTCCTCCTCCTTTTCTTGTTCTCCTCGATCGATTGTATTGTCGGTTCCGCCTGTATCATTCCATTCGATTCGCTCTGCAGGCGGCATATAACTGGCCCATAAGTCCGGTTGCCATCTGGAACATGACGCGATACCCGCTGCGCTGCAAGGCTTCTCCGCCTTTATTGCTCTGCGCCACATGACCCAGAACGCCATCCGGGGTCAAATAAGGAATCAAGCCTTGCATCGCCCGCTCTGCGGCCAGGTGCGCTTGCTTCGGCAATAATCCCGCGTTTGCGCCAAGCGCCAGCGCGGCCGCAATGCCCGCCGAGCCCGAAGCGTCGCTGCCGACAGCGGGCTCATCCAGAAATACAGACCAGAGCCCGTCCGTAGATTGATAGCGGAGCGCGATTTTCGACGCGCGAACGAACTCCTCTTCGCAAAGATCCATGCTTGAGCTCCGATAACCTGTCGCGCGCAGCTCCTGCAGAGTACGAATCAGACCGAGCAGATACCAAGCATATGCCCTGGCCCAATTGCGAAAGGTTCGGCTCCCATCGCTGTGGCAGCGAAGATACAGTACGCCGCCGGGATCGATTAACAGCTCCCGGCGAACCTCGAGCTGTCGAATCGCCTTCTTCGCCAGCCCCTCATCCTGCCGAACGCGCGCCAGCACGGCCATCGGATAGGCGACCGTATAGCTGCCTTCCGCAGACAGCATGCCCGCGCCGCATATCGCGCCGTCCTCCCGCTCGAGCGACCTCCACAAGCTTAACGCTTGCTCCAGTGCCGGATGTTCGGGTTGCAGACGCACCCATGCGGCGAACGGCAGCGTGCCCTCAATACCGTAGACCTTGCCGTCTACCGGCTCGCTGCGCGGATTCTCGTATTTCAGTTGTTGATTCTCGTCCAGATAATAGGCAAGATGTCTCATCGCCGTTTCCTTGAAGCGCGGATCATGGAGCGCAGCGCTCAGATCCATGAGTCCGTCCAGCACGCAGCCCTCCAACCAGCCAAAGGGCTGCAGCGAAGACAAGGAGGACAGAGAGCGAAGCATTTGCTGCAAGCGCTGCTCCTCTTGCTCCGCTGCATCTCCCTCATCCTCTTCGGAAACGAGTAGATGAGGGAACAGCAACGGAGCTTGATTGCGCAAAGCGGAATCGGGCTGTAAAATCCAGAACACGCCGCCCTCCCCCATCATGCTGAGCTCTACGCCTTCCTCAAGCACCTTTCGCCTCTGCTCAGGAGCAATTACTACTTCAAAAGGCTGCAGCGCCGATGCGTAACGAATATCGAATACGCCCACGCTGCAGCGGGACCTGGATGTGATGACCTCCAGCTTTAGCTCCTCCCGCACATCAATAGCAGCCGTAATGCGCAGTCGAGCAGATCCCATAGGGATATAAGCCTGATTAGTCGGGCTTGCCACATTGGACGTATTTGCCGTAAGGGTCAAATTCGTCGCCTTTGCCTCATCCGGCCAACTCAAGCTGATTACTGCTCCGAACGGCAATTCCTTGCCTCCAAATTCCTCACCGTGCTCGCTCCCGCTGCTCTCGATTGCACTCCCATTCCCATTCCTGCTCCCGCTTCCATGGCTCACGACTTCTCTCTCTATCCCGTCGCCCCCTACTGCCGATGCCTTCCAGCCAAAAGGGATGCGCTTCGCCGGCGGAACCTCAACGTCTTTCGATTCAGTCAGCTCCGCTATGAAATACGCCGCGTTTTCCTTCTGTTCCGCCATCATGCGAGCTGCTTCATTAGATTCGAAAGATTGTCAAAGCTGATCCGTACCGATTCCATTGGATCGCGCTGGCAACGATCCTGCTCCACGACATACCATTCAATGCCATGGCGCTCGCCCCAACGCAGAATTGGCGCGAAATCAATTATGCCGGTTCCAATCTCCGCGAAGGTTGGCTCCTCGTCGCTTGTCATGTCCTTCAGATGAATGATTGGCATTCGGCCCGCGTAAGGCTCGATGAAACGCAGCGGATCATGTCCGCCCTTCTTCGCCCAATAGACATCAATCTCCGCGAGAAGCAGATTATCATTCGACGGCTCCAGCATATAGGCCAGCGCCGAGCGACCGTCCACCTCCGTCTCGAATTCAAAGGCATGATTATGATAACTGAGCCGCAACCCCTCCCTTGCAAGCCTCCTCGCGCTGTCATTAAGCAGTCTCTTCATCTCGCGGAAGCCTTCTTCGTTGCGATAATCCTGCGGCGTATTGGAGCAGATCAGATCGCGCGTGCCGAACAAAGCCGCTTCCTCGATCAACTGCTCGGCGCTCTCCCTTAAAAGCGGAAGGCTGACATGAAGGCCTGCCGTCTTCATGCCGCTGCGCTTTACGATCGCAGCCAGCTCCGCGGGCTCGTATCCGTGATAGCCGGCGAACTGCACGCCGGCCCAGCCCATTTCTCCGAGCGTCTCCAACACCTGCGGGAAATCCGTCTTGCAAGCCTCACGCAGAGTGGCAAGCTGTACAGCCATCTTGTGTTTCATGATCATCGCTCTCCTCTACCTGCTCTAACGGACATTTTGTCTCGTTAGACCGTTTTTTTCGCTGCCAATTTGCTCTAACGGACATTTAGTCTCGTTAGCGATCAAATCGAACGCATAATCAACCCTATTAACCCGCTAAGCAGACAAAATGTCCGTTAGAAATCCGAGCAAGCCAAAACAAGCTTTTAAGAGCTGAAAATGTCCGTTACAGCTGCGACTGGCGCGGTCAATAAGCCTCCTGAAGCAGCTCTTCAATCGCTATAGCCCGCTTCTCCCGAATCGATCGCGATACCGCTTCGCCGACAGCAACCGAATAGGCGCCGTCCGATGCCCCGGCCAAGCTTCCATAGGCCTGAAGAGGATCGACGCCAAGGAACAGCTCCTCCAGCAGCAGCGGGTCGCCGCCGCCATGTCCCCCCGGCGCGGGCACGACTCCAATGGTCTCTTTGGATCCGAACAACGGAATGTAATCGATGGTCTGCGGCGGCACATCGAAGGGAACGCGTGCAGGAGCATGGTATTGCATCGTCTCGATACGCCCCTTCGTCCCGTTGATCGCCAGCCTGTATCCCTCGTAAGGAGCCGAGAACAGAATCGAATAATTAAGCAGCGCGCCGCCGTCGTATTTCACCAGCGCCGAGTACGTATCTTCAATATCAATCTCCGAATCGAAGATGCAGGCATCCGGCCGATACGAGGTAAAGCGCTGCGAGACCGGCGATACGCTGGCATGCAGATGATCATCCGGCGGCACGACCTCCTTGCTGCGCTGCGTCCAGCGCATCACATACCGGCAATTCGCCTTCACCTTGCAGGTCTCGCAATGCCTCCCGTCCTCCTTCTGCGGATTCCATTCTCCCTCCGGACCGAAGAAATTCAGCGAGCCATAGGCGAACACCTCCTCGGGCTTCTGCGCGATCCACCAGTTCACAAGATCGAAGTGATGCGTGCTCTTGTGAATTGAGAGCCCGCCCGACGCGCTGCGCTTCCGATTCCATCGCTTGAAGTAGCTGGAGCCGTGATGCGTATCTACATACCAGTTCAAATCAACGGAGGTGACCCGGCCAACCTTGCCCGCCGCCACGAGCTCCTTGATCTGTCGATGATAAGGACTGAACCGGTAATTGAAGGCCACCGTCACCTTGCCCTTGCTGCTTCTTTCGGCAAGCCAGATCGCCCGGCATTGCTCGCCCGAAACCGCCATCGGCTTCTCCGAGATGACATCCAGATCATGCCGCAACGCGCGCACAATGTATTCCGCATGCGTATGATCCGTACCGGCTACCAGGACGATATCCGCCTCCGTCTCCTCTATCATTCTGTCGAACTCATCCGCCCCATAGCAAGGAACATCTTCAAGCTCCGCATACAGCTTGCGGCTCTCGACGAACCGCTGCGGATCCAGATCCAGCAAGCCCGCAATGCAATACTGTTCATGGAATGTGGTCAGGATGGGTTCAACGTACATGCTCAAGCCGCGATGGCTGACTCCGCACACAACAATTCGTTTCATGACGCGTTCCCCTCTTCTGTTTGGTTACACGGCTGCTCCAGCACGCATTCGCCTTCCCGCTCGCTTCCGTCCGACCATCTTACCCGGTACGCGCAGGGCTGATTCGAGCTTATGACGATGGTCCGCTCAGAAGCGTCATACTTTAACCTGGCAAGCTTGTTAACCGAATCCAGATGAATGTGAAAATCCTTCGTATACAAGTAGCCGCCGACAAGCAATTCTCCGCTTACAGCCAACTTGACCTGCTTGTTATGAAGCCGTCTATTCGTCTCGGACTGCGCCTGCAAGGCTTGCAGCTCCTGCTCGGTCGCGCCCGTCATATGGCCGATGCCCCCTATATTCGGCCATTCCTCATAGTGAACCAGATGGCCCTTGCCCAGCTTATCCAGCTTGGCGGCATACGCCCGCGACATGTCCACGGCAATACGGGCATCGCCAGATCCATGCGCCATATACAGCGGCGTATGCAGATTTGAAGCGAGCGCAAGACCGCTTCGCGCCGCATAGCGGACAGGATCGTCCTGCGGAGCGCAGCCGATCCATGCATCCATATCGTCTCGGAACTCCCCCGTTCGATCCTGCTCGTACCACAGCGCATAATCCGAGACACCGTACAGAGCGGTGGCCGCCGCGAACAAATCGGGGAACTTGGCAACCGCGGCCAGCACATTGCCTCCGCCTCCGCTGCCGCCCTCCAGATAGACCGACTCTGGCGATGAAATCCATTTCGCATACTGCTTGCGAACGAACTGTATCGCATCATAGATATCGATTAATTCAAGGCCGTTGCAATCCGCCTGTCCGTCCGAGAACGCTCTTCCGCGCATATCCGGCTGTACGACCAGATAAGGTCGCTCGCCCGGTTGCTCCCTTCTCGCGGGCTTCGCCATGCTCATATGCCACCCATGAAGCTGAATGAGAATCGGACCGGGCTCGGCCGGCTTGATGACATTCATCGCAAGCCGCAATCCCGGAGTGACGGACGAAGCATAATGAACAAGATCCTGATAGGGCGATTGGAACGGCTCTAGTACGCTTTTGGCCAAACGCACATGATCCTCATACTGCTCGAACATCCCGCCTTGCTTCAATCCAATCGAACCTCCGCACCGGTGGCGGCGGATCGATAGATCGCATCCAGGATGTTGATCATATCCACGCCGCTCTCCGGCGAATTAATCGGCTCCTCCTCGCCAAGCACGCATGCAATGAAATGATTAATATTGCGTCGATGCGCCGCGATTGAATCATTGCCGAACCTCGGCGTCACATCGCAAAGCACATCTTCAATCTCCGTCATCAGCGTGAGCTCCCTGTTCTTCAAGCTGCAGCCCGCCTTCGTCCCGCGAAGCTCCATGAACTTCATATCCTCCGCATTCGAAGCCCAGCTGAATTCGATCTGAAGCGTCGCGCCGTTATCGAAGCGAATAAATCCGGTCGCCAAATCCTCGACATCGAAGATGCCGCCCTCCTGTACCGTCCCGAAGCGCGCGTCCGGCGAGATTTGCACCTTCGCATCGGCAAACTTCGTATAAGTCGCCCCGCTCACCGCGACCGGACGAGGATTGCCCATCATCCACATCGCCACATCGATCATATGCACGCCAAGATCAATAAGCGGACCGCCGCCGGACATCGCTTTGGTCGTGAACCAGCCGCCGCGGCCGGGAATGCCTCTGCGTCTCACCCAGCCCGTCCTGCCCGTGTAGATCTCGCCCATCGCTCCCGATTCAATATATCGCTTCAGGAATTGCGCCTGTTGCGTGAAGCGATTGTTGCGCATCACCATCAGCAGCTTGCCCGAGAGCTTCGCCGCTTCGGCCATTCGAATCGCTTCGCTTGGATTGACCGCATCGGGCTTTTCGCAGAATACATGCACCCCATGCTCCAGCGCCGCGATCGCCACCTCCGAGTGAAATACATTAGGCGTGCTGACTCCGACCGCGTCAAGCTCCTCCCGCTCCAGCATCTGCTTGTAATCGGTATAGACGCGGCCCACGCCAAGCTTCGCCGCCTGATCCTCCGCAGCCTCGCGGCGAACATCGCATATCGCCGCAAGCTCTACATTCTCGTTGCCCATCCAGGCAGGAGCGTGAGAGCCTTCGAATATTTTCCCCGCACCTACAACCCCGACTTTTAACTTTCTCATCCTATCCTCATCCCTCTCTCTTGTAGTCGCACGAATGCTTATACTTGCGCATGCCGCCGTTCCTCTAGCCTTTGACCGCGCCGATCGTCATCCCTTTAACGAAATATTTCTGCAGGAAACCGAACAGAAACATCACCGGAAGCGACGTGAGCACCATCATCGCGTACATGATCGCGTCAGTCGGCACATCGGAGGCATCAATCGGATTGCCGCTAGGATCGATGCCGCCGTTCCTTACGAATTCGATATAGCTTGTAATGTTCTTCAGAATAAGCTGAATCGGATACAAGGAAGAACGGTCGATGAACAGAATCGCGTTGAAGGTCTCGTTCCAATAATGCAGCGTCATCATGAGCGCAACCGTCGCAAGCGCCGGCTTCGACAACGGCACAACAATGCTCCAATACGTTCTGAAGTCGGAAGCGCCGTCGATCTTCGCCGATTCGATAAGCGGAGGAGGAATCTCCTGGAAGAACACCCTGAGCATGAAGATCTGAAAAGGCGATGCGAATACGGGCACAATGAGCGAAATCAGCATATTCTTCCATTCCAGATACTGCACGATCAGTATATACAGAGGCACAATGCCCCCGCTGAAAATCATCGTGACGAAAATATAGAAGGATATCGCCCCGCGCCACTTAAAGTCCCGCCGCGCCAATGAATAGGCGACCATCGATGTTACCAGCAAATTGCCGAGCGTACCGATCACAACGATCAGAATCGAGTTTTTGTAACCCGTGAATAAGGAAGTGGGATCCATCCAGATGAACTTGTAGGCCTCCCAGGAAAACTTCTTCGGTATAAGCTGGTAGCCATAGGTCTGAATGACGGAGCCGTCCGTCAGCGAAATCGAGATGGTGAGCACAAGCGGCAGCAAGCACATGGCGCAGAACACAATCAGACAGAGATGGACCACCAATTGATGGATATTGCTTTTCTTTTTCATTTCATCGTCTCCCTATGCGTATTCGTGTCGCGAATTTTGCCCATAACCTTGCTCCAATCGCCGTCCATAGCCTTCCAGAACCAGGAACGCTCCTCCATAGGCAGCGTAGAAGGCGGAACCCTGCTATCCCACGGCATTCTCGAGAACGGACGCGGGTTCGGAGCCTTGTCCTTCTTGAGGTATGGCTTCGACCTCAACCGGCCTTCGTCTCCGAGCGCCCATTCCGGATTGCCATAATCGCGAATCCACTGCTCCGCCGCCGTCCTCAGCGCCTCCTTCACCGCCGCATATCGCTGATCTCCCGCCAGATCCTTCAGTTCCCGCGGATCCTCGGCCAGATGAAAGAGGGATTCAAAGCCGCCGTTCTGATAAAATAGATATTTCCATTCCCGGCTCCGCACATGGAGCAGATAATGGGACTCGGCATAATATTCGGAGCAGACCACTTGACGAGCTTCCTTGCCGGACAACAAATCCAACAAATCCACTCCCGGCATGGCATACTCGGGCAGGCCCCCTCCGGCGGCCTTCACGAATGTGGGGAACAGGTCGAGGAGTGAAGCGACTTCGTCGCATCTCGTTCCCGGGTCAATACGGCCCGGCCATTTCGCCAGCATTGGAATATGCACACTGCCTTCGTAGCCGAAATTTTTGTACCATAGACGATGGTCTCCCAGCAGCTCTCCATGATCGGAGGTGAAGACAACCAACGTCTCCTCCTCCAGCCCCTGCTCCTTCAGGATCTGCATAATCCGTCCAACCTGCTCATCGATAAACGTAATGTTGGCATAATAATAAGCTTTGTTCTTCGCAATCGCCGCTTCGGAATAGAGCTCCTCTTCCATCGCGTCTCGGCTTTCCTGCAGGAATGGATTCTCCTCGTTCCCCTCGGTGCCCGTACGCCATGGCCTCGGCATCATCGAAGGATCATAGAAGCCGGTCAGATGCTGCGGACAATCAAAAGGAGCATGCGGTTTGACGAACGATGTCCACAAGAAGAAAGGCTGATCCTTCGGACGTTCCCGCTCGAGCCACTCCACTGTCCGGTCGCCGCACCATTGCGTAATATGGCATTCCTTCGGCAATCCGTTCACCAAAGGCTTTAGCTCGTTATAGCCGATTTCCGGCGGCTTCTCCCATCCCCACATTCCCCGCTCTATCAGGAATCGGTCATAGTCGTCGAATGCAACCTCCTCCATCGTTGCGGCCATCCTCACGCCCCGCATCTCCTCGGATAGCGTCAACGCGTGCATCCCGTAGGTCTGACCATGCGGCGTAAAATGCATCTTGCCGATCGCCTGCGTATAGTAGCCTTGATCCCGCAGCCGCATGGCCAGCGACTCCGTCCGATCAACAACAGGAGCGGAATCATTGTTGTACACGCCTGTCTTGCCGGCGGTCAAGCCCGTCATCGTGCAAGCCCGCGCCGGAGCGCATAACGGATAGGGGGTGATCGCGTTTTCGAATACCGCCCCTTCGTTTGCCAAACGATCCAAATTGGGCGTATGAATCGTCTCATTGCCATAAGCGCCAAGAGTATCCCATCTCTGTTGATCGGTGAAGATCAACACAATATTCGGTTTCTCCTTCATCGCGGCTCCTTTCTCCAGCCCTAGAATAATCCGTACTCCTTGTTAAACAGCTTGGACAGCTTGTTCGTGCCCAGGATCAGCACGAAGCCGACTGCCGATTGGAATACGCCGACGGCGGCGCTCATCGCGAAATCGCCGTTCACGGTCAAGGCCCGGAATACATAGGTGTCCAGCACGTCAGTGACCGGGAATAGCGCGCTTACATTACGCGGCACGAAGTAGAACAAGCCGAAATCGGCGCGCATAATATGTCCGATGGCGAGAATCGTCAGCATCACCATCATCGGCGCAAGAAACGGAATCGAGATATGGCGAACAGATTGCAAACGAGTGGCGCCGTCTATCTCGGCCGCCTCGAACAATTCCTTGTCAATGCTCATCAGAGCCGAATAATAGATGAGACTGCTGAAGCCCGTTCCCTTCCATACCGCGACAAGCGGCAAAATAATGAGCCAGTACCATGGCTCGGAATAGAAGCCTACTTCATAGCCTGTAACCTTGCGAATGATGGTCGTCAGCATGCCGGTTGACGGATTGAGAAGCGTAGTCAGCATCAAGCCGACGAGCACCCAGGAGAAGAAGTAGGGGAAGAACATGACCGATTGATACACCTTAAGCGCCTTGCGCGCAGTCACCTCATAGAGCAGCAGCGCGAAGAAGACGCCGGCGATCAGTTCTACCACAATAAGGAGCGCGTTAAGTCCGAGCGTATTCCTCAGAATTCTCCAGGCATCCGAGGATTGGAAGAAAAATGTGAAATTGTCGAAGCCGTTCCAATGGCTTCCGACAATGCCTTGCGACGGCACGTAATCCTTGAAGGCCATAATAATGCCGATCATGGGGAGATACGCGAACACAAAAATTTTCACGATTGCCGGCAAGGCCATGGCTATTAATTGCCAATGACTTCCGAGCGGGTTCCGTCTCTTCCGCAGCATGCCCCTGTTCATAGTCGATTGCACTCCTTTTTTTCGCAATGCGATGCTCTCTTGGTTTACGGCCTAAGTATATACAGCCGCCCTTTACGCTGAATAGTGCAATAACGTCCAAAGCGGCTTCAATTATGGCGACTTCCGAGGATCGTCCGCGTTTGAAGCCCGCAGCTTCGCTTTACCGAAGACGAAAACGTCCGATCAGCCTTGAGAAAGGCCAATCGGACGTTTCGTAACGCCAGGAATTCCGAAACAACCATCAGAGCTGCTCCGAGCTCGACAAGCTTCTGAATTCGTTGGGCGTAATTCCGTTATATTTTTTGAACAAGGTATAGAAGTAATTAATGTTCAGGAAACCGCTGTTCATCGCCGCTTCCTGTACGGTCGTTTCCTCGTTCTCCAGCAGAAGCTTGGCGCGGTCCAGGCGGAATCGCGTAATATATTCTCCGAGCGATTCGCCGGAAGCCTTCAGATACAAGGTGCGCAAATATTTGGCAGACAGCTCGAAATGCTGCGCGATCATCTCCGGATTCAAATTCGGATCGGCGAAATCACGCTCCACAATTGCGTTCACCTGACTCAAAATATCACTGTATCGCTCATAATTCTTAATCGTCTTCTGAGAACGGGCGACAACCTCCAGCAAGCCCTCGAATTGCTCGTTCAACTGCTGGATTAACTCGTGAAGCGACTCCAGCCTGGTTACGCGGCCGGCAATTTCGATAAAGGGGCCGTAGTGAATTTCTCCCGCGAGAAGCGGATATTTCTGCATGCCTTCCTTCAAGGAGAACGCCAGCCGCAGCACGGTCGATTGCAAGGAAGCCACGGAGTAGCCGCGAGTGCTCTCGATCAATTGATCGACGCTGCTTCGGACGGAGTCTCCGTTCCCTTCCAGGAGTGCTTCGATAATCTCGGACACGATCGATTCGGGGAACGCGTACTCCTTCTTCTTCAGCTCCTTCACGCCGGATACATAGATCAGCGATTGCGGTCCGCGGAACAGCCTATATTCGAGCGCTTCCTTGCAGGAAACCACGCTGCCGGGAATCTCCGATATTTCCTCCAGTCCTTCTCCGATCGACGCGGAGAGCGACACGCCCAGAAATTCCGCAACCTTGGCTTGTATGTTCTTGACGAGCTCCTCCAGCTTGACCGCAAGCTCCTCCTCATCCCCCCTGTTCAAATTAAGCAGCAAGGCGAGAGAACCATCTCCCAGATCGACCGACTCGTTAACAAAATAATCTCTTGTCAGCTCTCCCATCACATTCATCATGCCGTATGACAGCAGAGCGCGATCTTCAAGCGAATACTGCTCGCTGTAGCTTGAATAACCGTCTATTCGGAAGACAATGGCCAGAAAGCCCGATTCAAGCTCAAAGCCGATTCCATAGCGGGTGAGCCGCTTCCGCAGCAGACTGTCCTCCAGCTTTCTTGTCGCCAGCATCCGCAAGAATTGCTGCTTCTTCTCGAAGCCCGCATTCTTCTCATGATCGAATTTGTTCTGAAGCTCCCGGATTTTGCTGCTGAACAAGCCGTAGACGAATTTGGAGATATACATGACCGCCAGCACCGACAGAAGCGTGACGACCACGAATATGACCAGCGTCCATGCCAACAATTGCTTCAGTTTGCCCGATACGGTCTCGTAAGGGGTGAATTTAATATATTTCCAATCCAGAATCGGGGAGGAGACATAGGTAATCAAATATTTGGCCCCCTCAAGCGTTCGGATAAAATAATCGGAGGGCACGCTCTGATCGAGAATATCGCCAAAGCCCTCATCGTTTCCAATCGTATCCAAATAACCGTATTGCTCATTACCCAGCACGACAAGGCCTGTTGAATCCACAACCAGCGTATTGTCGCTCATCCGCGGATCCATGGCCGAAATCGTGTTCTTCAGCCAGCCTTGCGACACATTCAGAATAATCGCGTTGTCAATCGGGGCCGAGCTGCCATCGTAAAAAATGAACGTATAGACATCGTCGGATTCGCCCCCCTCGCCCGGAGGCTGCGTATATCGGATCGTGGCGGGGATACGACGTGCGATCGGCCGCAAATTCGGAACGTCGCCCCCCTCCAGCCTGCTGATGATATCCTGATCAGGAAACGAATCGACGGGAAATGCCGCATTCTCATAATAAACCTGCTTTGCCCGTTTATTATAAATATAAATCGAATTCAAGAAGGGGAGATTAATATTCTCCACCCCAACCTGGTTGAGCAAGGAAGCTAACTCAAGCTGGTCCATCCCCGTTTGGCTCATCAGCTTCAGCACGGAAGGATTGCCGTAGAGCTGCATCAATGTCATCTTCGCCGCCTCGAACATGAAGCTCGTGCTGTAGCTGATCTGGGACAACTCCTCCGCTGTATAGGTCTGCACCTGCTTGACGGAATGCCGCTCGTACTTCACATACATGGATGTGGACAAAGCGATATTAGCCGCCAGAACGATAGCGACGAAGGAGAGAAATATTTTGAAATAGCTGAGCATGGCGCCTCTTTTTCTTCGGCCGATGAACGTGAACATGATGCACCCCCTATAGGTATGAACGGGAAAATCCAAATCCTCCCGGGGGATGAGAGCACTCTCATTCCCGAGAAGATTTGGATGCAGCAATGCGCTTGCTTTATTTTACACGAGAATCCATCAGGACTTCGAAGCCATGAATTCGTCGATTTGACGCTGCTTCTCCGCAATGACCTTCTCCACTCCGGCCGTCTTCAGCTTCGCCAGAAATTCATTGTATTTCTTCTCCGTGTCGTCGCCGAACATGCCGGTATTGAACGCCGCTTTGTATTCATTGACGATCGCCGAGCAGTTGGCGGCTTCCGCCTTCACGCTGTCCGGATCGAAGCTGAAGCCGAATAGCTTGGACATCTTCGCCGATTCGTTCAGCGCTTTCGTCTGCTCCCATACATCATCAGGCTGCGTGCCGCTGACGAAGGAGTTGAACTGATTGCCATACATCCATGCCGGAGCCGGTCCATACTGAGAACCTTCCAAAGATTCAATGCGATTGTCGCCGATCTTCTTGTAATCAACGCCCTCAATACCCCACACCATCAAGTTGTACAGCTCTTTGTCCGTGTTGAGAAGTTCAATTACCATCAATGCCCGCTCGGGATGCTTCGAGGTGGAGGAGATCGCCGTCATTGTTGCGATAGCGTTAGGCGAGGTCAACAACGGATCGCCGAGCGGAATAATATATTGTTCAGCCTTGTACGTTCGAGCGACTGACTGCTCGATGCCCGGCATCAACGTGGCCACGGGAGCCGCCGCGTATTTCGCCGCGTCGAACGTCGGTCTTGTCAATGCGTCCTTGGCGATCAATCCTTTCTTCTGGAATTCGCTGAGCGTCAAGACGAAATCCTTAAATTCAGGCGTATCGTATTCATTAAATACTTGAGGATGCTCCTCCATCGACTTGGCTACGCCCGGGACGTCGATGCCGCCAATATTTTCCCACTCGAACGATGGGAAGAAATAGCTGAATACCTGGTTTTTAAGTTGGGCGTTATACAATTGATCCGTTTCCTCGGCCGGTTCTCCCGCCTTCACCTTCTCCAGGAAAGGAATCAGATCAGCCAGCTTTTTCACGCTTGTCGGATCGAAGCTGTATTTGTCCGCCAACGCTTTATTGATGTTGAAGCCTGATTGGCGGGCGAATATCTGTTGGTTGATGCTGGCATAGATTTTGCCGTCTACTCTGGCGGCATCCCAAATTTCCGGCTTCATCGAAGCGTAGGTTCCCGGAGCGTACTTTGGCAACAGCTCGGTCAGGTCCACGAACGAGCCCTTCGTCGCATGCTCAAAGTAATTCAAGTAATACGGCGAAGTGAAGGCCAGATCGAATTCTTCGCGGGCATTGACCATAATCGTCATCTTCTGCGTATAATCGCCATTATTCGGCACCTTGATGAATTCAACCGTCGTATTGATCTTTTCTTTCAGTATTTTGTTCA
Source organism: Paenibacillus sp. HB172176 (assembly GCF_011947265.1). Taxonomy (GTDB): domain Bacteria; phylum Bacillota; class Bacilli; order Paenibacillales; family Paenibacillaceae; genus Pristimantibacillus. The sequence goes on from NZ_JAATHD010000018.1 coordinate 48,248, forward strand.
TTTCCGCGAATACGGCATCGTCGCCAGGCTTCACGCCGCCGAAGAAGTAATACTTCAGCTTAACGGGCTCAAGCTCTTCCTTCTGATCGCCTGCGGTTGCCGAAGGCGTCGAAGACGAATTGGATGATGCAGGCTCATTATTGTTGTTCTTCCCTGCATTCGAGCAGCCTGCCAACAGAATGGCAAGCAACAAAGAGAGGATTGCGGATAATCGGACAGCTTTCTTCATCATTGCATAGGACCCCATTTCTCCAGTTGAATGTTCCAGCTTTGTTCTACGTTGCAGCGCTTACAAAACGGTTCCTCTCGGCAGCGCCTCGCCATGGCTGGACAATTCGAAGTATATAGCAGTCGGCAGCCCTTCAAATACTGCAATATCGTCCGAACGGGCTTTAAAAACGGCATTTCTCCTCTATTATCCGATTTTGCAGTCCATTGGACAATGGTAAATGCCATCCATCGCCAGCGGGACCTCAGAATCGTCAGAATAACATCTTCAAGCAGTCAGACTAATTTAAACGGACCTGACAGACCTTATTCGGCTAAAATACGGGGATTTTCCATTTTGGCGGACATGACAGACCTTATTGTGTGGGAAACACTCTTGTTTTCCTCGATTTGTTACAAATAAGAACGCTGGTGTCCGTTAGAACGGCTAATGATGTATATTTGATGCGTTTAAGAGCACTGGTGTCCGTTAGCATTATGAGAAATCCTCTACCCTCGGCCTTTCAGAGATGAGCGACCTAAAGCTTTGCGGAGCAAAGCAGCTTCGTAAGCAAGAGGCAGGATTTATCGCCAAATAGAATTTCCGTTTTCGAATGCTCGAAAACTTATAAATTTGTGGTAAACAAGGAAGAAGCCCGCATACTTGCTGCGGGCTTCTTCCTTGTTTCTTGAGTGCATCCGGGTATATTTTCAATTTAATGGATTAAATATCCTGCTGATAGATTTACGTTATTTACCTTGGTCAGCTTAGCATGACGCTTCTCCTGCTACAAATAGCGAAACAGGAAATGAAGAGGCTCGTCCTCGGGATTAAACTCATGCGCGCCTTCGAACACGACTGCCTGGAAGCGATCTCCAAGCCCCAGCCGATCGTAGTGGAGGCCCGCTCGCGCGCTCTCTTCGATAAATCCCTGCGCATGGAACAGCTCGTCTCTCGAACCGCCTTCCATATAAAGCGGTCTCGGGCAAATGAGCCCGCATACCTCCGCATCGAGGAAGCGATTGCCGGAATCTGTCCATGTCCAGTCTGAACGCCCGTAAGCCATTCGATCGTTCAAAAAGCATGAGACAACCGCCACGGTTATTCTTGTGTCGAGCGCTGCCGTGAACAACGTATAGAATCCGCCATAAGAAAGCCCAACCATGCCAACCCGCTCCCCGTCAATATCGGGCCGCCGCAGCAAATGATCCAGACTGCCGCGAAGCTTATGCACCTCAATCGCCGTAATAGAGCTGCCTAGCTGCTTCAGTTGCACATCAATCTGCTTGCGATCGAAGCCGGGGCCGAATCGTTCCGATTCCCACAGCAGCAGCTGGGGAGCGAATACGGCCGCTCCCCTGCGCAGAATTCTGCGCGTCATATCATTGTAGTTCTCCGAGCCGAAAAAGTCAGCCGCAAGCTCCGGCGTGCCTTGTCCCCCATGCTGGGAGATGACGAGGGGGAAGGGCCCTTCTCCCTTTGGGAGAAAGAACAAACCATAAGCCGTAAGCCCCGCCGATACCGGAATCTCCACCCGGTAAATCTCGCCAAGCCCATCCTCGGCGACCAGCGTATACTCCGATTCATGCAGTTCCCCGCGCTCCCCCTGTATGCTTGGCTCCCCCCAAGGAGAAATGAGCGGCAGTCCGAGCATCTCGGCGAAATCCTCGCGATACCGCTCTATGCTGGAAGCATACGCACGGATATCTGCATAATTCGGAGCGAAATAGCTCCTTCGTCGCGAATCCGACAGCTTCTGCAGCTCCCCAATCCAGGCTTCCAACTCTGCATGCTGCTTCTCGCGATGCGAATTGCCGGCGTCATCTCGCTCATGGTAGAGATCTTCAATTCCATTCAGCATAAATCATTTCTTCCTCTCTTCCACCCGAATACCCTTGCCGAAAGCAGGCTTAGCTGCCTTCCCCTTCTACCAACAGATTATTGTAAGAATACGCGCCCGTTCTCGTCTTCCACAGCACATACTCCGCTCTGGAGAAGTTTGCGGCCAGCTCGTTCTGCATAGCCTGCTCTTCCAAAGTCCAAACGCGATTCTCGCCTTCAAGCTCCCGCACCTCGGCGCTGACCGTATGATTATCGAAATCCAGATGAAGCGTTACTCCATACCACATATCCTCCAGCATATGCGCGCTGTCTACCAAGGTATAGCTGCTATCCAGCGTGAAGCGCAGCGTGCTGTCCACTATAATCGTCGCGATCACTTTGCCGGTCGTATCGCGAAGGTTGACGAAGCTCTGCGGACTCTCGATCCCGCTTTCCTTCTTCACCTGATACGAGACGCTTACTTGTCCGGCGATGCCAGCCGCGCTGTAGATCTTCGAAAGCGTCGACGTGGCTGCGTCAGTCGTGGAAGTTTTGTAAAGATGCAAGCTCTTGTCTGCCTCGGTAGGCGATTCCTGGATAGTAAAGTATCCAAGATCCGATGGCGTCACGATATAGCCCGACGTTCCTCCAATCATGCCGTCCGCATAAGCGTCGAAGCTCTCGTAGAGGCCTCCCGCCGCCAGAGCGGACACGAGGATCGACTTCTCGGCAGGAGCGGTGACCACCTCAAGCTCATCCCTATCCGTCAAGGAAATCCCGGTCAGTTCAATATCGGATGAGGCTGCCGCAGTTTTCGCCTTGAAGGTCGCCGCGAACAAACGGATGGCGTCATAGCCGCTTAGCTCTGTTCCCGTTCCCGTGAATTCCAGTTGAACCGTGCCGTACACGGCCTCGGTTACCGCTATGGACATGCCGTCCGCTAAAGACGACACCGCCTCCAATTCGAACGTATCAGGATCGTATGTGAATTCGGCATGCTCCAGCGTCAACGCGCTGTTCGGGATAACCGAGCCGGTCAATGTCACATTCTCATCTGTAATCGCTCGATCTGTTCCGTCAAGAGAAGCTGATGGCGCTTCCGGAATCGGCCATTCATCCTCTCCGGGGAGATCGAGATCAGTCTCGCTCAGAGTGATGCTGCCCGATCTGGCGTACAAGCCGAAATACCCGTCTTCGGTGATGCGCTCCGCGCTTGCATCAAGATAAGTGAATACATTCTCTCCGTCAACATTGAGAATAATTCGAACGCCTCCCGCTTCGGTCACGGCTCCAGCCTGAACGAAATGCGTCTCATGGAACGGAATCGACGTATTGGGGTAGGACGCTGCTCCCAAACTGTCGAAGCCGGCAATTTCTCCGAAAAACACCGTTCGGTCTCCTCCTGAGAATCGGTGCAATTCAATAATGTTCGCTTTAAAGCAAATCATATAGAGACTATTATCTGATGCCGTGAAATCCTTATCCGCCTTCTGGCTTCGAAGCACAATGGAAGGCCAGCCGCCGGTCGCATTGATCTTCATGTTCATGGATAACAGCTCGTCCCCGAAGGTTTGATCCTCATACATCGCGTAACCGCTGCCCGGCGTATTGATATCCAGCTGCCCTTCGCCCGGTGTGATGGTGCCGCTTGCCAGTCTGGAATACCAATTTCTCGGATCCCGGATCGCTTTATTAAGCGAATAAGCAGGGAAGGTCAAGCTGTCCTCATCGCTGAAATCCACAACATTGATCTCGATCTCCTTGCTGACCGCGACGCCGTTTAACGAAGTTGTGAAGGTCAGATCCGCTGTGCCGGACGCAAGCGTCGTCATCAATCCGTATACGACCGATGTAACGGAAGGATTGCTGCTTGTCACTGACACGTCTCCTCCCCCGATAATCTGGCCGTTTCGGGTAATCCCGCGCGCGACCAATTGCCGGGAGCTGCCTGGCACGAAGGTCATACTCTCCGGCATAACATGCTTGACATTCTCGAGCGCATAATACACCTCGATATCGTCTAGCTCATCATCCACGTAAACCTCAATGGTTTTCTGCAGCAGGCGGTTATGGAAATAAATATAGAGCACAACCTGGGTATGCCCGGAATCGACCGCAGTAATAAGACCGCTTGAGTTAACCGTTGCGACCGCAGCGTCTCTGCTGGCATAATATGTTTGCGCAGATGAGAGATCAATCGACGCGCCGTGGCCGGTTTCGGCCTGAATGCTCAACGCGTAGGTATCCTCGGAAGTCAAATTTAGCGAAGCCGGCACATCGAGTATTTCAATATTGCCTTCCGCGATATCCTGATACGCCTCCTGCAAGCCTGCATTTGCGATAATCGCCTGCGCCTCCGTCGGCCATGCCGCGTTCGGGTAGATATGATCATTGGTTTTCACGATACTGTCGACCGAGCTCTTGTTCCAGAAGGAGGCAGTGGTGCTGTAATTGTCATTAAGTACGATATGATTCGTGTTAATGTTCGTAAACGCCCAATAGGTTTCATAGATATCGTCCCAGATCGGTATATCCTTAAGCTCGACGACATTCTGCTCTATTTTCCAATAATTCGAGGATTGATCCATGTAGATGGTTGCGTAGCGGTTCAACTGATCCTTGATATAGTTGCCGGAGATGAGATTGGGACTGGGCTCCGTTCCTCCCGTTACGCCGAAGGCGTAGATGGCCCCGCCGTCGAAGATGCCGTCTCCCATCAAGTGGTGGATGAAGTTGTCCTGCACCTTCGCATTCACCGTAGTCGTGACGGGCGCGTAGACGCTGCCAAAGAAGCTGATTCCGGAATAAGGAATGTTGAATATTTCATTATGCGAAATATCGATATCCATCGGGAAGGCGACGGTAACGGCCGTTGCGCTTTTGTACTCGACCGCTACATCATGAATATAATTGTTCAGAATATCATTGTTTTTCAAGATTTTCCGCGTATCCGTCGGGTTATAAACCTCTGCCGTCTTCTTAGAGGTGATGCCCGCATTAATGGCCGAACCGGAAATATCGTAGAAGCGGTTGCCTTCCACAAGGGTGTCCTGCACGCCTTCGAGCATATTGAGGCCCGTCCCTCCCAGGCGGGAGAAATCGCAGCGCTCGAAGGTAATATGCTGCGCATACTGCAATTGAACGGCAGCTTGGGGCAGCTCCAGCGTGCCTATTTTGTAATTATTCTGTTCATCGATCCAGCCTTCTTCGTCCGTCGGCTGCATCCATGTCGAATAAGCGAAGCCAATGCCCTCGAAGCGAATATGATTCGCGGGCGTATCCAGACTCCCCCCGTCAATGCCAAGCAGATTCTCAAGCACCGAGGCCGTCACGGTCGCGGTTGCCATGTTCTCGCCCGGACGCGGCTTGTAGTAGATCGTCTCGGCTGTGTCATCCAGGTACCACTCTCCCGGCTGGTCCAGGAATTCATACGCATTCTCCAGATACCATTGCTCCAAATGCGAACGATTCATCACCGATGGCCACAGCGCGGGATTCAACGTAATTTCCGCCTTGCCGGACAATTCGCCAATCGATTGCACGCGGATGCGCGGACTGGTCCAGGCGGCCTTGAACACGGCCTCTACGTCGCTTGGTTTGTCCAGACCGGCAAGCCAAGCGTCATCGCTTTCATAGCCGGAAGCGTTCTTAACTCCATTGGTCAAGCCGCCCTCCATTCTAGCTCTGACGGCTCGATTCCCATTCACATACAATTGCCTCGTCTCCAGATCCTCCGCCGAAGCCGCATAGATATCGTTGACTGCATCATAGAGCGTCCACCCGCTAATGTCGCGACCGCCCTCTATAACCGGCTTCTCGTCTTCGTACGCCCGATAAATAACGGAATAGCCCTCCGTGCCGGAATCGGCTTCGTCAAGCTGCCAGGCAGAGTCTAGCGTATAGCTCCCTCCTCGAAGGTACACGACGATGTCGCCCGTCATCTCGTCGTTGACGGAACGAACCGTCAGCTGCGCTTTCTGCAAAGTGGCGAACGGCAGCGCTTCGGTTCCCGGGTTGTCGTCATCGCCATCCGGCGATACATAGTAGGCGGTCTGAATGCCGCTTTCCATCGGGTCAAGCTCGTCCCCGAAAACCGCTCCAGCCGGGATATTCATCAGCCACACTGTCAAACAAGCTGCCAATAGCGCAGCCGTGAAGCTCTTGCTTCTCCTCTTCATTACATATCCTCCCTGCAAAATGTATTCGCTTTCAATTGTTCCGTCCTTTTGCCCCCCTTCAACGTTAAGAGAGGAAGATTCGTCTGTTGGAACGAAGAACTTCCTCTCTGTGTGGAATAGCTCACGGATTTTATCAATTGAAAAGCAACATCAGTATAGTTTACTGTTCATTGGGAGAATACTTCAACATAAGCCAATTTCACTTTGAAATCGGCTCATAAGCGAGATTCAGCCGAAATTGGAGTTCGGCCAGCTTCATCAAACATTCAAGCAAGCTGTATTACATATAGTGAATGCTTACTAGCATCGAGCGCCCGCTGCTATGATTTCGCCAATGCCGCGTAGAGCTGTGCCAGCAAGCCCATTCCCATCTGGGACAGCACGCGATAATCACTGCGCTGCAGCGCTTCTCCGCCGCGATTGCTCTGAGCCACGCCGGGCAACAGCCCATCTGGCGTCAGCCTTTGCAGCAGGGCATCGTATGTACGCTCTGCTGCCTCGCGAGCCTCCGATTGCAGCCATCCTTGCCCGACGCCCATGACGAGTGCCGCGGCAATGCCGGCGGAGCCCGATGTATCGGCCTCTACACTTGGCTCATCGAGGAAATTCGCCCACAGCCCATCAGGCAGCTGATGCTTCAGGGCAATGTCAGCAATGCGGCGAAACTCCTCCCGCAGCTCCGCCATCTCAGTTGCCGCCTGGTCCGCTCGATTCGCTTGCCCGGCGGCCACCAGTTTGTTCTGTTCGACCAGACCCTCCAGCTCCGTGAGCGTATGCGCCAGTCCGAGCATATACCAGGCAAAAGCTCTCGCCCAATTGCGGAACGTTCGAGTAACCTGCCCGTTCTTCTGTGTATAGCGCAAATACAGATCATTATCAATTGGCAGTCTGTCGCGGCGAAGCAGCAATTGCTTCCGCGCCAGCTCCGCAAGCTTCTCGTCCCGACGCTGCCTGGCTAATACAGCAATCGGATACGCAACCGTATAAGAGCCTTCAGCCGACAACGTATCGCCATCTTGAATAACGCCATCCTCCTGCGTATGCTCCTTCCAGAACGATAGCGCCACATCAAGCGTTGGATGATCGGGCCACAGCTTCGCAATGACAGCGAATGGGAGTGTGCATTCGATACCGTTAATCATCCCATCAACAGGCTCGCTTCTCGGATTTTCATAGACGAGCCTCATGGACTCATCAAAGAAAAGGCCAAGCTGTCTCTCGAGCACTTCTCGAGGAGTCGGTCCTGCCGGACAAACTATGCTCTTCCGCTTGCTAATCGCCCATAAGCCATCCCATACGCACCCGCCCATCCAGGAAAACTCCTGCACGGAATCAAGGGACAGGAAGCGTTTGAGGAATTGCTCTGCTTTATCGATTTCCTGCTCCGATTCGCCGTATCCATATAGCAAATGCGGCACGAATAGCGTCGAGGGACTGGCAGCATGCTGCTCAAAGAACACCCACAATGGCTCATGGCCTTCCGTCATCCGCAACTCGATGCCTTCCTGTCTTGCAAGCTCCGCTTCCTCCAAGCTTAACTCCAACTGGAAGGGTTGGAACAAATAAGCATACCGGATTCGAAAGCTGCCGATGATTCGTCCGCTCGAAGCCAGCCGCGCCTCCACCCGCTTCTCCTCACGCACATCAAGCGCCACGGTTATGCGAAGATACACCGGACCAGTGACGGATGCCGCACTTTCCGGCTCCTTCGCCAAATGCATCTTAGCAGGCTTGCCTTCATTTGTCGGGGGCACGGCGAACGCTTGCCAGCCGAACGGGAGCCTCTTCCCCTCGGGCACCTGCCTTGCGGGAGACTCTACTCGCTCGGTGTATACATACGTATGTTCAATCAAGGTATCCATCCTCCTTGCTTTTCTGCAGATCATGCTCATTCTCAAGAAACGGAGCCCGCGCTCCAACTCAAATCCAAATATACAATTCCTCGTCCTCGCGACTTAATTCATAGCCGCGCAATTTCACGGAGGAATCGGCGAGAAGCTCCCCCGTCTTCAGATCGAATTCCCAGTTATGCCAAGGACAGCGCACAATCTCGCCCTCCTTGCCATAATCGTACTCATACACCTGGGATGGAAGCATCGTCCCGCAAACCGTGCCCGCGCAGAGCGGAGCGGCGGCATGAGGGCATCTGTTGTTCCATGCATAGTAATTTTCTCCAACCTTGAAGAGCGCGATTTGAATATTTTTCACGCTTACGACCTGTACCGCATGATTTCCGAAGCTATTTGTTGTTGCCGCAAAATATTTCGTCTTCATCAGACATCCGCCCCCCGCGCTTTCGGCTTCTCTGTCAAACCATACAATTGAATCGCATTATCCGCAAATATGCGCTCGCGCAGCTCGCGGCGGACGCCTCTTAGCGCAACCTGAGGGTTATCGAAATCCCAGTGCGGGTAATCCGACGAGAACATAACCATGTGATCGCCATCGATCATATCGAAGATTTGATTCAAGTGTTCCGGCTTATCCGGCTCCTCGATCGGCTGCGTCGTCAGCAAAACATGCTCGCGGATATAATCCGAAGGCCTGTGCTTCAGCCATGGTGCTTGATCGCGCAACCCTTTGAAGTTTTTATCCATGCGCCACATCAGATGCGGCATCCAGGCGATCCCGCCTTCAATCGCAACGAACTTCAGACCGGGAAACTTCTCGAATACCCCTTCGCACACGAGGCTGTTCACATGCGCCATATAGTTAATGGGAATAATATTATGCCACTCGAAATATCGCGTCGGATGACCCGAAGGCGTTGGAGGGCCTGCATTTCCCCTGCCCTCCGTTCCCGGATGCACCGCAACGGGAAGACCATGCCGCTCCGCCGCTTCATAGATGGGATGGAACATCCGCTGTCCGAACAAATTGCGCGAGCCGCTGCACATAATAACCTGCACCATGTCCGGATGCGATCCCATACGCTCGATTTCCTTCACCGCTGCTGCCGGATCGGAATGATTGATGAGAATGGAGCCCTTATACTGCGGGCTTGCCTTCAGCCAAGTATCCGCCAGCCAGTCATTATAAGCGGATGCGATAACATTGCCGTAATCGGGATCGGATACGAGAGAGATGCCCAGAATACCCGATCCTGTAAGAATTGCATAGTCGATGCCGTAAGGATCCAGATGATGCTTTTTCAAATAATGCGGATCGCTTCCCGCAGGTCCTCCGTCCTCCGTCTTCGCATCCCTTCGCGCAACGCTGTGAGCGCCCGTTCCGAGATATCCCCCTCCATATCCCGCTCCATAGGCCCGCCATGCTTGTTGATACGCCTTCGGCAAATAGGGAAGCAAGTCATCCTTGCTTCCCATACTATTGTGAACATCCGCATCGATCAATGTTGGTTTCGTACTCGGCATCTCCATCATCATCGTTCCCACTCCTCGCAAAACAGATTTCCTTCAGCATAGGACAACGAGTCGGAGGAGTCGATGCATGATCTATCGTTTTTGGACGATATTACGATTATTTGCAAATAATTTGTAGGTTGGAATACTGGATAACTTGTATAAAAACAGCTATGATGAGGACAAACAATGTCTGGTGCGCATTTCGCATTTCGAATATTTTACCGATTGTATTAAGAGAGGGTGTTCGCCGCCATGGAGTTTGTCATGCTTAATCCCCCACGCCAGATTTCGCAAGATTGGAAGCTTGGTCCATCGCCTACCGCGACCTATATTCTCGCTTTGGTGACCGACGGCAATCTCATCTACCAATTCCAGCAGGGGTCGATGCATTTGGCAGGAGGCGATCTCTTGTTCATGCCGCAGCATTTGCTTCGTTCAGCCCGTTCCTGTCCTCCAGGTTTCCATAAAATGTATTCCGCCCATTTCCATCCCGATGACCGGGAAGCAGCGCTCCCCTTTCTTCACTACAAGGAGCCGAGGAAGCTGCGGCTGGACCGCTTCGAATATGTGCGAAGCCGCTTTGCGGCGCTCCATGACGCCTGGCAATCTCATGAACCGTTTCGCGATATGCTGTGTGAAGCTATTTTGCAAGAGATACTTATCGTGGTCAATCGGGAGCTTGAGCTGGATCGGCACGGGACCAGGAAGCGTCATACGATCCAGCAGCTTCAATCCTATATTCAAACGCATTATGGGGATAAAATTACCTTGGAGGAGCTTGCCCGGCTCGTCGGTCGGACGCCAAATTATATCTGCCACCTCTACAAGGAGATGACCGGGCAGACGCCGATTGAATATGTAAATCAAGTGCGCGTATCCGTCGCGCGCGAGCTATTGATGAGCACCGAGCTTGGCACGGCGGACATTGCCGAGAAAGTCGGCTTCTCCGATCCATACTATTTCGGCAAAGTATACAAGAAGATTACAGGCTTCCCGCCGAAGCGGTCTATGACAGAATAGGACTCGCCTCATCGGCTCAGATTTCACCTCTATGTATGCTGGGCGAAACTCTAACGAATCTTGGTAGCTCTGAATGCTCATTTATTGCAAAATTTGAAATCTAACGAAGAGCTTTGTTGCGATAACGTTGTGAATCTTCGTTAGACTATTGAAGAATCGTACTCTAGCCTTCCGTAATATCTGCCCTCAGAGCGCTCGCCACCTCAACCATTCGCGGCACGACCGCTTCGTTCGTCCCGAGCACGTACACATCTCCTCCATAATGCCGGAAGGGAATCTTCGCGTCTTCAAGGCTCCACATAAAGAAGTCGCCGTCGATTGTCATCGTTGTGCCTTCCTTGCCTTTTACCGTATATGCAGAGGTATATTCGAAGTCGGATTGCGCCGCAAAATACTGCTTGCATTCCTCCAATGTAATCTCTTTCTGCGATTGTTCAATTTGCTGGAATTCTCTCGTAACCCGATAGCGTTGCGCCATGCCGGATACCTCCATCTTTTTTTGTTTCATTATAGCACGCTCCCTCCATCGGGGCGCTTATCGCTTCCTGAACTTTATCCCCAACTTTACACATATTTTATCCACAACAGGCGGAATTCAACATTTATCGCGCTTTGTCAGAATCGTCCAATTGCAACGAATACGGCTAATGCCAGAAATACGAAATTCACGCCAATCTCCTTATACTCCTTGCGCGACACATGGAATAATACGCCCAGCAGCACGATTACAGCGAGTCCAGTTGAGGCAACAGGCGTTAAGTCAGGCGCTGCGCCCACCGCTTGCGGCAGAATCAGGCCAACCGCACCCAGGAGCTCCGCCAATCCGATTAGGATAACAAGCGCCTTCGGCACATCATTCACCCAGTGCCAAGCCGCTGCAGCCTTGTCCTGAAGGAACGCCTTCATCCAGCCAGAATACATAAATCCAACAGCCAGCAATCCTTGCACAATCCACAGAGCGATATTCATATGCTGCACAACTCCCTTTTTATTGGTGGCCGGGTCTGTATCCCATCGACCGATAGGAGTATAATAATCGCTAGCCGCCATGAAAGGAAGTAGGCACTTCAATCATACCTGGTATTCAAAAAGTAACCTTAAATCGAGCCTTAAGCCTAACAAGACAGGAGCATGCCCTATGTCCAGCTATTGCAAATTCGAAACGGCACTAGATATTCTGGTCGGAAAGTGGAAGCCTGTTATATTGCTTCGTTTGTTCGCTAACGGGACGATGCGATTCAGCGAGCTTCAACGAGCCATTCCCGACATCACCAAAAAAATGCTCACCCAGCAATTAAGAGAGCTGGAGTATCATGACATCGTTCATCGCAAGGTCTATCAGCAGATTCCGCCAAAGGTCGAATATTCGATTACCAAATACGGCCAAAGCATGTCAGCCGTCCTGCAGGTTATGAATGATTGGGGGACTGCACATATCGAGCATATGAACGAGTTATACGGCGAGGAACGCGAGGACGGGCAACAGGACGAAGAGACATAATCGATATGCAGCTCGGAGCAGTTGTTAACTGTACACAACCGTTTTCTCTATTCTGCAGACGATTTACGAAGCTCTTCCGCTCGATTTCGCATGATGCGATTGGCTCGCAGCATATAATCGAGTAGAACGCGCAGCTCGTCCTCCTTATAGGTTCCGTACAGTTCAAGCATGGCATCGTTCAACGGTCCGAATACTTCCTTCAACTTATGCAAATGAGCATACACTGGCTCTGCATAAACGATTCTTAAATCAGCGGGATCCTTGGTTCGACGAACATAACCCGCCTTGGTCAATCGATTGAGAACGCTCGTTATGGCCCCGGTCGTCAGACCGGACCAATCGGCAAGCTGACCGGCTGTCGCCCTTCCCTTGCTCAATATGAAATCCAGACATTTATGATCCGTAATGTTAAGGCCAAGATGAACAGCCACTGTTTGATGGAACAGAACCGTCAAGGTCGACATCTCTTTGGAAGCTTCAATTAGCGAGGCATTCAAATCCTGCTGAAGATCCTTCATAGTCAGCACCTACTTCGAACAAAATGAGTTGAGATCTATTATAGCATGGCTGTGTCCCCCAGTTACAGCTTGCAACGGCATCGCTTCTCCCCCTCCTCTGGTCGGGGTCGGGAATCATTCCCTGGACGGTTTCGATCATCTTGTTTTTTTGCAAAAATAAAGGGAATTCAGTTTTGCAAATGCCATATATCTTAAAAATTAAGATAAATGAAGAGGAGGAAGTTACATGTTATCACCCAACAAAGATGTCGCCGTTATCGGCTGCGGAATTGCCGGACCCGCGGCGGCCCTATTCCTGAAGAGAGCCGGCTGGAGACCGGTCATCTACGAAGCCGCACAGGAGCATGACGATTACGCGGGCTTGTTCCTGAATGTGGGACGCAATGGCGTGCATGTGTTAGAAGAGCTCGGACTGGATCGCATGATCCGCAATGAAGGCTTCGAAATGCGGGTCATGCAGTTTCGAAACGGCAAGGATAAAAATCTGGGGGAAGTCGGTCATATGGACGGCAAACCTCAAGGCTTTACGGTAAAGCGCGGATGGCTTCAGCGTATTCTGCGCGAAGAAGCGGCGCGTCAGGAAATTCCCATTGTCATGGGCGCCAAGCTGACGAAAATCACGACCGGAAAGGACTGGGCGGAGGTTTCCTTCGAAAGCGGATTATCGGCCAATGTGCGTTTCGTCGTAGGCTGCGACGGCATTCATTCCGCCTTGCGCAGCCGCTTGCTTCCCGATGCGCCCAAGCCTTCCTACACAGGCCTAATCAGCTTCGGAGGTTACTCTCGCGGCGTTCAGCTGCCTTATATCCCCGGCGTACAGCAAATGGTATTCGGCAGCAAAGCCTTCTTCGGCTACATCGTCCAGTCTTCGGGCGAAATATTCTGGTTCGGGAACGAGGAGGTTCCGGGCACGCCAACGCGCAAGGACATGCTTGCCATATCACAAAGCGAGTGGCGTCGGCGCATCATGGACTTGTATCGTAATGACGCTTCGCCCATTCTCGATATTATCGCCAATACGAAGGGAGAGATCGGGGCTTATCCGATCTATGATATGCCTCCCCAGACAAGCTGGAGCAAAGGTCAGGCCGTGCTTATCGGGGACGCGGTTCACGCAACCTCGCCAAATGCCGGGCAAGGCGCCTCCATGGCGCTGGAGGATGCTCTGATGTTGGGGAAATGTTTAAGAGATATCGGGGATGTCGAAGGAGCCTTCGATCAATTCCAATCCTTGAGAAAAGAGCGCGTCGAACGGATTATCCAATATTCCCGCAGTTTGGGCCAGCGCAAATACGCTACCAATCCTGTTCAGGTATTTTTCCGCGATCTGATGATGCCCCTGTTCTTGAAATCGGCCAACAAGGACTCGCACAGCTGGATGTATGATTATCGTCCGCAGTGGAATGAACGCCTGCAGACAGACCGCGATGTAGTTCATCATGATTGAAGCGTTCCTGGGCTTCGAATTCATTCTATTGCTGCTCTTGATGCTCCTCTGGGGAGCGGCCGCCTTTGCCGTCAATCATCTGAAATATGTTCAATCGAATAGCGCTTTTGTGACTCGTTGGCGAAAGGCGGCCAGAGCAAGCTCTCTCATCGGCCTGGCATTACTGTCGTTATGGATATTGGATCTGACGCTGGTATGGATTCATTTTGGCTGGCTGTTCGTTATGGACCGATTCGCGGTTGTCATGCCTCTTCTCCTTGTGCCGGCGGCGGCAGTTCTGTTCGTCGCCTTGCCGGAGCTGGCTTCAACGAGCGGCAAGCACTCGCTGCGCGCAGCCATTGTGCCGATTCATGCAATGCTCGCGGGAACCCTGCTTGCCTTCTATCTGGTCACCATGCATATTCCAGCCATTCCTGAGAGCGAGGATATCTTGCTGCATGGAGGCATACTCGCTTTGACCGCGGCAGCGTTGTGGATCTATCATTCAGCCAGGCTGAATCGCTTGAAGCAGCGGCAGCCCGCTCTACTCGCAAGAGTGGTCAGAGGCCTGCTCATGTGCTCGCTTGCCATTATTATAACGTTTACGGGATTCACCCTCTCCATGAAAAACAGCGAACTGCCCGGCACGATGGCCATGGTTCATCAAGCATCCGCCGATTTTGGCGGCGGGGCTCCCTTTGCCCTTGGCGCTATGCATGGGAGTATGGATCATGGGAGCTCGAGTCATGGGGGCAGTCCTACTACCCTTGACGAGAGGATTAGCGTCGACGATCTGAAAGGCCCTCAAGATCAAAAGCCCGATCGGCGATATGAGCTCATTGCCGAGAAACAAACCGTCAAGCTGGCTTCCGGACAATCCATTGAAGCTTGGACCTTTAACGGTCAAGCACCGGGGCCTCAGCTCGTCGCCGATGAAGGCGATCTTGTAGAGGTCGTCTTGAGGAACAACAATATAGAGGACGGCGTCACGCTGCATTGGCACGGAATCGACGTTAGGAACGCGGAGGACGGAGTTGCCGGCATGACGCAGAATGCCGTACTGCCCGGCGAATCCCATACGTACCGGTTCGTCGTGAATGAATCCGGCACCCATTGGTATCATTCGCATCAGCAATCGTCCTTGCAAGTGAGGGAGGGATTGTTCGGCTCGCTTGTCATCCGTCCGGCGGACGAGAAGATAGACACAGAGATGGTTGATGCGACCCTAATCGCCCACAGCTGGATGAAGCCCGATGGGACTATCATTCCGGCGCTGAATAGCAACGACGGGTTCCAGAGCAAGAAGACAGCACCCGGCACCCTTATGCGGCTGCGGCTTGTTAACGCGGACAATGCCATACGCACATTTTCTCTGAACGGCGCTTCCTATCGTGTAACGGCGATAGACGGCTATCGATTGAATAGGCCCGGTTCGTTGACCGACAGCCTGCTCAATATCGGAGGCGGCGGCCGCTACGATATCGAGTTCATAATGCCGGAAACTCCTGTGACTTTGGCGTTGCACATCGACGGCAACCCAATCGGATACGTCTATAGTGCGGACGGGAAAGCGGCCGCGGAAAGTCTGGAGCATGGCGAACCGCTGGACATCTACTCCTATGGCGAGCCTGCCCAGGCGTCATTCGACGCAACAACGAAGTTCGATCGTTCCTTCACGCTCATTCTGGATCAAACCTACTTCGGATTCTACAATGGGCAAGGGGGATCGCAATGGATCATCAACGGGGAAACCTTCCCTGATACGCCTACGCTGATGGTCAGGGAGGGAGATCTTGTGAAAACGAGCTTCGTGAACCGCAGCTTTGCCGATCATCCCTTCCATCTGCACGGCCATCATGTGCAGCTGCTCAGCAAGAACGGCCGACCGGTCAGCGGCAGTCCGCTCATCCTGGACACTGTAACCGTCATGCCGGGCGAAACAATCGAGGTCGCCTTCCTCGCCAACAATCCCGGTCTATGGATGGATCATTGCCACAACCTGGAGCATGCCATGCTCGGGATGACGATGCATGTCGCATACAAGCATGTCTATAGCCCGTATGCGATCGGCGACGATACCGGCAATCATCCGGAATAAGCAAGCGAGGCCCCGAATGCTAACTTAAGCGGGCCTCGCTCTCCTCTTATCTAAGCTTCAACACATCCTTGACTGTGAAGCTTACGCATGATATTCGCTCCGAATTCACAGTATCGTCCTGGGCGAATAATTGAAGCAGCTCATACGGTTGTCCTGTCTCCGCCTGAACGTACTGCTCCACGGTCAAATTCGACGGATCGACGATCCAATATTCCCCTACGCCGAATCGCGCATAAGACTCTTTCTTCATAATACGGTCCCGCTTGGCGCTGTTTGGCGAGATGATCTCAATAACGAGATCCGGCGGGCCGACAACAGCATGCTCTTCAATAATTGCAGTTCGGCTGCGATGAATCATTAATATATCCGGCTGCCTTGTTTCATTATCCGACAAAATGACATCGATAGGAGAAGACATAATAATGTATTGCAATTCACATGAATCTGTCAGAGCGTGTTCCATTTGATGGGCAATTCGTTGATGCGTCGTTGTCGGGGAAGGCTTCAGCTCCAAAATTCCGCCAACAACTTCATATTGGTTCCCATCCTCGGGTAGACCATAATAATCCTCCACCGTCCAGCCTGATTCCTTAATCTTGAATCCTCGGTCCTTGCTTTTGTATTCCACTGGCAGCGCCTCCAGTCTCTTCTTAATTACCGTTATTTTACCACACATACGTTCGTATTCCAAGCGGAAATGCATTCGTTCTCAAGCGCATAAGATGGCAAATACGATGAGAGTCACGACATTATCCAACTGCCTTCCTACCGACAAAAGCAAACGAAAGCAAGCTGCCGCAAACTAAAATAATCGTTGTAACGAGCAAGGACACATGCATCCCCGCGACGAAGCTCCCGCTTCCGCTAATAATCGAGCCCAGAATGGCTACTCCCAGCGTCGCGCCGAGCTGGCGGCTCGCGTTCAGCGCCCCCGAAACGGCACCGGACTGCTCCTTTGGAGCCGATCCCATTACGGCCGCCATCAACGACGGAATCGTAAAGCTCACTCCGAATCCGAGCAGCAGCAGCCCAATCGACGTTACCGCATAGCCGCTTTCCACATCCAGCCGAAGGAGCAGCAAAGCGCCCAGGGCCGCTAATGCGAATCCCGCCGTCATCGGCATCCGCGCTCCGATCCTGCCCACGATTCGCCCTGTGAGAATCGGGTTGAAGGCCATCGGAATCATCATGGGCAGCAGCGCCAGACCGGCAGCATGGGCCGACAGCCCCCGCAATTGCTGGAAGAACAGCGGCAGGATGAACAGGCTCCCGGACAAGCCAATGTTAATGAGCATACCCGCAAGCAAGCCCGCCGATATCGTGTAATTCCTGAACAGACGCAGCGGCAGCAGCGGCGACTTCACTCGAAACTCCACGATGACGAACAATACGACGCAGAGCGCCGCCAGGCCAAACGCCGCCGCAATAGGCCCGGAGCCCCACCTTTCGCTCTCCCCTTCCATTAACCCGTAAGACATGAAGACAATCGCTCCAATAGCCAGTGTTTGCCCTGCCAGATCAAGCTTTCTGCCCGGATTGCGAGGCGCTTCGGCAATAAATCTCGAGGTGATGATCAGACTTAGAATGGCAATTGGAATATTGAGCAGAAAAATACTGCGCCAGCCGAAGGAGTCCACCAAAACCCCTCCGACCACCGGACCCGCCGCCATGGCAATCCCGGTAACGGCTGCCCATATTCCCATCGCGCGGGCTCGCTCTGCGGAGTCCGGGAACGCATGAACGATAAGCGTCAGCGAGGCCGGGAGCAGCGCAGCGCCGCCGATTCCAAGAATCGCGCGCCAGGCAACAAGCTCGCCAAGCGAACCGGAAGCAGCCGAAACCGCGGAAGCCGCGAGGAAAATGACCAGGCCGCTCAGAAAGATTCGCTTGGCCCCAAACCTGTCCGCGATCGTGCCCATGGAGAGCATAAGGCCGGCGAATACGATGGTATAGGCGTTGACGACCCATTGAAGCCCGGACAAGCCTCCTCCCAAGTCGGTCCGAATATCCGGCAGCGCGACGCTGACCACGGTCATATCGAGCAGCACCATAAAGTAGCCCAGCGAAATGCCGATTAGCAGTATGATTTTGGAAAGCTTGCCCGCTTTCAGCTCTTGTACATACATGGCTTTTTCCAATTGAAATCCCTCATTCCGCTTAAGTTTCGAACGCTGCTTGAAGGAGCTTTAAAGGAGCTTACTCCCTCCAGCGCGTTTTCCATCCTCCTCCGCAAGTGTATAATGAAAGGAATACTAGAACGAGATGAGGCTTTATCCTAGGAGAAATAATCCTAGCCTATTCGGATAAAAGCACGCAAAAATAAGGAGGAAAGTCAGGGATGGAGCATTCGGAATATTCGAATAAGGAACGATTGCAGGAGCTTGCGCAATTTCTGAAATCGCGCCGAGAGCGGATAACGCCTGAGCAGGCCGGCCTGCCGAGCGGCGGACGCCGCCGTACGCCCGGACTTCGGCGGGCGGAAGTAGCGATGCTCACAGGCATCAGCGCCGACTGGTACACTTGGCTGGAGCAGGCTCGCAGCATTCAAGTGTCCGCGCAGGTACTTGAGAGCATCGCCAGAGCACTGCAGCTCGATGCGAACGAGCGCAGGCATCTCTTCCTGCTTGCTCTACAGCAGCCTCCCGCGGATCTGGCGCCGGTGGACAGCGGCATTAGCCCGGAGCTGCAGCGATTTCTCGATCTGCAGAGCCCAAGCCCCGCCTTCGTGACCGATCAGCGCCTGAACGTCGTGGCGTGGAACGGAGTGACGCGCCTTATCTATGGCGACTACCAGGCGATGTCGGAGCGCGACCGCAATTCGGTATGGCGCACTTTCACTTCGCCTTATGTACGGAGCTTGCTTAAGGAAACCTGGGAGACCCATGCCAGACATCGTCTCGCACAGTTCAGAGCAAGCTACGGGAAGTTCGCAGGCGATCCCTGGTGGATGGCATTCATTGAGGAACTAAGGCAGACAAGCGAGGAATTCAGAGAGTGGTGGCCGCAGCATGATGTGCTCAATGGACCCGAAGGCGAAAAGCTCAACTACCATCCGGCTGTCGGGCGGCTGCGGTTTCATCAACTATCATTCCAGGTGTCCGACGCTCCCCATCTAACCCTAACGATTAATATGCCTTCGATGGAAGACGGTACCA
The DNA here is from genome assembly GCF_011947265.1 of Paenibacillus sp. HB172176. GTDB lineage: Bacteria > Bacillota > Bacilli > Paenibacillales > Paenibacillaceae > Pristimantibacillus. The sequence goes on from NZ_JAATHD010000018.1 coordinate 67,538, forward strand.
TCGCCAAACTGAAAAGGCTGCTGGAATCAGCAGCCTTGCAACCAATATGAGGAATGAGATTCCATAGCTGACCATTCATTGTGTGCATTTGCACAAAATATTCATGATTCAAATTCATTTCTCTTAGCAAGAAACAAAACCACAGCCTGAGGCTTGTGATAGATGTCGCCACTTGCTTCAATTGCGCCTCTGATCTCAGCGAACAATTCATGCCGAATCGCTTCTGGAATTAATCGATGTCTGGAATTTGTGTTCAATAACGCAATATATTCTTCTGCCGTATACGTATGATGACAAGCGTATCGCTTCACTTCGAGTTCCTTGAAAAGACCATTCGCCAACGTCAAAGCTGATCGTTTTTCTATGATTTGCTCCAGTGTTGGATTCTTTGAATCATCCAATTGCTGCGCATGCCTCCGATAGCTCTCTCGAATGAGATTCGAGACTTCGTCATAGGTCGGAACATGTACTGTCCAGAACAAAGCGATTGAGCCGTCATTGTCAAGCAAGTCATAGACCTTGCGATAGCCCAGCTCCTGCGGCTCAACAAAGTGAAAAGCAGTGCCGGATATAGCTAACGCGAAGCCGCCGCTCTTCTCACTATTCCATGTTTCAAAGGGAGCCTGAATGACACTAACATTGGGATAACTTCGAAATTTGGTTTGTGTGAATGCAGCCAAATGTTCACCCAGCTCCACACATGTCACATGGTCATAACCAAGGTCGACAAGTCCTCTCGTAGCCTGCCCTGTGCCGCAGCCGATTTCGAGAATGGATGAATCTGACGCAATTCCTGAATAGGCCAAAATATCTGCAAACAGCTGATCAGGATAGCTGGGCCTATGCTTATCATATTCGTCTGCAATCTCGTTGAAGGTATGTATTCTTTTCATCATTGTACCCCCTTTGAATGGATAAGATAGTTTTATATTACGCTTAATAGAGCAATCTTTCACACATTTTCGACCAAACGTTCAGAGATAGCATCAACTGAGTTTCAGTTTATTCGTTAATGGTCGTAAAAAGCCCGATGACGAGTTCCGCCATCGGGTTTTTGCTGTATTAATCTAAAAAGAAATATGCTTACTCCGGCGTGCCCTGCGTAACGCCGTGAACATAGGTCTGCCATGGGGTATCGAGCGCACCCTGGCCCGGGTTATACGTGAAGAAATATTCCACCGTATCTCCGGCTTGGAGATTGTTGACGGGATAGGTGAAGTTGCCGTTGCCGTCCGAGGTCATGGCCACATTCAACTGCACGCCGTTGTTGATCTTGTAATGCAGATCCGCGAACGTTGCGCCGTTCACGTAGAACTGCAGATTGTCGCCCGACTTCTTCAGGCCGCGCACTTCATCACCAATGACGATAACAGCGGACACTACCGTAATCGTACTCGTTGCCGTAAAGCTCCCGTCCACGCTGGTCGCCGTCACAGTTGTCGTGCCCGGCGCTACTCCCGTCACGAGACCGTTCGAGCTAACGGACGCCACACTGGAATTCGCCACGCTCCATGTTACGGCTTGGTTCGTTGCGTTAGAAGGCGCAACAGCGGCGTTCAGCTGCGCGGTCTGGCTCTCCGACAGCTGAACCGTGCTCTGATCCACGCTTACGCCGGTTACAGGCACGTTGACAGGATTCTCATCATCGCCCGGCTGATAGACGCGAACGTAGTCCACCTGCATCGTTGCCGGAATATCGGATGGATCCGGCGACAAGCCGCCGTCGAAATGACCTCCAACCGCCAAGTTCATAATGATATAGAACGGCTCGTCGAACGGAGCATCAGGGTTATTCGGCGCGGCAACGGAATACCACTGCTCTCTCGTCACCTTGAAGAAGAATTTGCCGTCCACGTACCACTTAAAGTCGTCATCCTCCCAGATAAGCGTATAGGTGTGGAAGTCATTCGCGAACGTTTGACCCTCGGGAAAGTCATACTCCCCTGCCAGATACTGATTCACCGGCCATTGACCGCCGAAGTGAACAGCGCCGCTTGTCGTGCCGGGCAAGCGTCCCTTCGCCTCCATAATGTCGATCTCGCCGGACGCGGCCCATGCGCCGTACACCGCATCCTCCGGCAGCATCCAAAGCGCCGGCCAGATGCCGTCGCCCGTAGGCAGCTTGGCGCTGAAGTCCACGCGGCCGTACTGGAAGGAGAATTTATCCTTGGTATTGATTCTGCCGGAGGAATATTGTGCGTAACGGGAAGGATCCTGCGGGAACGACATCGGATCGTTAAGCGCCTTCAGATTCAGCTTTCCGTTCTCCACGAATACATTCTGCGTGCTGTTCGTATAATGCTGCAGCTCCGCATTGCCCCAGCCCCAGCTATTCGGATCTTCGCTGACATAATAGCCGGTCTCGTAGCTCCACTTGCTCGTATCGAGCGTCGTGCCGTTGAACTCATCCTGCCATAGCAGCGACATGCCCGCAATAGTCGGATCGCTAGATGTTCCAATCGCGATATCCTCTTGATCGGTCACATCCGGACGGGGCGCGTTCGGATTGCCGATAAAGGTATAGGTGACATAGTTGCTGCCAATGCTGCCGCCGGACTGTCCGTTCAAGGGATAGCCGATTCGAAGCTGCATGTCCTCCTGAATCGGCTGGAACCACAATCCGTAGATATAGTCGGCCCAATAGCCCCATTGATTCGCGTCGGACATGTTGTTATAGCCGCCCCCGGAGTACGAAAATCCGCTTTGGCCGGAGTCCGACATGTCCACCCACTGACCGTTAACATAAATCTCGTAGACGAAATTGCCCAGTTCAGTCCCGATGGCCGGATTGCCGTCAATCTTGGGCAGCGGAATGCCGATAGCGCCGCTCTCGTCCGCCGTGTAGCTCGTGCCGTCATACGCTGTAATCGCATAAGAGTTTCTTACAGGTTCATTGAAAACAATCGTGTACACGACGCTTGCGGAAGAGGTTGCCGATTCCAGCTTGACGTTAATGGATTCCGTTACCGTGAACCAATAACCGCCCCCGCCATCGGTGAATTGCCCGAAATTGCTGTTGTAGATCCAGCCGCTCGCTGCATTGTTGTCGATGCTCACCCACGTGCTGCCGCTCACAGGCTTGACATACAGCCGCAAATCATCGGCTACCGCAGCGTAAGGAATCGCCGGATCGTTGTTGAACACCGGATAGGTGAATCCGGCGCCGCCTGTGTAGCCTGCTGTAATTTGCGGGCCTTGCGTCGGCGTCATTGATGTAATGGTCTGAGTCGTAATATTTTGAAATTGAAGGGTGTAGTCCAGTGTAACGCCGGCATTGGTCTTGGAATACAGTTGAATCTCCGTCGTTGCCGATAGCGTGAACCAATAGCCGTTCAAGCCGCCGTCGCTCCAATGTCCCCAATTCTGGTTGTAGACAAAGCTGCCGACGCTGTCAATATCTACCCAACTGCCGCCGACCTTCACTTTGACGCCAATATCGTCAACCACTTCGCTCCAAGCCGCGGAGCCGCCGTTGAAGATTGGCATGACAAAGCCGTAGCTCGCCTGCCCTACTCCGGATTTCGAGACTACGGGGCCGTCCGCAGCCGAATAATAGGACATGGAAGTCACCGTGGTGCCCTCCGCATGAACGCCGGTCATCGGCAACAAGCCGGCGGCCGCGAGCAGCATTGCCGTTAAGGCCAGACTCAGAACTCGATGTGCCATCCTGAAGCTTTTCTTCGCAGAAAAAAGATTCATAATTTCCTCCTTCATCGAATATAGGCGAATTTATCTGAGAGGAGTTTGTAATGGGATACAAATGGCGACCGTCATGCCGCCGCCCTTGTGCGCATCAAGAAGCAGCAGCCGTGACAATTCGGGCAAGCGAGGCGTATTACAGATCTCGGTAACCGCTTACAACAGCCTGCCTATTCCATCCGTTCCTCTAAGACATCTTTATTCTATCGAAGCTTACCCTGAGAGGGTAGGCACATCGTTTTTTGTTGTGACCCAATTTTTTGGCTGATCCTTTGCCGCATGAGCTGATGAATAAACGTATAGAAGGCTCAAAGCGCCGTATCCCGGAAGCGCTTCTCCTCCTCCGCCTTCCTTCTCATTCGCTCTCGATATTCGGTGGGCAGCATGCCCATCACCTCCCGGAACGCGCGCGTGAAGCTCTTGTAATTCTCGTAGCCGACCATAGTCGTAATCTCGACGATCTTATGCTCCGTATCCGCGAGCAGCCGGCGCGCCTTATCCAGACGCACATCGCGCAGATATTCCGCGAAGCCCTTGCCGATATTCTTCTTGAACAGGTTGGAGAAATACGCGTAATTCAGCGAAACATGATTCGACACCATCGCAAGATCGAGCGGTTTATGATAATTCTCATGGATATAACGAATCGCCTCGTTCAAATCCTGCGTGTTGCGGTAGCTGCATTTGAACGCTTCGTAGAACTGATTCAGTCGGAGCAGCTGCTGCTGAAGCGCCTGAATATAGTCGCGAATGCCCGGATAATCGAAGAGATTGCGCAAGCAATCTATATCAAGCGCCTCCTCTCCCATATAAGGCCGGATGACGCGCTCGTATTCCTCCAGCATCTGCGCCATGGCGCGACAGAGCTGCTGCGTATAGCGGATGTGATAGCGCTGCAGTGTCTTCTTGTTGAACAATTTCGACAGATCTTCCGCGATCTTGCCGCCGTTCTGCGTGCCGATCAGCTGGAACAAAGCGTAAATCTCCTCATGCGGAAGCTCCCATTGCGGCTCAAGTCCCGTGATATGCTCGGGCAGTATGCAGCGTTTCTCCGGGAACAGATAGCTGTGGGCGTACAGCTCCATCAGCTGGGAATAACCTTCCGGCAGCCTCAACAATCCTTGCTGCGGTCCGGTCATAGCCATTACGGCATGAAGCTGCGCTTCCTTGAGTGCAGCCGCCAAGGCGTCAGTACTCGCAGAAGCGTCGACCGCCAAAATAAGATACGGACGCTGCTGAAGACAGACGCAGCCCTGTCTCCCGTACACATTGCAGGCAATCGCTCCCATACTATGCAAGCTTGCGGCTCCGGGCTGGTTCACTCTGACTTCCTCCCGCAGCAGACATAGCCGATAGCCGCTCCACAGACCTGGATGTTGTTCCTCAACGGAGCGAACCCAGCTCTCGTCATAGGAGGCGCCCTGCATGTACATGCCAAGCTCCTTGCGATCATTCTCTTGGGCAAGCGCGGAGATTTGCCGCATATTGTCATTCAAAGTCTGCCTTGTTCGAAGCTCCTGCAGCACATGCTCCACCGAGGTCTGAAGATCCTCCCGTTTCACGGGCTTGAGCAGGTATCCCTTCGCTCCGAGACTCATCGCCTTCTGCGCGTAAGCGAATTCGCCATAGCCGCTGAGAATGAGAAAATCAGCAGCAATTCCCTCCTCCCTGGCATGCGCCATAAGCTCCAGTCCATCCATATCCGGCATTCGAATATCGGTGATGACGAGTTGGACGTCATGCTCCCTCAAGAGCTTCAAAGCCTCAACTCCGTTGCCTGCGCAATACATGCCGCCCAGCTCCAACGGAAACTGGCGCAGCATTGCCTGCAAGCCTTCGCGGATATTTCGCTGATCATCCACCACCAAAACCGTAAGCATCGCTACCATCCCCCCAGATTATCATTCTCCCAAGGCAAACGTATCGTGACGTTGGTATATACGCCAATTTCGCTGTCGATCCACAGCCCGCAGTCCTTGCCATAGTGAAGCTGCAATCTCTTATGCACGTTTTCAATGCCAAGCCCGTTCTTGCTTGCCACTATCGGTCCGTCCGCATCATCTTGCAAAGCCTCCTGCAGAACGGCTAGCTGCTCCGGGGCAATCCCGACACCGTCATCGTGAATCTCAATGAACAATCCCCTGTCATTCTCGGCTTTCACCTGGATTTGAATATGAACTCCGCCGCCTGAGGGCGCCGCATGCTGGACCGCATTCTCGACGATCGGCTGCATGCACATCTTCGGAATAGCGCAGCGCAGCACCTCTTGTGGGAGATTTGCCGTCAAGACGAAGCTCCCGCCTTCCATGAAGTTAATGAACTGGATATAGCTCTGTATGTTGGCAAGCTCCTCTCCAAGCGTGACCGTGTCGCTTCTCCACTTCATGCTGTAGCGCATCAGGGAGCCAAGGGATACGAGTGCGTCGGCAATTGCCGACTGCCGCTCGACCTCCGCCTGCATACGGATCGCTTCGAGAGCATTGTACAAGAAATGCGAATTGATCTGGGAATGAAGGGAATGCAGCTGCGCATTCTTGGCGATAAGCTGCTTATCCACCACCTGCGTCATTAATTGCTGAATTTCATCCAGCATATTGTTGTAGCTGACGGCCATTTCATCGATCTCGTCGCCTTTCTCGCCATCTGCAAGACCCGTTTCGAGCTTCGCATCCAGCTGTCCCCTCCGCACCTTGCGCATCGAAATCAGCATTCGGTCCATCCGGCGGAAGATGCGCCTCGTTACTTGCGAGACGAGCAGCAGCATAAGAAGCAGCACGCAGGAGGCAATCGCCGTTACCCACGCATACCAGCTGCGCGGTCCCTTGAGCAACGCATCGCGGGAAGCGATATCCACCACATAGGCATCAAGCGGGGCGATGTACCGGTACAGCGCATAATAGGTATGGCCGCCGGCCTTCACCTTGATCGGGCTGTCCTGCTGCAGCACATCCAGTTTCTCGTGAATCAAGCCAAAAATGGCGGGGAGCTCCTCTCCGGCGCTGCGGGAGAAAGCATGCCCGGAATTGTAAACATTGCGCGCAGAATCGCTCCCGTCCATAACAACCGAGAAGAAATCGCCTCCGTTCTCCTCTAGCAGCTGATTGAAGAATTTGTCATGCTCCACTCGGATTTCCATAATGCTTGGTCTCTTCTGCTGGCCTTGAAGGCGTACAAGCCGGTAGTAGGACAGCGTGTGATCGCCATCCTTGAAAGAGAACAAGCGGTAGGCGGCCCCGCTGTTTTCTCTAAGGCTTACCCAGTAATCCTGCGGCCAAAATTTATCATAATGATAGATCTCCGGCCATATCTCGAATAAATTCGGATTGTCGACATAGAAGCTGAGCTGGCTGATCATCTCATTGCTCTGAATGATATGACGCATCTGCTCGAATTGGTTCTGTCTGAACTTTACGAGCTCGAGACCGTCCCCTAGCATATCTGAATGAATATAATCCACAAACGCCTTTTGCGTGAGCGCCGTTGAGGAAACGTTTTCAATAATGGTCATCTTGCTTCGCAGCTGCTCGTTCAGTCTTGATACATGACTGCTTCCGGATGCCATCGCCTCCTTGTACAGCTGCGCTTCCTGCAGACGGATGAACAGGAACGATACAGCGATTGCCGGAATCGCGATTAACAGGCTGAAGGCGATGAACAGCTTGCGGGATATGTTGGCATTGCGATAAAATTTCCTGGCTTTCACGATAGCAGCGTTCACGTCCGTCGCCCTCCTTATCTCTGAAATATACCATGGATGGCGACTTGATCGAAAGATGCTCGTCAAGAACCGCTTCTGCGATGGAAGGCTGTTTTCAGGCTTAGCGGTTCGCGCGCACATCTTGCCCCAAAAGCAGGCAATACCGGCCGCCTGACAGGCGACCGGCAATACAGAAAGTATTTTCAGCTAAGCTGCTATGGGTTTATAGACAGGGCTGATTTCCCGCTACTCCGCCATCTTGGCTTTGCGAGCGTCGAGCTCGGCTTGCCTGAATTCCATCACCTTGGCGAAGCCATAATCGTCGCGGCGCGCAAGGAAGCTCTCGAAGGTTTTGTCGAAGGCGGCTTCGCTCTTCGCGGTTATGAGCTCCGGCAGCACTTCCTCCCAATTCTGCGAAATTCTCGACCAGGCCACCGCCGCGTCGGAATCGCCGAGCGGATCGAGTCCCTTGTAGATGCCGCTGTCGATATCGGCTTGCGCGTTAGCGAAATCCTCCATTTGCTTGATTACGGGAGCCTTCTCCGGTCGCCATTGGTTGACGATTACCGGGTTGCGCATCATCCAGTACGTATCCATAATGCCGTATTCCTTCTCCAGCTTCTCGATATCCGAATCCAGCAATTGAACCATATCGGCCTTCAACGTCGGCTTGCCGTCCGCCATATCCCAGGTTTCGCCTTCCTTGCCCAGGAACAGATCGCGCTGCCCCTCCTCGCTTGCCAGATAGGTCAGGAAACGAATCGCGCGTTCCGGATCCTTAGCGGACTTGCTGATCATGGTCACCATCCAGCCGTCCATATTGCCCGGGAACAGCTTCGCCGAATCGCCATTGCTGTTCTGCGGACCGTCCACCGCGATATAATAGGAATCCGGATTAGCGCTAGCAGCCAGCATCGGATTGACCGCAGCCATCCCCGTCCATTCGCGAACCATCATGAAATAGCGTCCGTTGTTCGTTTTCTCCTCCACCTGAGCGTCGGAATCAACCAGGAAATCTACATTGATGAGGCCGCGTTCATAGGCGGTGCGGAAGGTCTTGAGCCACGCCACATAATCCGGATCGGTCATGCGGTCATAGACTTTGCCGTCCTTCTCGAATGGAATCGCAAGCAGGTTCTGCAAATATTCCGTCATGCCGTACGGCACGTTGCCTTGCGCGAAGAAGGGGCTCATCGGCTGACCTTTGTATTCCGAATATTGATCCTTCAGCAGCTGCAGCGCGCCAAGGAAGCCCTCCGGCGTCGACAGATCCGGACTGCCCATATCCTCGTACAGATCCTTGCGCACCAGGAAGGTCTGGTTGGCGGCCGTCATGCCGGTTTCATGCATCAGGTTAGGGCTGTAGGAATCGTTGGGAATGCCGTACGTATTGCCGTTCTCTTGACGATACCACTTCAGCGTGCCGTCGCCCGCCACCTTGTAGAAGTACGGGTCATATTGATCGGCGAGTTCGTTCAAAGCATAGACATGATCGCCCTCCCACAGCTTCTTGACAGCGGTTTCCCATGAGCCCATGCTAATGATGTCAGGCAGCTTCCCGGAGGTCATCATCAGCGTAATTTGCTCGTTGGCGTCGCCGGACGGCACCTCGAGCTTGACATTCACGCCTGTTTTCTCCGTTATATATTTGGAGTTCATGCTCTCTCCCCATGTATGCGCATACCAGGACGCGCCCACGAACCAGCTCAGATCGACGGGGCTGGTGTCCAGCTTCCATGCGGCTTCGTCCGGACTTGGCGTCGCTTCGCCCTGCGCTTCCCCGCCTTTCGTCGCTTCGGGCTGCTGTGTGCTGTTCCCGGACTGGCCGTTCCCATTACTCCCGCCCTCATTGTTGTTCGTGCAAGCCGCCAGGCTGAACACAAGAACCGCGGCCACGGCAAGCGCCAACAAGGCTCTTCTCTTCTTCAAACGTTTCATTTCACGATCATCCTTTCATTTCCCCTATTATAATGCAAAATCATGCCCATCAATTATCCCATGAGCTCAAACTTCTCTATTACCCGGGCCAATGTACTCTAACGAATCCTCATAGCGTTAAAAGCCCGTTTACCGCGCCGTTTAAAATCTAACGAATACCCATATCCTTATTGCTCTTTGATAGGCTATAAAAGGTCCTGCTTTGCTGCTTAGCGTTATGAATCTTCGTTACATTCCTGTAAAAGGTGATTTATTGAGATTAACGTTATGAATCTTCGTTAGATTCTCTCGTGCGGGGCCTGCTTAAAGTCCACTTGAGAGCCCTAGCATATATTCATGCACAAGTACCTTTACGCTCACCCCTTAATCGCTCCAATCATAACCCCCTTCACCAAATACCTCTGGATGAAAGGATAGAACAAGAGAATCGGCAGCGTCGCCACCATCATCGAGGCGAACTTGATCGAATTGCCGGGCAGCCTCGCGCCGAATTGCGCCATTGCCTGCTGCTGCATGAACGACATGGAGTTCTCCGCGATGATCTTGAACAGCATCGTCTGCAGCGGCAGCAGCTCCTGCGTGCGGATATACAGCACGCCCTGATAATAATCGTTCCAATGGTAGACCGCCGCGAACAGCGATATCGTCGCGATGACCGCCATGCTGTTGGGCAAGACGATTCGGAACAGCACGCCATAATCCGAAGCGCCGTCCACCTTGGCGGATTCCTCCAGGCTCTCCGGTATGGTGCGGTAGAAGCTGATGAAGATGACCATGTCGAAGAACGTATACATGGCCGGTATAATGAACACCCAGAAGCTGTCGTAGAAGCCAAGCTTCGTCATCAGAATGAAGGTGGGAATGAGCCCTCCCGAGAACAGCATCGTGATCAAAGCGATTTTCATGTATATCTTGCGCCCAATCAAATTGGTCTTGCTGAGCCCGTAAGCCACGATGGCGGTGAACAAGACATGCGCCGCCGTCCCGATGACCGTCCGCAGCGTCGTAATGAGAAATCCGTTCATCATATTCTCATTGCCGAACACCACCCGGTAGCTGTCCAGTGTGAACGCCTTCGGAAACCAATTCTCCGTGCCTAGCGCCGCATATTCCGCCGCGTTCAGCGAATTGACAAGCACGAACCACATCGGATACAGCGTGATGAAACAAACCCCCAGCATGAGAAGCGTGTTGACGACTTCGAACGGACCGATGCGCCGAAGTCCTCCTCGTGTTCCCATCTTTCTGCCCCCCTTTTTTAAAATTCAAGTCACCCCTTAAAAGATGCCGTCGCCGCTTAGCTTTTTGGATGCGTAATTGGCCATGAACAGCAGCGCCAACGCCACGATTGATCGGGCGAACAGAACAGCCGTCGAGAAAGAATAGCGGCCGGACACCAAGCCCATGTTGTAAATGTACAAATCCAGGCTTTCCGCCATCTTGATGTTCATGTTGTTCTTGAGCATAAAGATCTGATCAAAGTTGCTGCCCAGCATACCCGCAACCGCCAGAATGAACAAGATCGCGATTGTCGGCCTGATGCTTTGCACCGTAATATGCCACATCCGCTGTCCTCGGCTCGCGCCGTCCAGCTCGGCTGCTTCGTACAGGGCCGGATCGATACCGGCAATCGCGGCGATGTAGATGATCGCGCTCCAGCCGGTTTCCTTGAGCGTGTCGGAGAAGAAGGTGATCCACCAGAAATACTTGGGATCGCTGTTATAAAGAATTTCACGATCCTGCACCCCGATCGCCATCATCAGCTGATTCATCACGCCTCCCTCGCCAAGCCAGTTCAGCAGAATGCCGCCGAAGATCGTCCAGGCGATGAAATGCGGCAAATACGAGATCGTCTGCACCGTGCGCTTGAAGCGTATGCTCCGAATTTCGTTCAGCATCAGCGCAAACAGGATCGGGATGCAGAAGCCGAGCGCGAGCCGCAGACTGCTCATGCCGAGCGTATTGCGGATCGAACGCCAGAACCGGTCATCGCTCGTGAAATCCTCAAAGTGCTTCAGCCCCACAAAGGGCGACTCCAGCACGGGCCCCGATATGCTGTAGTCCATGAAGGCGATAATGAGCCAGATCATCGGAATGTAACAGAAGATGAACATCCAGACGATTCCGGGTATGACCATGCTTTGCAGCTGCCACTGCCTTAGAAACGTTCTCATTTGTCCTGCTTTGTGCCGCAAGCTTCCTTCGCCCCCTTCCTTCTCCATCGTATGAAAACGCGACCATAAAAAAAAGGCCATCATTTTTGGCCCTATCCCATTTTTTTGGATTTGATTGATTTCGCTTCCCGGCGGAGTATGCTGAGAGTATCTGATGACAGAACAAGCAGGAGGACGAATAGGATGAATGAGAGGAACAAGCTGATTTGGCAGCAAAATTTCCAGCAGCCGAGCGCCGACCTGAGCGCATGGAATATCCGCATCGGCAATGATTTGCTGAATGAGAACGGAGCGCCTGTCGATACGGGTTGGGGAAACGGAGAACAGCAATATTATACGGGGCATCCAGGCAATCTCTATATAGATGAAACGGGGCTGAACCTCTGCGCCCGCCGCGAGACGACAACCTTGCAGGACGGTCGCAGCTTCGTCTACACCTCAGCGCGCATCGATACCAGGAATCATATGGCCTATACTTATGGCAAGCTGATCGTGCGCGCGAAGCTGCCCGCCGGGAGCGGCATCTGGCCCGCCATCTGGCTGCTGCCGCAGGAGCAGGCTTACGGCCATTGGCCGGCCTCCGGCGAGATCGACATTATGGAAGCCAAGGGGCGCTTGCCCCGGCAAATTTTCGGCACGCTTCACTATGGAAAGGACTGGGAACAGAAGCAAATCGACGAATTTTCTTACACTTTTGAGAACGGTTCGATTACGGACTTCCATGATTATGGACTGGAGTGGGATGAAGCGTCTATCCGCTGGTCGGTCGACGGCCATCTATTCGCGAAGCGGCATTTGGAGCCAGGCATCATGCCCTTCGACAAGTCTTTCTATCTCGTGCTCAACCTTGCCGTGGGAGGCTGGTTCGATAGAGTGCCGGTCGATGAAGATGCGCTTCCTGCGGTCATGACCGTGTCCCGCATTTGGTTGTATCAATAAACAAACGGCAAAAATCCGTCGACCTGGCTCAGTCTACGGATTTGCCTGCTAACATTCGGTCGAACGACGATAGATCATCCGATACGGCACTGTTACACGCACCGGCAATGAATACTGATTGTCCAGGTAATCCAGCAATAGCTTAACGGCATACATGCCCATCTCGATCTTCGGCACATGTATAGTCGTAAGAGGCGGAGACGTGAACTCCGATAGTTCAATATTGTCAATGCCCACTATCGCAATATCCTCCGGAATACGCAAGCCTCGCTCGGTAATAGCGCGCATAGCCGCAATCGCCATCGTATCGCTTGCGGCGAAAATCGCGGTTGGCGAGCTTCCCTTTTTCTCAAAGGCTTTCTTGGTCAACTCATAGCTTAGCGAAACATCCCATTTCACATCTATGATCCAGCTATCGTTCGTCTCCAGTCCAGCCTCTTGCATGGCGCTTAAATAACCGACGCATCGCTTCTCCTGTCGGAAAGGATCGTTTAACTCCGATCCGCCGATATATCCGATCTGCTTATGCCCTTGCTTGATCAGATGCTGCACGGCTTCCTTCGCCGCAGCCTCCCTGTCATAGCATATGACCGGAATGCTTTTGTCAGCCAGATCCACGCCGATTACAGCCTTCACATTCTGTCTGATCCATTGGTAAGCGTCGGCATCGATGCGCTCCACAATAATCATGCCGTCGATTCGGTTCTCCTTCACCAGCGCCTGCAGCTTCTGAATATCGCCTTGATTCTCGATGCTGTACACAAACTCCAGCTTGAGCCCCCTTGCTGTCAGCGCCTTTTCGATTCCTTCCAGAATAACGGAAAAATAAGGATTATTATATTTATTCTGCGGAATAGCAACGACGCAGCCAACATGAATCGATAGCTTGGCATCGGCTTTGGCTTTTTTCTCCGATCGGTTCGACTTGTACCCGAGCTTATCCGCAGCCTCCCAAATCTTTCTGCGGGTCTCGTCGCTTACGGAACGGACAGAATCATGGTTCATCACGCGCGATACCGTCGATATGGATACACCGACCTGCTCTGCAATATCCTTCAACTTGGCCATTATAAATTCCTCTCTATTCGCCATCCAATAAAATTGCGGCAATTGAATATTAAGTTGCGGCAAACATAATTGTATAGCTCCTCTCAGCATTAGTCAAGGCAAGCCAACTGCAAGAAGAAGCTGCAAGCAGAAAAAAGGGAAAGAAGCGAAAATACGCTTCTTCCCCTGCCTTCGAGCAAGTCTATTTATTTCAGCTTCGACTCCAGGTCCTTGATAGCCGCATCCAGGTCGCCGTCTCCGGCAAGCGGATTTTTAAGCGATTGCTCGCCATACGTCCATACCAAATCTGTCTTTTTCGTCGTGAAAGGCGATATGATGCCGAATTGCTGCGCGTCGAGGAAGATTTTGTTCTCCTCGCCCACCGTTGCAATATACGCATCCGATGCGGCTTTGTTCGCAGGTATCGAATAGCCTTGTTTCGCCAACTCCGTTTGACCTTCCGGTCCAGCCAGCCATGCAAGCAGCTTGTAAGCCGCTTCTTCATGCTTCGTGTTGTGCGAAATCGCCATGCCGGCAGGCTGCACGACCGTCTTGGTCTCTTTGAACTTCGGCAAGTAAGTCGTGCCGTAATCGACATTCGCTTCTTTGAAATTCGTTGTGTTCCAGTTGCCTCCGGGATTCATAGCCACTTTGCCCGTTGTAATACCCAGATTAACCTGGCCTCCGAGTCCTTCGATTTGAGCCGGTGTCGTATTGATATGCTTCTTCGTCGCATCGATGAAGAAGTCCAGCACCTCGCGCGCCTCCGGTGTATCGAGCGCAAGCGAATCATCCTCATTAACCAGCTTCGCGCCATTGGACCAAAGCTCCGGCTCAAGGAACCAGTCCATGCTGGAGCCAGGAGATACGGACATGCCCCATTGTACGATATTATCGCTGTCAAAGCCTGCTTCTCCTGGATTCTTGCCGTTTTTGTCCAGTGTCATCTTGGTGGCAATATCTATAATTTCATCCCATGTCGGCTCAAGCGAAGGCACCGGAGCACCTTTCGGGTTCTTGGCGGGATCCGCGAACATCGCCTTATCGTAATACCAGACAATAATATTGGCATCGATTGGCAAAGACACTTGCTTGCCGCTGTATTTATGCAAGCCAAGCAAGCTTTCGTCGATATTGCTCAAGTCGAAGCCATTGTCCGCCAGCAATCCATCCAGCTCCTTGAAGATTCCGAGCTCGCCGTATTTCTCAATATAAGCATAGCTGGTCTTGAAGACATCCGGGAGCGTGCCGCCTGCCGCATTAGCCGTCAAGCCGTCCCAATAGCTTCCCCAATCCTTGCCGTCCAGCTTAACGGTAATCGTCGGGTTGGCGGCCATGAACAGATCCAGAAGCTCTTGCGTCCGCTGCAGCTCCTCCGCTGTGCCCCATTGCGAATAGGTGATGGTCGCCTTCTCTGCCGGCTTATCCGTTTGTTCGGCTCCGCCGTTGTCGCTCTTGCCCGAATTTGTCGCTTCGCTTGCGCCGCTGTTATTGTTGCTGCTGCAGCCGGAAATGATGATTGTCATGGATAATACCAAAGTTAATAGACTCAAAAACCACTTGCTGTTCGTTTTCATAGCCAGTCCCCCAAGAGATTATTTTGAAAACAGTAGTCATTGAATTGCTTCTGTCATCCCGTGCTGTCAACCCTAGCCTTTCGAGCCTGTAAGTACCACCCCCTCGACAATGTAGCGCTGCGCGAACAAGAAGAGCAGTCCGATTGGCACAATGCTTATGAACGCACCGGCGGCAAGCGCCGGGAAATCCTGACTCGTCTGACCGATTAACAGCTGCAAGCCGACGCTGAGCGTGTACATATCATTGCTCTTGATATATAGGAACGGTCCGAGAAAGTCGAGCCATGAATTCACAAAGGCGAATATCACTGTCGTGACAACAATCGGCTTGGACAATGGCATAATGACTCGGGTGAACACCGTCCAACGATTCCCGCCGTCGAGATAAGTGGCTTCGTCAAGCTCGGTCGGAATTGTCATGAAGAATTGCCTGAACAGAAAGATGTAATAAGCTCCGCCAAGCCATGCCGGCACAATGAGCGGCAGCCAGGTATCGACCCAATGCAGCTTCGTGAACAGCACATAAGACGGAATCATAAGAATAGAGGGCGGAATCATCAAGGTCATCAGGACGACAGGAAACAGCAAATCCTTATATCTGGTTGCAAATCGCGAGAAGCCGTAAGCCACGATCGAGCTGGACACTACCGCGCCAATAACAACTAGCGCCGAGATGGTGAATGAATTCTGTATCCATCTCCACATTAACGGCTGTATATCGAATAGTCGCTGGAACGCTTCGAAGTTCAACGAATCGGGCAAGATCGCAGGAGGCACCTTATACGTCTCGGCCTTCGTCTTCATCATGGTTGACAGCATCCATACAAGCGGTCCTGCGAACAAAGCCAAAATGATTGTAAGCAGCGCGTATTTGCCAGATTGCTTCGTAACGAAATGTTTTGACCGGCTCATTTTATCCCCCCCTTACCTCTCGCCTTCATAATAAACAAACCGCTTGGAAAGCTTCATAAGCACGAATGTGACCAGCGAAATCAGGGCGAACAAGAAGATCGACTGCGTCATCGCCATGCTGAATTTCAAATCCGTAAATGCCGACTTATAAATCGTGTACACAAAGGTGTATGCCGCATAATTGGGTCCGCCCTTCGTCAGCAGCAGCGCCTCTGTGAACATTTGGAAATTGTACATCGTTTGGATAATGACAACAAAGAGAATGGAAGGGCTGATCATGGGGAGCGTCACGCCGAAGAAGGATTGAACCCGATTCGTGCCGTCAATGAGGGCCGCCTCATACAGATGCTTCGGCACATTCTTGAGCGCGGCCAGGAAGATCAGCACGCCGCTGCCGGAAATCCACACTTGCAGCAAGATAATAACCGGCTTGACCAGCCCCTCGCTGCCTAGCCAGTCAGTCTTGCCAACTCCAAGCAAGGATAAACCCGCATTCAGAATGCCGAATTCCGAATTGAACACCAACCGCCATATAATAACCGTGGCCACGATCGGCACAAGTGTCGGCAGATAATAGAAGGTGCGATAGAGAGCGATTCCCTTGACATTCATATTCAGCAGCATTGCTATCAGAAGCATGCCAACCGTTACGACAGGAACACCGATGATGACGAAATAACCGGTATTCCACAGACTCTTGCCGAAGATCGAATCATTTACCATAGCCGAGAAGTTGGCCAGGCCGACGAAATTGTAATCCGCCGCTCCCGGCAGACGAGCATCTGTGAACGCGTAGAATACGGATGTGCCGAAAGGAATAAGAACGAAGAGCGAGAAACCGATTATCCAAGGAGCAATAAATAAGAAGAAAACGAATGTATCATATCTTCTCAGCTTGTTTTTCATTCCGGCGCCTCCCTACCTTGTAAATTCGTTCAAATAGACATAGCGTTCTTCCATAATGGATTTCTCCGCTGCCAACGCGATCAAAAGCGCCTCTCTGCCAACATAAGCGGAAGCGAAGGGATCGCCGCCCTCGCGAACACTCTTGACGAATGCCATTCGCTGTGTCTGTCCGCCGGTATGCCCGCCCATGATCGAATCCGAGGTGACATCGATATCCAGATGATCGCGGGTGAAATCCACCCCTCCGACGATATCAATCGTCTTATCATTCCTTGCTACCATCTGACCGCCGTTCTCGCCGATCAACCCGATCTCCAGTCCATCCCCCATTAGATTGCGAGGCTTCAAATACATGCACAGACCAAGATTCGCCTTGCTTCCATTCTCATAATCGATCGTCACCCAGGCATGGTCCACAATAGAAACATCTTCAATGACTTTGGCCGGATAATGGCTGTACGAATTCGTAATTCTGTTCTGCTGCCCCTGCTTCATTACATGCTGTCCGCCGCTTGCGAACACTCGAGTCGGCCGCGAGCCGATCATCCAATTGAAGATATCAAAATGGTGACAGTCCTTCTCTACAAGCGTGCCGCCTGACTTCTTCTTGTCATAGAACCAGTCCGTAGGCGGGAACGGATCGCGAAATTCCTTGCACCACATCAGCTTCACCTCGCCAAGACGATTACGCTGCAGCTCCTCGGCCATTCTGCGGTAGACATTGGAATAACGATAGACAAGACCAATCTGCAGCAAGCGCTCATTTTTTTCTGCCGCTTCAATAATCGCATCGCAGTCCTCCAGCGAATGGGCAACAGGCTTCTCCAGGAACACATGCTTGCCCGCCTCAAGAAACGCAACCGCCACCTCACGGTGCAAATAATTCGGCACACTGATGACAACCGCGTCGATATCTTCTTTATTCAGAAGCTCCTTGTAGTCGCTCACGATAACCGGATTGTCGTTCTTCAGCTCCGCGAGCGTACGCTCAACATTAGCCTGATTCATGTCGCAAATATAGTTCACCTTGCATTCCGGAATAAGATCGAACCCTATGCAATGATGCGAGCCCATATCGCCCACACCGATAAACGCCATTCTCAATTTATTCATTCTCAACACTCTCCATCAATATTATTGCGCCAAATTCGTTTCAGTCCGTTACCATTCATGGCGAGTATTCGTCGTTCATGCAATGATCATATCGCATCTTTTACATCAAGTCAACAATAATTTGGGTAAATTTATTTGTTATTTGCGGCAAATATATTTACGGTTTAATTCCTTTATTATAGCGTTTTTTCATCATATCGGAATCAAATATACATGTTTTCTACATTTAAATCTGACATCAAAATAGAGGTTCATCGTAATTATTTGCGCCAAATTTATTATGAAAGCGTTGCGCAATATGCAGAGCGAATAAGCAATCATATATCCATGACCATTGCCCCCATTATCGCAAAATCATAGTTAGATTTCGTTAACACTCCGCCTATCTCTCTCACAAGATTTTTCCAGTTCATCTTCATGAGGAGGACGCTTTTAGACAAAAAAAACCGATCGAACAGCCAAGCGACAAGCTTGGTTATTCAATCGGTTTTGAGCCATACTATTCATAGAAACACCGAAAATAGCGGTGACTTAATCAGAGTACCCGAGCGTACCTTAGGAAACCGTCCGCGCCTTCTCCTTCGCTGCGGCATCCTTCAAACCAAGCGTCTGAGCGGTCGATTGCTGAATGTCTGCTATCAACTCCGGATTCTCCATCAAGGTCGTGCCGTAGGAAGGAATCATCTCCTTAATCTTCGGCTCCCATTCCTTGATTTGCTGCGGGAAGCATCTTCTCATCACTTCCAGCATGACGGATACGGCTGTCGAAGCTCCAGGAGAAGCGCCGAGCAATGCTGCAATTGATCCATCGGCCGCGCTAATGACTTCCGTTCCGAATTGAAGCGTGCCCTTGCCCGCTGCCGTGTCCTTGATGATCTGGACGCGCTGCCCTGCTACGAGCAGCTCCCAGTCGTCGCTCTTCGCATCGGGAATGAATTGTCTGAGCTCCTCCATGCGCTGTTCCTTCGACAACATTAATTGCTTAATGAGATAAGTGGTTAACGGTATATTTTTCACGCCGGCAGCCATCATCGTGACCAGATTATGCGGCTTGATCGACGTGAACAGGTCCATGTTGGAGCCGAATTTCAAGAACTTCGGCGTAAAGCCGGCGAACGGGCCGAAGAATAACGATTCCTTCTTGTCGATGACGCGCGTATCCAGATGCGGAACGGACATAGGCGGTGCGCCAACCGGCGCCTGACCATACACCTTCGCGCGATGCTTTGCGACGATTTCAGGCTTTTTGCACACCATAAACAGTCCGCTTACCGGAAATCCTCCAATTCCTTTGCCTTCAGGAATGCCGGATTTCTGCAGCAAATGCAGACTTCCCCCGCCGCCGCCAATGAACACAAACTTCGCGTTCAGCCTCTCGACGCTGCCGTTCTCGACGTTGCGGACCTTCAGCTCCCAAGAGCCGTCTTTCGCTCGTTTAATATCATCTACATTTTGATTGTATTTTATATCAACATTTTTGCTTTTCAGATGTGTGGTCAAAATTCTCGTCAAAGATCCGAAGTTTACGTCTGTTCCAGACTCGATGCGGGTTGCCGCAATCGGCTGATTCGCGTCCCGATCTTTCATCATCAATGGAATCCATTCCTTCAGCTTATCCGGATCCTCGGAAAATTCCATTCCCGCGAATAACGGATTGTCTGACAGCGCGGCGAACCGCTTCTTGAGGAAGGATACATCCTTCTCTCCTTGCACGAAGCTCATATGCGGCACCGGCACGACGAAATCACGCGGATTGCGGATGAGATTGCTCTTGACGAGATACGACCAGAATTGCTTCGACACTTGGAACTCTTCGTTGACTTTAATCGCTTTGCTAATGTCGATTGAGCCATTCGATTTCTCGACCGTGTAGTTCAGCTCGCACAGGGATGAATGTCCCGTTCCCGCATTGTTCCATTCATTGGAGCTTTCTTCCCCGGCCTTCGAGCGTCTCTCGATCACTGTCATTTTCCAGTCCGGCGCTAATTCCTTCAACAGTGATCCCAGTGTGGCGCTCATAATTCCCGCGCCAATTAAGATAACGTCTGTTTTCGTTTGTCTGCTGCTCATGATTACCTTCCTTATTCCGTACGATTTCCGGCTTAATCACCTGTTTTCCGGATCCATTCACTATTATCAGTCTATCACTATTGCATATCGATGAAAATAACTTTCACCATTTTGTAATCGTTAAAAAGCTGGTAATGGAGATCTTGTATGCCAATTCGAAGCTTCATGCTTTACTGTAAGTTTACAACTGTGCCCCCCCAGGGTCTAATATATAATGTTTATCGGGACAATAGCTTTTCTCGATGACTGGCATTTCAGAATTAGCCCCGACAGGAATCGGACCGTGCATGTCGAATTCCCTTGAGAAAACCATAGATATAAATTCAGGAAGGCGGGTTATTCATGAATCCGAAATTTTCGCATCAGCAGTACAGAATCCGAAAGCAAGTGTTATCGCTTGCCGGAGCCAGAATCGATATCTTCGATACTGCCGGGCGAGCTATTTTATTTTCCAAAATGAAAGCGTTCAAGCTTAAAGAGGATATTCGGCTGTTCGAGGACGAGTCCATGACGAAGGAACTCGTCACGATTCAGGCACGCAACGTTATCGATTTCTCTGCGATCTATGATGTGGTGGATGCAGAGACAGGCGGAAGAATCGGCTCCCTGCAACGCAAAGGAATGAAGTCGATGTTCAAGGATGAGTGGAGCATCCTGAATGCGAACGAAGCAGCGATCGGACTCATTCAAGAGGACAATGCATGGCTGGCTTTCGTTAGAAGATTCTTGACACAATTAATTCCGCAGAAATTCAAGCTTCAGATTGACAGCCGTCAGGTCGCGCTCTTCCGTCAAAACTTCAATCCGTTCGTAAGCAAGCTGCATCTGGATTTTTCCCAGGATACAGGCAATCAACTGGATCGTCGATTAGGCCTTGCTGCGGCGGTGCTTATGCTGGTGGTCGAGGGTAAGCAAGGTTAATTCCATAATGAAGCGCGGACCGTTGATTGGACGAATCGCTTGCTGAGTCGCTCTATCGATTAACAAAGCTGTCTGACCGTTGACAAATATTGCGCCCTTCGGGATAATAAACGCAAAAGAAAGTCTGGGAAGCACCTCTTTAGCGCTTAACACCTGTGTGTTAGTCTGAAGAGGTGCTGTTCGTTTATTGAAGGAGGTAGAATGCGGAAATGAAGAAGAATAGGGAAGATCAGGCGAAGGAACCGCCTGTGACCTACGACGTCTACGCCGAGCTGCCTGACGATGGGCAGAGATACGAAGTGTTGGGCGGCGTACTGGAGCTTATGTCGCCAGGGCCTGCCACTGCACATCAAGCGGTCAGTCGCGAATTGGAGTTTCTTTTTATGAAAAGCTGTAGAATGGATTATATTATCTTTGACGCGCCGGTCGATGTCATCTTGAGCGAATCGAATGTTGTGCAGCCCGATATTCTGATGGTCCACCGCAGCAGGCAGCATATCGTGACGAAGAGAGGGATAGAGGGATCGCCCGATCTGGTCGTCGAGATTCTGTCTCCAGGCTCTCGCAAACGGGACAAGGTTCGAAAGTTCGCCATCTACGAGGAGCACGGCGTTCCCGAGTATTGGATAATCGACGCCGAGTCTCGCACGCTCGAACAGTTTCAGCTTTCGGATGGGGGAAGATACGCGCTTGTCCAGGTGTTCGAAGGGAATGACCCCGTAACATCAACCAGCTTGCCATGCGTCTCGTTCATAATCGACGAGTTGTTCCGGGATATGCCGGTCTAGGGTGTTAGGACGGCATGCCAAATTCCGGTAACGACGCGACACTTTTGCTTGCGCCGGGCTTGCTGGACTTTGGCTCAAATTCGGTAGGCTGGTGCCAGGTTGATCCGAATTTTTGATAGATCATCATCCTTCTTTTGGACCCGCACTCGCAGCCTCTTCAAGAACCATCCCTTTTTCGCGCGCAATACCGTTTCCTCTAAATGAGTAAGAACTTCTTGCTGTTTGCAGCTCTAACGGACATTTCGTCTCCTTAGAAGCCTTTTTCCGATGCTTATCCGCTCTAACGGACATTTCGTCTCCTTAGCGGAAAAATCCAGCAATTCCACGGTCCGATTAGCCCGCTAAGCGTCCAGAATGTCCGTTAGAAATTCGAACAAGCTTAAATCAGCCTCTAAGGGTCGAAAATGTCCCTTACACCCCTTACAATTGTAGTCCCTCAGTTTGGGTTCAAAAATACCGCATTCACTCCGCAGCCGGGCTCCAGAAGGAGGTGCAGCCCCGCAGCTTCGACAATGCCTCCATATAATAGTAGTCGCCGTAGATAATTCCCTTGTCGATGTTCTGATTCATCGGCAAATTGCCCGTGGCATGCAGCAGCAGCGCTTCCTCGGCTTCCCCATCGGCCGGAGCGTACCGTTGGCTCAGCGATTGCAGAATCGCCAGCGCATCAGCATGATGCTGCGCGCGGCTCACAGCTTCTGCCGCGTCATGCTCCGTCTGGCCGCCTGCGGCTCCGGCAGCACTCGCTGCAGCATGCTCCGCTTGACCGCTTGCGACTCTGGCAGCTCCTGCTTCACCTCGTGCAGCAACATCTCGAGGGCTGCTTACGGCTCCTGCGACTCTCGCCGCAGCTTCACCCGGCAGGCCGCTGCTTGCGGCGAGATCCGCCTTCGCCGCGGCCAATTCGAGCAGCCCGCTAGCCGCGATCGCGGCGGCGCTGGAGTCGCGCGGCGCGCCGTCGTTCGTCGGCAGCCGGAAATCCCAGTATGGCACCTTGTCCTCCGGCAGGTGCCGGGTGAAGAACGCGGCAGCCTGCTCGGCGGCCCGCAGGAACACCGCATTGCCCGTATGCCGATAGCTCAGGGCAAAGCCGTAGATCGCCCAGGCGGTGCCGCGCGCCCAGGCGGACTGCTCCGCAAAGCCTTGCCCGCCAAGCGCGCCGACGCGCTCGCCGCTCTCGGGATCGAAGCAGACGACGTGGTAGACCGAGCCGTCCCCGCGCAGGAACTGCTCGGCGGTCGTCGACGCATGCGCCTCTGCGATATGACGAAAACGCGGATCGCCCAGCTGCTCCGAAGCCCAATACAGCAGCGGCAGATTCATCATACAGTCGATGATCGCCCAGCCCGTCCGCTCCGGCTGATTCCAGGCGCGAATGAAGCGGCCTTTGAGGTTAAATCTGCCGGCCAGCAAATCTGCCGCGACGAGCGCCCTGTTCCGCGAAACCTCGTTTCCCGTCAGCTTATAGCTTGCAACGGCGGTCAGCGTCCACATAAAGCCGATATCGTGGCTCAGATCGTCATAGCGCAGCTGCAAAGCATCAAGCTGCGACTCACATTCTTCGGCCAGCTGCCGAAGCCGATCCTCCGGCTGATCTCGATGCAGCAGCCAAAGCAGCCCCGGCCAGAAGCCCGATGTCCAATAGACGGGCGCCGTTAATTGATACCGCCCGTCTGCTGATCCATGCGGAAAGCTCGCGCCAATGCGCCCGCTGGAAGCTATCGCCCGCTCCCTCCCTTTTTGCCACGCCTCATTCGCCCACTCCATTTTATTCATCTATAATGGCTCCTTCCTAAAGTCGCAGGATTATGTCATAATGACACGGCTGAATTATATAACCCGCTTCGCGGCGCGGTCTATATACACTTTTCAAACAGACTACCCCCTGCACAAGACCGACTTATGTCTATTCCTCGAAATAGTGTATATTGACTTACAGATGGAACTGCAATCATTGTTAGTACAACAAGGGAGTGGACATAATGAAGAAAAACTGGTTCAGGCGCTTGCTTCTATCCTATCTTCCCGTGCTTGTCGTTATCGTGACGCTGTTCGCCTTCGTGGGAATCGTTCAATTCAATGCGCTGGCCCGGAAGGAAGCGGAGACGTCGACCCGTATTTACGTGCAAAATTTGCAAAATACGCTGGAGCTTTCGCTCCGCTCCATCGAAAGCATGATGCTCGAGACGATAGCGCGAAATCCTACGCTGACCTCCTTCGTCGCGATGGACAGCGATCCGGAGTTTATTATCGAGCTCTCGCAGCTGCTGCAAAGCATGGTGAATACGCATCCATGGATTCGCTCCGCATATATTTATCGCGCCGGGGACGACGTAATCGTCAGCAATGAAACGAAGCTTACGCTCGCCACGTTCGGGGACCGCGACTATATCGAGGAGCATCTGTCCGATACCTCGCGCCATGCCTGGAGCTCGCCGCGCATCTATCGCACGCTTCCGAATTCCGAGGGAGAAGGCGCGGTCATCTCGATGACCAAGGGCGTTCCCATCAATATGTACGGACAGGCGCTGCTGGTCGTCAATGTCGGCTTAAGCGACGTGCAGCAGGTTCTTCGCCAATACGGTCTGTCCGATGTGAATCAGATTCGAGTGACGGACGGCGACAATCATGTACTGTTCGGCCAAAATGACGCATCGGCAGTCGAAGAAGGCTTCCGCCTTCAATCCGATTACACCGGCTGGGTGTATCATGGCGGACTGAAGCCCGGACGCGCGAGCACCATGCTGTCTTATGTGGCAAGTCCTTACTTTATCGGCGGATTCTTGGCTTTGGCTGCGGCAATCGGCTGGGTGATCTATATCACGAGAAAGAATTACAGACCTATCGAGACGATGATGTCCCGCATCAAGCTGTACAATGAAAGCCGCATGGACGGAGGAGCGATTGAACCGCCCCATGATGAGCTTCAATATATCGATCAAACCTTAAGCTCGATTATGGAAGCCTCCCAGACCTATGAAAGCCGGAACAAAGAAAACAGCGAATATCGCAGACTGATGCTGCTGCAGGAGTTGATTAGCGGCGACGGGCCGCCCGACATCGGCAATTGGAAGAGCGAGCTCGAGGAGGTCGGCCTTGCGGAGGGATACAGCAGCGTCTGCGTCAGTGTGTTCGAAATTGATAAATACGTAGAGTTTATCAGCCAATATTCGCGCAAGGATCAAGGCTTGTTCAAATATGTGCTGAAGAAGGTGGTCGACGAAACGGCGAAGAGCAAGGATTTCCGCGTCTGGCAGGAGTGGATCGACAATCATCGGTTATGCGTCATGGCTATCGATCAACCGGAGAAGCCCTTGCCCCAATCGGAGCTTCTTGCCGCCTACGACGAAATCCGGATTTGGCTGGAGCGGCATGTGCGTCTGACCGTCACGGCCGGCGTCGGTCCCGCCGTCACTCCGATAGGCGAGCTGGCGAACTCCTACGATATTGCGCAGCGAACGCTCGATTACAAATCCACGCTTGGCGGCAACCGCATTATTAGCCACAGCGAGATTGGCTTGCTGCAGCCCGATGATCTCTATGTCAACCTGCAATACGTGCCGACGATCGCGCAGTCGTTCCGTTTCGGCAACGACAGCTGGCAGGAGCAGCTCGAGCTGTTGTTCGCCGGACTGAAGAAGCTGCTGCTGCCGAAGGAAGAGATTAACGGCATTTTGACATATATGAACTACTATTTCCACTTGGAGATGAAGGAACTTCCACCTGATTATGAGGAAATATGGAAGGATGAATTCCGCCTGCTGGTGGACGAGCAAAGCGATTCGATGGAGACGCTGGATGAGCTTGCGGACTTCTACGTCGACACGTTGTCGCGATGCGCCGCCAGGCTGCAAGAGCATAAAGCGCAGAAGGGCAATCAGGGCTCCATCCAGCGCATGAGGCAGTATATCGAAGAGCATTACAGCAATCCCGATCTTTCGCTGTCGCTGCTCAGCGATATGCTTGAGCTGAGTCCGGCCAGCCTGAGCACGATGTTCAAGGAGGAATTCGGCGAGAAGTTCGTCGTCTACTTGAGCAAGGTGCGCATGGAGCATGCCAAGGACCTGCTGCGGCAGACCTCGCTCCCGATTCAGGACATCTCCGAGCGCTGCGGTTATCAGCATCAGATGTCCTTCATTCGGGCGTTCAAGAAGACCGTCGGCACGACGCCGGGCGAATATCGCAAGACGTATGTATGAGTGAGTAACGGTCACGGACATGCCGTTCTCTCGGCCGGTTTTTTCAGTGTTCATGGGCTCTAAGCGGACTTGTGGAGGCGGTCGAACCTGCTTTTAAAAGATATGCGCGACCGTTCCACAACGTTAGTAAAGTCGGACATGACGGACCTTATTGGGCTAAATTACGAAGATTACTCATTTTGGCGGACATGACGGACCTTATTGGGCTAAATTGCGGGAATTCCCCACTTTCGCGGACATGGCGGACCTTATTGTGTGGAAAACACTCTTTTTTTCCTCGATTTGTAACAAATAAGAGCGCTGGTGTCCGTTAAAATGACGAACGGTGATTTTTGATGGGAATAAGAGCGCTGGTGTCCGTTAGCCTGTCAATCGGCGCGTTTGAGAGGACTGCTCCAAAGAATCGACTGCCTCGCAACTGAACGCCAGGCTCCCTTCCCGTTCTATCTCGAGCGAACCCCTTCCGGTGCATGCAGCTTAAGCTCGCCAGCGGCGTACTCTACCCGAATTGGACCCTGGGCCGTCGGGAATTCCAAGGAAAAATCCTTCATCCCCTCCGGAATGCGGGGCTCGAACCGAATTTCCGACCAGCCGGGCTTCGCCGGCTTCAAGCCGATAATCTCTTCAATCAATAGCGGGATCGGCGCGCTCGCCCAGCCGTGACATAGACTGGTATTCCACTTCTGCTCCTTGCCCCAGGCTTCAAAGCAGGAGGTTGCGCCTTCCCGAACCATATTCGCCCAGGAGCGCTCGTCTCCGCAAGCAATCAGCTCGTAGACCATGTCGGCCCGCTTATGCTTCGCCAGCGCTTTCAGAAGGAAGTAAGACATGTAGACGCCGCAGCTTAGCCTCTTCTCCGCAATCAGAGACAGAATCGCATCCACCGAATCCGCCGGAGCAATATCATACAATAACGGGAAGATATTTGAATGCAGAGAAGCATGCATCGAATCAACGGAATCCGCGAACAGCTTGGTCTCCTCCCTGTAGAAGGCATTCACGAACGACCTCCGAAGTGCCGGAAGCTCGTCCTCGAAAGGTATGCGCAAGTATTCCCTTATCGCTTGAATAGCCTCCACGCAGCCGATATAAAACCCATTAATGACGTTGTGACAGCCGTCGTCGACAGGGCGCCCCAGTCCGAAATCGTAGCCGTCGCGCAGATTGTCCGGCCAATCGACCAAATTCCATTTATCCTTGACGCTTTCAATCAAGCCGTCCTCCCGGGCATATTGACGGAAATGAGCGAGAATGCCTTCGGCGACGGGATGCATCTCCCGCAGGAACTCAACATCCCCGGTATACTCGTAGTAATTCAGAAGCTGCATGGGCCATTGAAGCGAAAAATCGGCAATTTCCTGCATGAAGCTGCCTGGCGCAACGGCGAGAAGCCCCGGGCATGCTTGAGCGGATAAGGCGAAATCCTTAATCGCTTTCTTGAACAAGCGCGCGTCTCCGCTGATGTACATATGCGTATGGCCGATAATTGTGTTGTCGCCCAAATACTGTCCCTTCTCGCGGGAAGGGCAATCCACATAATTCTCTTGCGAGCTGAGCTGGACACCCCGCTTGCAGATATCCCATATTTGCTGCAGCATGGTATCCTTTGATTCGAAGAAACAAGACTCTTCCCGAAGCGGATAGTGGCGGACGATGGCGGCGAAGCTGTCCGGCTGTATGCCTGCCACTGCCCTGCATCCCATCACCTTACTCTCCACCTTCCCTTCGCCATCTGCCGCGACTTTGCTTGCATCCCTTTCACCCTCTACTGCTAATTCATCTGCATTCTCAGCTGCCTCCTTGCCTGTACCTCCAGCCTGCACCTCGCCTGCATTCTCCGCTGTCTCCTTGCCTCCCTCATTGCCCGCACCCTCAACCGCGACCTCGACATAGCGGAAAGCCTTATAATCGAACTGCTCCAGCGTATCGTCGCCGCCCGACAGGATCCAGCTCTCCTCGTAACGGCAGTTGGCCCGCATCTCATATCGAACCGAGCCTCCACCCTCCTCCAGCTCTTCCCCCTGCCGAATACGGATGACTTCCCCCGCTTCTCCGCGAGCCTTCATCTCGAATTGCCCCGTAATCTCATGCCCGAAATCAATCAAATAGCCTCCAGCCTCCAGCTCCCGCACGCTTGCCGGAGCCATTCGGTACACGCTTAATGGCGGCGTCATTTGCTCAACAAGAACATAATCCGCATCATGCTTCTCGACGGCGCGAGCCCACGAAGCATCATCATATCCCGGCTGCCCCCAACCCGCGATATACAGCCTTTGATCGATGTCCTCCGCAAATTGCGTTTCGTAGCCGATCGTTCCGGGCGATACGAAATGAGGAGCGACGCTGTATTTCCAGGTGCGGTCTGTGCCGACCCTCACGCCATGCCCGGTTTCGAGTTCAGCTATCATACCCATCCGCAGATCCCCGCTGTTATAAGCCCGATTGATGCAGCCATTGTAATAGACGTGAACCGCTATAGTGTTGATTTCCGCATGTAGGTAGGCCTCAACATCCCAGACATTATAGTTGTAGTGGAACGGATACCCTTGCGCGGGTCCCTGACCGACGAACACGCCGTTCACATACAGCTTGTAATAATCATCCGCCGTTATCTTCAGCGTGGCTTGCTCCGGCTTCTCCTCCAAGCGAAATGTCTTGCGGAAATAGACATGCCGATTTTTCAGATGCTCGGGGTGGGCTGGCCGCTCCCCTTCCTTGGGCGGGTTGTATTCCTTATGCAGCATCGAGATTCCCTCAAGCTCCGCAAATGCCGGATCTGTTATCCATACCGCGTTCCAATTCTCCATACGTCACCTCATGCAATCCAAATTTTCTCACATTATACCCCGGCCTTCGCCGTAGAACAATGAGCGAATTTCTGTGCGATATACACCACTCCTCCAGCTCTATTGCGCAATTCGCCCTGCAGTGGACAGCCCCGCCTTACTCCCGCTTGGAGCAGCAACAAACGCAGTTCCTCCCTATTCCTCTGCCTGTTTATCCCTCGAAAAAAGGTATATGCGCTTCCCGCAAAACCGCGTCCAGCCTGCATGTTAACCGCTTGAAATCGTGTATATTGACCCTCCCCCTTCTCCCGTCCTACGATAGGGCCACAACATAGCCAAGGGAAGTGAGCACGATCAAAACATCCATCTCAAAACGAACCTGGAAGCAGAATATCCCGCTGTTCATCATGTTCGCGCCTATTCTGATTTTCTTCGTCATCTTCAAGTATTATCCGATGCTTGGACTTGTGATCGCTTTCAAGAATTATCGCTTTATCGACGGCATATGGGGCAGCGACTGGATCGGCTTCGATATGTTCAGCATGATCTTCCATAACCAGCAGCTGCTCGGCATTATATGGAACACGTTCATGCTCAGCGGACTGAGCATCGTCGCCGGCTTTCCCGTGCCGATCATACTCGCGCTGCTGGTGAACGAGCTTCGCCGCGCCTGGTACAAGCGCACGATTCAGACCTTCGTGTACTTGCCGCATTTTCTGAACTGGGTCATCGTCGGGGGCATTGTCATTACGATCTTCTCGCAGGGTCCCGGTACGCTCAACCAATGGCTCGACAAGCTGTTCGGCTTCACCTTCCCGTTCCTCTACAACGAGAAGTCGTGGGTGACGATCTTCATCGCCTCGGGCATATGGAAGGACGCCGGCTGGGGCGCCATCATCTATCTGGCCGCCTTATCCTCCATCGACCAGAGTCTGTACGAAGCGGCAAGCATCGACGGCGCGAACAAGTGGAAGCAGATGACCCGCATTACGATTCCGGGCATACTGCCTACCGTGTTCATCATGCTCATTCTGAAGATTGGGCATCTCATGGAGGTCGGCTTCGATCAGGTGTACGTGCTGCAAAACAACACCGTAGCCGAAATTTCCGAGGTCATCAGCACCTTTATGTTCAAAATCGGCATCCAGCAAGCCCAGTTCAGTCTGGCAACGGCAATGGGCTTGTTCGAGGGACTCGTCGGACTCGTGCTGGTCGTCACCGCCAATACAATCGCGCGGCGCTTCGGGCACGGCTTATGGTAGAAGGGAGAATTTTACGATGAAAAGCACCTATGGCGAACGCGTATTCTACGCAATCAACGGTTTGTTTCTACTTTTGCTCGGGCTCAGCTGCGTGCTGCCGCTCATTCATGTCGGAGCGATGTCGCTCAGCGACAAAAACGCGATTGCATCCGGCTCGGTCAGCCTGTGGCCGGTCAACTTCGATCTGTCGGCTTATCATGTGCTGATCGATGACACGCCGCTGCTTCGCGCCTTCCGCAACAGCGTCGTCATCACCGTCGTCGGCACCCTGCTGAATATGATTTTCACGGTGCTCGCGGCCTATCCGCTGTCGAAGCGGTATTTTATCGGGAGGCGCTTCTTCTCCTTCCTTATCATCTTCACCATGCTGTTCAGCGCGGGCATCATTCCGATGTACCTGCTGCTGAAGGCGCTGGGGCTGCTCGATACCTACGGCTCACTCTGGCTCCCGGGCCTCGTCAGCGTCTGGAATCTCATGGTGCTGCGCAGCTTCTTCGAGGCGATGCCCGAGGAGCTTGAGGAGGCGGCGCGCATCGACGGCTGCTCGGAGTGGCGGTTGATCTGGCAGATTATCCTGCCGCTATCCATGCCGGCGCTTGCCGCGTTATCCCTCTTCTACGCGGTGGCGCATTGGAACGCCTTCATGAGCGTGCTGATCTTCATCAGCTCCTCCAAGTTGCATAATCTGTCCGTGCTGGTGCAGCAGATGATTATGAATCAGACGCTGATGCAGGAGATTGGCAATCTGCAGCCGGATCTCGCCATGAGCCTGACTCCGGAGGGCGTCAAATCCGCCGGCATCATCGCGATGGTCATCCCGATGCTGATCGTGTATCCGTTCTTGCAGAAGTATTTTGTGAAAGGCGTCATGATCGGGGCGGTTAAGGGGTAGCAGGGCCGTTCGGCAGCCGCTTCGACAATCTTGTACAATGAAGGGAGGTGAGGCTAAGCGATTCGATTGATTGCAGCCAGATTGGAACAGAGCATGACCGCTTGTCACTTTATTAAAGGGGAGATTTTGCAATGATTAGAATGCCTATCGCAAAGAAATCAATTCAACTGACTTCCACAATTTTGCTCGCAAGCAGCCTTCTGCTCTCTGCCTGCAGCTCCGGCAACAACAATAACGTGAACAATAATGAAAATACAAGCCCTTCGAGTTCCAACCAAGGCTCCGACGCTACTGCAGAGCCAACCAAGGGACCAAAGCCCAAGATTACCGTATCGGTCTATGATCGGAACAATGTGCCGGAGGAGGAAGGCACCATTACCGACAACCGCTGGACGAAGTGGATTCAGGAGAATGCTCCGGTCGACGTGGAATTCGTGCCGATTCCGAGAACCAATTCCGCGGAAAGATGGAATGTGCTGTTCGCCTCCGGCGACGCGCCTGACCTTATTTTCGAATTTTCCAACGCGTTCATGAGAGAAATCGCCGACAAGGGCCAGCTTATGCCGCTGGACGATCTGATCGAAAATCATTCGACCACCTACAAGCAGTTCCTGGGTGAAAATCCGCTCATTCAGAAGCTGACAAAGCATAATGGCGAAACGTATTTCTTCGGTCGCATTATTCCAATGACGACGAATCACTTCCTGATGATTCGCAAGGATTGGCTCGACAAGCTGGGTCTGGATGTTCCGAAGACGACAGAGGAATTCCTGAACGTCGCTAAAGCGTTTACTTATGATGATCCGGACGGCAACAAGAAGGATGATACGCTTGGCGCTACGTTCCAGGCCGTCGACTTCTTCTATCAGCTGAACAATATTCCAGACGATCCAATTACGTCCTACTTCCTCGAAAATGACGAGCTGAAGCGTTCATGGGACCGCCCTGCGGCTGACCTTGCCTTCAAGAAGGCGATGTACGAGGCGGGCGTTGTCGACAAGGACATCTTCGCCGACAAGAACGGCGCCAAGGCGCAGCAGGACTGGCTGAACGGCAAGCTCGGCATCTGGGGCATGGGCGGTTTGGAAGGCGGACAGAGCTACAGTGCTTATGAGACATTCGTGAAAAACAATCCGGATGCCGACGTCATGATTCTTCCTCTGCCCGAGACAGAATTCGGCTCCTTCGCTCCAGCGGGCGGCACGCCGATGCAGTTCACCGCGGCGATCAACGCTACTGCGAAAAACCCGGAAGCCGTCATGCAATATATCGACTGGCTGAGCAGCGAGGACGTGGCGAAGACGTTGATGTACGGCTTCGAGGGCGAGCATTACAAAATCGGCGAGAACGGCTGTCCGAAGCCGATCGATCCCGAGAAGAACAAGAAAGAGCTGAGCTGGAACGGCGATATGTATATGCTGGCCAACACCGGCCTGATGGGCGAATGCGCCGAGTTCTCGAACCAGCTTGATCCGTCCAAGCCGCTTGACCAAGCGTATCTGGATCTCATCAAGCAAGGCCGCGACGCCTATCTGACGCCGGATCGTCCGCTTTGGAAGGAGCTCGAGTTCTCGCCTGCATTGCCAGCTGATATGCTCGTCACGACGAACACGGTGAAGAATACGATGACTAATATTTATACGAAAGCCATTGTAGGCGGTCCGTCCGTCACGGTCGAGCAAGCGATGAAGGACGCCCAGAAGGCTTGGGAATCCGCAGGCGGCAAGAAGATCGACGATTTCTACGCGAAATCGTATGCAGACAACAAAGAGAACATCATTCATACGGATGAATATTTCAAGTATATTCGCGATTAGGACGGCGAAGGCGGAGCTCGACTCCGCCTTTTCCTTTGCCGGTTGCGGCCGGGGGCTTAAGCTTTCCCGTGTCGCCTGGTTAGCTGTTGCTCAGGAGCAGTTTGTTCGGCTGCTGTTGCTTGGGTTGCTGTTGCTTGGACTGCCCATAACTGAGCTGTTTTTGCTTGGGCTGATGCTGCTTGGGGCTCCCGATAACTGAGCTGTTTTTGATTAGGCTAATGCTGCTTGGGCTGCCCATAACTGAGCTGTTTTGTTTGGGCTGATGCTGCTTGGGCTGTCCATAACTGAGCTGTTTTTGCTGGACTGCTGATGTTTAGGCTGCTGTTGCTAGGGCAGAGGGAGTCTGCCGACAGCCTTTGATCCCATTTCGCAAGCGTTTACATTTCGATGGGAGCTGATTTTAACTCCTAACAGCAAGCTTCCGATTACGCTTCAGCGGAATCTGGCTTCGACCTGGCTCAGGCTCATGGAGGAACTTTAATATCTTACGAAGATTCATAACTTTATTTGCTCGGAAACAGTCATTTCTTAATTCTAAGGAAGCGTCATATCGCTATTGCATCAAAAAATGGCTTTCCATTAACCAAACAGGACAAATAAGAATACAGATCTTCGTTAGATTCATAAGTCATGCAGCAAGTCGCAATTAACGTTATCAGAATTCGTTAGAATGCCGCTTCGCGCGACATTCGCTCGAACGCAGCGCTGTTCGAGCGCACGCAATGCCTTTCGAGCGCTTGCAACCGCCTTTCGAATGCACGCAATGCCTTTCGAGCGCTTGCAACCGCCTTTCGAGTGCGCGCAATGCCGTTCGAGCGCTTGCAATCGTCTTTCGATCTTACGCAACGTCGTTCGAGCGCTTGCAATCGTCTTTCGATCTTACGCAACGCCGTTCGAGCGCTTGCAATCGTCTTTCAATCTTACGCAACGCCGTTCGTGCACACGCAACACCACTCCAACCTTTAACCTAAGTAACCTGAACGAAATGCACGACCAATGAAATGAACAAGGGGCTGACTAACGTTGAATTGGAAATCGATGAAAATACTATCGCTCATCCTAGCCGCCGTCATGCTAGTTAATCTGCTAATCGTGCCCGCGCACCAGGCTTCCGCCAACGGCGGCGACGAGTATGACGAGCTGCGCGCCAAGCTGTACGACACCATTACGGGCGGCGATGCCTTCGATCCCCAGGATGGAGACATCGCGCCGCGAATCGCCAGCATCGATGAGCAGGCGGAGGGCTATTGGAGCACGTTGGACAAGAGTCCGACGAGAACATACCTGTGGAGCGAGCTCGGAGACCAGCTGGGTCCGGATATGACGTCCAATCATGTGTCGGGCAGCTACAGCCGCCTGCAGACCATGGCTGTCGCTTACAGCACAAGAGGCTCCGAGTTGTACCAAAACGCCGAGCTGCTCTCGGACATCATCGACGGCATGGACTGGATGTATGCCAATCGCTACAATACGAGCGTGCCGAAGCGCGGCTATGACAACTGGTACGATTGGCAGATCTCTTCCCCGCTCTCGATCAACAATATTACGATTCTGCTTTATTCGCATTTGACGGCTCAGCAGATCAGCGACTGGCATGCGGCAGTGGATTGGCAAGGGCTCGAGCTCTCCGCAGGCAACACGGGCGCGAATCGGGTGTGGACCTGCAATATTTTGATTACCAGCGGCATTGTAACGAAGAACAGCGCCAAGATCGCGCTTGGCGTGAGCGCCCTTAGTCCGGTCTTTCAATATGTGAAATCGGGCGAAGGCTTCTACAGCGACGGCTCGTTCCTGCAGCATACGGCGCTCATTCCGTATAACGGAGGCTACGGCGTCTCCCTGCTCGACAACCTGACGAAGGTGATGGCGATCGTCGCGGGCTCGTCCTGGGATTTCACCGATCCCAACCTGAACAACATCTATAATTGGATCTACGAAATGTATGAGCCGCTGTTCTACAACGACAGCATGATGGCGATGGTGAATGGACGAAATATTGCCCGGGTCGCCAACGACAACGAAGGCATAACGTCGATTGGGGCGATTGGCTCGGCGGTGGTGAGGCTCGCCTATTCCGCTCCCGATGCGAACGATGCCTCCGCGTACAAATCGATGGTCAAGCAATGGATGAGCGAGGCCACTTCGCCAACTCCATACGATTCGCTCGGCTCCATCCAGCTTGTCGCGCAGACGAAAGCGATCATGGATGATTCGTCCATCGCGCCGCGCGGCGAGCTCGTGCTGAACAAGCAATATCCGAGCATGGCGAGAGCCGTGCACCGAAGACCCGGCTTCGCCTTCGGCATCTCCATGTATTCGGACAAGATTGCCAACTATGAGCTGATCAACAACGAGAACGAGAAGGGCTGGAACACGGGGGCGGGAATGACCTATCTGTATAACGCGGATCTCGCCCAATTCCAGGACAGCTTCTGGCCGACCGTGGACAGCCATCGGCTTCCGGGCACCACCGTCGTGCAAGGCAGCGAGACCCCGCCGCATTTGAAGAACGGCTCGAACTGGGTCGGCGGCACGGAGGTAGACGGTCTGTACGGCGTGACCGGCATGCATCTGGTCGAGCAGACCTCCTCCCTGTCCGCCCGAAAATCCTGGTTCATGTTCGACGACGAGATCGTCAGTCTCGGCGCGGATATTGAATCGACGGATGCGGCCAATCCTGTCGAGACGATTGTCGAGAACCGGAAGCTGAACGAGGACGGAAGCAACACGTTGACCGTGGACGGCGTGGAGCAATCCTCGGCGCTCGGCTGGTCGGACTCGTTGACGGATGTCGCATGGGCGCATCTCCAGGGCAATGTGCCCGGCTCCGATGTGGGCTACTATTTCCCGGGCGGAGCGAATTTGGAAGGATTAAGAGAAGCGCGCACCGCAAATTGGAACAGCATTAATCATTATTTTACGGATAGTGTCAAAGACCCGGATTATTTCGTCGATCAAACCCGCAATTATTTGAGCTTGCGCTTCGATCACGGCACGGCTCCGAGCGACGGCTCGTACGCCTATGTGCTGCTGCCGGGCAAATCCGCCTCCGAGGTGGAAAGCTATGCGTCAGCCTCTGATATCGAAATCCTGGAGAACAGCGCCGATGCGCAAGCCGTAAGGGAAAACGGGCTTGGCGTGACGGGCATTAACTTCTGGCAGGATGGGGTCAAGACGGTCGCAGGCGTGACCAGCAACAAGAAGGCTTCTGTCATGATGCGTACGGATGACACGGGATCGGAATTTTCGGTGACGGATCCGACGATGGCGAACACGGGAACGATCGAGCTCAGCCTCGATATGGAGCTGGGACAGCCTGTCTATCTCGATTCCGGCATAAGTGTAGGGCAGAATGGAGACGAAACAACGCTGTCCATTAACGTGAACGGAGCCGGGGGACAAAGCTTCAAAGTGCGGTTCGCTCCTCTCGGGGCGCCGGCCAGCGGACCGGACACTCCGACGGGACTCGCGGCAAGCGAGGTTACCGACCATTCCATTACGCTGAGCTGGGATGCCGTGGATGGCGCGGAGGACTATCGATTGTATCGGGCGGAAGCGGCAACAGGAGATTATGTGTCCATTCGCGAGCTTTCCCCGGGCGCTGTCTCGTTCACGGATTCAGGCCTGAGCAGCGGCACGAATTATTGGTATAAGGTTGCGGCGCTGAATGCGTTGGGCTTGTCCCCAGATTCGGAGGTTTTGTCGGCCTGGACCGTCCCTGCTGCACCGGGCGGGCTTCAAACGGAGGATGTGTCCCAAGACGCGGTGACGCTCAGTTGGCAGGCGGCGGAAGGCGCTTCGGGCTATATTGTTGCGAGATCAGAGTCGAAGGAAGGACCCTTCACGCCATTAAATGATGGTATGGCGGTCACGGACACTGTATACACGGATACTACGATTGTTAGCGGCATCAACTATTACTATCAGGTAGCCGCCAAGAATGCGGGCGGGCTTTCCGCGCCGTCAGCCTCTGTCCCATCCTTGTTCGGGCTTCCTGCCTATTTGATTGAGGAAAGCTTCGACAGCATGAATGAAGGAGATCTCGGCGGTCAGAACGGCTGGATGAGCAATAATGCCGGCGTCACCGTCAACACGGTGACGGTAGAGGCTGCCGATGCGTCGGAGGGCGGCAAGCAGGTTCGCATTGCAACCGCTTCTACCGAAGGCGCGGCAGAGGCTTACGCGCTGTTCCAAGCGCCGCAGGGCAGTATGGTGACGGCGGAAGCCACCATGACAACCTTCAACAACAATTGGAAGAATGCTCTTATTCTGGCGGACAGCAGCATGAGCTCGAACAGCTCAGCCGTTCATATCGTCATGCAGAACGGCAAGATTTGGGGATACAACGGAGGCAGCAAAACGGATATCCTGACCTCCGCTCCGAACGGCGTCCCTTATCAATTAAAGGTTATTGTGAACACGTCGACCCGCAAGTTCGATGTGTATGTCAACGGACAATTGCTAGGATCGCAATGGAATTATCGCTATTCCGGAGTCGGAACGGTCGATAAGTTCTCTTCCTCCATCGGCGGCAATGCCAGCACAACGACGATGGATGATGTGCGCGTTTCTTATACATTAATCGCTCCGTTGAACGTCCAAGCGAATCTGCAGTCTGACACTAGCGCGAATGTGACATGGGATGCGGTTCCGGGAGCAGCGGAATACCGGGTATACAGAGCTTCCGGCGATAGCGGCGGCTATGTTTGGATCAGTCCTTCGGGCTACGACGGGCTGTCCTACACCGATGCGGATCTCGAGACAGACACCACTTACGATTACAAAATCGTTGCGGTTCATAATCAGGCCATATCGCCGGAATCCCCTGTCGTCTCGGTAACGACGCCGGCTGGAAGCGACGGCGGCGAAACAGATCCTGAACATTTGCCGACAGCCTCTCTTGCAGGACCTGCATCAGGCGTAATCGGGCAGACAGTCGATCTATCCGTTGGCATCAGTCAAACGGCTGTAAGCGGCGCAGCCATCGTGGAGGCCATCGTCCAGTATGATCCTTCCAAGCTTGAGTTCGCTTCCGCCGACAATGGGGAAGGCCAACTGGAATTAGCTGCAGGAGCCGTCACCTTGCTCCAAAGCGGCTTCCAATTGCTGGCCAGCGGCATCAAGCCGGAGGATGGCGAGCTGATGCTCATGCTTGCCCGCACCTCCGAGGAGGATATCGCGGAAGGCGGATTGCTCGAGCTGCACGGCGCAGTGAAGGCCGATGCTGCTGCAGGCAGCGCCGCAGTTCAGATCGCAAGCCTGCATGTTTCTTCGGGCGGCGAGCTTCTGGAAGCAGACACATCTAACGCCTCTATCGATATAGACGTAAGGCTGGCGGATGCTTCAGCGCTGGAAGCAGCCATTGACGCTGCCGAAGCCTTGTTGGCGGGCGCGGCTCCAGGCTCGCAGCCGGGACAATATCCGGCAGGCGCCATTGCGGCTTTCGAAGGCGCGATCGCCGCTGCGACATCGGCCGCGCAAGACGGAAGCCTGCGGCAAGCGGATATCGATGCCGCGCTGGCAGCCTTGCAAGCGGCGCGGGCAACCTTTCAGAGCAGCGTTATCCCGCTGCCTGCGACTGACAAATCGGCGTTATCCGCTGCGCTGCAGAACGCCGTTGCCAAGCTTGACGCTGCCGTTGCAGGCGACAAGATCGGTCAATATCCAGAGGCTGCGATCAATGCGCTTGAGAGTGCCGTTCAGATGGCTGAGGCCGTCATGAACAGCGGCGCTGTCTCGCAAGCCGACATCGATAACGCGCGCACTGCGCTGAACGATGCCGTCAGCGAGTTCAAAGCCAAGATTATAACGCTCATTCCGGGCCAGACCTCCGTCACCATTCGAGATCTGTCGCTCATCGCCTCCTACTACGAAACAACGGCGGATGATGCGGATTGGAGCAACGTCGAGAAGGCTGATCTATTCGGAAACGGAGAAATCACGATTGTCGAGCTGGCCGCAGTCGCTCGCATGATTGTCGCGGATTGGCTGGCCGAATAATTGCGCAAGCGCCGAGACATTCGTTCTGAGCAACCGCAATATGGGTTCCATCCATTACTTCTTTGAAGAGGCGGCAGTTGGAAGGCAGCTCGTCGCCTCTTCCCCACAGTCAGATGGCCTGGAACGCGATCATTAAGGTTGTCAAGCAACTGTGGACTGGGCTGCAGATTCGGACGACGCTCCGGCTGGCGCTCTAGCTCTGATTTCCAGCGCTGCAGCTTCAAAAGCGGTACCGGCTGAGGTGTTCTACAAGTTGGTGATTCACAGTTAATCGACAGCCTCTCATTTTTTGTTAAATATGCAAAATTCGCACCAGAGAAGGAGTTTCTCGAACATGATTATAAAAAAGCAGAAATCGGCCTCACTATGCCTGCTAGCTGCGTTTATCCTAATTGCCAGCCTGCCTGTATCCGCATCGGCATCGGCTTCCTCAGCCGGCGCAACGGCCAGCAGTTATGCATCAGTCCTTGGAGCTTCCGCGCAAGCCCCGCCGTCATCCAGCCAAGCATCAACCAATGAGGCAGCCCAAATTCGGATGACGTGGGAAGAGACAAATGGCAGTCTGGAAGTCACGATATGGGGAGACAAGCTGGAGGATGTGTATGCTTATGAGCTCAACCTGGAATTGGACAGCTCCAGATTACAGTTAATTTCGTCAGACATGCCGGAGCGGGGATTCTCTCTCCAGCCTCAAATCGAGGGGAATAACATAAAGCTGGTTTATACCAAAACAGGAAATGTTTCTGGGGAGTCCGGCAGTCAAAAGCTTGCCGTCCTGACCTTCGTTCGAACAAGAGGCGGAGACGCCGCCATCGTCTTCGACAACGCAGCGCTGGTCGATTCCAAGCTGGAACGGCTGGATCTAACAACCGACGTTACGACAATTCTTCCGGCAAGCGCCGGAAGCCTTCCTCTTACAGATATTTCAGGTCATTGGGCCGAATCCGTCATCTATGAAGCCGTTCGTCAAGGCTGGGCAACCGGCTATGAAGACGGCACCTTCCGGCCGGATCGCATGGTTACGCGAGCCGAACTCGCCGTGCTGCTGACACGGGCGTTCGATCTCAACTTAGACTTAGACGCATCGGTCAATGAGCCTGACACCAAGCAGGAGAAAGCTTCCGGCAGTGACACAGTGGATGACTCGGACAGCTATACGACTGGCGACGCCAAAACCCGCGCCTCTGCCGTATTCACCGACGAAGCAGATATACCCTCATGGGCGAAGCCTCATGTCGCCGCGGCGCAAGCGGCCGGGTGGCTCTCTGGCTACGAGGACGGCAGCTTCCGCGCAAGCCGAGCCGTATCTCGCGCGGAGCTGTCTGTCGTCATTGCACGCGTGCTCGACATGCCCATGAACAGCGAGCCCTCATCCTCTCCCCGCTTCGAGGATGAGGATCAGATTCCCGCATGGGCAAGTCCGGCAATCGCCGCATTGGCACAAAGCAATATCATAAGAGGGAGAGGCGGCAACCGCTTCTCTCCGTTGGAAACCGCAACTCGCGCAGAAGTTTGCGCTTTGCTAGCGACGGTGATGAATACGCAGACTCTCTCGATTTCAGAACAATAAAGCGCGGACAGTGCAAGCAATCGACTACCTCAGGCTTGACAGCCAAAGTTGGGAACAACAGCGATCCCAAGATTGATTTGTTCTCGCAGCAATAGGTCTGTGAAAAACAAAAACAATAGTTCTACTTATATTGACACATGTCCGCAATTGAAGAAGGAACGGCCTCTGCCGTTCCTCTTTAATGTGCTACATTTTATCAGGAAATTCCCCTCAAATTCCCTCCAACACCTGAGCAACTCCGTCCCGGTCATTGCTATCCGTTATCTCATTCGCCAATGCCTTCAATTCATCCACCGCATTCCCCATTGCAACCGCATACGCGGACATTCGAAACAGCTCCAAATCATTGTAATCGTCGCCGAACACGATGGCATCCGTTGCCTCCACCCCATAATGGCGAAGCAAGCTGAGCACACCGACCGCCTTGGTGACGGATTTATTCATAAGCTGTATGAGTTGGCCGCCGTCCGTCAATACGAATTGAAGCTTATCCTGGAATAACGCGCGAAGCTGCTCGGGATCCGCGAATTGAGAGATTAATATTTTGGTAGCGGCAACCTTCCGGAGTTCCTCCCATGAGCACACAATCGGCTTAAATAACGGATGATTGAACATAGCGTCACCCTGCTCGCGATTCGAATACCAAGTATCGTTGACCTCAATGCTAACACATGCCTCAGGCAGATTGTCCGAACAGAATGTCAGCACCTCCTCCGTCGTCGACATCTCGATTGGATGATGCTCCTCGAGGTCCAGCGCTGGATCAACAAGCAAGGCGCCATTGTAATAGACAAAGGAACACACGGCAAGCAGCTCCTCAGGCAGCATCGACTTCACCGATCTCGGAGGCCTTGCCGTAGCGATAATCACCTTCATCCCTTTGCGATAACAGGATAACACCGCAGCCGAATTTCGCTCGGACACTTGCTTGTCCCCATTCAATAATGTTCCGTCCAAATCCAGCACCACGGCCTTCAAGCAGAATTCATCTCCCCTCCAAAAATTAACTCTATTATAGCCAGTTTCATAGCTCCAAGGTTTCACAGCTTTATCGCCACCAACCGATCATCCGTCTCGCCCGGCTGTCCTCTTCCATCCCGATTATTCGTAATAAAATAAAGCAAACCTTCCTTCAGCTTCACATCGCGAATTCGTCCCTCGCCGTCGTGAAGCTTCTCCATCTCCCCCGTCGAAGGCGTATAACGGTAGATAGCCTCCCCCTTCAACGCGGCAATAATGAGCCGGCCTTCCTCGTCGATGATCGTTCCCGACGGAGCTATCGCTTCGTCGCCGGTATGATAGAGCGGCGCGATCGTCCCTTTCAGCTTCTGATCGCCAATAACATCCGGCCAGCCGTAATTGCCGCCGGGCTCGATACGATTAATCTCGTCATGGCCTCCGACATTGCCGGAGGGGCCATGCTCGGTGCTGTACATGACTCCGTCAGCAGTCCAGGCCAGCCCTTGCGGATTGCGATGGCCGTAAGAATAGACGTAGGAATTCTCGAATGGATTATCTG
This sequence comes from Paenibacillus sp. HB172176, assembly GCF_011947265.1. Classification (GTDB taxonomy): domain Bacteria; phylum Bacillota; class Bacilli; order Paenibacillales; family Paenibacillaceae; genus Pristimantibacillus. The sequence continues at coordinate 109,364 of NZ_JAATHD010000018.1, forward strand.
GCGGAATATCTCCATCCGGCGTCATTCGCAATATTTTGCCCCCCAAGCTGTCCTTGTCCTGCGCATGTCCCCCCTCTGTCGCGTCTCCTGTCGTCACATACAGCATATCATCCGGGCCGAAGGCCAGCCTGCCGCCGTTGTGATAGAGATCGCCGGGAATATCCTCCAGCAAGGCGCGCTGCTCCTCCCAAGCCGATCCGCTTTGCTTAAGCAGCACCACGCGATTCTTCGTCGCTCCATTCTCCGCATACGTATGGTAGGCATACGCGAGCCCCGATTCGTTGAAATCCTGCGCGAGCAGCAAGCCAAGAAAGCCTCCTTCGCCTTCATGATGCACGGCCTTGCTCAGGTTGACCTTTTGCCGCTCCAACTTCTCGTCTTTCAGCTCCACAATATCGCCTTCGCGCTCGCTAAGATAAATCGTGTCTCCTGCGAATGCGATGGACCACGGAATCTTAAGCCCCTCCGCTATCACCTGATACGGCTCCTGTTCTGGCTCTGGTTCCGAATCTTGATCCGATTCTGCCGCGTCACCTTGCCCATCATTATTACTCGACATGGATGCAGTAGGATCAGGCTGGCCTTCTGGCTGCTCATTCCCAGTCGTCTGCGCCTCATTCATCTCGTTTGCATTCCCGCCGGCCGTATTCCCGCTATGATTAGAAGCGTTATTCGACTCTCCCCTGCATCCCGCGACAATAATAGCCACCATTGCCGCAATTGCAATTAAACCGAGCTTTCTAAGCAAAATAAGATCCCTCCTTAGTGCCTGCTAGTACGAGCGATTATCGAGAAACAAAAAGACGACCGCAGTCGTCCTCACTCGTTGTAAATTACCCTATTGTCATTATAGTTGAAACAAACCGGTCATAGGCACCCGAAATGCTTCAAATACAACAGATTGAATCGTATCCTGTTCTGTGAAGAGTTCTCGCACCTCATAAGCCCCGTCCTGCAGTGCATACACATGAACCGTTCGATTGCCTGGATCAACGATCCAGTATTCCTGCACGCCGAATTTCTGATAAAGATTGAATTTCTCATTGAAATCCTTCAATGCAGTTGAAGGCGATAATACCTCAACAATCATCTGTGGCGCACCATGACATCCGTTCTTAGAAATTTGATCCTTAGCGCATACCACGGACAAATCCGGCTGCGTAACATGATCGGGCTTGTCGTATTGATTGCTTTCACTGAAGAATACGTCGAACGGAGCCGTGAAGATATAGCCACTCTTATTCTGAAAATAGTTTCTCAGTGCGAACTGCAACTCTCCTACAATGAATTGATGCAAGGAGTTTGGGGCAGGAGTCATATTATAAGCTTTACCATTAATTAATTCCCAAGCACCGTCCCACGACAACCAATCATGAAAGGTGTGAGTCGTCTTTCCATCCGGATGAGACACGGCATTCACCTCGTTAATCACCAATTCACTTGAATTATAACACATATCGTTTATCCGCTTTCTTCATTAATGTTGAGGATTCGCCGCGTCAAGCCAGAAACATTGACTGTCATATCATTTATATCTTGGAACAAAAACAAGCCCCGCTGCGATTGAATCGCGTACGGAGCTTGCCGGAAATGGCTTGTTCAACCTTTCAAATTACTTATAATACGAAGTTGTCAGCGGAATGAAGACGAAGCCGCCATCCTTCACTTCAGCGTTCACGTAAACCGTATCCACGCCGCCAATGTCGACCTTGACTGTGACGAGACCGTCATCCGAAGCCACCTTTGTGGTTTTCAGCTCGATATCCTTATCCGAGTCCTCAATCGACAATTCGCCAATATCCTCGTTAATGGCCGCAATCTGGAGATACAGGGTCTGGTATTCGCCCTCTGGGCGAAGAATAAAGCCGCTGCCGCGGTTGCCGTCGCCGTCGTCCAGGTAGACTTCCTTGTAGTCATGACCCTTGTACACCGTCTTGTCCGGATCCTTGGTATGGTACATGCTGTCGAAATCCTTGTAGAGCGGAATGCCTTCGTTCTTCTCGCCGAGCAGCACCGCGTACCCTTCCTCGTCGAAATCCACCGCTACGTCAAGAGCATCCGAGATCGCGCGAACCGGGAGATAGGTCGTTCCCTCGTAAGTAATCGGGAGCACAGTCCCGCCCTTCTCATTCGTCAGGTCGAGAGTATCTCCGTTCAGCTTCACCTTCAAGCTATGATTCAGATAAGCGCTGATATCCTCCAGATTGGCACCGGCATATACACCGGCGCTCGAGCCGAGCAGCAACGACGCACCGGCAACACACGCGATAATTCCTTTCTTCACACGATTAACCTCCTTTAAAATATAATTGCACAATACAACATTACTATACGCCTATTTCGCCAAGAAGGTTGCACTTTCGCATAAATTTATCCAAGTCATAGCAGAAATTTATTGATTGATCGTCGAATGAATCGTCCAACGGTAACATTTCGAGCGGCAACAATCAATTGCCTCTGCATTGTTCCAGTCTAGAAGACTGTCAGAAATTCGCTAGAGAGCGGTTTCGGATTATGGAGTTGATATTTTCGAATATGACTTTATCTCCGAAGGCGGAAGAAAAAAAAGGATACTACTAAGTAGATCAAGATGAGACATGCCAATCGAATGAAAATCGTTTCATACCATTCCGGGGATTGTAGATATTCAATATGACCGTAAAGTCTATAAAACAAGTGAAAATAAGCCACAGTTAAGCATGTGAATACGCCATATAAAATACAATCAAATAACATCTTCATGCTCGCACCTCAACAGCTGCAGCATAGATTGCGCGATTATTTCCTTCACCAGACCATTCAGACCGGACAGTTAACACGTAGTTTAATTTGTTCTCCCATGGAAGAGGAATGCGGCGTACCCGAGGATTATTTTGACTTTGTTTATTCGATTTACGCCATTGGCTGGACCACCGACCTTGAGGGCACTTTCGGCCGAATTGCCTCTTATCTGAAGATAGATGGCGTCTTTATTTTCAGCTGGTCTCATCCTATCCACAAATGCGTTGCTGCAGAAGAGGACAGGCTCCTTTTCAAAAGAAGCTACTTCGACGAATCCTGGTATTCAGTCTCTCTTGGCGAAGGCGAGATCGCTTTGTCGGACCGCAAGCTGTCCACCTATGTGAATGCGCTGGCAAAAGCGGGATTTGTTATTGAGCAGTTGGTCGAGGAATCGGATGAAGACATGATGCAGTCGCGCGACGATAACGACGGGTTTGCCAGAAAAGCAAGGGTGCTCCCCGTCACCTTTGTCATCAAAGCGAGAAAGCTTTAGTTCCAACAAAAAGGGGAACAAGCCTCGCGAAGGTCTGCTCCCTGTTTATCACTATTCCTTACCTTTTTATTGCCATCAAATATTAAGCCGCTTTCCGTCTATAAGCGCGAACCGCGAATAGATACGCGACAATTAGTATTCCTACGCACCACGCAAGAGCAACCCAGATATCATTGCCTACTGGCTGGTTCGACAAGAGAGCGCGGATCGTTTCGACGATAGAGGTCACCGGCTGGTTGTCGGCGAAGGCGCGCACGACTGAAGGCATGGAGTCCGTCGGCACGAAGGCCGAGCTGATGAACGGAAGGAAGATGAGCGGATAGGAGAACGCGCTGGCTCCTTCCACCGATTTCGCGGAAAGTCCGGCAATCGTTGCGACCCAAGTGAGCGCCAGAGTGAACAGGATGAGTATGCCGGCTACAGCAAGCCAGGGCAGTACTCCCGCCGACGATCGAAAGCCCATAATAAGCGCTACGGCAATGATGATGACAAGGGAGATGGCGTTGGATACCAGCGAGGTGAGCACATGTCCCCATAGCACGGCGGAACGAGAAATCGGCATGGAGTGGAATCGCTCGATGATGCCCTTCTGCTTATCCAGAAACAGACGGTAAGACGTATAGGCGATGCCGCTTGCGATCGCAATCAGCAGAATGCCAGGCAGGAGATAATTCACATAATTATCCGTGCCGCTTTGAATCGCGCCGCCAAACACATAAACGAACAGCAGCATCATGGCAATTGGGGTGATGCATACCGTGAAGATGGTGTCCATGCTTCGCATAATATGGCGCATGGAGCGTCCGAGCATCACGCTCATATCGCTGAAAAAATGTTCATTCATTGTTATTTCCCTCCTGTTTTCCAATGATTGCGAGGAAGATTTCCTCTAATGAAGGCTGCTTTTCCACATACTCCGTTTTTGCGGCAGGGAATAGCTTCTTCAGTTCGGCGAGCGTGCCATTCGCAATGATCCTGCCCTTGTGCAGGATCGCAATTCGATCGGCAAGCTGCTCAGCCTCTTCCAAATATTGCGTGGTAAGGAATACCGTTGTGCCGCCATCCGACAACTCCTTGACAACCTTCCAAGTCTCTATTCGCGCCTCGGGGTCGAGGCCTGTGGTCGGCTCGTCAAGGAAGATAAGCTGGGGATTGCCAATCAGGCTCATCGCAATGTCGAGCCTGCGGCGCATGCCTCCCGAATAGTCGGACGCTTTGCGGTCAGCGGCATCGTTCAAGCTGAATCGAGTCAGCAAATCATCTGCGACCTGACGCGGATTTTTAAGATGCCGCAGTTTGGCAATCATGATCAGATTTTCCCGTCCCGTCAAAATCTCGTCCACAGCGGCAAATTGCCCCGTCAGACTAATCTCCTTCCGCACCTTCTCCGGTTTTGACGCGACGTCAATTCCGTTGATGGAGGCGGCGCCTCCGTCCTGACTCAGCAACGTGGTCAGGATTCTGACAAGGGTCGTCTTGCCCGCGCCGTTGGAGCCGAGCAAGGCGAATATCTCGCCTCGCTTCACTTCAAAGTCAACGCCCTTTAAGACTTCCGCATCCTTGAAAGACTTTCGCAGGCCCTTTACTTCAATAGCGTTTCCCATCCTGGCATCCCCCTCTTACTTTAATTTATCCGCGGCCTTTTTAACGGCCTCGTTCACTTTTTGGTTTACCGATTCTTGATAGACGTCCCCGTACGTTTTCGAATCCTTGATGAGATCGTCGCTGAAAGCCGCCACGTCATTGCCCGTCACCTCGAGCACGCCTTTCCCCGAAGCCGCGCCCTCCTCGAACAGATCGACAATCCCCGAAAGCAAGCCCGTTCCTTCGGTTAGTTCGACAGGACCGACCTTGAAGAGATATTTTTGAATTTCCTTATAAACAAACTGATAATCCTGCGGAAGCGCTTTGACTCGCTTCACATGCGCACGCCATTCTTTTTTGCCCTCGATCATATCTTGAATTCTCATTGTACCTTCCTCCTATTTGCCTAATTTTTTTGCAATATTTTGATTGAGCTGCTGACGCCATTTGTCGCGGTAAGACTTTGCGCCCTCTTCGCCAGCCAGTGCCGCGCAGAAGCCTTGGATATCGTCGCCGAGCACCTCATGGGCGCTCTGACCGTCCGCCGCCGATTGCTCGAGCAAGCCGAGCACGCCGTCAAGAATCGGCATCAGGTTGCGGCCGCTGAAGTCGGAATATGTCCAGAGAGTACCATTCACTTGTTCCCATGCCGCTTGATAATCGGAGGGCAGCTTCTTGACCCTCGATCCAAACTCCTTAAATTCTTTCGTCATGTCGTTTCCGGTGATTTTATCCCAAAAATTCATTGCGCTCTCTCCTTTAACTCATTCATTTTGGATGATACAAACTCCCATTTTCCCCAGAACTTCTGCAGCACCTCGCGCCCCGCGTCATTGATCGAGAAAAACTTGCGCGGCGGTCCCATGTCGGACGGCTTCTTGGTAATCTCAACCAGCTTGTTCTTCTCAAGCCGGATCAGGATGGTGTACACCGTCCCCTCTACAACATCTGCAAAGCCGAGTGCGTTCAGCTGACGCGTGATTTCGTAGCCGTATGTTTCTTTCCGGCTTATAATTTCAAGCACGCAGCCCTCAAGCACGCCTTTGAGCATTTCCGTTAAATTTTCCAGTTCAATCACTCCTTGCTATTCTGTATCACTGGTATTCAGTATCACTTGTATTCACTGTCACTTATTACCTCTATAAAGTAACACGTAGTAGCGATCCTGTCAACAGCATTCAACCCATTTATCCTAAAAATAATGCTATGGGTAATTCATGACTACAAGCGATAGATCCCACAGCCGCTTGCATCCGCGTCAGTTTGCCGGCTGGAACGATATGCCCGCCGCTGCCGCAGCCATCGTTATGAACAACTTATAAACAATTTCACACTAACTGCACACAATCAGGTACTACTTATGCACAATTAAACGGAAATTATACACAACGTAAAACTTATCAACATATTAAACACAACTTGTGCACAAACTTACGCACAAGTTTCTCGCAAATCATTTATTCATACGATGGGATGCGCAACGCGGCGTATTCCGACTTGGCAGATGTCGGTACAATCATTTCGTCATGATATCGTCAAAGTTTGCTCATTGTGCATTTTTGCACTTTGGGCAATAATATTACTTATGAGAAGGGAGGCCTGAATACAATGGCAATGAACAAACACAGCTTGCGAGACATCAAACGAGAAGCAACCGCTGACGCGCTAGCCGAAGCGGCATACGAGCTGACGATGGAGCGCGGCTTGGACGGATTCACGGTGGAAGATATCGTGCAGCGGGCGGGCTATGCCAGACGAACCTTCGCCAACTACTTCTCATGCAAGGAAGAAGCGGTAGCGAAATCGGCAGCCGTGTTCAAGCATAAGGAAGAGGCGGAGCAGCTCATCGCGAACTTGCCGGACAGCGCTACGCCGCTGGATTTGCTGTCCCATCTGCTGCGGATGAAGCTGGTGACGATATTCCTGATCAAGATGCGTGACCTCATGCGATTGTCGAAGCGCTATCCAACCATTGAGCCCTACCTGCTCAGCGTACTGCACCAGCATCAGTTGATTTTTCAAGAGCTGCTCAGCCAGATGTTCGGTTCGGATTACCCGGCGAGATATCTGCAACAGCTGGCCGGCGCGGTCTATGGCGCTGCTTTGCCCCTGCTCGACGGAAGCGTTCAGCTCCCCCATTCCGCCGAGGATGAAAAGACAGAAACGGTTGAAGAGCATGCCGCTGACAGCATGACCTTGGAGCACTATTGGGATGACCTCTTCGAGCATTTGCGCAATGGGTTTTCTGTACATAGAACATGAGCTAACGGGATAGTCGGCCAACAAATCTATAGAGATAAAGGAGAGCCATACGATTATGTCTACATTCCTGTACAAAATAGGGAAAACAGCCTTCAACAAGCCTTGGCAGTTCATTGCCTCGTGGATCGTCATTCTTGGCATTGTCCTTGGCGTTCTCGGCATTAACGGCATTCATGTCTCCTCGGAGATGAAGATCGAAGGCACGGAATCGCAGAAGGTGCTCGATCAATTGGCCGAAGAGCTGCCGGCAGCCGCCGGAGGACAAGCCAGCGTCGTATTCACGGCTCCCGCAGGAGAACGTCTCGACACACCGGATCGATTAACGGTGTTAATGAATACGATTGGCGCAATCTACGATCAGGAATATGTCATTAATCCTGCCGATTTGGCAGCGGCAGCCGGCGCTGCTGCGGGCGGTTCGGCGGATGCTGCGACGGATGACGGCGCTGCTGTCTCGGAAGCTGCCGACTCCTCTGCCGGGACTTCTGGAAATTCCGAGGCTCAAGGCGGCGCATCCGGTAACGAAGCCGCGCAGGCTGATGCCGGAGCCAGCGAACTGGCGGCAGCTTCCTCCCGGCTGCCTTACGGCCCGCTCATGGCGGACGGCGCTCCTGTTCCAGGCGTAATGCTGTCCTCTGATGGAAGCATCGCCCTGTTCCAGTTCCAATTCACCGTTCAGCAGATGTCGGTGCCGCAAGAGGTCATCGATTCGATTCTTGATTCCTTGACCGCCGTGGAAAACAGCGGAACCGGCATTAAGGCATTGCCGAGCGACACCTTCGTATCGAAGCCTGCGGTCGGCGCCACCGAAGGCATCGGCATCGTAATTGCCGCCGTCGTGCTTGTGATCACGCTGGGCTCAGTAGTGGCCGCAGGCTTGCCGCTCATCACCGCCCTTCTCGGAGTAGGCATCAGTGTAGGCGGCGCTTACGCGTTCTCGAAATTCATTCCGATGACGGATATTACGCCCGCTCTGGCGCTGATGGTCGGCCTTGCCGTCGGCATCGACTACTCCCTCTTCATCGTGAACCGCCAGCGGCGCATCATGATGGATCAAGGACTCAGCGCACGCGAAGCGGCAAGCCGCGCGGTCGGCACGGCCGGCAGCGCCGTCTTCTTCGCGGGGCTTACGGTCATCATCGCGCTCTGCGGCATGCTTGTCATCGGCATCGCCTTCCTGTCGACGATGGCGCTCGTCGCCGCCGCGAGCGTATTCGTCAACGTGCTGATCGCGTTAACCTTGCTGCCCGCCATTCTCGGCCTGGTCGGCGAGCGCATCTGCTCGGACAAAGCGCGCGCGAAGAGCAAGGAGCAAGCGCGTAAAGCGAACCGCGGCGCGGCCCATAACTGGGCAAGCGGCGTAGTGAAACGGCGCTGGCCTGTAATCGTCGGCGTCATTGTTATTTTGGGCGCAGTTGCGATGCCTGTTCTGGATATGAGGATGGGCATTCCGTCCGGCGACACCGCGAATCTCGACACGCCGGCCAGACAGAGCTTCGAAGCGATCAAGAAGGGCTTCGGCGAGGGCTACAACGCGCCGCTGTTATTGGTAGCGGAGCCTGCGAATGAAGGCGGCGCAATTTCCAATGAAGCGCTGACTAGCCTGGTCGGAAAGCTTCAGGTCCATGAGGATGTGTCCCTCGTCACTCCGATGGGCATGAACGAATCGGGCGACATCGCAATTATCAGCTTGATTCCGAATTCAGGACCGACGGATGACGAAACGAAGAACCTGGTGCAAGACTTGCGCGATTCCGATTCGAGCATGCTTCAAGAGAGCGGTCTTAAGCTTGGCGTGACCGGCTTCACCGCCATCAACATCGACATGTCGGCGAAGCTTGCGGAAGCATTCCCGGTTTATGTCGGCATTATCGGCATTTTGTCGATCCTCATTCTGCTGCTTGTCTTCCGATCGATTATCGTTCCTGTCAAAGCCACTGTCGGCTTCCTACTCAGCATTCTGGCCACCTTCGGCATCTCCACGGCCGTGTTCCAATGGGGGTGGCTGCATGAGCTGCTCGGCTTCGATACTGGCGGCCCGCTGCTCAGCTTCATGCCGATCATGGTAACCGGAATCCTGTACGGTCTCGCGATGGATTACCAGGTGTTCCTGGTCAGCTCGATGCGCGAATCCTATGTGCACGGCCATCACGGCACGGACAGCGTCATCGACGGCTACCAGCAATCGAGTCGGGTCGTAGTGGCGGCTGCGGTCATCATGGTATCGGTCTTTGCCGGCTTCGTGCTGACCGAGGACATTATGCTGAAGCAGATCGGCTTCGCGCTGGCCATCGGCATTCTCATCGACGCCTTCATCGTCCGCATGGCGCTCGTTCCCGCCGTTATGGCCGCCTTCGGCGATCATGCTTGGCGCATACCAAGATGGCTCGACCGTCTGCTGCCGAACCTTGATGTCGAGGGCGATAAGCTGATCGCTCAGTTGAATGCCCAGGAGAACGGCAAAGCCCAATCGGCCAACACGAGGAACAAAGCCAAAGTGAGCTCGAAGAGATAAGGCTCCTATGAATAAGAACAGAGCTGCACAGTCATCAATGACGACGTGCAGCTCTGTTCTTTGTTGCAAGTATGTTATCTCTTTCAGGCAAATCGCAAGAATCCTAAACACGGTATAATCATCAGACCTGCGCCGAGCGCAATATGGATCCATATAAACGTAATGGCGATTCGATCCCAATGTGATATCAATATAATGTTCCAGCAGATCAGGCCAAGTCCTCGCAGTAAGGTCCGCATCGCAGAGTATAACGAGGCTGTTCACAAAAAAACGGACTCCTCGCCAATGCCTGAATAGGCATTACTATGAGAAAAGTCCGTCATTACGATTGCCTGTCAAGCTTGCTGCTCCCTCTAGCCGAAGAAGAAATCAAGGATGTTCGAGCCTGCCGAAGCTTGTTTATTGTAAAATTCCGAATAGCCGCAATTATCGCAAGAAACGACGACAAACTGATTGTTTTGAATATCGAACATTTTGGAGAGACCGGTGCCTGTCATGGCAACCTCCTTCGTGCTGGCATCCTGACATCCGCATTTCACGCATCCATTTCCGCTCATTCTTCATCACTCCTTCAAGGGTATAACCCCTTATACGTCTCCACCTTCAGGAAGGTTGCATAGGGCAACTATATGGCAGCGAGGTTAATCGTCCTTCTTGTTGCTCTGCTGCTCTCACAGCTGCCGGTATTGCCACATGCCTATTCATAAGCATCGATGCGACGCTGAAGGCGCTTAATGCCAAGGTACCTGCTGAAGAGCTTAATCGGATTAAGGGTCAGTATCATAGCTTGGCGACAAAGGTGAAAGAGTATTATGGCGTGGAGCTTCCTTCTCCTTATGAGGTATTCTGCAATCCCGCTCCGCTGACGATTGTTTATACGGTTAAGGATTTTCAGCCGGAAGGTGATTCATTCGACGATTCTTGCAAATTCGTCGGTCCTTCAATTGCGCCACGAGCAGCGCAGACGAGCTTTGATTTTACTGTACTGGAAGGGAAGAGCGTCATCTATTTAACGCTCGGCACGGTGTTCAATCAAGCGGTCGCCTTCTATAAGGAATGCTTCGAGGCGTTCGGGGATACGGAGCATATCGTCGTCATGTCGGTCGGTTCGAGAACGCAGCTTAATGAGCTGGGAAAAATTACCGGAAACTTCATCGTTGAACATTATGTTCCGCAGATGGAAGTACTGTCCCACGCTCGATTGTTCATTACGCATGGCGGCATGAACAGTACACATGAGGGCCTCTATTACGGTGTGCCGCTTGTTGTCATTCCCCAAAGTGCCGATCAGCCGGTCATTGCTCGGCAAGTCGTCCGCTCCGGGGCAGGCGTTTCCTTGCAAATGCAGGATGTGAACGCAGCGCTGCTGCGAGAAACGGCTGATCATGTGTTGGGGCACGTCTCCTTCAAGACAATAGCTATGGCTATGAGTGAATCGCTGAGGCGGGCGGGCGGTTACAGGCAGTCGGCGGAGGCGATTATCGAATTTCGAAATCGCTATGCGGCTGGTTGAGTTGGCTGGCGCAGGTTCGCAGAGCTGCTGGCTCGATTCTGTGCGTTTCGCCAGCTGCAACACTGGTTTTCAGCGTTACAGAGAAAATTCTGCGTGTTTCGCGGGCTGCAGTGTTGGTTTTCAGCGCTACAGGGCCGCTTACGCGGACTTCGCTAGCCGCAGCGCTGATTTCCAGCGCTACAGAGCCGATTCTGTGTGTTTCGCGGGCTACAGCGCTGGTTTCCAGCGCTACAGGTTCACTTCCCCAGGCTTCGCCGACTGCAGCGCTGGTTTTCAACTCTACAGAGTATACTTCACTCGCAGTTACTTCTCCCGCACTGTAATCCTTCTCTCCTTGACGCGGGAGACCGGCTTCACGCGGTTCGAGTCCAGCATGACCGGGCCGAGTCGGTACGCGAGGGATAGCTTGTACGGCGTATCACCGAATTGCCAGAGACGCATCATCTCTTCCATGCTGTATTGAATCGGCGTAATGCGAAGATCCGCGCCGGACTCCGCCAACGTACCTTCCAGCGCCGACCCCCGCATAATGCTATTGTCGTACAACACTTCAGCCACCTTGCCGAGGAGACGGTGCTCATCCAAGGTCCGCGTCAGCCGATCGGCAGTGGAGTGCGCGGTGATAAGACATTCCAGGTCCATCGCCCGCGGCGGATACTTCATCACGTCGCCTTCCACAATCATATCATTTCGCCGCGAATCCGCATTGTCGCGCACCGAGCATATGTAGATCGATATGATCAAATCTCCCTTGTCAGCCGGATTGGCCATGCCAATCAACTCTTGCTGCGGCACCATGTCCGGCGCCAGCTCCTCACGCAGAAGCCTCAGCAGGCTTGCGCCCGCATCCGCAATAATCGTATAGCTTCCCATTTATACGTTCCCTCCACCTGGCATTAGTTGAAGGGAGGCCTCCAAGAACGCCAGAATTTTATTCGTCCAACCATTTGGAGCAGTTTAAACCTCTGAGATATTTTATAAGAAAATCTTAATCGAGGTTTTTGAAGATGAGCGACTGCATTTAAAGGTAGATTTTAAAGATGCAAATATCTGCATCTTTTTGCTGTGAAGCAGTGGGTTAAGGATAAATTCCTGTATATTTGCAGCAATTTCAAATTCTACAGTCGGAATTCTCTAATTAAGTTAGTCGCTGCACAGCTGCCGTGATGCATCAGTCGAGTTAGTCACTGTTCTGCAGCCGGAATTCGCCAGCCGAGCTAGTCGCTGTAAGGCGCGAAGGTGCTTCGCATCGGAATCTGGCCCAGCTTCTGAAGCTCCGCCCGCGCCGCGCGAACCATATGCTTCATCGCGATCGGCCTCTGCTCCCCAGCCGCGAGAAAGGCGGCAGCAAGCACGATATTTTTGATATGCCCGCCTGACAGATCAACGCGCTGAGCGAGAAACGGAATATCCAGGTCCTCGTCGCGCGGGGCCCCGGCAGGAAGCAGCGATTCGAATATTCTTGCGCGATCCTCCGCGTTCGGGAATGGAAATTTGACGATTGCGCTCATTCGCCGCAGCAGCGCTTCATCCAGATTTTGCATCAGATTAGTAGCCAGGATCGTAACGCCGTCATACGCTTCGATCAATTGAAGCAAATACGCCGCTTCCATGTTCGCGTAGCGGTCATGCGCGTCCTTCACTTCCGTCCGCTTGCCGAACAACGCATCCCCCTCGTCGAAGAACAGAATGGCGCTGCTCTGCCGCGCTTCCTCGAACAGCTCGCGAAGCCGCTGCTCCGTCTCGCCGATATACTTGCTTACGATGCGGGAGAGATCAACTCGGTACAGCTCAAGGCCCAGCTCTCCCGCCGCCACCTCGGCGGCCATCGTCTTCCCTGTGCCGGGAGGGCCGGCGAACAGCATATGGGCGCCCGTTCCGTATGACAGCTTGCTGCCAAAGCCCCATTCCCCGAATACCTTCTCGCGAAGGATGTAACGGCTGCACGCCTCTTGCAGCAGCGACTTCGACTCCGCCGGAAGAATGAGATCCGCCCAGCCCCTGCGCGGCTCGATCGCAACGGCATGCTGCGCCAGACGATGGCGAAACTGGCCTCGAGCGGCCTTCGCCAAATCGGCCTTGCCCGGCCAGTAGGCCCCCCGTCCGCTTGCATGGACAATCGCCTGCTTCCAAGCCGATGAAATCTGCCCTGGCGTGAGGTGGAATTGCTCTGCGAGCTCCGCCCCAATCAAGGCGTAATCGGGCGGACCGGAAGCTTGCGAGATCGCCTCGCGAACCAACGCTTCCCCGCTCTCTCGCCCAAGCTCCGCCACAGCTTCGCCGCCGCTCGCCGCTGCGCGCAGCCGCTCCAGCTCCGCCGCATGCCGCCGCCACAGCATGGCGCGTTCGGCAGCCGCGGGCAGCGGAAGTTCCGCGCTCCAGTACGCGGCTTGCTCCGGCAGCGGAAGATCGCCGATCGCTCTGCGCTCCGTCGACAGCCAGCCAATGAGCGGATTGCGCGCTTGCGCCGCATAAGCTTGAAGCGTCGACACAAGCAGCTCTCTCGGAAGCCGCTCCCTCCATGCGCTGTCCGATTCTGCCAGCGCAATCGCCGCATCCGTCAGCAGCGCCTCGCGGACAACGCCGCCGAGCAGGCTGCGCAGCTGCTCCTCGCCCTGCGGCAGCGCGGCGAGGGAGACGACTAGCAATCGCCGTCCGTCCCTCGCGGCGATGCGATGCCAAAGCTCGCGCTTGCCGCTGCCGCGAGCGCCCCACAATCCGATGACCGGCAGGCTGTCCTGCGGCCACTCGTCTACAACACGCCGGACGGCTGCCTCTGCCTCCGACAGCCCTTCCCATGCCAGCTTCGATGCGTCCCCTGGTTCTCTCGCCTCTACGCAATCGGCCAGTCGCCCGTCAAGCAGTTCCGTACCAAGCAAGAAGCTGACCACGCGATGATCCAGGATCAACGGCGATCGAAGGCTTAGCGTTGCAGCTCCGCCGTCCGAAGGCTGCAGCAGCCAGCGCCGCAGCTTGCCGTCTTGCTCAAGCAGCCCCCGGCCCAAACGCCAATCCTCGGCTCCATCGCCAAGCAGCCTTAAGGCCAGATTGACCGTGGCGTGCTTTGCAGTCGCATCATCATTCAGATAGGCGTACCACTTCTCGAATTTGCGGTCGAGCTCAACCGCAAGGCAGAGCAGCACGCAGCGATACTCCCACACCGTTAGACGGAACGCCTCAGCCAGCTTGGGCAGCGGCAGCTCGGATCCGCGATGCGCGCGTTCGCGAATCCGCTCCTCCGTCTCCTTGCGAAACGCCGAATACGCCTGCCATGCGCGAAGCGCTTGCTCGTTCTCCGAGGGATCCGCCGCGAGCAGCTCGTCCCGGTCAATCATCATTCCCTTGTAAGCCGCCAGCGGATCGTTAAGCGGATCATCGCCGCTAATGTCCAGAAGCGTACGCAGGCCCGCCTCCAGCCATGCCATCTCGTCCCGAATATGCTCTGCCGCCCCGTACACGCCAAGAGCACTGCTCGAACTGCTCATCCCCGCCATCTCCCAGCTCTCATTTATATGCTTGCATTATAGCATAATTCCCGCGCGGAATATGCCCTGATTTGACAGCAATAGACAGCATTTGACGCCTTCTTGCGAATTCGCGCCGGCAGCCTGCCGCAGCCCGGAACGCTCCATTAAATGACAAACTCCTCCGTACTCGCAGAAGCGTTCCGCATCGCCTTCATATCCTGCAGCGGAGGCAGGCCGAACAACCTGCGATACTCCCGATTGAATTGCGACGGACTTTCGTACCCGACCTCCAAAGCCGCCGCCGTCGCTCCCGCAAGACCGCCCAGCATGAGACGTCTGGCTTCCTGCAAACGCAATTGCTTCTGATATTGCAGCGGCCCCATTGTCGTAACCGCCTTGAACTTATGATGCAAGCCGGACACGCTCATGCTGCATGCCTTCGCAAGCTCCTCCACCGTGAACGCATCCGCATAATGCTCCTTAATCCATCGTATCGCCTTTCCCACACCGTTCGCGCTTTGATCGAAGAGCGCTCGCTGCAGGAACAAATGCCCGTAATCTCCAACCAACAGGTTGAAAATCATCTCCTTCTTGATCAGGTCGGATAGGAACCGAATTTCCTCCGAAGGTCTCCCCCCGAGCTTCAACAGCCGCTCGAACCCGCTGAGCAAAACATCGTCTGATCGCCCCACGAACGCTCCTGCGCTCAAGTCTCCCGCCTTCGCCGTCATGTCGATGCCTCCCTCCATAATGACAGAAGCAATTTCTTGCGTTGTGAAATCAATCCGCAATCCAATATAAGGCGCCTCTTGCGACGCGCCGACGATTTCAGAGGATGCAGGCAGGTCGATCATCGACGCCAAATAATCGCCAGCTGCATAATGATAAATCTCCCCGCCTAAATAAAGCTTCTTCTCACCCTGTAGAATCAGGCAAAAAGAAGGAGTCAAGACTCCCTGATGCCGCTTCGACTCCCGGCTGCTTCTAACAATCGTAAGAAACGGAACGGGAGTCGGCGTCCTTCCTTCCTCCCGTGTTATGCCTTCACTCAAATAACCGAGCTTTTCTAAATAACCTCCCATTCTACAGCCCTGCTTCCCCGTTCGAATCTGCTCTGCTTCATCATGAGCATCTCCCCCTTCCCAATCTGAATTATAACGTTAAGAAAGCGAATTGCAATACATCCTTCTAACATGATTAGTTTTGCAGAATCAGGCAATTAATATGCAGGAACAATCTACTTCCCGTCTTCGCTGTCATTCATAATGAGAAGCAGAACACCACCACAACTTGAACGAAGAGAGGAACATACATGATGCACACATCAAAATGGAACCTATTAGCCATTATCATCGTTTGTCAACTGCTCGTCGTGCTCGACGCCTCCATTATGGTCACTTCCATGCCTCAAATCGGCCGATCGCTGCATATGTCGACCACAGCATTAACCTGGGTGCAGAACAGCTATATTCTCGCTTTCGGAGGCTTCCTGCTGCTAGGCGCTCGGGCCGGAGATCTCCTTGGCCGCCGCAGCATTCTTCTTGCGGGCATCGGCCTGTTCGCGCTTGCCTCCATGCTGGCGGGACTCGCGCCAACCGCTGCATTCTTGCTTGTCTCCCGTGCCGTGCAAGGCTTTGCAGCGGCCTTCACAACGCCTGCAGCACTTGCCTTCCTATCTGTGAGCTTCACAGAGATCAAGGAACGCTCCAAAGCGCTCGCCATCTATAGCGCCGTTTCCGCGGCGGGCGGCAGCATAGGCCTTTTGCTAGGCGGTATCTTCACCGACTTCATCTCCTGGCGTCTAGGTATGTTCATTAACGTTCCAATCGGCCTCACCTTGCTGTTCATGGTTGGGCGCCATGTGCCCCGGACAGCCGCAAGAGCGGGAAGCTTCGATCTATGGGGAGCCGTCACCTCCGTCATCGGTATGACCTCGTTGATCTATGGCTTTGTCCAAGCCTCGGATAATGGCTGGAGCAATGCCATCACCCTCGCAGCACTTGCGGGAGGCGCTCTCTCCATAGCGGTCTTCGTGAACATTGAGGCCAGAGTTCCAGAGCCGATCATCCCGCTCCGCCTGTTCGCCAGCCGCCAGCGAACCGGAGGCTACCTGGGGAGATTCCTGTTCTTGTGCGGCAACTTCTCGCTCTTCTTCTTCATCCCGCAATTTCTGCAAAATGTTCTTGATTTCAGTTCCTTGGAAGCCGGCCTTGCCTTCCTGCCCTTCACTGCAGCCCAATTCGGCATGATGTACGTAATGCCTGGACTGCTGCGCCGCTTCGGGAACGGCAAGGTGCTGATTGCCGGTCTGATCATCGCTATCATCTGCACAAGTTGGATGAGCCAGATCGTTGCCACAGGACTTTCATTCTTCCCGCAAATGTTTTTGCTATTAACCGTCATGGGCATTGGAGCCGGCATGGTGTTCCAGCCGTTCACTGCAATGGGCCTGACGGACGTCGAGCCGCGCGATACCGGAGCCGCCTCGGGGCTTGTCAATGTCGCACATCAGAACGGCTCCTCGTTGGGCCTGGCTGTTCTCATCGCGGTCTTCAATATGGCGATTGCAGACGATCAAGCTGACAAACAGCAATTCGCCCATGCAGCTTCTCATTCCATCGCAGGGTCAGCCGTCTTCCTGATCGCTTCGCTAATCGCCGTTCTTATCTGTCTCGCTCCGAAAGCCGGTTCTGCAAGAGCCCGCAGCGAAATGCAATAATGGCGGAGACACGGAGGAGGTTGTCTCCGGCATTCAAGGAGAATGGATTCTCGCTTGCTCGCTGGGCGACACGTCGATCTTCTAACGGACCCTTGCAAAACTTGCTGAGCGAGCGGCATCCCGAAAAACATTCGTGCATATGACCGCCAAATCACTCATAATCTCCCATAATCAATTGATCCAGAGTCGTTCCGCCGAGAACCATCGGATAGACATTCTCGTCTCTGGGTATAACAAACTCAACGAGCACCGGACCAGATGTATTCAAAGCCTCATGCCAAGCCTCCCGCGCTTCCGCCTTGGTGCCCGCTCTCAAGCCCTTGATTCCGTAAGCTTCGGCAAGCTTGACGAAATCGGGGCTGCCCGCAAGCTCGATCTGACTGAACCGATTCTCGTACATAATCTCCTGCTGCTGTCTCACCATGCCCAGCACCCCATTGTTCAGCACGACAATTTTGACGGGAATTTGCTGGAGGGCGCAAATCGCCAGCTCCTGTGCGCACATCTGCATGCCCCCGTCGCCGTTGATCGAGACGACCAGACGATCGGGATTGCCCGCTTGAGCCCCTATCGCGGACGGGAACCCGAAGCCCATCGTTCCGGAGCCTCCCGAGGTCACAAGTGAACGCGGATGCTTGAAGCGGTAAAACTGCGCCGTCCACATCTGATGCTGCCCAACATCCGTCGTAATAATCGCGTCTCCTTGCGTCGTCTCGCTAATCATCTCTATGACGTATTGCGGCTTCAGCTCCGTCTCGGAATCCTTGTAGCGAAGCGGATATGCCTTCTTGTTCGACTGGACATGTTCTATCCAGGCGGTTGACCGCGCGGGCTCGGCGATCGTATTGGCATACTCCAGCACCTCTCTAATATCGCCGACGCAGGCTATATCCGTCTTGATATTCTTGCCAATCTCAGCGGGATCGATATCGATGTGAGCGATCCACTTGGCCTGCGGAGCAAAGCCGACCACCTTCATCGTCACCCGATCATCGAATCGCGAGCCGATGGAGAGCACCAGATCCGCCTCCTGAATCGCCATGTTCGCCGCATAGACGCCATGGTGGCCCGGCATTCCGAGCCACAGCTCATTCGCACTCGGGAATCCGCCTAGTCCAAGCAGCGTCGTGACTACAGGGATTTTTGTTTTTTTCACAAACTCGATCAGCTCTTGCGACGCATCCGAATAGACAACTCCTCCCCCGGCGATAATGACCGGCTTCTCTGATTGCTTAATGACCTTAACAAGCTCATCAATCGCTGCGTAATCAGGGTTTGGCGTCGCGCCGTAGCCTCGCAGATACATTTCGTCCGACGGTTGATACATCATGCGCTGATTGGACACATCCTTCGGAATATCGATCAGTACCGGTCCCTTCCGCCCCGTGCTTGCAATGTGGAATGCTTCATGAACGATTCTCGGAAGATCACGCACATCCCGCACGAAATAGTTATGCTTGGTGATGGGCATCGTCATGCTCACGATATCCGCCTCCTGGAAGGCATCCGTGCCAATGAGCGCAGAGGAGACATTGCCCGTAATGATGACCAGCGGCACTGAATCCATATAAGCCGTCGCGATGCCGGTAATCAGATTGGTCGCTCCCGGTCCGGAGGTCGCCAGGCATACCCCAACTCTGCCCGTCGAGCGGGCATAGCCGTCCGCCGCATGAATCGCGCCTTGCTCATGCCTCGTTAGAATGTGTTTGAAATTCGGCTCATTCACCATCGCATCGTAGATGTAGAGCACATTCCCGCCCGGATACCCGAATACGCACTCGGTTCCTTCCCTGAGCAAGCTGCGCAGAAGCGCTTGAGAGCCCGTCACCCATTCCTGCGAAAATCCCTCTTCCGCCATCCTTTCTTCGCCGATTGTTTCTTGCCTGTTCGTAATCTCCTTCTCCATCTGAATGCCTCCCCGAAATCAAAATAGCCCCTCTCATCCTCCGCAGGCGGCAGCAATTGCCGCGCCTGAAGGGACGAAAGGGGCTCCTTTCGCGGTACCACCCTGATTTGCCGGAAATCTCGCGATTTTCGGCCTCATGAGGCAAGGTTCATCTTGCCTGCAGCGCGATAACGTGCGCCATTCCGTTTGAATCTACTCATCGAATCGCATACAATCGCTGACGCCGACTGTCCGCATGCAGTCTCGACTTTCTGTCAAAAAGCTCCGAGAGCGACATCGCATGAAGGATTACGGCAAAGGTTTCAGCTTTCCCTCTGCTCTCTGGGCATAAGAGCCTTCCTGCTTTCTTCTCATCATCGCTGATTGCTATATACGTCAAAAACCCCTCTCATCCTCAGACGACAGCAGCAATTGCCGTGCCTGAAGGGACGAAAGGGGAATATTTCGCGGTACCACCCTGATTCGCCGGAAATCTTGCGACTCCAGCCTCATGAGGCAGGAACACCCTGCCTGCAGCGCAATAACGAGCGCCACCCCGTTCGAATCTACTCATCGAATCGCGCGCAATCGCATGCCGATACGACTTTCTGTCGAAAGCTCCAAGAGCGACATCGCATGAAGGATTATGGCAAAGGTTCCAGCTTTCCCTCTGCTCTCTGAACATAAGAGCCTTCCTGCTTTCTTCTCATCACAGCCGAATATTGTGGGATTATGTTAGCACAGACGAGATGATTAATCAATTGCTTTCTTTACTCGTTGTCAAATGCTTCAACGCCTCCCGCCTGCTAAGCGGCTGCAGGGATTCATTCGCTGCGAACCTAATCACAGCATCCGGATTCACCCGCTCTATCGAAGAATCATATCGTTATTTCCTCAAAATCGACTACTCCTTGAATCTAAAGAAGATTTATAACGCTAACGCTTCAAAAACGGCTCCTTCGTCGATAAAAAAGAACGAATAAGAATACAGATCTTCGTTAGATTTTTGAAACATGCGACAACTCATAAATAACGTTATCAGGATTCATTAAAATTCCACTTCGCATACCATTCAATCTATAAGCTGAACTCGGTTTCTCATTTAATCAAATCAATCATACCACGAAGGATCATCAGATTGATGAACCCAATTGCTAGTTATGACAAAATATAGATGAATGGCCATTCAGGAAGGAGGAGTAGCCGAACTTGAACATAGATGAGTTAATCGTGCTTGTGGAACAGCACGGGAAGTCTATTCACCGATTTTGCTACAAGCTGACCGGGAACAAAGAGAACGCGGACGATTTGTACCAAGAAACCTTCCTTAGGGCGGTGGAGCTGCGACACAAGATGGATAGGTCCAGCAACCCCAAAGCCTTCCTCATTGCAATAGCTGTTCGGCTCAACAAAAATCATCGCCGCAAGTTTGCATGGAGACAGCGAATTGCGCCTACAGCCGAGCTTGAAGAGGCAACCGCTTCCTCCTCGTCGAGCGCAAGCTATGGATTGCCGGAAGAAGTCTTACTGTCATCAGAGCTTCGCGACCTGATTCAAGACGCGGCTTGCCAGTTGGACGAGAAGCTGAGGCTTCCCCTTTATATGTTTTATACAGCGGAGATGTCTATTGTGGAAATAGCTGCGGCGTGAGAAAACCTCTATCGAGGCCTTTCGAAGATGAGCGACCGCGTTTAGAGGAAGGTTTAATACGAAAATAAATGCTGCATAATGGATGGTATGGTGGTTACGAGCAAAAAAAAGCCCCACCTCCCGAAAATCTGATGTTTCAAAAAA
>NZ_JAATHD010000019.1 GCF_011947265.1 Paenibacillus sp. HB172176
CGACTTTGATTCAGCGTCAACTCCAACACTGGATCGCCGCTTTGCCCAGCTACATCAAGGCCTACCTACCTATTTCAAGCTGCGAAAGTTGAGTTATAGAGAACAAGAAGATATAGAGCGAGCAGCAGCCAGCAACAAAATTTGATGAAAAATTTCATTTTAATATTCCCTTCGAATTCTGCTTATCGATAGATCATTCATTAGCCGACTCTAGTAGGAAGATTCTTGCTTCCTATTGTACCATCAATTGCCATTTAAGGGTATTATGGTTTTTCAAATCTGCACGCATAAGAAAGCTTGCTTCGCCAAGGGGGGCTATACTATTTGAAATTCCATCGTTTCATCTTGCAGTCATTTATATAATTTGAGTAACGTACTTTTTTAGGCGATTTTAGCTATATGATGCTTTCAAAGCTGCTTTGCTCTGGAAGCTGCAGGTTGAACATAACGGAAAGATCTCGATAAGAGGCTTGGATGAAGCCAGGCGGAGCGCTAACGAAACTGGATAACGTTAAGAGCATAAAAAGGCATCCTATTCCATTCTAACGAAGATCTATCGTCTTATTTCATGGTTTTGGGCTGCAATCATGCTCGTTTGGATGAAATAACGATACCAATATTCGTTAGATTCATGCAGGCCGGAGATTCAGGCGTTTAACGTTATGAGTCTTCGTTAATCCAATTTGGTAGGTTGAGTTCAAATCATGCTTATGCAAATAGATGGAGGAGATCCACAAAATGGGCTTTAGTGCGCACAAAAAAACCGCAGCCATCAATCAGCTGCGGGTTAATATCGGCACGGGAGCCTGGTTGAAGAAGTTCGGCCGTACGACAGTATTGTCGAAGGGACGATGGAAGATTTCCGTTGTGGCAGGCGAGACGGGCGGGATAAGCCATACCCAGTTACCGGTGATCGCTCGACCGGCGGCTCGCTCATTCTCTTCGAAGCGGCCGAATTGATGCGCGGCCGTGTGATGATCGACGATAGAGACGCCTTGTCGCTTGAAGGAGTGCAGCACAGCGACATTAAGCTCAACCAATGCTTTATCACGCCATAAGCTAGACTCGCGACTTCGGTCAAGACCCATAAGCTCGGCCACCTGAGGCAGCTTATTATAACGGCTCTGATCGGCCAGGTTGCGGGCTCCAATCTCCGTCCCCATATACCAGCCGTTGAACGGGGCCGCGGTGTAATGGATACCGCCGATCTCCAGTCGCATATTGGAGACAATGGGAACGCCGTACCATTGAAGTTCAAGCTCGGAGAATGAGGCAATCTCGGGATGCACAATGTCTACTTCACAAATGATTTCGTCAGGAATTTTGAACCACCGCGGTTTGCGATCGCCAATCTGAATAACAAGCGGAAGCACATCGAAGTTCGTGCCGGCTCCGCGCCAGCCCAGCTCCATGCACCGCTTCGTCAATGCCACGGAATCGGGATCTCCGACAATGCCATCGGCGGACTCATAGCCCGCATAGCGGATAAGCTGATAATTCAAGATGCGGATTTCCTCATTGCCAGGCGAAGCGGGTCTGAGGGCGGTGACGAGCGGCCTTATCTTGCCTCCGTTGGTTGCCAGCTCGATGTGGGCGAGCAGCGCCTGGGCTATTTCCTCTTCCGTCTGGAGCCTTCTTGCGTCGATCACGTTCAGACTGTCCCAGAACAGTCGCCCGATACAACGATTATTGTTTCTCCAGGCAAGCTTGGCGCCATAGGCCAGTTCCTCCACCGTATGCGCGTAGCTCCCGCTTGACTGTATTTCCGCATGAATCTCGGTTATTCGTTGATCTCTCCAGCTGTCTTCAAGTTGTCTTTCCCGATGCAGCAAGCGGATGAAAGCATCCGCCTCCTCCATCAAACGTTGTGTCTCAAGCATAATCCGTCTCCCCAGTCTTATGTACTTCTATCATTATAACGGAAGGGGAGAGGCATTCCAAAGCGGCCGGAATGAATGCCCGTGAGCGGCAGCTTATCGCATATCGGATGATGTGACAGTCTATCCGCATGTGGATACGAACGCCATGAAGCTTCACCACTGCAGAACAGCGCCGTCCAGTCGCTTCACGCCTCGGATTTTGCCGAGATCCTCAGCCAGCTTGAGGGCGGCCAGATCTTTCATCTTCGCCTCCACCATCACGTCAACCTGCGGCACGTCGAGCTCGCGGCAGCGGCGGAGAAACGCGATCAATTGCTCGGGGTCAATATAATCATGATGCGCCCTGAAATCCTTCTCGTCCCGTGGCGAGGAGACGTGAATCTTGATCGGGATATCGTCCCATGACTCGCGGATGAACGGAATCATCTCGAGCGGACTCGTCTCGGAAGGGTTGCACCAGTCATGATGGAGATCGAGCATAAGCGGCCGCTTCATGCGCCGGCACACCTCGGCCGTTTCCTCCAGCGTATAGGTTTTGTCATCGTTCTCGAAGGTCATGCGCCGCTGAATATGCTTGGGCACGAGCGGGAAGTTGTCGACGAGCCGCTGCATGGCCGCCGTCTTGTCTCCGTACACGCCGCCGACATGAATGTTGATAATCGCTTCATCGCCAAGCCCCATGCCGTCCAGAATTGCCGCATGGTATTCAAGATCGCGAACGGCTGCGGCAACGACGGCATCCTTCCCGTTCAGCAGCGTGTACTGGCTTGGATGCATGCTGAGCCGCATGTTATGCTCCCGCGCGAACGCGCCGAGTCTCTGCAATTCCTCGCGATATTCTTTCGCCACATCAATGTCGACGTCGGGATGCGTAGCGAGCGGAATAAGCGACGAAGACAGCCGGAACAGCTGGATGCCATGGGCAGCATTGTAATACAGAATGCGCATCGTGGCATTCAGATTTTTGCGTCCGACGGCAATCGCATGCTGAAGCGCCTCTTCACTCGGACGCTGGGAGAAGAGCTTGTAGGTGAAGGTAGAGCTGGGCGTATTATTGTAGATCGCGAGTGCCGTTGAGACGAAGCCGAGACGAATTTTCATAGGTCACCGCCAGCAGAGCGCTGTACCACAATGGAGCCGCTCGCAAGGAGGATACCGTAATCGCCGTTGCTCGTCCCGTCAGGCGCTCCATACGACGGGGCAGCTTGTGAAACTTCAGCTCTGGGCTTCATAGAGTCGCACCATTTCCACAATAGTCTGAACGGCAAGCTGCATATGATCGACGGATACATACTCATAACGGCCATGATAATTGCGGCCCCCGGTGAAGATATTCGGTGTGGGCAGACCCATATAGGAAAGCTGCGAGCCGTCGGTGCCGCCTCTAATCGGCTCGATTAACGGCGTGATGCCGAGATTGACCATGGCTTGCTGCGCAATGTCGACGATTTCCATGACAGGCTTGATTTTCTCACCCATATTGAAATATTGATCCTTCAACTCAAGCTTCAGGCGCTGCCCGCTATACTTCGCGTTCAATACCTTGACGATCCTTGCCATCTCCGCTTTTCTCTCATTGAAATGATCCTGATCATGATCGCGGATAATATAGCGCAGCTCCGCATTCTCGACATCCCCTTCCATGGAGATGAGATGATAGAAGCCCTGATATCCCTCTGTATATTCGGGAGCTTCGTTCACGGGCAGCTCGTGGTGGAGCTCCATCGCGATCTTCGCAGCATGAATCATCTTGCCCTTGGCCGTGCCGGGATGCACATTCTTGCCCCGGATCGTAATATGGGCCGAAGCGGCGTTGAAGCTCTCGTATTGCAGCTCGCCAAGCGGGCCTCCGTCCATCGTATAAGCGTACTTGGCTCCAAATGCGGCGACATCAAAACGATGTGCGCCTCGTCCGATCTCCTCGTCCGGCGTGAATGCCACCCGAATTTTACCGTGCTTGATCTCGGGGTGGGCGAGCAAATAGACCATGGCGGTCATAATCTCCGTCAACCCCGCCTTATCGTCTGCGCCAAGCAAGGTCGTGCCGTCCGTCATAATAAGCGTATGGCCTTTGTATTCCGGCAATTCCGGGAAGTCGCGCGGGGAGAGCACAATGTTCTCCTCCGAGTTCAAGATAATATCTCCGCCGTCGTAGATATCGACGACCTTCGGCTTCACGTTCGCGCCCGTGAAGTCGGTCGCCGTATCCATATGTGCCAGAAAGCCGATGACCGGCACGTCCTTGTCCGTATTCGCCGGCAATGTGGCCATCACGTAGCCGTTCTCGTCCATGGTCACTTCCTGCATGCCGACGGCCTTCAGCTCCTTGACCAATTGTCGCCCGAGCGTCAGCTGCCCCGGAGTGGAGGGACATTCGGTATTGTTCTCATTCGACTGCGTATCAATCTTTGCATAAGAGATGAAACGAGAAATAATCTCGGATTTCGTCGTCACTTGCAGATCAGCTCCAATTCAGTGGGTTTTGGGTATGAGCCCAGTATAATACAATCGATGTTCAAGCCCAAATCGCGAAATCTCTCCCCCAAAAAATGCCAAGCGAAATCGCCGAATGGGCTTCACGATCGATGGCAGACGGAGACAGTTAAATTCCATCTTCCGGGATGTCCACGGCATGTCTCCGCATGAAAGCTGTCAACAGCGCGTAAAGCTTCTTGCGATGACTCTCAACCATACGGAATTCGACGCCGTAGTTGTGATATTCATTGCCCTCTGACGTCCAGACCAGCTGTCCGAGCGCGCTCACGCTCTCGCCAAGCATGACCCAGTGGAAGAGATAGATGACCTTGTTGTTAACCGGCAGCTTGAGCGGAGTTCGAAAGCATAAGCCGGCGAGTCCGATATTCTCCAGCATAATGGTCGAGCTGCCTACGACAACAGGCTTCTCGTCGACGGTGTGAATCGTCATCGTCGCCGGAATCGGCTCGGGAAGGTCGACCCGGAAGTATTTTCTTCTCTCAATACCAGGCTTGACCTTCAAGCTCTTGGGCGTCAGGAATGTGTTCTTGAGCTGCGCTTCCACTTCCTCGGCGCTGACGGGCTTGCTGAAGAAGAAACCTTGAATGACATCGCATTTCATCTTCTTCAGAATATCGAATTGGCCCTTCACTTCTACGCCTTCCGCAATGACCTTCATATTGAGGCAATGGGCAACCTGAATAATCGATTTCACGAGCATCTCGTTCTTCTCGTCCAGCATGTCGGCAATCAAGGATCGGTCGATCTTCAGACTGTGGAAGCGGAATTGCTTGAGATAATTCAAAGAGGAGTAGCCTGTTCCATAATCATCAAGCGAGAAGGTAATGCCAAGCTCCATCAGCTTGTTAAGCTCCTTGAGCACGTTGCTCTCATGTCCGAGCAAGGAGGTCTCCGTAATCTCGATAATGATGAGCGGCGCCGGTACTTCATAGCGCTTCAACATAGCCGACACCTTCTCCGCGAGCGCGGAGCGGTAGAAATGCTTTGCGGACATGTTGATTGCGACCGGCTTCAGCGGAATGCCGGCCTTGATCCAGCTCGACAACTGCTCGACAGCCTTCTTGAACACGTACTCATCGATCTTCAGAATAAGATCGCTCTGCTCGGCAATCGTGATGAATTCCTGGGGAGAGATAATGCCCCATTCGTCATGCCTCCAACGTACCAGCGCCTCCATGCCTACGATGCGCTTCGTGAAGGCATCTACCTTCGGCTGATATTCCAGGTAGAGCTCATGCCGATCCAGCGCTTTTCGCAGATCACGCTCAAGCGTGTACGTTTTGAAAGCGTCGATATCCGCAGCCTGGGCATAGATTTGATAGGTGTTTTTGCCCGTGTTTTTGGCGCGGTACATAGCTTGATCCGCCTTCTTCAGAAGCTCGTCAACCGTATCTCCGTCATTCGGATAGAAGCAGACACCTATGCTCGCGGAGATAAACAGCTGATAGTCTTGAAGCTGGAAAGCCTCCTGCAGTCTGGTGATAATATGCTCCATTCTCTCGTGCAGCTCCTCCTCGAATTCCTTCGTGGGGAAGAGCAAGGCGAATTCATCGCCTCCGACGCGATAGGCATATCCCATTCCTCTGGATACATGCTCGAGTCTGATCGCGCAGGCCGCCAGCAGTTGGTCGCCGATCTCATGCCCGAGAGAATCATTGATTCGTTTGAAGCCGTCCAGGTCCAGCATGCAGATGCCGAAGGATGTTTGAGTGCCGATCCATCTCTCCATATCCTGATTCAACGCGTTGCGGTTAAGCAGCTTCGTGAGTTGATCGTGGTTGGCGATATGGGCCAGCTGGTTGTCCGACAGCTTCTGCTTCGTAATATCCTGCACGATGCCGTCGAGCTGCACAAGCTGACCGTTCTCATCGACCGTCGGGATAATATGGTCCCGAACCCACTTGATTTCCTTGTCGTAGCCGACGATGATTCGGTATTCATGATTCAGAATTTCTCCTCGTTCGAGAATGCGTTGATTGCGCTCGACCAGGTCGATATCGTCGGGGTGAATGGCTTCCTTCCACATAAGCGGATTAGCAAGGAAAGCGCTTACGGGAATCTGATAAATACCCTCGCATGCTTTGGAGCAGAATGTAATTTTATTCTGGGCAACATCCATCGACCAGATGCAAACATCCAGATTGTTGAAAATAATGTGGGAGTGGCTTTCCTTGTTCTGCGCATCCGACTTCAGAAATTCGCGATCCGTAATATCCTGGAGAATCGCGAACATTCGACTAGGCTCGCCGCGCTTGTCCATGTGGAACACCAACTGTCCGCTAATGGAGCGATGAGCGCCGTCGGGCCGGATGATGCGGTATTGAACGGCAACCTCCTTCTGGCTGTCGACGGCCTCGATTAAGCTGTGCTGCAGAGCCGGGGCATCCTCCGGATGCACGAAGGCCATGAACTGCTCGAAGGTGAAATTCGGATATTGCGCAGGATGGATGCCAAGTATGCGATAGGCGTTATCAGACCATATGTATTCGTCGGTAGAGATTAGATATTTGCAGCTGCCGACATTCGCGAGCTTCTCCGATTCGTTCAGATTGATCTCCTGGTCATGTACGGTGGCTTGAATCGCATCGAGCTCGGAGAGGTCCCGATAGACGCCGAATGCGCCAACGAAAGCATCACTGAACATAATGGGAATGAGCATAATCTCGACATGCAGCTTCTCCTGAGTATGATCGTGAATGAACGATTTGAATTGCTGCGGTCTCTTGTCGGCCGCGCATCGGCGGAAATGATGGATGAACGTAGGGTCGCTGAATTGCTCCAGATATTTCGGAATTCGGTCAGGATGCAGCTTGGAGAAGGCAATAATTTGCTGATTATAGGCGACGACTTCGCCGTCTGTGTTCAGTATAATGACCGGAGAAGGGTGGTTTTCGATAAAAGAAAGATGAAGCGGCTGCTCCAGCAAATAATCGTAGTCAGGGTTGATCGCTATTATTTTTCCAGTTTGATGATTTCTTTTCTTCTTGAACAGCTTCATGGTGATCATCTCCTCAAATCGGAATGAGTAACGATAGTAACCTATCATGCAAGGTGAGGTTGTGGCGCATGTAGTTCTATTCTACTGCATTCGGCTTCATTTGTAATGGAGTTTATGACCGGCGACTCATAATTTTACGCACACAGTTTAAGGGATTATACCCTTTTCGTCAAAAAATGAAACAGAAGATAAAATGAATATCTATTTTCCATTCCTGCAATGATAAGGAACTTTTTGGCTACTTGAAGCGTTTAGATGATTATGGGCGGCAAATGGGGGGGATGCATATGATTCGAAAAAAGAAGAAGGCTTTTCTCATAGCAGCTGGCGTCTGCATGTTGATCGCGGCACTCGTGTTCTTCCTGGAGAACGAGCGCGTGAAGGCGCCGGCGGGGAACCATGCGGAAACGGCAGCGAATCAAGGCGGACAATCGACCAAGATCACCTTTGATGATCCTTCCGCAGAGCCGGTATCGACAGCTGCACCTGAGGATTTGGTACGGCGATCATCCGATGCGGAATTCATGTCTGATGCGAATGAACCGCATCTACTCTGGCAGCAAGAGGGTACGAGAATCTTCGCGCTTCAAGACCGTCTCTATTACGAGAAGGAGGGGGAATTGGCAGAGAGCCTCTATGAATGGACGAATCCAAATCCTGTTCAGGCGTGGATTGCAGGCGAGTATATGCTCCTCGGCGCGCAGTTGAAGGAGAAGGAGCAGAATGTCGAGAACGGGAACGGCATGCTTGGCGATTGGCAGGTCGTGAAGCTGGGTTCAACGCCCAGTATCAGCGCAACCAAAGTGAAGTTCTTCGGACCGCATGAGGTGCTGTCGGTGATGATCGCGGAGAGTCCGGAATTGTTCTTCATGACGACATTGAACGGTGACTCCTATTCGGAGTCTGTCATTGATCCATCGACGGGCGCATGGCATGGCTTGCGAAGAGGAGAACCAGATCAGGATATTCCAGAGAAGAAGAACGGCGTGGATGTGCTCAGTAATAACCGCGCGGTTTCAATGCAGGGTGGTCTGATGGTGCATGCGTATAGTCTAAACGGCAGCACGATCTTTTACCAGAAGAATGAGAGAGATTTCCTGGTTCGCTTCTATGACGGGCTGACGCTCAAGGATATGAAGCGGGTGCTTGTGACAGCGCCGGATTCTACGGGCGAATCGGATGGAGACGACTCTCGCATACTTGGTCGGTTCCGCGATCAAGCGGGGGAGGAGCGGATGTCTCTGCTTTATTCAGACGTATCCTTCCCGTTCGAGCCAAGGCTGTGGGCGGATGAATATCAATTGCTGAACGATGGCCGCACCTTCGTGCATGCCGATTCTGATCAATTGGAAGTAATTCAGTATGGGGAGGGCTTCGGTTATGAAGAAGGCTCGGAGGAAGCAGCGCCCCGCTCGCTGTCCTTCCCTCTGGATGGGGCAAAGCTGCTGCTTACGGATGGCGATTATATGAAGTTTGATGTCGGCGGGGAGGTGAAGTACATCTCGTGGCAAGATTTGATCTATGGAAATCTTGGCAATGCGGGTAGTGAGGGGAATGAGGGCAATGCGGTCAGCGCGGGTGAGGAAGGAGGCTGGTTTGACTGGGCGTCTCCGCTCGCGGACTTCAACCAGAAGCGGGAGGCGCCAGAGAATCGCGAAGAGGCTCGATCGAGTCATGTGATACCGGCATGGCCGGAGGATGAAGATAATACGAACGCGAAGATTCCGGATGAAGTCCGCGAAGCGAAGAATTCGCTCTATCAGGGGAGCGATTACGGCTTTTCGGAGACATATCGGCTGATTGATTCGGTGTGGTATATGCTGATCGACAATCATCTTCTGTCGTTCAAGGATCATTCTATTCATGAGCTTGGCGTTGTGCCTGTTACGATAACGGTCTCTGTCTCCGAAGGCTTCGGCGGCAACGGCGCGAGGGATTTCCTTCGAGCGGATGACGGTGGATGGATCATTGCGGATACCGAAGGAAATCGCGTGATGGAGCTGAATGAGAAGCTGGAGCTTGTGGCGGAGCAGGCGGTTCCGACGCCTTCCAAGCTGATGCTGGCGGGCGAGCGAATCCAGGTTGATTCGCTCGGGAGCGTAATTACGCTGGATAGCGACCTTAAGGTTGTCGGGACGGAGGAACAGGCCTACTACTCCACAGTGAAGCTGGCGAAGCAAGCGTATGATTGGTTTCGTCCTCAGCAATATTTTGAAGATGGAGCTTCAGGGCTGAGCTGGTATTATCTCTTTGGCTATGTGTATCAATATAATGGGGAGACTAACCAATTGCGCTCGTTCTACATTGGTCGAAACGAGAACTACAGAGGCATCGTGCGAATGATTCCTTACGAAGATGAAGTGCTCGTGCTGTTGGATAACCGAATAGACCTATTCGACAGGCAAGGGAAGTGGCTGAGCCGAATCGAAATTCCTCGCGCGCAGCCGGACGGCATCTACGATCGCACGCCTTATGGGGAGAACTCTTACGCGCTCGATGCGGAAGCGGGGAGACTGTATCTGCTGCAGGGCTACCAGGTGCTGGCCATTAATCTCGAGAGGAACAGTGTGCGAACCTTGTTCCAGCAAAATTACTCGGATATGGGCAAGCTGGTGCTGAGAAGCAATCATCTGTATTTCCTGCTTCACAGCAATGAATTTGATCGCTATGAATATTACCGTGGAGACAGCCTCCCGGCCAGGAAGACCTTGTACACGGAGCTTGTCGATGTGGATGTGTCGGATGGAAGACGTCAGCGTCATGTGGTCGAAGGCTATTATGAGGGCTTGGAAGTGAAGAATGGCGATAAGGGGAATCGGGCCTTTACACTGGTGGAATACAAGGATTAGCGTCGCTCTGAATGAAGAAGAACGGGCCTCTCTCCGATTGCGGAGGGTGGCCCGTTCTGTTCGTAAATGAAGTCATGGATGAATCAGATTGTGGTGTGACTAGCCCCGTATAGCATACTCAGTCGATCAAGCCGAATGCCTTCGCCGTATTCATGAGCACCGTCGCGGCTTGCGCGCGGGTGGTGATGCCGGCAGGCTCGAAGCGGTCAAGCGTCGTTCCTTGCATGATTTTAAGCGAGTAGACGGTTCGGACATCATCCTTGTAATCCGCCTTGACGCTGTCGAAGTCTGTGAAAACATCGCTCAGATCAAGTGTCTCGGCGTTCCCATCCAGCTTCAGATAGGCTGCCGCCGCTGCAATCATGCCTGCCATTTCCTCTCTGGTAATGGGCTGGTTGGGATGCAGCTTGCCGGCTGCTTGATCGTCGGATGATTCGTTCATCTTGTCTTCGGTCAAGCCGTCGAGCAAGCCCGCTGCGCGCGCCTTCATGACAGCGGGATAATAGAAGCTTGTCGCGGCGACATCGCTGTAGGCTTGCGCCGGAATATGGTCGCCTGTCATTGGCAGCGTCAGCAGATTCACGAGCATTTGGGTGAATTGCGCGCGTGTGACGGCTACCTCGGGCGCATAGTTTCCTGCGCCGATGCCATGGACAAGACCTTTGGCAGCTGCTTGCTCCACATTCGGCGTATACCATTTGTCCGCCGCGACATCATGAAAAGCGATGGCATTCTCGGCAGTGATGTAGACGCTGTTCGTATGTGAAGCGATGACGATATATCGAACCCCGTCAATGACTTCCGTCTTATGCGGGATGAATACAAGCTCGCCCGAAGCGTCATCCAGCTTCCATACGGCCCAATAGTCGGGCAGTGCATAAGGAACTTCGCTGCCGTCCGCACTCACCATTGTATCGGGAAGTCGAATGAGGCGCGAGATGCTGCTGTTGAAGTTCGACGCTTCAGAGATGACAGCCCCTGTCTTCGCATTCAAAATCTCAATCGTGTAAGAGGCGCTGCCAATCAGCTTACTGCCTGGATATTGCGTGGATACGGCCTCCTTGGTGGAGGCGTCCTCGCTGGTATCCTTCAGGGTGACCTTGAAGCTGATATCGTTCGCTGTAAGGCTATTGTTCTCCAGCAAGGTTGTCAATTCGGGAATCCGATCAGCCAGGTCTGTCGGAAGCCTGTATCCGCCGAACGGCGTCATCATTGCAATGACCGAATTCGGGTTCGCTTCCTTCAACCTGGACAAATTCCCGTTCGACACGCTCAAGTAAGCCTTGCCGTCAACAGGCGACAATGATGCCGCGTAGCTGTTGCTGCCAGGATTGAAGTCAAGCGAAGCAGTCGGCGCGCCGTTCATGTCGATTTCATTAGGCGCAGCGGAGTCGTCGTCACCGTCTGCATGGGAACCTCCATCGCTGTCATTGCTGCCTGTATCGGAGCCTGCATCGTTGCCATCTGTGCCCGCGCCGCCGTTTTCGTCTCCGTCATTTCCTGCGCTCGAGCCGCCGTCGTCGCTGTTTTCCCCGGGAGTGTCCACCGCTTCGTCCCGCAAAATAATCTGGCCCCACTTCTCCCGATTCGTCGAATTTCCATCGACGCCGTTCCAGTAGAATTGGCGCTCGCGGCCCTTCGCTCCGCCTTCGTCGAAGCCCATGTCATAACGGATGACGGTTCCATCCTTCGGTTCCGTGATGCCGATATCCGCGAAGGCAATCTTCGCGTCGATCGTGTAACCAAGCCCGTCTTCGTCGAGGCTTGCGGCCATCAGGATGTCCGGCTGCTCTTCTTGTTTGAAGCCGGTCCAATAGTAAGCGGTTTGCATGGCGCCGCTTTCTTCTTCTGCGGCAGCGAGCAGAATCTGGCTGTCGCTGAACTGCATGGAGCCGCCGTCATTCACGTTCCGCGGACCGAAGAACAGCTCGATCGCGTCGCCCGCCCATAGATAGGCGTTGGCGGCCGGAATCGTCTTGCCTTTAAGGACATTCGGACTTTCCATCGGCGTTGGATCGTCGATATGCGCGCGGAAATAGAAGTAATCCTCATCCCATGTCAGTTGCATACGGCTGCCGATTCCCGTCTGATTAATGCCGAGCACGAGATCGACCGAGGTTAGCTCGGCGGAAGCCGCCTCGCTCCAGTCCGCGCTGAAATCTCCGATGACGGGAGCCGCGTCGCTCTTCGCGACGTCCAGCTTCTTGTCGGAGGCGCGCTCGACCTGTCCGGGCTTGAACGCATACTGATAGGGCTCATCATTGCCCAGAATCAGATCATAGATTTTCCCGTTGCTCTCGGATATGGAGGCGAGGAAATCCTGATAGGGACGACCCGCCACGTTCAGCAATCCGATCGCTCCCGCCTCGCCGTTCAGACCTTGGAACCATCTTCCGGTAGGCGCTTGATCGAGGAAGGAGAACCAATTGGCCCCGACAATGATGCCGGATGCGGCGGCCTTCTCCACATAGTTGCGGTACATGAGCCCCTTCTCATGCTCATCCTCGGCCATCCGCGCGGCGAACGTGAGTCCCGTCGTCGGGTCGCCGTAGTGGAACTCCGTCATGATGAACGGCGTTTCTCCGGCGATGTCGTAGAGATGCTGCAGTCTGTCCAGGTTCAGATCGTAGGTGTAATAGTTGTACGTCAGCACATCCATATATTTGCCGGCGGCTTCTGCCAGTTCTTCGCTCAGCTTGCTGTCGTTCATCACATTCGCCAGCCATCTGTCGCCCATAACAAGATGGTCAGGATCATATTTCCTCGTGTAGAAGGCGATCTTCTTATACAATTCGTCCAGGTAAAGCTGCGTGAAGGCATCCATATCCTGCATGGCAAGCTCCGTCTTCACGGAGAATGAGCTGCTCTTCAGCGCATCGAAGCTGCTGTAATCGAGCGCCCATGCCGTATTGAAATCGGCGATGTCGCCGTATTTTTCTTGCAGCATTTCGACCAGCCGCAACTTGCTGCCAACATTCGCTCCAGCGGCCGGCACAGCTGATTTCAGCTTGTCATAAGGCATTTCATTCGCGAACATATAGCCGATCAGCTCGGAATTGCCTTGATTCGCGGACAGCGCCTGGAAGCGCTCGTCCATCTGACTTTCCATATCCGGATGGAAGATATCAAACAATCCAGAGTCGCCGATTTTCAGATTCGGCATCGGCAGCCAGGCAACGGAAGGCAGGCCTTCCGCGTTCGACCACGCTCCGAGCCCGGTGAAGCCGAGCGATCGCACGAGATCTACGCTTTCCTCCGAATATTGCGCTTGACTGAACGGCTGCCCTGTCTTGCGAATGAGGTTGGCGACATAGAAGGAGAAGTTGCCGTTGCCGTCGTAAGCTGTGGCGAACTCGCCGGTCTTCTCCGGCAGCCAGTCATACACCTCTTCCCGGCCGTTTACGACCGTCATCGTCTCGTCCACATAACCCGTGCCGTTGACGGCAAGGTTGAAATAGAGATTGCCGAGCGGATCGACCATGACGGATTTGTCCCCCAGCTTATCCATATGGAAGTAGCCGGTCGCCTCGAAGCCGTAGGTGTCCTTGCTGCCCAAGAGACCGCCATAGCTATCGCGATGGGTCGGCGCCGTCAGACCGTCCAGGAACTGCCGATCTTCTATCGCGGCCTCGGCGAACTCG
This sequence comes from Paenibacillus sp. HB172176, assembly GCF_011947265.1. Classification (GTDB taxonomy): domain Bacteria; phylum Bacillota; class Bacilli; order Paenibacillales; family Paenibacillaceae; genus Pristimantibacillus. The sequence continues at coordinate 13,865 of NZ_JAATHD010000019.1, forward strand.
TCGTCGTTATGGATTTTGCCCGAGAATTCGGCGGCTTTGATCTGCCCGTATGGATCGACGATAATATCATCCGCGTTGCGATACGTGAACGTTCGAAGGATGCTCTTCTTCTTGCCTTCCTTCTCCGTCCAAGCGGTAATCGAAGCGGAATTGTCCAGCACGATGGGAGTCGTGTACAGTGTTTTGCCGACTGCGCCGTTCAGGCTGTAGTAGATCGCCGCCCCGCTCTCCGTCGTACTCAGTGTAATGGACTGGCCTGCCGTAATATCGCCGGAATCCGGTGTTGCGGCAACAGGAGCGGAATTGGCGTTCAGCACTATGCTTGCGAGCTGCGTGGAAGGCGCGGCATCATCTTCCGGCAAAGTGATTATGAGGCTGTGCGTCCCAGCCGGAATCGCATAGCTCTCGTATACGGTAAGCGGCAAATCGTTCTTCGCCGAATTCGGATAGCTGTCGGTTGTTAAGGCGATTTCTTGATAAGCATCGCCATCCGCGGATACAGCGACGGTAATCGGAGCGGCGTCGGCAGCTCCGTACGCAGCTATCGACAGGGCATGCAGCTCATAGGGCAGCTCATAGACGAGGCTGCCGTCTCCGGCTCCCGCCCGCGCAGCTCTTGTTGCGTCGCCGCCGTACCAGCCTGCGTTATGGGTTGCAATCATCATATTCGACTGCTCTATTGTCAAGCCGAAGTCGCTTAGTTCATCGATCAAGCCGTCCGTCAAAACCAGCTCATCGACCTTGACGATGGAGAAGGTTCCGCCGGAAGCTGTCCAATTCATGTCGCCAAGCTCGAAGTCGCTGTTTGTAATCAGGTTATTGCCGCCCGAGTCTGCCGCGTAGAGCAGCAGGTCATCGATATAGAGCTCTCCTTCGCTTGAATCCGATACGAAGGACAAGCTGTAATCGCCTGACGCGGGCGGCGTCACGGTGAAGGATTTTTCCGCCCAGATGCCGGGGCCCGTCCCCCCGGAGCCGCTCTCCTCCGCCGGAAAGCTCTCGTCCGCGATAAGCTGCTCATCCGAATTGCCTCGCAGTCGCACGGACAGGTCGGCATCGCCTTTGCTCCAAAATTTGAACGTGTAGTGCTCGCCCGCTGTTAACGGAAAAGCGGGGGAGAGGCTGCTCGCAGCCCCTGCCCCTTCCTCGGAAGCGCTCAGCTTCATCGCCCAGCTTCCGCTGTGCGCGTTGTCGCTGTCGCCTTGCAGCGAATAGTCGACTGGCGCGAAGTGGTTGGCGGGATGCCACCATTTCGCTCCCCCGTCCTCGAAATCATCGCTGATCAGCGTGCTGCTGCCGTCGGCTGTCGCGAGCCGCACATCATCGATGTAGATTAGACCCGTTTGGCCGCTATTGTCCCGATCGCCAAGCTTGATATTGTATTTGCCCGTCGCGGTCGGCGTATACATGCCGGACACATACTGCCACTCGCCAGTCGCATCGAACGGCTTTACGAGCACCTCCGCCCACGAGGTCGTGTTCTGGATGACGAGCGCCATGCGGCCGCTGCCCTTGATCCAGGCTCCGAAGTTGTAGCTTGTGCCGGCAGTGAGCGTCGGCTGTGCGGAATAGCTGGAGCCGTTCGTGTCGTTCGTGCCCTTGATCGATGCGGTCAGCGACCAGACGCCGCTATGCGTGTAAGATGTACGCGAGGGCGTACTGACTGTCGCAAGAGCGCTGGATCCATTGCCGTTTGTTTCCGGCTTCACGTATTCGCCCGTTGCTCCCAGCAGCAGGAGGTAATCAATTTTGAGCGTATCGAAATTGTCCAATTCGTCATTCGCGTTAATCTGCAGCTTGACAGTGGCTCCTTCCGGAATTTGCACATCGTCAAGCACGACATAGCCGTAGCTGTCCGACCAGGAGCGGCCATGCTCTTCGAACAAAATATTCGCTTTCACCAGCACATTATTGACATACAGCGAAGCCTTCTGATTGGATTGCCAGCCTTGATACACAATGGCGACGCCGTCATCCGCTTCATTGGCATTCTGGAAGGTGAGCGCGTTGCCTGCTTTGTACATGACGGCGAATTCGCCGCCGGAAGCCCACGGATCGCCGTGATAGCGGTAAGCGGGACCCGACAGCACGCCGTCCTCGCCTTCGATCTTCACATACGGCTCGCTGATGTCGGCAATGTCCGACGGTTCGATTGCAGGCGAGGTGTCCGGAGCGCCGTCCGGGTTCCACAGCTCGCTGAACTTCGCGGATGCCTCCGGGAAGCTTACGGTGTCATATAAGTCATGGTCGCCGTCGCTTGCGGATACGTTGAAGTAGACATGCCAAGCGACATTGTTGTCCCCAATCCATTCATGCATTTTCTCGATAAAATAAGCATTGTCCGCGCCGCCCATGCCGTCGTCCTTGCGCAGGGCGAGCCCCCATTCGCAGATGCCGAGCGGAACGCCCTGATCGGCCGCGAAGTCGGCGATCATGTTCAGGCCCCAGTTGCCGTCGTTCACTTCCGCATTCCAGGCAAGCTGCTGTCTGGCAAGTCGATCCGTGGGATCCGCGCTTTGATAAGCGGGACCGTAAATCGATGAACCGCCGCTTGTCGCCCAGGTTTGGTCATAATGATCGATGCCGACGAAGTCGACATAATCTCTGCCGGGGAATGCCGCTTCGAGATCGACGCCCCAGATGGAGGTGGAGGGATTCCACACGAATTTGAAATGCTGATCGGGAATGCTGCGAAGCGTCGTCACGAACTGGCGGAAGGCTTCCGCGAAATCCTCGCATTTCTGCAGATGATCGGGATCATTCGCGTTGCCGACGGACCAGATATACCAGCCGCCGTTGAATTCATGGCCGAAGCGAATCGTGGCATTATCCATGCCGGCGGCCATTAAATTCTCGCCAAGCTGCAAGTAATGATCGTTATAATCGCCGTCGGCCGCCTCGGCGAGACTGCCTCCGGATTTCGGGAACGGATAGGCCGCCCATAGCATGGAGGAGGCGTAAGGCGTGTTCTCCCAAGCCTGGAGACGATTGCCGCCCTCCAGGTCGTACCACGTATTTTGCTCGAGAAAATCCTCTGCCAGGTAAGGCGTTCTGCCGATCCAATCGCCGAAATCCGTTACGCCTTCGGGATTGCGATCCCAGGAGTAGACGCCCAGGTTGTTAATGCCGTCATACTGCTCGGCAGGGGGATTATCCGACTGTTCGGGATAACGAATGAACACATCGCCTTTGTCTCCGCCCCAGTACTTCAGCTGCTCCTCAAAGCCGTTGTTCAGAAGCAAGTTGGAGCCGTCTGTCTGACCGAAGAAAACATCGTCGATGTACATCTCTCCGGCCGCTTCCGCTTGCGGCAGGACGTTGCCCGCGCTGTCGGAGATGGTGAAGGTGATTGTTCCGGAATACGTTCCGGAGTTGAAGCTTGAAGTCACATACGTCCATGTATCGGTTGCCTTCGGTCGAATGTAGTTGATGTTCTCGCCGCTGCTTTTCGCGGTCTTGACGGTGACCGCTCCGCTGCCCTTCATCCACAGGCCGAAGGTGTAGTCCGTGTTCGCGGCGATGCCTGCAACCTGCTGCGTAATCGTCTTCCAGCTGTTCGTCTGTCCTTTCGTGATGGCTTGCAGGGAGCGATTGCCCGCATAGATGTTAGTCAGATTGTCCGGATTGGTGTCCGGCGGGTCAGTAGCCGGAGGCTCCGTTGTCGGCGGTTCGGTGGCAGGCGGCTGCGTGGCTGGAGGCTCTGTAGCCGGCGGTTCAGTCGGACCGCCGGTGCCGTCATTCTCGGCAATCCCCTCGGCCGCGGAAAATACAATGGGAGAGCTGTTGTTGGCCGTAATCCAGTTATCCAGGCCGCCCGCCGCCTCGAAGCTCGGATTGGCTAGGAGATTCACGCTTGATCCCTTTACGCCGAAGAAAACATCGTCAATGTGCATGATGCCCTGAGCATCCGCTTGTGAAATGCCGGATCCCGAGAAGGAAGCGCTGTCATAGATGGAAAAATTAAGGTTATCAGTAGAATCGGCCGTATAATCGGCCGTCCAATAGGTCCAATCGCTTGTCGCCATTTGACGCACGAAGGTAAGCGTGCTGCCGGATACCGAGCCTCGCGACAGTTTCATTGTTGCCGCCCCGTCGCCTTTCACCCACATGCCCATTTCATAGACGGTGCCTGCCGTCATGCCCGTCACTTGTTGAGTAATATAGGCCCAGTTGGACGAGTTTCCCTGGAGATTCGCTTGCAGACTATGCTCACCGGTGTATACTGTTGTATCAACGGGAGGGTCTACGGGATCAGAGGGATCTCCGGAGCCGTCTGTTCCTTCCGCGACCGCAAAGACATCCTTCTCGTACTTGTTCCAATGCGTGGAGTCGTCCTCGAAGCTTGCGTTCTGCAAGAGATTCGTGCCGGAGCCGTCCGCGCCGAAATAAGCATCGTCGAGCAGCATCGTTCCTGCGACGGTCGATTGCGGGAACGCAGTCGCAGCGCTGTCGACGATGGAGAATGTCATCGAGCCCGACTTCGTGCCGGAATTGAAGCTGACGGATTGATAGACCCATTCGTCCGTAGCCGCTGGGCGCGAATAAGCAACGGTCGAGCCGGCCGACGATACCTTCATGGTGACGATGCCGCCGCCCTTTACCCAAATCCCGAACGTATAGTCCGTGTTGGGAAGGATGCCGCTGACCTGCTGCTCATAGTAAGCCCAGTCGTTCGCGTTCCCTTTCAGCTCGGCTTGCAGCAGATGCGTTCCGGTATGCGCTTCCAATTCAGGGGAAGCGGCCGATGCGATATAGCTTCCATGGAACAGGGATAGGATCATGGCAGCGACGCCTAGCAGCGCTGTCGTTCGTTTCAGTCTTTTGAGTAGATTCATCATAACCTTCCTCTCGCGATTAATTTTCCGTGCAGACCATGGGGGAGATGATCGCCTTCATTCTAGGAGAGAAGGGGGCAGAGAATATAGTTTCATTTTTGTTTCAATAAAAAACCGCAGCCCATCCAAGGAGGAGACGTTTGTGCCGAAGAAGAAGGGAATTACGTTGCAGAGAATAGCCGATGATCTGGGCCTGACCATTCATACCGTATCCAAGGCGCTGCGCGGACTTCCGGGCATGTCGGAGTCGACTCGCAAGGAAGTGGTCGAGCGGGCGCGCGAGCTTGGCTACCGGACGAAGGAGCAGGAGGCGGGCATGTCGGCGGAACGCATTCCTTGGGCGTACGCAAAGCCAAGAAGATTCGCGATGCTCATCATCGGCGATACGTATTTCCATCGGCAGCAGCTGCAAGGCGTTCGCATTCGAATGGAGGAGCTTGGCCATTCGCTGTCGCCGCTCATTGTGCCTAGCTCCTTGCCGGAGGCGGACGCAGTGAAGTTTCGCGGCTGGCTCGAGCGCAATGAGCTGTACTTCGCAGACGGCTTGTTCCTGACGGCGGCGATTCCCGAATGGATGGAGGCGGAGCTGCTTGCGCTTCCGATTCCCAAGGTGCTGATCAACTACCCGCCGGATTTGGCGGATGTGGACAGCGTTATCTGGGATGTGGAATATGCGGTGCAGCGCTCGGTGGAGGAGTTGTATCGTTGTGGGCATCGGCGTATTCTGTACGCCGTGGATATTGAACCGCTCAGGGGCTTTCATCTGCGCTGGAAGGCATTTGCCGCGGCGGTAGAGAGACTCGGGCTGCCGGAGCTTGCCGATCCTGAGTTGCATATGACGATTCCGGCGGGCGACCGGGAAAGCTGGATGGAGCAGCTGCTCGGCAAGCTTGGCACCGGGCGTTTCACGGCTGTGATCAGCGCGGTTCCCGGTATGGCCGAATGGATCTATGCCGCCGCCGAACGGCTCCAGCTGAGCATTCCGAGGCAGCTCTCCTTGGTGGGGATGGAGAACGAAGCCAATTCGGCTTTTCCCCGCATGTCGCGGCCGCTTCTTCTTGTGCGGGAGGCGGGCGAACGCTCGGCGGAGCTCATGCTGCGCCGTATCGCCAATCCGTTGTTGCCTTACGAGCAGGTGCGGCTGCGAGGCTCGTTCTACGAAGGGAATACGATCGCTAAGCTGTAGACGATGCGGGGATGCAGAGATAGCAGGGATACGGACTTGCAGCATTTCAGCGTTGCAAGATATCAGGATATGGCCCTTCAGCATTTCGGCGTTTCAAGAATGCCGGGATATGGCCCTGCAGCATTGCAGCGTTTCAAGAATGCCGGGATATGGACTTCCAGAGGTGCATTGTCGGTAGCTGCAGTGTTACAGAGCTGCATAATTGCAGCATCTCAGAGGTGTGGAGCTACAGACCCGCATAGTCGCAGGAGTACCGGGATGTATCATGCAGCCAATGCAATACTGCTGCCAAAGATGACGAATCTACATGCAGCAGCCACAGACGACCTTGACGGGTCGTTTTTTTGTTTTCTCAACTCGCGGGACGGTCTGCAGGAGTAGAAAGTAACTCTGGAACGTGGAAATGGGGCGCGGGACGGTCTGCAGGAGTAGAAAGTAACTCTGGAACGTGAAAATGGAGCGTGGGATGGTCTGCAGGAGTAGAAAGTAACTCTGGAACGTGAAAATGGAGCATGTGATGGTCTGCAGGAGTAGAAAGTAACTCTGGAACGTGGAAAAGGAGCATGTGATGGTCTGCAGGAGTAGAAAGTAACTCTGGAACGTGGAAAAGGAGCGCGGGATGGTCTGCAGGAGTAGAAAGTAACTCTGGAGCAGGGAACTTGGGATTGAACAGGTCTACGCTCGTTTGAGCTCGCACGCCCAGATCGAGCGCTGCAAGTCGATAAACTCGACTTACGCGCTCCCGCGCGCTCCCATCCAGCGCTGCAAGTCGATAAACTCGACTTACGCGCTCCCGCGCGCTCCCATCCAGCGCTGCAAGTCGATAAACTCGACTTACGCGCTCCCGCGCGCTCCCATCCAGCGCTGCAAGTCGATAAACTCGACTTACGCGCTCCCGCGCGCTCCCATCCAGCGCTGCAAGTCGATAAACTCGACTTGCGCGCTCCCGCGCGCTCCCATCCGGCGCTGCAAGTCGATAAACTCGACTTACGCGCTCCCGCGCGCTCCCATCCAGCGCTGCAAGTCGATAAACTCGACTTACGCGCGCCCGCGGGCCCACAACCGGCGCTGCAAGTCGATAAACTCGACTTACGCGCGCCCGCGCGCTCCCATCCAGCGCTGCAAGTCGATAAACTCGACTTGCGCGCTCCCGCGGGCCCACAACCGGCGCTGCAAGTCGATAAACTCGACTTGCGCGCGCCCGTGGGCCCGCATCGAGCGCTGCAAGTCGGAAAAACCGACTTGCCCGCACCCCGTCGCCCGCACCCCGTCGCCCGCACCCCGTCGCCCGCACCCCGTCGCCCGCACCCCGTCGCCCACATCCAGCGCCGCAAGTCGGAAAATCCGACTTGCCTCCTCCCACCAAAAGCATACTCCGAACGAGTCCGCCCAACAAAAGTAGGATAGTACCAGAAATGAAAGGATTGCCTTCTACTCGACTCCCCGCTGCTTGGCTAATATGGAGTTACGACAGAGAAACGAAGGTGATGCAGATGAAGGTGATGGAAGTAAGCGAGCCATCCGCAAGCGCCAATACGGGCGCAAATCTCAAGGTAAAGCGAAATCGCTGGAAAATAGTCCGCAACAACCTGGATATGTATATCCTGTTGATCCCAGGCATTGTCTTCCTCTTATTATTCAAATATACGCCGATGTACGGCATTGTTATCGCTTTTCAGGATTTTAATATCTTCACTGGCATCTCGGGCAGCGAATGGGTGGGGATGGAGCAATTCAGCAAGCTGATTCATTCGGAGGAATTCATTCAAGTGTTCGTGAACACGCTGCTCATCTCGCTCTACAAGATCGTGCTTCTGTTCCCGATTCCGATTGTTATCGCTCTTATGCTCAATGAAGTGCGGAAGATGTTCTTCAAACGAACGATTCAGACCATTATCTATCTGCCGCATTTTCTCTCCTGGGTTATTATTTCGGGTTTGTTCATTAATATTCTCTCGCCGTCCAGCGGCATCGTGAATCAAGTTATTGATTCGCTCGGCGGCAATCCGATCTCCTTCATGACGGACAATGATATGTTCCGAAGCGTCGTTGTCTTCACGGCAGGCTGGAAGGAAATCGGCTGGAACGCCATCGTGTTCATCGCGGCCATCGCCGGTATCGAGCAAGAGCAATACGAAGCAGCTTCGATCGACGGAGCGGGCAGGATTCGCAAAATGATTTCGATCTCGCTTCCCGGCATTCTGCCTATCATCGTGCTTATGTTCATTCTTCGCATCGGCAATCTGCTGGAAGCGGGCACCGAGCAAATTCTGACGATGTACAATCCGCTCGTCTACGAGAACGGAGATGTCATCGGGACCTTTGTCTACCGATTAGGGCTCGGACAGCAAAATTACAGCTTCAGCACCGCGGTTGGCTTATTCAACTCACTGGTCGGATTCCTGCTCATTGTGATCGGGAACGGACTTAGTCGGAAGTTCCTGAATCGCAGCATCTGGTAGGAGGCGAACAACATGCAGAGCAAGAAGCTTGGAGATTATACGCTTGACAGCATCATCTACATTGCCCTTATCGCAATGGGACTCATGACATTGCTTCCGTTCGCGAATGTATTATCGAAGTCGATCAGCGAAGAGTGGGCGATCGTCTCCGGCAAGGTCGGCATCATACCTGTCGGTTTCCAGCTCGATACGATGAAATACGTCGTCACCAACGGCCAATTTCTTCATTCCCTGTTCATATCCATCTCGGTGGCGGTCATCGGAACGCTCCTGTCTCTTCTGCTGACAGCCTTGACGGCGTACCCGCTGTCGAAGCGCGAGCTTCCCGGCATCGGCGTTGTCATCGTCTTGTTCATCTTCACCATGATGTTCAACGGCGGCATCATTCCAAACTATCTGCTCATCAGACAGCTCGGCATGATCGACAGTCTCAGCGCGCTCGTTCTGCCGGCGCTCATCAGTGTGTTCAATCTGCTGGTAATCAAGAGCTACTTCGAAAGTTTGCCGATCAGCCTGGAGGAATCGGCGAAGCTCGAAGGCGCGCGCAACTATACGATACTCTTCCGCATCATATTGCCGCTCAGCGGACCGGTGCTGGCGACCATCGGCTTATTCTACGCCGTCTATTATTGGAATGATTATTTCAATCCGCTGATCTACATCAACAGCACGGATTTGAAGCCGCTGCAGCTTTATCTGCAAGATATCGTGATCAATGCGGATTCCTCCAAGCTGAATCAAAGCGCGGATGATCTGATGAACGTGCCGGCGGAGGGCGTCCGATCGGCAACCGTTATCGCTTCCACCATTCCGATTCTGCTGGTGTATCCGTACTTGCAGAAGTATTTTATCAAAGGCGTCCTGATCGGTTCCGTCAAAGGCTAATTCAGCAGGCAGGGCGACAAGTGAGGCCAAGTCATGTAAAGCAATGTCGAGTCATGTTAAGCAAGGTTGAGCAAGCGCGCATTAGCTTTCCCGAACAAACCGGGGCATACGCAGCCAGGTCTCTCGCAGCCGTGAATTCTCTGCCTTGGATTTGCCGGGGAATTAATGATAAATTAAGTATACAATCAGGAGGGTCTAGCTATGAGAAAAGGATTCAGAACGATTTCAGTGCTGCTGTTGACAGCGATGCTCGTCATGGTAATGGCGGCATGTTCCTCGAACAACAACAACGGGAACTCGAATGTGAATGGAGCGAATACGGGGTCGAATTCGTCCACGAATGATTCGAACGCATCCAAACCGGAACTGAGAAGACTGAGCATCTGGCAAAATGAAGATTATAATACGTATCCCGTCGCGAAGCTTCTGGAGGAGAAAACAGGCTACAAAGTGAAATACGACATGCTTCCGCAGGACAAGGCGGCAGACAAGCTGAATCTGCTGATGGGCTCGGGAGAAAATTATGATCTCGTCACCTACGGCGCGGATATGGCGCTGTACTCCGATTACGCTCAGAAGGGCGCGCTCGTGGATTTGCAGCCGCTCATCGACGAATACGGACCGAACATCAAGGAAGCGGTATCCCAGGAATCGATGGATGCGCTCAAGGTTGACGGCAAGCTGTATGCGCTGCCGGTTAAGGTTAACTATAAAGTAGGCACCAGCATTCTGATCCGCACGGATTGGCTGGAGAAGGTCGGAATGCAAATGCCGACAACGACGGATGAATTGGTTGCCGTATTGAAAGCGTTTAAAGAGAAGGATCCCGGCGGCAACGGCAAGCAAAATGTTCCTCTTACGATAAGAGGAGATCAAGCGATGCTCGACGATATTACGGGCGCATTCGGCATGCCGAATGCCTGGAATGACGTGGATGGCAAGCTTGTGCCGAGAGTGCTTGATACTCGGATTATGTGAATTATGTATCCTCTCTCTACAAGGATGGCTTGATCGACCAAGAGTTCGTTGCGAACAAGGATGCGACGGCGAAGGAGAAATTCTCCAGCGGCAAGGCTGGCGCGATCATCGTTCACTGGGCGGATGTTCCTTCCCTGTCCGACGCGCTTACGAAGAATGTTCCGGACGCGACATTCGCATATGTCGGCGCTCTGAAAGGACCGAACGGCGAAGCGGGCTTCTCGGCTAATATCGGCTTCGACCGCATAACGTTTATCCCGAAAGCTTCCGATCATCCGGAGGATGCGATCAAATGGATTAACGCTACGCTCGAGTCGGATACCTTCAAGGAAATGGCAATCGGCCAAGAAGGCGTGCATTACACCGTTGAAGACGACGGCGGCTTTATGCCGATTCTTCCGATCTTCTCCGATGAGCGCAACCTGGCGAACAACTTCCTGCTGGCAGGCGATGAGAGGGTATATCCGGATTACTGGCAAGCGCGCGTTCGCAAAAGCCCGGTTATGTTCGAAGTGTTCAAATCTCTGAACAATGATCTGCCGGACGAATACAAGATCGACAACGTGCTTAGCATGGCGCCGTTCCTGCCCCAGTACGCGAAGAATAACCAACAGCTGGAACAGATGGTTGGCGATTACACGGTGAAATTGATCGCAGGCGCGGAATCGCTCGACGGATTGGCCGACTTCCAGAAGAAGTATAAGGAAGCTGGAGAAGAAGCAAGCGAGAAGGAAATCAATGAATGGTATACGAATAAATAAGCTTGCGAAAGAATAGAAGCATGAGATTAGCGGCGGCGCGCTCTTGGAAGCGCGCGCCGCTTTCTTGACGATATCATGATCCGCGGGCGGCGGAAGGGGAGGGCTTCTGAGGATGTACAAACTTCTGATTGTGGATGACGAGCCTACAGTAAGATTGGGGCTCGGCACTTACTTCAACTGGTCCTCGTTCGGCATTGCGTTGATGGGCGAGGCAGATGACGGGGACGTCGCGCTGGAGATGGTTGAGAAGGAGCAGCCGGATCTCATTCTGACCGATGTTCGCATGCCGAATCTCGATGGCTTGACGATGGCTAAGAAGGTGTCGGAGAAATACCCTCATTGCAAAATCATCTTTGTCAGCGGCCATGACGATGCCGATTATTTGAAGTCTGCGCTCAAGGTCAGCGCGGCGGATTATATCTTCAAGCCGGTCAATCTGCAAGAGCTGACGGCGGTCATCCGGCGCGTAGTGGCCGAGATGGACAACGATCGTGCGGAGCAGCTGCAGAAGCGGGACCTGCTCGTCAAGCTGAAGGAAGGCATGCCGCTCTTGCGAGAGAAGTTTCTGCTGTCACTGCTCGCGAGCAGCGCTTCCAAAGCGGATCTTCGGGAGAGAGTATCCTTCCTCGGATTGAATCTTCCCCTTGACGGAGCCTATTGGGTCATGGTGATTTCAATTGATGATATGGCCGAGGTGATGGGCAGCCGAACGGAGCGGGATCGCCAGCTTCTATGGTACTCCGTTCAGAATATAAGCGAGGAATTGATTGGGAATTATCTCGGAGGCTACGTCTTCGAATTTCAGAATGGCGAGTTCGCATGCATTCTGAGGGCGGAAGGCGATCAGGAGCAGGCGGACAGCGCGGAAGCCCTCTTCGCGCTCGCCGGCGAAATACGCACGAACCTCGAGAAATATTTGAAAATCGGCGTCACAATCGGCATCAGCGATCAAGTCGACGAGCTTTCCGCCCTGTCTGCGGCCTACAAGCAAGCGCGCGAAGCGGCGGATTACAAATGGTATCTGGGCAAGAACCGCATCATTACAATGGACAGCCTGGAGAATCGGGATTCGGAAGAGGGGCGTTTAAGCCGCTATGATTGGGTGTACAACGAGCAGCTGATTTCCGCGTTGAAGGCGGATGACGAGGCGAAGCTGCGGGGCATTCTGGACGAAATATTCGCGGATTTGAACCGCAACCGGCGCGACGGATTGAAGTACGGGCGCAACGTATGCTTGCAGATCGTGCTTGCGGCGGGACAAATTCTGCTGGAAATCAGCGCGCAATCCTCGGAGCTTGAATCGTCGGAGACCGTTCTGTGGGAGGCGTTGTTCGAGAAGGAAACGCTGGAGGAGATGCGCTTATTAATTGAAGCTTATCTCTCAGCGGTAAGAGAGCGCATTCGGGAGAAGCGGTCCGGCAAGCTGGCGAATGTGGTGGAGAGAGTGAAGGCGGTTATCGGGGAGCAATATTCGAACGGGGCTTTAACGGTTTCCGAGATTGCCAAGGCGGTCTATTTGTCCCCAACCTATGTCAGCCTCCTGTTCAAGCAAGATACGGGACAGACGATCAACGAATACTTGACGCATGTGCGTGTGGAGAAGGCGAAGGAGCTGCTCAGCGATCCGCAATACAAGTTTTATGATATTTGCTATGCGATCGGCTATACCGACCCGAGTTATTTCACCAAGCTGTTCAAAAAAGCGACCGGCGTAACGCCGAGCGTATACCGTGATCAATATGCGTAGACTCTCAGAGCTCTTGTCCAGATTGAACATCTTGAGCAAGGAGGCTATCCACCGTTTCTCCATTCCTCGCCCATGGCTGATTGCGTATCTGCTGCTCATTGTCGTTCCTGCGGCCATATTCCTGTACGGGTATTACGAACGCTCGGCCTCCATCTTGAAGAACGAGGTCGTGCGCACGATGCATCAAGCGCTGAAGCAGGCGGGCAGCAACTTATCCTACCGCATCGAGCGTATTGAAGATATCAGCGATGCAGCGTTCATGAACGTCAAGCTGTATGAGTATCTGTCCATTCGCCCGGATGATCGGTCAATCGGCACGCAAATCGAGGTGATCAAGGATTTGCGGTATCTTGTCGATACGGTGCAGTCGAATTCGGATGTATTCCATATGAGACTGTTCGTCGATCAATCCAAGGTATACTCCGGCGAGCGAATTAACTTCTTCTCGCTCGACAGCTTGAAGGATGATCCATGGTATCCTGCCATTATCGACGCAGGCGGCGGCATCGTTTGGTCGGGGGTATACGAGGAGAATTTCCTTGATGTCGGCAATGCCGAGATTATCTCCGCCGCGCGCATGATGCGCGATCCTGACCATTACGACAATGTAATCGGCGTCTTGATGATCGACATCCAGGCGAGGATGGTGTCGGATATCCTCTCCACGCTGCAATTCTCTCCGGGTACTCAGGTGTATCTCGTCGATTCGAACGGCATCATCCTCTATCATCCCGACCCCGCGCTCATTGGCACGAGAATTAATGACACAGTGGCCGAAGTGCTGCAAGGGAGCGAAGGAACAAGCACGGCGAGTATCGATGCCGAGGTGAACGATATTATGTACACCACGCTGCCGCAGGTGGGCTGGCGGTTGATTGCCCAAGGCACGGAGTCGCAGCTGTCGCCGGAATCGCTCAAGCAGACGAAACGGTCCGAGTGGACGTCGATCGTCGAATATTCGGCGCTCTTCCTGCTGCTGCCGTTCGTTCTGCTCGCGATTATCGTCAGAGGCATGAACCGCAGGGTGAATCATGTGATCACGGCGATTCGCAGAGAAAGCAAGGATATGCGGGACGGCAAGGAAACGAGGGACGGCGGATTGAACGAGCTTCCGCAGGTGAATGGCGATTTTCACATGCTGGAGCGAAGCGTCGATCATCTCATTCTGCGCGTGCGGACATTGGTAGAGGAGAAATATACCTCGAAGATTCATGAACGAGAGGCGCAACTGCAAGCGCTGCAGGCGCAGATTAATCCTCATTTTCTCTATAATACGCTTGATACGATCAATTGGACGGCTATTGGCATGGGCGCGACGGAGATCAGTCAGATGATCGACAATCTGGCCAAATATTTCCGCCTCAGCCTGAACAAGGGCAAGAGCGTCGTCAGCGTATCGGATGAGCTTCAGCTTGCCGAGGTGTATCTGGAAATTCAGCAAAGCCGCTTTCTGAATACCTTCGATTTCGAGCTTCGCTGCGAGCCCGGACTGGAGTCGCAGCTTATGCCGAAGCTCATCCTGCAGCCGATCGTGGAGAACGCGCTGCTGCATGGCATACGCAAGGCGAAGGATCGACGCGGGAGAATCGTCATCAACGCAAAGCGTGAGCAAGATGATCTGTTGTTCACGATTGAAGATAACGGCATCGGTATGGAGGATATACTGGTTCAGCAGTTGCTTACGGTTGCTCCGCATGAACAGAGCATCCTCCGGGGCAGCGGCAATGGCAGCTCTTACGGTCTCTACAATGTGAATGAGCGAATCAAGCTGTATGCCGGGGAAAGCTACGGCATCAGCATCTCATCCCTCGTCGGCGTCGGCACCGTTATCGCCGTGCGCCTGAAGCTTGACATGGCAGAGTAGTTCGGTTACCCCTTGAGACGAATCATAGGAATGAATGAAGGCACCCTCCCGGGTGCCTTTTCAATTGAAATACAGCTACTTCCCCCAAATTACCCATGAGAACTTCATTGGTTTTGTCAGTCGAACAATCAGCCAGGAGCAAGCAAGCAAAGCGAAGAACAACATCAGATTGTACAGAGAATAGAAAGGACTTTGCGGCAGCGGATGATAGATGCTGCGACAGACGGTCAAGACGGCGGGATGGACAAGATAGATGCCGAACGAGGCCGCGCCTAATTGGAGTATGGAGCTTGTTATCCATGTCACGCGTTCACAGAGCAGCTTGCCGACCCACAGCAGACTGATTCCGACCATAATGGCATATCCGTAATACAGGATGTCATAGACGGAAAGCGGGTACCTCATACCGTCTTTCGCGGCCAGCAGCAGAATGATGTAGAGGAAGCCGATCGAAGCAGCCAGAGCGAATGTCCACCATAGCTGTCTGCTTCGAGCAGTGAATGCGTTGTATCTCATGCCGATAGCTCCACCGACGCAGAACACAGTGAAATAATTCAGCATAAGCGCCGCTTTATGATCGAATGGATGGACCCAATGATGCACGTAGTAGAAGGCGGCATGTACGACAATACCGAACAGCGTCAGTTGGTACGGCCTCATTCTCCATTTGCGCACAAGCGCAACCAGGAACGGGAAGACGAGATAGAACTGAATGATGATCGTCATGAAATAAAGATGATAATAAGACTTCCCCCACACCAGGCTCCAGAAAAACTCCCTTGGCTCAAAGCTCGGCAGTTGATGATGGAGGAGAGGGGTAAACAGCCTGTACAGCACCGACCAAAGAACGAAAGGCAATACAATATAAGCGATCCGCTTGCGGTAGAAGACGAGAGCCTGCTTCCAGCTCCAATCATCGTGATAGCGATAGAACAGCACAAGTCCGCTGATGAACAGGAATACGGGCACGGCGAACATGCTAAGTTGATTCACGATCAAATAGACGGGAGCGGACAAGCTTCCCCAGGGCACATCCGCACGAGGGCTGGCTGTCACATGAATGAGCAGCACGGCTGCGATCGCTATAGCTCTTGCCACATTTATTTCGGAAATATTTCTCTTCAAGGTTTTTTCTCTCCAGATGTCGAATGTTAAGACTTTGTTAATTATAGCTCTTCGTTTGAGACCTGAATAGATGTAATATTATAGTATGTCTAGCTATACGGTACCTTTGCGCCCGGCGAGGTTTTTTTGACCAGCGTCTATTACATCCCGGCTCGGAAAAACCGAATATATAGATAAGGAATGTTGTCGCAACTTGTCGAAAGGATAAGGCTTCAACATCGGATGAACGGGAAAGAGGAGCAAGTATGGAACATATGGAGCATGTGCACGGCACCTATGATTGGCCGCTGGTCGTTTTCTCTTATATTGTGGCGGTAGTGGCTTCTTACACGGTGCTTAATCTGGTAGGCAGAATCAGCTCGACAACGGGTCGTTTTCGAGTGATTTGGCTGTTGTTCGGGGCGGTGGCGATGGGAATGGGGGTATGGTCCATGCATTTCGTCGGCATGCTGGCCTTCTCGCTGCATGAACCGGTCGCTTATGACCCGATTATTGTACTTATATCCGTCGTGGCGGCAATAGCGGCTTCCTTCTTCTCGTTGTCGATCGTGTGCAAGCGTGAATTGCAAATCAGGCAATTAATGAGCGGCGGACTGCTGCTTGCCGCCGGGATATCGGCGATGCATTATATCGGGATGGCGGCGATGCAGGTTGACATCACGTATAATCCCTGGTATTTCGCCTTGTCCATCGTGATTGCGATCGTCGCTTCCATTGTGGCGTTTTGGCTTTCGTTCTACTTCCATAGGGGAAGCGGGAGAGGACTCCTATGGAAGAAAGCGCTGAGCGGTTTAATTATGGGAGCGGCGGTAGTCGGCATGCATTACACGGGAATGCTGGCGGCTGATTTTTATATGGGCGGCAAGTCGGATTCGATGATGGGCATCGTGCTGGATCAGAAGCGGCTCGCCTATTTCATTGTTGGCGGCACTTTGGTTACGCTGGGGTTGTCCATGTACGCGATGTTTATCTCGGGGCGCATGGCACGCAAGGATCGGGAGATTGAAGCAGGGTTCAAATGGCATGAATCGCTATTCAACAACAATCAGGACGGCATTATTACCGTTGACTTGCAGCAGCGCATTATCGGCTTTAATCCCGCGATGACGGAACTGACCGGTTTTACCGGTGATATGCTTATGCATAGGCCGATAGGCGATGTGCTGAATTTTATCGTAGAGGAAGAACGCGAGCAAACAAGAGAAATGTTCATGCGCTCCTTCGCCGGGCAAACTCAGAATTACGAAACAGCTGTCATTCACAAAGATGGCCGAAGAATTGATCTGAGCGTCATTAATGTGCCCGTTGAAGTCGATGGAGAAATTGTCGGAAACTATATTATGGCCAGGGACATTACGGAGGAGAAGCGATCGAAGGAGAGGATTCAGCATCTGGCCTTTCATGATGAACTCACGGGATTGCCGAATCGAAGAAGATTCGATCAGCTGCTGTCGCTCGAAATTACGAAAAAAGCTTCCCGCTTCGCAGTCATGGTTATGGATATCGACCGTTTCAAGATGATCAATGATTCCCTCGGTCATCTCTACGGGGATATTTTCCTGAAGGAAGTGAGCAAGCGGATCAGCGGGAGCATTGCAGGCAAGGAAGCGGTTCTGGCCAGAATGGGAGGCGATGAATTCACGCTGCTTGTTGGAGGCCGATATAACGACGACGAGCTTGGCGTGATGGCAGAGGAAATTATTCGGGAGATCGGACAGCCTTATCATTTGAAGGACAACGATTTCTATGTGACAGCCAGCATCGGCATCTCTATCTATCCGGGTGACGGTACGGATACGGTGCAACTGCTCAAAAACGCGGATACCGCCATGTATGAAGTGAAGAGGAACGGCAAGAATGGCTACAAGTTCTACTCCAGCGAGCTGCATAAGAAGTTGCAGGAGAAGATCGAATTGGAATCCGATTTGCGCAAGGCGCTCGCGCTCGATGAGTTCTTCCTGCATTATCAGCCTCAGATTCGAGCCGGTGACGACACGATTATTGGCGTAGAGGCGCTTGTGCGGTGGAACCATTACAAGCGCGGCATCATATCTCCGGGAGCGTTCATCCCGATTGCCGAAGAGACCGGGATGATCTACGAGCTTGGCACATGGGTGCTCAGGGAAGCGTGCCGGCAAATGAAGCAGTGGCATGATGCGGGAGGTCCGTTAATCCCGGTTTCGGTCAACCTGTCCTCGCAGCAATTCCATCAACCGAATCTGACGAGGTATATTCTTGAGATTTTGGAGGAGACAGGCCTCGAACCGCAATACCTGGAGCTGGAAATTACGGAGAGCATGATGATGGATCCCGTTGTGTCCAATCCGGTTTTGAATGAGCTGACCGCTAACGGCATTCGCATCAGTCTGGATGATTTCGGAACGGGTTACAGCTCGCTCAGCTATTTGAAGCTGCTTCCGATTCACAAGCTGAAGATCGACCGATCCTTTATCCGTGACATTACAGTGAATGCGAACGACAAGGCAATTGTGGCCACGATTATTTCCATGGCGCAGCATTTGAAGATGGATGTGATCGCGGAAGGCATCGAGACGAAGGACCAGCTTGATATTCTGACGGATAATGACTGCAGCAAGATTCAAGGCTATTATTACAGCAAGCCGCTGCCGGCAAACGAGCTGGAGAAAGCCTTCCTGGAAATGATGAGGGCCGCAAAATAAGCGGAGCGGACGACAAGGCATAGCGCATAGCGTTTCAAATTTCCAGTCTTGGGTAATTCATTGGTAAGCCATACAACGACAAGCTGGAAAGCGGTGATTAGGATGACAGTCAAATATCGTGTCTCTTGTTTTGACAGTGAGCTTATCGTGAAGCAAATGGAGGAAGAGTGTAAATCGAAATTTCAGCTGGGCATTCAGCATGGCAAAAATCCGCTCGGCTTTGGCAACAAGATCGCCGTCTTCGACAACGAAGAGGAAGCGGTTCAGAGCGCCAATCAGTTCTGCCACTTCTACACGAAGGCGAAGGAGAGCGGTTACCAGTTCAAGTCGATCCATTTTGTGAAGAAGGACAAGCCTGAAATTCTAATTGCGGATGTTCTGCACAGAGCATGGACGGATGAAGAAATTGAAGCTTTGCTGGGACGGACCACTATGCAGTGAGTGAGCTTGAACAAGCGGACTAATCAATCTATAACAAATTCAGAAACCCCCGGCCGTGCGCGGCTGTGGGTTTTTTTCGCGTTACAATGCAATGGTTCCACCGTATTTCAACAGTCTTTCTACCGCTTATTCTTTTCTTGCCGCAGCTGGTATAATTAATAGTTCTAAGGCATGACAAGATGAATTGGCGGCATAATAAGGAGCAGGATGTGACAGAATGACATGGAACCCAGGGCATCGTTCTACATGGATGCAACCGCTATCTTTTCGCAATAAGCTGAAATATGCTTTCCTCGCCGTTACAATTATAGCGGTTCTCGTGACAGGCGTGCTGTCTTATTATATATCCGCTTCAACGCTGGAGGAGAAATCGCTTTCGCTTACTCAGGACACTGTTGTGAAGTCCTCTCAAATTCTAGATGAAAAGCTGAACAAGCTGATGCTGGTCATGATGACCTTCATGATCAGCGAGCCGTTCAAGGAAATGCTGTCGAGCGTATCGGCAGGCGATTCCACGACCTATTACAAGCATTTGAATAACCTGGACAATGTATTTTCGCAAGCGCGGGTAGCAGAGCCGCTTATCCATTCCATCTACGTCTCGACGCCGATCGGAGATTTCTATCCGTTATCGATTAACCGTAATCATTCGGTTACGTTCCGGGATACAGCGCTCTATGACCGGATGGTGGAGGCGAATCGCAATATCTGGATCGAGGGTCACGAGGATCAGCTCTTCACGGGTAAGCAGCGTGTTGTCTCGCTCGTTCTCGAGCCCATTTCGGATGTGAACGTGAGGCTGCATGATGTGTACGTGGTCGTCAACATTCGCGAGAGCGGGCTGCTTAGGTTGATCGGCCCGAATTCGCAAGGTGGTTCGACGCAATTTCTGGTGGATGGCGAGAGTGAGCTTGTGACGAGAGCGACAAGCGAGCTTGTTCAGAAAGCGGTGGACAGCGGAGCGCTCGCGGAGCTGATCCATGGTCAGGATGCGGGATATACCATTCATAACCTGAACAACGAGCCCTATTATTTCAATTACGCGTCGCTCGGGCTTAATGATTGGAAGATTGTCGCCATTCAATCCAAGGCGAATGTGCTTAAGGATCTGACCTATTTGAAGTGGACCATGGTGTTTATCGCGATTGGCTGTTTCATAGCGGTAACGCTGCTTTCCACCGGCTTTATCCGTATCCTGCTGCGTCCGATGCAGCAATTGATGAAGGTGATGAAGCGGGTCGAAAATAATGATCTTACAGCCAGATTTGAGGTTCACAATGGCGATGAGCTCGCTCAAATCGGGCTTCGATTCAATCGAATGCTGGAGCAGATTGTCAGTCTCATTGATGATGTGAAGCTCGCGGAGACGAATAAGCGGACGACTGAAATCAAGGCGTTATCGGCTCAGATGGATCCGCATTTCCTCTATAATACGCTGAATACGATCTATTGGAAGATGAAGCTGAACAAGACCGAGGAATCGAAGCATATGGTCGTCTCTTTATCCCGTCTATTCCAGTTGGGGCTGAACAAAGGCAAGGACTTCACGACGCTCGAGAAGGAAATGCAGCATGCTCGTCAATATCTGGAGCTGCAGAAGTATTGTTATGAGCAGCTCTTCGATTATAGCATTGAGCTGAAGGAGGAGTCGCTGCGAGAGTTGGAGGTGCCGCGCATCATGCTGCAGCCTCTCGTTGAGAATTGCATTTTGCACGGCTTTAGCGGCATGGAAGCCGGAGGAAGTATCGCGGTTGTCATCGAGATGACCGATGTCCTGGAGGAGAAAGAAGAGCGACAGTTCTGTCTGATTCGCGTTGAGGATAATGGGGCAGGCGTTGATGCGGATACGAAGAGAGAGCTGATGCAGCATGGCTCGAGCAAGGGATACGCAATCAGCAATTTGCTCCAGCGATTACAGTTGTATTACGGCGAGGAGGCGTCCTTGTCTATTGATAGTGAACCCGGACAAGGCATGATCGTACTGCTCTCTATTCCAGTGAAGGGAATGATCGACGATGAAGCATGAGGAACGAATCAGCTTATGCATTATAGATGATATTCGCAGCGTTGTGGAAGGCTTGTCCTCGCTCGATTGGGAGGAGCAGGGTATAGAGATGATCGGGACAGCGTACAACGGAGAAGACGGACTTGCGCTGATTCAGGAGAAGAGCCCTGATATTATCGTCACGGATATTCGCATGCCGCGCATGGACGGATTAACCATGCTTCGCGCCGTGCTGGAGCATAATCAAGCGTGCAAGATGATTCTAATCAGCAGCTACACGGATTTCGACTATGCAAGAGAGGCAATCAAGCTCGGCGCTTTCGACTTTGTCGTGAAGCCCTTTACCGAGGAGGACATTCTCGCCGCCGCTGTCAAAGCGAGAAATCAGATTATAGAGGAACGGAACAAGCTTCTGAACGTGGAGGCGATGGAACGCAAATTAAGAGAAAGCTTTCCGCTTCTGCGCCAGGAATATGTCTCTCTGCTGCTCAGTCTTCCCGTCCCCTGGTCCCAGGCATCGGAACGCTGGGCTTACCTGGATATGCAGCTGGCGCCGGAAAATATTGCCGTCATGCAGCTCGAAATTGACGGCTTTCAGGAGCAAATTGAGCAGATGAGCGTTCACGAAAGGGAGCTTACCAGATTCACATTGCAAAATATTGTAGAAGAAACGCTTAACGAGCATACGCGAAGCCTGGTTTTTCGATTCAAGCAAAACCGATTTGTCGCGATGATGAATGCGAGTCATATTAATGAAGGGATTGCATGGGCGGAGCAATGCTGTCGTAATATCGAGCAATTTACGAAGTTTACGATATCTATCGGAGTTGGCGGCGTTGCGGCTGGGATCAGCGGTCTTCCCGAATCATGCAGTCAGGCGGAGCGGGCGCTCCTGCATCATCTCTATACCTCGGGCAATGGGGTAATCAGCTATGAGGATGTCTCGCAGATGGAACAGCCAATTACGGTTACGCTGGATTATAAGGATGAGCTGCTGCTTGTGCTTCGCGCCGGCAATGCGGCGAAAGCAGGGGAATTGCTTGCGAATATGGCTAAGTCGCTTCAGGAGCTTTCCGAGAAGCCGAATCCCGATTATCTGTTAAGTCTGTACGAGGAGCTTGCCGCCGCAGCTATGCGCATCTTCCATGAATTGATTCCATATCCGGAGATACAGCCTTTGGCAGATCGATTCAAAAGGATTCAACAAGCAACAGGCCTTGCCTTCAGCGCCTTGCAGCAGCAACTGGAAGCTCTGTGCAGGGAAGGCGCCGAACTGGTCCGGAAGAGCACAATGTCAGAGGGGCAGTCGATTATCTATAAATCGATTGAATATTTGAATGAACATCTACATCGCGAGGTCACGGTATCCGAGTGCGCCTCGCAGGTCCATCTTAGCGCGAGTTATTATTCGAGCTTATTCAAGAAAATCATGGGCATGACGATTACGCAATATATGACGGCAGAACGAATACGGATTGCCAAATCGCTGCTTGTCGGCGGCACTCCGGTGCAAGAAGTTGCGGCTGCGGTGGGGTACGAGGAACGTCGTTATTTCAGCGATATGTTCAAACGGACCACGGGAATGACGCCCTCCGAATTCCGCGACAGTTATCATGCGGGAGGCGCGACTGACGGGATATCATGAAATGACCGCACCAGGAGAGTGGCTTCGCCACGCTCCTTTCTTATGTCTAACCATTTATACTGAAGTCAAGCCAAGGCAATCGTAAGCTATCACATAGAAAAAGGGGAATTGCACATGAAACGTTCAATCGGCATCATTCTTATGGCAGCGCTGGTTCTTATGCTGGCGGCATGCGGCAACAACAATGCAGACAACAAAGGCAGCAATAGCGGTAACGGAGGCGCATCGAACAATCCAAGCCCGTCGGCCTCATCCAAACCGGCAGAGAAGACGACGATTTCCTACTGGACGGATGATCGTCATGACCAAGAATATATCAAGGAGCTTATCGCCGATTTCAATGCGAACAATCCCGACAATAT
The DNA here is from genome assembly GCF_011947265.1 of Paenibacillus sp. HB172176. GTDB lineage: Bacteria > Bacillota > Bacilli > Paenibacillales > Paenibacillaceae > Pristimantibacillus. Next base: position 36,842 of record NZ_JAATHD010000019.1, read on the forward strand.
CGAGGTTGAGCTGACTGTGCTGTCGGAGAACTATAATCAAAGCGTGGATATCGCTTTCTCTGGCAATCAAGCTCCGGACTTGCTTCGTCTGAAGAGCGCGAATACGGGCACTTTCGTGAAGAAGGGCTATCTGGCTCCAATCGATTCGTATATGACGGATGAATTGAACGAGAAGTTCTCGACGATGATCATCGACGGCGTGAACAAATTCGACGGCAAGCTCTATTCCTTGCCGAACACGGGCCTCACTCTTCGCCTTGTGTACAATCAGGATCTGTTCGACAAGGCGGGCATCGCCGCTCCGCCTCAGTCGCTGGAAGAGATGGTTGCCGATGCGAAGAAAATTACGGAAGTTGGCAAGAAGGACGGAGTGTACGGCTTCGCGCTTAACTTCAAAAATCCGAAGAGCGCCTTCGACCGTTCCGTTCGCGAGATTCTGTCGCTAAGCGGTCATCAAGGTTTGGGCTTTGATATTAACACCGGCAAATTTGACTTTGCTCCATACTCGCAGGTTGTAGATTATTACAAGCAAATGTGGGATGACGGCAGCGTGCTTCCTGGAGCGGAATCGCTCGACATCGATCCGCTTCGCGCGCAATTCGCTGCTGGCAAGATCGGCATGTATCTCTGCTTCTCGACTGAGCCTGGCGTGTATCAGGATCAATTCCCGACTGAGATTAATTGGGGCGGCGCGCTCCCTCCGACAATTGACGGACAACGCGGCGGCACCTCCGAGATCGTATCCGCAGGAACATGGATGGGCATAAGCGCCACTTCCGAGCATAAGGATGCGGCGTGGAAATTCATGGAGTACATGCAAGGCGATGAGATTATGACGACTTATCATGAGAAAGGCTTCGGCATTGCGATTGTTCCTAGCATCGCAGAGAAAGCGAAGCAGCCGGATGTGAAGGGCATGGAGGGCTTCCTGGTAGGTAAATTCGATTCCATGTGGCCGGTATCTCCGACCGTAACTCCGGAAGGCCTTAACTATGGCGACGCGTTCTTCAAGTACATGATCGAGGGCGGAGATTTGAACAAGATTGTTGCCGACCTGAATACTCGTTACAATGACGCACTGGATAAGGCGATAGAGAAGGGCGACGTAACGGTAACGCCTGATCCAGATTTTGATCCGAAGAAGCTTCAAGGATAATCAAGAAGCAGGCGAATCCAATAGCATGTCGGCGGCCTTCGCGCAATACGGCGAAGGCCGCTTTCCTTCCATGCGCCTGACGGCTAGAGACATCGATTTCCCTAGGAGGAGAGAAAAGTGGCAAAACTACGGAGATTGCAGGAAAACTCGCTGTTTCTGCTCCCAAGCGTTATTTTCACCCTTGTGCTCGGCATTTACCCGCTGGTATGGGTGCTCCGCTATATGTTCTACGATTATTCCGGCTATGGCCAAGAAATCTTCATCGGCTTGGATAATTTCGAGCGACTGCTGCGGGATGATCAGTTCTGGGATTCGGTCGTGAACACGATGGTGTTCGCAGGCGGCAAGCTGCTTATTACCATACCGTTGTCCCTGCTGCTGGCCGTTATTCTTAATGCCAGCTTCAAGGGCCGCAACTTTCTGCGGGCGGTCTATTTCATGCCAACGGTCGTATCTACGGCTGTCATTGCGGTCGTGTTCTACATTATCTTCAATTCCTACAACGGCATGGTGAATCAGCTTCTGCTCAAGTACCATATTATTGGCGCTCCGATAAACTGGCTCGGACCCGATCACGCGATGCTGACGGTTATCATCGTTGCGGCTTGGGGAGCGGTCGGTAACTATATGCTGCTCTTCCTCGCCGGCTTGCAGGGCATACCGAAGGATCTGTATGAGAGCGCGTCGATCGACGGAGCGAACGGCGCCCAGCGGTTCTGGCGAATTACGGTTCCGATGCTCGGACCCGTCATGCAAGTGGTTATTATGCTGGCGATTATCGCTTCGCTGAAGGGCTATGAGAGCATCATGGTAATGACGGAAGGCGGTCCGGTCGGCAAGACAGAGGTTATGTATCTCTATCTGTATAAGCTGCTGTTCCCGGTATCGTCAGGTCCTCCGGTGGATCAGCAGATCGGCTACGGCAGCGCTGTCGGCTTCGCAACCGCGCTTATCGTAGGCGTGATTACAGCGCTCTATTATTATCTCAGCAGAAAAATGAACAAGGTTTACTAGGAGGCTGATCGAGCATGAATCAAGAGGTGGAAAAAACAAAAGGGCCGATTGGAAAATGGGCGACACGAATTCTTGTTCTTGTTTTTCTGCTGGCTACGACGATTCTCACGGTATTCCCCCTCATTATGATGATGACCGGCTCCTTGATGTCGAGCTCGGAGCTAATGACAGGTTCGGGTATTCTGCCTGAGAGCTGGAAGTTTTCGAATTACAAGGAAGCTTGGGATCAGACGAATTTCGCCAGATTTACATGGAACAGCGCATTTCTCAGCATCGCCTCGACCGTTGGAACGCTGCTTGTCGCAGCTATGGCGGCTTATGTTGTGGATCGCAGAGAATTTCCTGGCAAGAAGCTTTACGTGGCTGTGCAGGCCTCCACGATGTTCATATCGGTAGGCGCGGTTGTCCTGCGACCGCAGTATGATTTGATGGTGAAGCTGCATCTCAACAATTCCTTATGGGGCGTCATCCTCATTCTGATCAGCGCGCATGCGACGACCTTCTTCATTCTCACCGGCTTCTTCAAGTCGATTCCGAGAGATTTGGACGAGGCGGCGATGATCGACGGTTCGGGCTTCGTGCGGACTTTCTATCGCGTCATTCTGCCGCTCCTCGCCCCGGGGCTCGGCGTATCCGGTCTCTTCGCGTTCCGACATGCGTGGAATGAATATATTCTGCCGCTCGTCTTCACAATGACCAATCCGCATCTGCAGACGCTGACGGTCGGACTGGCGAATTTGCGCTACGGCTCTTCGGCTGCAATGCAGACGAATCTGATGCTGGCCGGAGCATGCTTGTCCGTGCTTCCGATGCTGGTTGTGTATCTTGTCGCGAACAAATCCTTTATGCAAATGACGGCGGGCTCGTTGAAGGGCTGATCTCTATAGCTGCGGGAACGTTTGGGGAAAACAATGATGAAGATTGAAGGAGGCGCAATGAGTGGAACAGCATGACTATGTAAAAATACCTGAGAGCCGCATTCCTGTGTCGAAGTCGGTGGATGTGGTTGTCATCGGAGGCGGCGCATCCGGGATCGCATCCGCAATCAGCGCCGCAGAGAACGGCGCGAGCACGCTTCTAATTGAACAAAGAGGATTTCTGGGCGGGATGGGCACGGTCGCTTTAGTGCCGGCATTTTGCCCATTTACCGATAAAGAAAAACCGATTATACGCGGCATCGGACTCGAACTGATGGAACGCATGAAACGCGCCTGCACGGAGGAGTATTGGGAGAAGTATGAGCACATGCTCGACTGGGTGCCGATTGATCCCGAGGTGCTGAAGCGTGTCTATGACGATGCCGTGCTGGAGTCGGGAGCGGAGCTTCTCTATCATACCTTTGTTGGCGAGATTGTCATGTCCGAGGACGGCAAGCGAGTGGAAGGCGTTGTGACCGTCAACAAAACAGGACGTTCGGTTGTACGTTGCAAGTATGTGATCGATGCGACCGGCGATGCGGATATCGCGGCCATGGCGGGCGTTCCGTTCCAGAAGGGCGGCGAAGAAGGTGAGCTCCAGCCGGGCAGCATGTGCTATATGCTGGCGAATGTCGATCGCGCACGTTTTCAGCGGTTTCTGGAGGAGACGGGCGATACAGGCCAACTGCATAAGACGGTGGAGCGAGCTATCGAGGAAGGCGCATTGCCCGAAGGCCGCAAGTCGATCTCCGGTCTGGCATGGGTCAGCGACTATCTCGTCGGCGTCAACTTCGGCCATGTATTCGGCGTCGACGGTACGAAGGCGGAGGATCTTACTCGCGGAGCGATTGAAGGACGTCGCTTGACGGAGCGTCAGCTGCGCTTCTTCCAGAAGTATGTTCCGGGCTTCGAACGGGCTCATCTAATCGCGACGGGCGAACAGCTCGGCATTCGCGAAACAAGACGTATCCAGGGCGATTATGTGCTGACGGCCGAGGACTTCATGGAGGCGCGATCCTTCGAGGATGAGATTGCGCGGAATGCCTATTATATCGATATTCACTTGGCCAACAGCAAGGCGAACATGCATTTCACGCATTTGCCGCCGGGAAAATCGCATGGGGTGCCTTACCGGGTGCTGTTGCCTGTTGGCATTGACAATCTGTGGGTACCGGGACGCGCGGCATCCGCTGACCGCGCGGTGCAGGGCTCGCTTCGGGTTATGCCGAACTGCTTCGCCATGGGACAAGCATCGGGAACGGCTGCGGCTATGTCTCTGGTGTCAGGCGGGCAGTCCAGAGATGTACGGGTGTCGTTGCTTCAACAGCGGCTTCTGGAGCGCGGCGCATGGCTCGGCGAGAAGTATATAGACAATTAAGCCCTCCGAAATAGGTTGAATCCTGCTTACAACAGGCTTAAACTAGAAAGAAATGCTAATTTTCGAAAGGGTGTTGGAAGTGAAGGCGTTGCAATTGTCGGAGGAATGGTTCGCGGGAGTGGTATCCGTAGAGAAACGGGAGAATGGCTGGAAGCCTTGGCGTATTCCTTATCGGGATTATGAGCTGTTTCCGCCTGACGGCCTGAACGGACATGGGGAATTATGCGGCGGCGCGCGCTTGCGCTTCCAGACCAGCTCCGAGTCCATTCATCTGCGCTGCGAGCAGGTGCAGGAAGAGGTTAAAATCGATTGCATGACGGACGGCAGGCTATTCGGGACGGCCATAATCGAAGCGGGCGGCTCCGAGGCGAGCTGGACGAGATTGCCGTCTGGCGGCAAAATCATTGAGCTGTGGCTGCCGCAAAGAGCCGCAATGACCATTACGAAGGTCGAGATTGACGACCAAGCGACGGCTGAGCTTGCGCCGGATCATCGTCCGAAATGGGTGGCTTATGGCAGCTCGATCACCTTATGCGGCTCTTCAGACAGTCCGACTCTGACATGGCCTTCAATCGCGGCCCGCAAAGCGGATTTCAATGTTACCGCGCTAGGTTATGGCGGTAATTGCCATCTGGAGCCGATGGTAGCCCGCATGATTCGCGACTTGCCCGCTGATCTGATTACCCTCTGTCTCGGCATTAACGTGCAAGGCAAGAACTCGCTTGGACCGCGCACGTTCCAGGCTGCTATTATTGGACTCATTCAAATCATTAGAGAGAAGCATATCGGCACGCCGATTATTGTCACATCGCCCATCTATGCTTGTGAACGCGAGACGTCGGAGAACCTAGTCGGCTACAGCCTTATTCGCATGCGTGAAGAAATTTCCGAGGTGGTTGCCATGCTTCAGAAGCGCGGCGACGACAATTTGCATTATCGCAGTGGCTTGGACTGGTTCGGCGAAGAGGACGCGCATCTGCTGCCGGACAAGCTTCATCCGAACACGGAGGGCAGCCGCCTGATGGGGGAACGTTTTCAGGACTGCATTCTGCAGTCGGTTGAAGTGAGAGGTTCCAATCAATAGTTTTCAATGCAAGCTCATCTTGTTATGACAATGCGACTGTAACCTATTTAAGGTCGTTTTTGTCTAACTTGATGAGCCTTTTTTTTGAGGAGGAATTTGGATGATCCACTGAATAGTGATGCTGTTTCTTATCCATATAGCACTATCATTATCATTGGTAGGCTGCAGGCAAATTATGCGTATAAGCTCTAGCGATTGTCGTCTGATTGCGTCCGGCATGCTTGGATTGGTACAAGGCTTGGTCCGCCAAGCTGAACAGCTTCTCCGGAATGTTGGCATGCATCGGGAATTCTGCAATGCCGATTGAGATTGTGACCGGCTTGCCTACCGGAGTAATCGTCGTTTCTGTTTTTTTGCGCAGCTGCTCGGCTAACCAATAAGCTTCAACGGCTGTGAAGCTAGGCAGCAGCACAACGAATTCCTCGCCTCCGTAACGGAAACATCGTCCGTTGTCCTTAACGATGGCGTCAATCGTTGAAGCAAGCTGCTTCAGCACCTCGTCTCCTGCGGGATGCCCGTAGGTGTCGTTCACTAGCTTGAAGTGGTCGATATCGATAATCATGACGGAGTAAGGTTGCGAGCGGAGCGACCAGGTTTCCATCATTTCATTCAGCGTTCGTCGATTGCTGAGTCCCGTCAATGGATCGGTCTTCGCTTTCTGCTCCAGTTGATCTTGATTCTTCTGCATCGTATCAATGGCTTCGGTTACCGACCTTGTCAAATAATCCGCTTCTCGATTCCAATGCGATTGAATGGGAGGCAGTTGGACATGTCTGCCGGAAGAGAATTCCTTCATTAAGTTCGCCAGCTTCACGAACGGTCTGGTTAATCTCTCAGCAAGAATGATCGAGAGAACCAAGAGCGCGAAGAACGGGAGAAGGGTGTAGAGCAGCATCTTGCGAATATGCTCGTTCAATCGCTCCTGTATGGAGGACATCGGCGTTTGCTGAACAATGCCCCAACCCGTCTCGGGCACGACGCTGTAAGCCGCCGCCATCTCAATGCCTAACGTATTTGTGGTAATCTCCATGCCGCTGCTTCCGTTCAGCATACGTCGCACAATGGGATTGGCGGTCACCTGGTCGCCGATTCTGGATTTATCCGGATGGTAGATCAACTTTCCGTTGTTATCCACGACATAGTAATAGGAGTTGTACAAATCCATCGCGCTTTGCCCAAGTATTTCGTTAAGAATATTATTCTCTTCCAGATAGATAGTGCCTCCGATTAATCCTCGATAGCTGCCCTTCGAGTCAAAGAACGGTTCGCTGATAAGCAGCAGCAATCGTCCTGTCGGGGCCACGAATGGCGCGGACACGTAGGGGTGTCTGGAACGCAATGCGGCATCTGTTTGCTCGTTCGTAATGTAGGTATTCTTTAATCCGACGCTCAGAGGAGCAATATTGCGAATCAAGCCCGTCTCGTCCACCCATGTAATGGAGTTGAAATAACGATTCGTGTTCTGGATTAATTCGAGGCTGTGCTGCGCCTCATCGTCGGTCAAATTTTTATTTTGATCCAAATACTGTGTCGTTTCCTGAAGACTGGTTTTCATGGATTTGAACAGGAAATTAACCGTATCCTTCATCTTCTCGGATTTCGAATAATTAAGCGCTAACGTTGTTTTGATCAGCGAGTCCTTCTCCGATTTGTAGGATGTGACCAGCAGGATAAGAAGGGTGCACAGAATTGAAGCGGCTACCAGAGCGGTGAGCAAGGTAGAGAATTTGATTTTATGTTTTTGGGTATAGGAAAATTTCATAGAATCACCTCATATGCACTTCATAATTCGACAATTCCCTACATTATACTACATGCTAGAGGTGGAAGGTCCATTTATTCTGCGATTTTATAATTACGCATGGCGCAAAGTGAAGGAATTGTCGCCTCCGTGTCGAATCACTATTACCATTATGACAAATAAGAAGCTTATTATGGTTTTGCTCATTTTTATTTTGTGTATAACTGGAATTAGATTATTGTGGCTCTATCTGCAAATGGCTCCCGGACAGGCGAAGGCGGATGAAGGACGGTTGAATCTGTATGATTGGGATTGGGATCAGGCCCCGATCGTGGCTCTTAATGGCGAATGGGTCTTTTACCCGCATCAGTTCATTATTCCAGGGCAAGCAGAGCCTGCAGGAGCGAGGCTTGTTCGTCTTCCCTCGCAATGGGATGCCGCCATGAAATCGGATGGCGGCGCTGACCGAGGATATGCCTCGTATCGCTTGCAGCTCCATATAGACGCCTCGCTCGGACAGACTTATCGGATTCGCGTTCCTTCCGTTCCATCTTCTGCGGCTTTGTACGTAAATGGGCAATTGCTTGCTCAATCGGGACAGCCTGCAAGCGCGGCCGAGAATGTCGTCAAGGGATATGTTCCATTCTCGGGGGAGTTCAAGCCAGAGACAAATCAATTGCAAATTGTTATTCTCGTCTCGAATTTCGAGGATCATGCGTTCAGCGGCATTCTTCAGCCCGTTAAGATTGGAATTGCATCCCGGATGGAGAAGTCGACATTCCTCGCGATGGGGATTGAAGGAGCTGTATGCTTGCTTCTGCTTCTCTATGTCATTTTTTCTTTTATTCTTTTTTTCGTAGGAGTGCGACAGCGGGCTATTATCTATTTTGCATTACTGGTAGCATGCGCGATAGTGAGCATCCTGATTGATGATGAGCGGCTGTTGCAGCGTGGAACCTCCATTAGCTACGAATGGGTAACAAAGCTGCTTCTGCTTTCTTTTATGGGCGCTTCTCTATTCAATATGCAGTTTATCAGGACAATGGAGTCTCCTTACCCTCTGCCGGTCTTCTCTCGCTGGTTGATGCGTCTGTGCTTGTTGTATGCGGCGCTGATCGTCGTGCTGCCATCAAGGCTGCTCAGCTATACGGATACATTCCATACCTTGCTGACAGCCGTACTTTTCCTGATGGCTCCGATACTAGCCTTTCGCGCTTATCGGAAGGGAGATGCCGACATGCTCTTCATTCTTCTGGGCGTCTCAGCGATAATGTCGAATATGACATGGGGGATTATTAAGAGTACCGGGTTGATTGAGAGCGGGTACTATCCATTCGATACGATTATTGCCTTTCTTTTCTTTTCCTTGTATGGGTTCAAAAGATACTTTCGCGCGACTTCCTCCAGCGTGATGTTGGCTGAGCGCTTGCTCCAGGCAAATAAAAAGAAGGATGAGTTTCTCGTCAATACGGCTCACGAGCTTCGTAATCCGTTGCATGCGATTATGAATATGGCGCAGGCTATTCTGGAGAGCGGGACAGCCAATCAAGGTTCTCGCAACGAGGAACGCTTGCGATTGCTGCTCTCCGTTGGCAAGAGAATGACCTTCATGCTGAATGATTTACTTGATTTGGACCGGTTCAAGGAAGGGAAAATCCGCTTGAATCCGGAGCCGGTGCATCTTCAGCCGCTCGTGGTCGGTTTGCTGGATATGGTGAGCTATATGACGGAAGGCAAACGGATTGTCATTAAGAATGAAGTATCCAGACGTCTTCCGCCGGTCTATGCGGATGAAGGCCGTTTGCTGCAAATTTTGTTTAATTTGCTGCATAACGCGATTAAATTTACGCATAAGGGTGAAATTTGCATTCAAGCCGAAGCGGTTGGCGGCGAAGTTCGTATTCATGTAGCCGATACGGGCATCGGGATGGATGAGGCGACTATGCTGCGGATTTTTCACCCTTATGAGCAAGGAGGAGGACAGTCCGGGGAATATGTATCCGGTCTTGGTCTGGGACTTGCGATCAGCAGGCAGTTGGCGGAGCTTCATCATGGAACAATCAAGGTCAGCTCGAAGAGGAATGAAGGCTCGATATTCACCTTGCATTTGCCCTCCGCCGCTTCAATGAAGAGCAAGGCATCGCTTAATGAAACGGAAGAGTTAGAGACATCTGCCATTCAGCAGCAATGGGACATGCTCGATCATCCCATGCTTGATATGAAAGTAGAGACGAGAGATGATTCTTCACTGCATTCCTTGCTCAAGCACCGAGAGAAACCCCGTATTCTGGCTGTGGACGACGATCCCCTGAACTTGCATGTGCTTGAGAATGTGCTTGATGGAAATCGTTACATACTCGTGTCGGTTGCTTCTGCCAAAGAAGCGCTGGAACGGCTTCATTCCGAAGCATGGGATTTATTAATAACCGATATTATGATGCCAGGGATGTCAGGCTATGAGCTAACGCGAGAAGCTCGCTTGCATTTCTCGCATTCCGAGCTGCCTATATTGCTTTTAACGGCAAAAAATCAAATACAGGATATGGAAACAGGCTTTGCATATGGAGCCAATGACTATTTGAGCAAGCCTGTTGATCGCACGGAGCTGCTTGCACGGGTATACGGGCTAACGGAAGCCGCCAGAGCCGCTCGGGAGCAAGCAAGGATAGAAGCAGCCTGGATGCAGGCCCAGATTGAGCCTCATTTCTTGTTTAATACGCTAAACGCGATTGCAGCGTTAAGTGAAATAGATACGGAGCGAATGCGTAATCTGATTGATGCATTTAGTGAATATTTACGCAATAGCTATGATTTTCAAAATTCAGATCAGCTTTCGACCTTGGACAAGGAATTGAAGCTTGTACGCGCCTACTTGCGAATCGAGCAGGAACGTTTCGGCGATCGCTTGGAGGTTGTATGGAGAGTGGATGAGGAACTGACTCCGCAGCTTTCGGTGATTTCAATACCGCCGTTAACTATTCAACCGCTTGTGGAGAATGCGGTGCGGCATGGGATAATGCCGCGTGCGCAAGGCGGAACGATTCGAATCTCGGTTTCCAGCGAGACTGCCCATATCAAGATCGCGATTCACGATAATGGAGTCGGGATGGACAGGGAGAAGATTGCGCGAGTGTTGTCCCCCGGTGAGGGTAGAACACGAAAGGGAATCGGGCTCCGCAATACCGATTATCGACTAAAGAAGCTATACGGAGCAGGGCTGAGCGTTATAAGCGCGCCGAATGAAGGCGCTGCTCTGTCCTTCCTCATACCTCACGTTCTATTGGGGCACACAGAGAAGCCGTAGGGGAGTCCGTTTGATCAATTGTTAGTGGCAAGGTTTTGTTATATGATAGGAACGTCCCGACTGGGACATGATAAGGGCTTTGGAAGTGAATGGAATGAGAATGATATGGAGGCAGAACGACGAATGAATCCAAAACAATGCAAGTATACAATGCCTGCGGAATGGGCGGCCCATGAACGCACCTTCCTCGCTTGGCCGATCCGGGAATCGATGGTGTATCCGGACAACTATGAGCGGGTAAGCGGAAGCTATTATACGGAGCTCGTCAAAGCGATTGCCGAGTTCGAGCCGGTCACCGTAATCGTCAATGCGGCGGATCTGGAGCGCGTGAGCGGTTTATTCGCGGAGCTCGACAATGTGGATTGTCTGGCGATTGACCATAATGATGCTTGGCTGCGCGATAATGGCCCGACCTTCTTGCTGAATGATGCGGGAGAGCTTGCGGGCGTCAACTGGAGGTTCAATGCTTGGGGAGGCAAATACGAGCCTTGGGATCTCGACGATGCCGTAGCTCCACAGGTGCTTGAGCATGTCGGCGTGCGGAAATTCGATGCGCCGATCGTGATGGAGGGCGGCTCTATTCATACGGACGGAGAGGGAACCTTGCTCACCACCGAGGAATGCCTGCTTAACACGAACCGCAATCCCGAGCTGAGCCGCGAGGAAATCGAGGCTTGCGTGAAGGACTATGTGAACGTGGAGTCAATCATTTGGCTGAAGCGGGGGCTAAGCGGCGATGAGACGGACGGTCATGTAGACAATGTGGCTTGCTTTGCCGCGCCGGGCAAGGTGATTCTGCAGGTTTGCCATCACCCCTCGGATGACAATTATGAAATTACGCAGGAGAATCTGCGCATCCTGAAAGAAGCGGTTGATGCTCGCGGACGAAAGCTTGAGGTGATCGAGCTGGAGCAGCCGCCCTATGCGGAGTATGAAGGAGCGAGGCTGACGCTGAGCTACTTGAACTTCTACTTCGTCAATGGCGGCATCATTCTGCCGATATTCGGAGGCGCGGCCGCAGAGACGGACCGCAAGGCGATGGAAGCGCTGGCGGCTGCATTCCCCGATCGCCGGATTCGGACGATCGACGGCATGACGATCATAAGCGAAGGCGGCAACGTGCATTGCACGACGCAGCAGATGCCGGCTGGGCGCAGGTAAGATTAGACCGCTGCGATAGGAGCGGCTCTGGCTCTGCCAACAGTTATCGGATTGACACGGAGAAGCGAGAGGGAATGGTTATTTTCGAGGAGGGTGATTGGCCATGAGAATGGTGAAGGTTGCGGCTACGCAGATGAGCTGCAGTGCAAATATAGAGGAGAATATCCGCAAGGCGGACGAGTTGGTGCGGGAGGCAGCGTCGCAAGGAGCGCAGATTATTCTGCTGCAGGAGCTGTTCGAGACGCCGTACTTCTGTCAGAAGGAGAAGTCGGATTATTACGCTTACGCGACCGAGCTTGAGGAGAACAAGGCGGTTAACCATTTCCGCGAGGTGGCGAAGGAGCTTCAGGTCGTACTGCCGATCAGCTTCTATGAGAAGAAGAACAACGCGCGCTACAATTCGCTTGCGGTTATTGACGCGGACGGCGAGGTACTGGGCAAATATCGGAAGAGCCACATTCCGGACGGTCCGGGCTATGAGGAGAAGTTCTATTTCAATCCGGGAGATACCGGATTCCAGGTGTGGAAGACGCGGTATGCGAAGATCGGCGTCGGCGTGTGCTGGGATCAATGGTATCCGGAAGCCGCTCGCTGCATGGCGCTGATGGGCGCGGAGCTGCTGTTCTATCCGACAGCTATCGGCTCGGAGCCTCAGGACGGCTCGATCGACTCGAAGGATCATTGGCAGATGTGCATGCTGGGTCATGCCGCCTGCAATCTGGTGCCAGTCATCGCGTCCAATCGGATCGGCGAGGAGTCGGATGAGGATTCAAGCATTACGTTCTATGGCTCATCGTTCATCGCGGGTCCGCAGGGGAACAAGGTGGCGGAAGCGGGCCGCTCGGAGGCGGGCGTTCTGGTCGCGGAATTTGATCTGGATCAGTTGGAGGTTCAGAGGATCGAATGGGGCATCTTCCGCGATCGTCGTCCCGAGCTGTACGGCGCGATCGCTTCGTACGATGGGGAGCAGAGACTCAGGTAAGAGGCGGCAGTCGATTGGCAATAGCCATTCATGATGAGCGCTGCAAGTCGGGACAGACGACTTGTGGCGCTTATTTGCGTTCTATTTTTCATACAATTCCGAGCGATTGAACCTTTTGACGACAAGACTCTGATATAAACGATTTTATCAAATCCACAATTTTTGCCTGGAGACTTCGCAATTATTGTGGATTGTCATGAAGGCCGGGCTTATGTACATTGGAAAGAGGAGAGAAAGGAGGAGCAGGAATGAAAAAACGTCCAAACATACTGTTTCTGATGAGTGACGAGCATCGGGCCGATGTTGCGGGATACGAGGGGAACGCGATTGTTCGTACACCCTTCCTGGATGAGCTTGCGGCGAGAGGGACGGCATTCAGTCATGCTTATACGCCTTCGCCCATCTGCATTCCGGGGCGGCAGAGCATGATGGCGGGGCAATTCCCGCGTCACTGCGGTTGCGAGGTGTATGGCGAGGATTTGGCGCCGGGCCATATGACCTTCTCGCGAAGGCTGTCGCAGTACGGCTATCAAACGGTTGCATGCGGCAAGCTCCATCATTACGGCCCCGATCAAATGCAAGGCTGGATCGAGAGAATCGGCAATGATACGAAGGTAGCGCCGTCCTTCATACCCCACCGTTCCATGGAGGATTTCGAGAAGCTGCACAGACCGATGAACAAGTGGTCGGACGCGAAGGAGATTCAGCGTGCGGGAATCGGGAAGGGCCCGGTCGTCGAGAAGGACGAGTATACGGTGCAAGGCGCGATCCAGTTCATTAATCATTATTTCAACAGTCCGTATTACGACAGGGAACAGGATGCTCCGCTTCTGCTGAAGGTGAGTCTGGTTCAGCCGCATTATCCGTATCTGACCTCGGAAGAGAAATTCAATTATTACTTGAATCGCGTGCAGCCGTACTTGTCGGAGAAGCCGTCCGAGCATCCGTTTCTTGCAGAGAGACAGGTCGTTCCGGGCGCGGATGCTTCCGAGCGAGAAATCAGGAGGGCGACGGCCGCTTATTACGGCATGGTCGAAACCGTTGACGACATGTATAGACGGGTTGTGAGCGCACTGGAGCATGCAGGACAAAGCATGGACGATTGGGTCATTATCTATACGAGCGATCATGGCGAGATGCTCGGGGAGCACGGCATATGGGAGAAACAGAAGTTTTACGAGGGAAGCGTCCGCGTGCCGCTCTTGATTGCCTTGCCCGGACAGAGCGGCCAAAGGAAGGTTGTTGATGAGAATGTCAATCTATGCGATTTGTTCGCCACCTTATGCGATATTACGGATATACCGATGCCGGACGATCTGGACAGCCGCAGTCTCCTCCCGCTGATGCACGGCGAAGAAGACGGGGACTGGGATAATGAGTCGGTTTCGCAATTCGGCGGCAGGAATCTAATGATCAAGCGGGATGAATTGAAATATCAGTATTACGGCCCCCATATGCCGGAGGTTCTCTTTGATCTCGCGGAAGATCCCGGGGAGCTTGAGAATGTAATCGAGCATCGTCGATACGCCGAGCGGGTCGCCGAATTTCGACGTAGACGCAAGGAACTGCGATTCGGTCTATAGCTGCTTATCCAGCTACCTCTTGCCTCTCCCCTATGGCGGAAGGTTTACGGATGGGCATGAAGCATACCGATGAAGGCATTATGAAACACATTCGCGCGCATCTGGTATTTTTGAACGCGCATGGACATGCGTTTACGGGAGAGGCGTTTGCAGCTCAGACACGATTCTTCCTCGAGGACGAATTCCATCTGAGGATGCTGGAGGATCAGCAGACGGGGCTGGCGTATTATCTATCTGCGGCGGCCGGAGCTTATGCTGCGATGGGATTCTAATGAATAAGGAAGATTCATAACGTTAAACGCCTGAATCTCCAGCCTGCGTAAATCTAACGAAGATTGATATCGTTATTGCATCAAAGGGAGCATGATTTCAGCCCGAAACGATGGAATAAGACGATAGATTTTCGTTAGATTTGAATGGGATGTCTTTTTACGGACTTAACGGTATCCAGTTTTGTTAGCGTTCCCAAGCCGGCTCTATTCAAATCTCTTACCGAGGTTTCATCCTAGATGTCAAAGAAAAGCCTGCTTCTGGCAGGCTTTTTTCGCATATTCGCCGAGCCTCCCGTCACGACCGCTGGATTCCGGGGAGGCTGCGAACGGAGCAGATTATTCATTTGCAATAATGGGAGTGCCTGCAACTCGGCCTTACTTCTTCACAACGGGAATCCATACCTCGCTTCGATAGTCGTCCGCGTAAGGATTGCCGGGAGGATAGACCTCGATTTCGGGGCCGCCCGCATGCTCATAGCCCGTAGCCGGGAACCATTCCTGGAAAATACGGCTGAACAAGGTCTGGATGGCGCCCGGCATCGGACCGGTTGCGGTGAAGACGGCCCACGAGTAGGCGCCTACTTCTCGTTCGGAGAAGCCCGGGCTTCTCAGAAGCTCGCGAGAAGCTGCCGAATGCTCTTGAAGCTGCCTGCCGATCATATATGTGAATTCCTCGGAGCCGGGTTTCATATCCAGGCATAGCCCCACTAGTTCCCCCGCATCCTCCAGTTCTGCGAGCTTGCTAACCAAGCCGTCTTCGTTCGCCCTTCCCCAAAACTTTGGAATTTCACGAAGGTTCTCCCCCTCCTTGCAGGTTGTATGAAGCTCCTCTCCAATGACGGTGAAGCCGGCTTTCTCTTCCATGCGATAATCCATTTCCTTCTCTCCCTTCAAAGATAGCTGGAAGCTTATACGCGGAAATGCTTTGAGCGGAACGCCTGACGAGCGGGCAACGGAAGGAGATATACCATGAATTTTGCGAAAAGCTTTCGCGAACGCTTCCGGGGATTCATAGCCATGCTTCATTGCAACATCAACGACCTTGGCCGAGGTCGAAGCCAGCTCCTGCGCGGCGAGCGTCAGCTTGCGTCTTCGCATATATTCCGCGAGCGTCATGCCGATTAGCATATGGAACATGCGCTGAAAGTGAAAAGGCGACATATAGGCTTGCCGGGCGATCTCGTCGATCGCCGGTGATTCCAGCAAATGATCCTCGATATAATCGAGCGCATCCTTCATTCTTTGCAAAGCTTCCATTCGCATAACCTTCCTTCGATATACAGAATAGCATGGGTTCCTCTGTGCATCCTGACATTCTGTGCGGACTTGGAACAGGTCGATATGGACTAGAACGGAATTGTCCCAGGATGGCGGAACTTCCCATGTTGGATAGATAAGATATGTCCGAAATGTGCTATACTTGGGGCATGACAACTATACATAGGGATCATTCAGATTCATTATATCAGAAGACGAAAGCATGCTCGCAATGCGGAGCGATCAAGCCTCTCGCCGATTTCCTGCGCAGAACGGGCAGGAGGTCGGGGAAGCAGAGCCGCCGCGGCACATGCAGGGCATGCAGACAACATATAGCATCGCATTCAGCGCCTACAACGCCTTCGCAAAGCTCTGGCGAACGCGCAACGATGATGGCGAGTGAGGGGGATGCGTCAACAGGGAGAGCTCTGGCCGATAAGCTGCATACGATTAGTCAAGCGGATAAGCCGGAGCAGGCCATTGCCGTGGAAGCGGCTGAACGGACGGGATCGGTATCTTCTGCGGCTACCGAGCGCAAGAAGCCTAAGCGCAAGCGGAAGAGAAGAAGCGGCTCAATCGGGAAAGGAACGCATGGCGACGTGTCAATAGGCGCAACGGGAGAAACCGTCGGAGTATCGCACTTCGGTGTGCATGAAAGGAGCAAGGGGACTCAACAAACAACGAGGCGCGAGGAGCCTGCTCGCGACAAGCCTGCCGGCGACGCGTCAAGGCAGGAGAAGCCAGGTAGAGCCAAGTCTGGCGCTATGGCAGGCAAGAATCATCAAAGGAACGAAGCGTCCAAGAGCAGCTTGCCGGGCGGCAAGACGCCTGGCTATTCGGCAAAAGGAAGGAGATCCGGGGCGGCTACCGGACAGGCGATGTTGCCGCGAGACCGCCATGACCCGCATGACGCGTCCATGCTGAAGCCGACCAGGCAAGGCTTTATCCGCATGCGGGGCAAGTCGGACAACGGACGCAAGTGGTATCAGGAGATCGATCCCGAGCTTGCAGAGGTGCTGGTGAAGGAAGGCGCCGCGGTCGTCGTCAATCGAAGCACGATCAGACGTTTGTTCAGCAATAAGGAGTTTCGCCGAATGGTCTTGACGCGCGATGCATATACTTGTCACTTCTGCGGGAAATACGGCGACACGATCGATCATAAACTGCCGCGCGCCAAGGGCGGCCATACGACGCCGATGAATTGCGTCTGCGCTTGCTATGAATGCAATCAATTGAAGGCGAGCCATGATCTCGACGATTTCATGACGCGTTTTTCGGATCAGCTGGAATGATTGAACGCAATGATGTTGCGAGTCTGGATTCATGAGTGAGGAAATTCTAGAAAGAGTTGAACGCTACTGACATGATGTTGTCAGCAGCGTTTTTTTATAATCAAGCATGTAGACTATTATACGATTTCGAATTGGAAGGATGATATCTTGTGAATTTTGCTTCTGTACGCATCATTACTGATGACGTGGATCGTCTCGTCGAGTTCTATGAGGAGGTTCTGGCTGTTTCGGCGGAGCGCCTCGCGCCTGTTTTTGCCGAGCTCCTCGTGTCGTCATGCACATTGGCAATCGGCCACTCCCAGACCACGCAGCTATTCGGAGCCGACTCCGCAGCGGCGGCTCAAAATCATACGGTCATTCTCGAGTTTCGCGTGGAGAATATCGAAGCCGAATACGAGCGCTTGAAGTCGATTGTCCAGGATTGGGTAATGGAGCCGACTACGATGCCATGGGGGAACCGTTCTATTCTATTCCGCGATCCCGACGGCAATCTCGTCAACCTCTTCGAGCCGGTGACCGAGGAAGCGATCAAGCGTTTTCGGCGACAGGCGCTGACGTAAACCGTGAACTAGCTTACGGCAAAGCGAGCTTGCCCATCACAGTCGGGTGTTCCGCTCCGGTCGCCGCGGGGATGTTATTGGCATCGCCGCAGAGGAAGCCGTGTCCGAGCAAAGCGAAGATTACCGCTTCTTTCGCGTCGTCGGCAAGGCCGAGGGAGCCGGTGTTGATGATGGTTTGCTGCGGAAGAAGCTCGGCCAGCATCTTCATCAGCGCGCGATTGTGCGCGCCGCCGCCGCTGACGAGCACTTCGTCGATCGGGCAGCGGGGGATGACAAGCTTCTGCACCGCGTTCGCAATTGTGTGCGCGGTGAAGGCAGTGGCCGTTGCGACGATATCGGCAGGCTCGAGCTGCTTCTCCGCGGCTTTCGCCAGGAACTCCGCCGTATAGGCGGCCCCGAACAGCTCACGACCGGTCGACTTCGGCGGGGCCATGCGGAAGTAAGGATGCGACATCAGCTCTTCGACGAGCGCCTCGTCCGGCTTGCCAAGCGCTGCCCATGCGCCTCCATCGTCATAGCTCATTCGGCCTTCCGTCAAGGTATGGACAGCCTGGTCGATAATCATGTTGCCGGGTCCCGTATCAAAAGCGAACAGCTCCTCGGGACCGGCCCCTGCCGGTACGGCCGTGCAATTGCCGATGCCGCCGATGTTCTGGAGCAGACGACCTTTCGCCGCATGACGGAACAGGATGAGGTCGCCGTAGGGAACGAGCGGCGCTCCTTGTCCGCCGACGGCCATGTCGGCAGGTCTGAAATCGCCGACAGTCAAGATGCCTGTGCGCTTCGCGATAACAGAGAGGTCGCCAATCTGCAAGGTTGATCGAGCGAGGAAGGGGTCGTCTGGGACGGCTTCCGGCATATGCCAAACGGTCTGTCCATGCGAGCTTATGAAATCGATGTCCTCGGGCCGCAGTCCCCCTTCCTTAATCGCTTCAAGCGCAGCAGACGCGAACAGCTCGCCCATGTAGACATTCATGCCCGCAATGCGCGACACATCGGAGGATGCGGGGTCGCAAATCTCCTTCAATCTATCGCGAAGCCGATCGTCGTAAGGGCGTGTATAGTAATGCAACAGTTGTACCTTCGCTTTGAGGCCCATTCCGTCGATTCGAACGACGGCAGCGTCCACGCCGTCGAGCGAAGTGCCGGACATGAGACCAACCGCCAGCGCGCCCCCCATCCTCGAGCTCCATTTCAACATGATTCAATCACTCCTTCAGATATTCTGATCGCAATAGTTGACAAGGTTGCCGATGCTCCTTCCCGTGAGAGCGGCCGTTCCAGAAGAGCCCGGCGCGAACTGCCTATGCTGTCACAGCGCATCCAGCGCCAGTATAACAGCGCCGTAGGCGGCATCCTTCTTCCCATCGATGCATTGCAGCATCGGGAATTTCTCTCTAAGCATCGTCTCGAACGCCTCGCGGATCTGTCGATTACGCTGCAGTACGCTTCCGAGCAGGGCAAGCTCGCCGTTCGCCATGTCCAGCTTCTGAACAATCGCCGCCGCGGTTTCGACAAGCGAGAAGGCGTGCTTCTCCGCTATCGCCAGTGCAGCCGCATCGCCCGCATCGCAGGCTACCGACAGCAGCGGCGCAAGCGCGGCAATATCTTTCTTGCCTCGGTTCTTATCATAGACAAAACCGACAATATCGCTAATGGTTTCAAGCTTCAGCCATTCGTAGACGAGCCCGGACAAGAGGGTGGGATTCAGTCTGCCGTCATCGGCTTTCACGACGGCGGAGAGCAGGTCGCGCCCGATGCTGTAGCCGCTGCCTTCGTCATCGATGAGATGGCCGAAGCCGCCGGCCCGGTGGGTCTTGCCGTCCGAGTTGCGACCGTAAGCGATCGAGCCTGTGCCTGCAATGAGAATCATGCCTGTCAATCCCTCATGCGCGCCGCATAACGCCGTTTCATGATCGCCGACAAGCACGAGCTTGCCCCGATATCCCGCCTCCCGCAGTCCGGAGGTAAGCCGGCCGCTTACAAGCGGATTGCTGATGCCGGCAGCGCCGATGCAGATGACCGAGCAGCCTTCATCTTCATCTGTCGCAGGAATGGTGCGAGCGCCGTCAACATGGCCAGAAGCGTCTTCATGGGCGCCTCTCTCAGTTGAGTGACGACGGCATTCATGACAAATCACCTCATAGATCTGCGCGAGCGTAGCGCGAATAGCCGCTTCCTCGCCGCCATTGTAATTGAGAGGTCCCGCGACGAATTCATGGATAACCCGTCCATATTCATCTGCAATGGCGACAGCGGTCTTTGTGCCGCCGCCGTCCAGCCCCGCAACGTAACGCATGTGGATGCACCCACTTTCTGTTTATTTTGCGCGATTCTTCGCTTGAAAATCATGTGTTTGAAGCGATATCCCTGTACACTATGAATCGACAGCTTCCTTTGCGGCCTTTAGAAGCTCGTTTTTACTTATTCGGATGTTTAACAGACATTTTGTCCGTTTAGCAGATGCCCCTTATTACCTTCTCTTACGGTCATCCGCGAGGCTGTCGATTACCTGTGGATCACCTGCTTATGGAACACCTCAGCCAGTTCCGCATTTGAAGCTGCAGCTCTGAAAATCAGCATTGCAGCCCAGCCCACAGTTAATCGACAGCCTCAATTGTGACCGTTAGGCTACACTCCGGAATTAGGGGGGCTGACCGATCTCCCCGAGCCGAGCCTCAGTACAAATGAAAAGCGCTTTTCCTCTTGGCAAATGTTCGGCTCTCTTCCGCAAAACCCGCAAGCAGGCTCTTCACATCGACCGTCACTTCCCGGTACGCGCTGTCTCCGCACAACAAATCGATGAACGGCCTGCCGCCTTCCCGAACGGGAGGGAGGAACGCGAACGCCTCGGGGAACAGCTCCTTCACGGTGAATAATAGCGTAACGCCAAGCTCGACAGGACGCAAGAGCGCTTCATCCAGCACATGGACATAGACGCCGCCGCACAGCTCTCCTTCGTGCTTGGAAAACGTCGGCTTGAAATAAACGGGGCGGAAATGCGCGCCGAGCAGCCCCTTCTTGTTCATCTCGGCAGCCAGCCGGTCCGCATCGACAAACGGCGCGCCGATGATCTCGAACGGAGCGGTCGTGCCGCGTCCTTCGGACAGGTTCGTACCCTCGAACAGGCAAGTGCCTGGATAGAGTAACGCCGTATGGTACCGAGGAATGCCCATGGATGGAGGAATCCATGCCTTCCCAGACTCAGAGAAGCGCATCTCGCGCTGCCAGCCGTCGCATTTCACGACATGTAGCTCGGCTCCCAGCCCTTGCTCCTCGTTCGCCATCGTCGCGACTTCTCCCGCAGTCAATCCGTAGCGAACGGCCAACGAGTAGTTGCCGACGAACGAGCGGAAGCCATCCTTCAGCACATTTCCCTCAACCGTCAAGCCGTCAAGCGGATTCGGCCGATCGAGCACGACGAAGGCTTTGCCCGCGGCGGCGCAGTCCTCAAGCGCGTAGAGCATCGTATAGATAAACGTATAATAGCGCGCGCCGACATCCGCGATATCGTAGACGACCATATCGACCAGATCGAGCATGTCCGGCGTCAGCCTCTTGGAATCCTTGCGATAGAGACTGTGTACAGGAACCCCCGTAGCGGGATCTTCATACGTTTCAACGAACGCTCCGGCGGCTTGATCGCCGCGAACGCCGTGCTCGGGCGAGAACAGGGCGGCAAGATGGAACTTCTCATGCAAAATATCAATCGTGGAGCGGAAGTCAGCAGACATCCCTGTCGGCGACGTAATAAGTCCAAGCCGTTTGCCGCTGAATAAAGCAGCATAATCGTCAATGCGGTCTATGCCGTAACGCAGATTCATGAACAGTGGCCTCCTATAGAAGAGGACGAGGCATGCGCGCTCGTCCTGTGTTTGTTATTAGATCAAAGCTTGCCGATTCCACTAGTACATCAGACAGAAGCTAACGAAGGTTCACAGCGTTATTCTACTCAAACCAGCCATTTTATGAATGTAACGAAGATTGATATCGCTATTGGCAGTATAGAAAGGCTTATGTTGCCTCATATCGCTAAATAAGGTTATGAATATTCGTTAGATTTCGATGGAAGCTCAAAAAGAGCAAATAACGCTATCAGCATTCGTTAGAGTTTTTTCATCATGCGGTGAAAGCTGACCGAGTGGATGCTGAGCGAATAGATGGGACGCAACTGGCAGCAACTGTGCGAGCTGAATGCCGCCGAATGTCCCGTGTGCAGTTGATACTCCCGCCCCGCTGGGTCGTGCCTGCTTCAGTTGTGCTCCTTACAGCTCCGATTGTCTCAGCTTCATGTTCTCTGGAGCGATCATGAACGTCTCGGCATATTCCTTGCGCGCCTCCAGGCCGCGAACGCGAGCGAGCGATTTGTAATAGTCCATATAGTTGAACGATTTGCTGCCTGTTACGAACCAATGGGTCGACAATGCTTCAATCCATAGATCGAACGCCTTCTGATCAAAGTCCACGTACACGTAAGGCACATAGTCGACCGCATCCTCCCAGTTCTCGCCGTAATACAGCTTGGAGGCGAAATGATGGGGAAGCTCGCGCTCAACGGAGGCGAGACCCGCGAAGAAACGGGCATCGTTCACGATGCGATGCGTCGTGGCGTGATCCTTGTGCATGCTGTTGCGATGATGCGTAATAATGATATTTGGCTTCACCTCGCGAATGACGTCGCACACGCGCAGACGAATGTCTTGATCATCCGGCACCTCGCCGTCGGGAATTTCGAAGACGCGCGCTTCGCCGCCAAGCATCCCCGCGAACGTATGCGCCTCGCGCACCTTCTGCTCGCGATACTCCGCCATGTCGCGTCCGGCGGGAACGCCGCGCTCGCCGGCCGTCAGGGCCAGCGTTGCGATCTTATCGCCTTTCAAATAGTGGCTCGCCAGCACGCCGCCGGCTACCAGCTCCACGTCTCCCACATGGGCGCCTATGCCCAGAATTGTAATCGGTTCTCTGTTGTTAGTCTCGCTCATTATTGTTCAAGCTCCCTTCTCATGATGGCGAATTGCTTCACAGTCTTGAATCCGGCTCTCTCATAAATGCGAATGGCAGGGTTGTTGCTGCCGGTATATAGACTCATATAATCCGTGCCGATCGTCTGGAATGCCTCGCACAAGCGGAAGAACAGGCTCGAACCGAGTCCATGTCCTTCATGCTCGGGATGCACCCCAATGCCGGCAAAATAACCCCGTCCGTTCGCTTGACGAATGACCGGTCCTGCAAATCCGACCGCTTGTCCGCGCAAGGCCGCAATAACGACGGGAGTGCCATTCTCGCAGCTCTCGCCGATTTCCTTCCGCCAGAGCGGATTGCCAAGAGCATCCAGCATTTCGCGTATACCGCTGTGCTTATCGCGGTCGAACAGCTCGACGGTATAACCGTCTTCCACTGCTTGCGCTTCCTTCGCCAAGATGCTCTCAGGCACTTCGAAGCTGCCGAGCTTCAAATACATTGCGTTCTCCACGGCACGCTCAGCATAGCCGGATTGCAGCAGCAACGAATGAAGGGCGCTGCCGATTGGCACGCCCGGGGCATTGTTATGCTCATGCCGGTCTGTGCCCGGAATGTACCATGGAAGCTGCATCGGATTGAAGAACAGCACATCTGCTTGCTTCTTGCCAAGCTCGCGGAAGCGCATTTCGAGCGCTGCAAGCATCGTTTTATAGCGATGCTGACTTTCAATGCTTGCATCGCCTCCATCGATCACGATGCATGTGATATAGCCGGCGATATCGCCAAGCGGCAGATCGTCGCCGGTGCATCCGCATGCAAACCCGGCAACAGCGCCGTCCTCCAGCCATACAAAGGTGTTTTTACCGTCGAAGTATGGGTTGTTAAGAAAGATGCCGGAGAAGCTCTCCGGCGTCATCTCCTTGTAGCTGTCCCGGACAGCCATTTTGTTCCATAATGCAATGACATCGTCTGCGTATCGGTTATCCCAAGCTGCAAGCATGCTGTCACTCCTTGTTTCGTTTTGCAGAGCCTTCTTTGGTGGACGCAAGCGCCTCCTTACTCACACTCTTGTCAGCCCTTCACCGCGCCGACCGTTACGCCCTCCAGGAAGTAGCGCTGCAAGCTGAAGAACAGGATGAACATCGGCAGCGCCGAGATTGTGGCTCCCGCCATCATAGGCGCGAAGTAGGTGGTGTTGGCGAAACGGAAGTTTTTCAGACCGACTTGAATCGTCTGCATATCCATTGTGTTCGTCACGAGGAACGGCCAGAAAAAGACGTTCCAGGACTCCATGAAGGTCAGAATGGCCATAACAGCCATAACCGTCTTCGAGAGCGGCATAATCAATCGGACGAAGATGCCGAACTGACTCGAGCCCTCCACCTTGGCGCTTTCGATAATTTCCTTCGGAATGGTGCTCATGAATTGTTTGGCCAGGAAGATGTTATACACATTCACAAGCGTCGGCATAATGAGCGCGCCATACGTATTCTGAACCTGGAAGATGTTCACGATCAGAATATAGAGCGGAACCTGTGTCACCTGATACGGTATCATCATGGCCGCAAGCAGCACGGCGAACAGCACATTGCGCCCACGGAACTCAATCTTGGAGAATGCATAGCCCGCCACAGTGGCGAAGATGACATTCGATACCATCAGGATGGTTGAGACAATCAGTGAATTCAGAATCCAACGGTACGAATATTCGCTGAAGTCGAAGAAGAATTTGTATGAATCGAATGAAAAGTGGGTTGGCAGGATCGAATAGCTGATCGCCCCTGCTTCTACCGGATCGCCGAAGGAAGACATGATCATGAAATAGATCGGGAATAACGTTGCGAGCGCAAACAGCAGAAGGAGGATGACGATTATGGTGTTGCGTGTGTATCTGAGCGAGCGATTTCCTAAGTGTAAGTTAAACAGTCCCAAGAGGGATCCCTCCTTCTACTTTAATATTCGATGTCTTTCCCAAGCACCTTGAACTGGAAGAAAGCGACGATGCCGATAATAAGCGCAAGCACAAGCGACTGAGCCGCAGCCTTGCCGAATTCGAAATATTTGAACGCGGTATCGAAAATCAGAAGTCCAACCATCGTTGTTGAGTGATCCGGTCCGCCGCCTGTCATCAGGTAAGCGTTCTGGAACACCTGGAAGGATCCGATCACGCCGGTTACCAACAGGAATAGCGTTGTCGGCTTCAGGCATGGGATGACGATATGCCACATTTTCTGCCAAAAGTTAGCACCGTCGATGTCTGCCGCCTCATAATAGCTGGAATCGATGCCGAGCAAAGCCGCGACATAGATAATAATGCTTGTGCCGTGGCTGGACAGCCAGGACATGAGAACGAGCGAGAACATGGAGGTGGCGCTGGTACCGAGCCAGTTCTGATTGTCGATGCCGAACAGTCCAATAATTTGATTCAAAATACCGCCGGGCATCGGATCGTAGATCCATAGCCATACAACGGATAATGCTACGCCTGACGCAACCGCAGGAAGATAGTAAACCGCCTTGAACGTGGTCTGGGCCCATTTCTGCAGGGGCATAATCAGAATCGAGATAGCAAAAGCGATAATTAATGCTACAGGTACAGTTAATACGGTGTAGACAATCGTGTTCTTGACCGATCTCCAGAATAAGTCGCTGGAGAAGATGTCCGCATAATTGTCCAGTCCAATATAGGTGGAGCCTAGTGGTTTGTATTCTTGAAAGCTGATCAGAAATGCGCTTATGACGGGGTATGCTGTGAATAAGGCGTACACAACGAGTGCGACTGCGATAAAGGCATATGCCCAAGCGCTGTCTCCTCGATTTAAGCGATTTTTGATTTTCGTTGCTCGAGCCATTACGCAAGACTCCTTTCCGCTGTCGCTTCATGAAATGTACACGGGTAGAAATGAATTCGGTATTGCCGATGTAATGTCGGATAGCCGCCCGGTTGAAGGGACGGCTATCCGATTGTAGCAGATACTCTTAGTTGCTTCTAGTGAGATTTCATCTTTGTAATTTAGTCTTGAACGACGCCGTCTTCGCCGAACATGTCGACAGCGGCTTTCTTCACGGCATCGTACATGTCTTCAGGAGAAATCTCATCGGCAAGCAAAGCTTGAAGCTTAGGAACGATAACTTCGGTCTCAAGCTTGATCGCGTCAGCGCCTTTGTCTACAGGAATGTCAGGGCGAGCTGGAGCCGCATGCTCAAGCATCTTCGCAACAGCAGCGATGTTGTAATCCGCTTGCGTAATTTCCATATCCTTGGCCGCTTCGCGAGCTGTATTCGTAATGTTCGCTACATACAAGTCGGCTGCCGTCTGAGCAGCTACTTGACCGCTGGCCAGGAAGTAAGCCGCTTTTGCAACATTCGCTTTGTGCTCGTCTGTCGGATCCTTCTTGCCGCGGAATGCGACATAACCGTCAACGACAGTGGAAGCTACCGGATCGGCTCCGGCGAAGGATGGAACAGGCAATACGATATAGTCGGCTTTGATGCTGTCCTTCACGGCGCTGCTGTCGTTCGCGTCGATCTTCGCGTTGTTCTTCTTGGCGGAATTCTCGAATACGGCAAGGCCTTTGCCCGTAATCATCGTTTGACCGGTCAAGAACATGTTCCAGCGTTTGCCGGCATCGACGGAGCTAAGCTCTTTCGGCATGGAGCCGTCGTCGATCATTTGGCGAATATCTTGAAGCACAGTCAGGTAGTTCTTGCTTGTGTAAGCATATTTCAAATCGGTCGTGAATGGAGAAGGCATGCCTGCGCTCTTCACCAGAATGTTCAGATAGTCCTTGGACGCGACGCCGGCTGTCGCGAATACGAAACCGTAACGCTTCGTTGTGTCGCCTTCCTTCACGACGCCCTTCTTGATGGCTTCGCGGAACTCGTCGTACGTCCAGCCGTTCTGTTGAATGGTCTTCCAGTCGATGCCGGCTTCCTCCAGGAACTGCTTGTTACCGCCGAGAGCGTGAACCTCCATGTAAGCAGGCAAGCCGTACAGGCCGTCGCCGTTCTTCATGTATTCAAGCGGCGCCGCGTCATAATCGGCGATCATGTCGTCGGTAAGAATGCCGTTCAGATTAAGCAGCGTGCCGGTATCGGCATATTTGGAAATGCCGTCGGAGCCGATGAAGGCGATATCCGGAGGACTTCCCGCATTCACTTGAGTATCCAGCTTCTGGGTAATATCCTCCCAGCTTGCAGGCTCGATTTTCAAAGTCAGGTTCGGATACTGCTTGTTGAAGTCCGCTTCCATCTGATCGAAGTTGTCCTGATACGTTGGAGATACCGGAGGCAATAATGCCGTGATGGTGTCTTTCGCATCGGAAGTTGCTCCGGAGCCGGCTGTGCTGGTCGGCGCGTTGGTGTTGCCGCCGTTGTTCTCATTGTTGTTGTTCGAACCGCAAGCCGTCAAGGTACCCAGGGAAAGCGACAAAGCCAATACTGTTGCAGCAACTTTTCTTCTTCTCATCATTTCGTAAGATCCTCCCTTGATTTGTAAAATTTCTATATGCTTCCGTCTGCACTTGCGACCTTATGTCACTTGGTTGCAGACGCGTATAGCCTTCTTCAAGCTTCCGCCGCAATCGGTCAACACTTTGCTGGCTGCGTCGGCTTGCAAACCGGATTTGATCATCATGATCGCTAGCTTGCAATCCATCGATGCGTCTTGGAGAGCCTTCTCCGCGGCATTCTGATCGGCGCCTGTTGTTAATTTAACCATTCGCACAGCGCGATCATACAGCTTCTTGTTGCTTGCCTTCATATCAACCATAAGATTGTTGTACGTCTTGCCCAGCTTCACCATAACGCCTGTCGTCAGCATGTTCAGCACAAGCTTCTGCGCCGTGCCCGACTTCAGCCGTGTGGAGCCTGCGATAACCTCTGGTCCGACAACGGGAGCGATCTCGATTTGGCTGACCTTCGCCAGCTTCGTCTCCTTGTTGTTCGCCACGCAGATCGTAACGGCGCCAAGCTCTCCGGCTCTGCGCAAGCCTTCAATAACGTAGGCGGCGCTGCCGCTTGCCGAAATGCCGATTACCGCGTCCTTGTTCGTAACGCCGATTCGATCGATCAAAGCCCGGCCTTCGTCTCCGTCATCCTCGCAGCCTTCGACAGCTACACGAAGCGCGATGTCTCCGCCGGCGATGTAACCCTGCACAAGCTCGGGATCCGTGCCGAAGGTCGGAGGACATTCCGATGCGTCCAGCACGCCTAGTCTACCGGATGTTCCCGCGCCGATGTAGAACATTCTGCCGCCGCTTGAAAGCACGCCATGAAGCGCTTCCACCGCCTTGGCAATGTGAGGCAATTCGGCTGCTACAGCCGCCGGAACCGTGGCATCCTCCTGATTGATCAAAGCCAGCATTTGCTCGGTAGGCAATTCATCAATCATGCTGGTTACGGGATTAATCCCTTCTGTCGTCAAGCCTGCAAGATATTCGTTCATTGTGATTCCCCTTACGTGATCATGACTTGAGCTTATTATTCGCTCGTATGATCGTTTCATTCTTGTTGCTCTGTTTCATGCGAGTTTGTTTGGACTTGCAGCTTCTTGCATGCCGCTGCTTCCAAGAGTTAAGCTCCGGAAGCGGCGCATGCTGATGAAAGTCGTGATGTCGTTGTTGCTGTATTTCTTGACTCTATCTTAAAACTTTTATTTCATGATCGTCAATACATTTTGAAATAAATATTTATAATGGCACAAAAGGTTGGCATTTTATATCACAAATTGTGTAGGTTGCACAAAGCTTGTCGGATGTAAGCGGATCCAGGCGGGGCGCGGTTTTTTAGTTGAAAGCGGAATCAGAAGCGAGCCGAATACAATGAAGAAATTGGCAAAAAATCAAGGCGAAGAAACAAGAAGTGGTGTTAGAAAGGTGCTCGAAGCGAGAGAGATGAGCTGCAGCGCAGATTTTCAGCATTGAAGGGAAGAAGGAGACTGAGAGACGTATTGTAGCGCAGATTTTCAGCATTAAGGGAAGAAGAAGACTGAGAGACGTGTTGTAGCACAGATTTTTAGCGTAGGAGAGACGAAGGAGATCAAGAGTTGGGCTGCAGCGCAGTTTTTCAGCGTTAGAGGGACTGAGGAGCGCAGGGAATAAGCGGCAGCGCTGGTATCCAACGCTGCACACCGCTTGTTGTTACTTCTTCCGCTTGTTCGCGATAATGTCGTGACTTTTCGTCAAATACTTTTTCACCTTATGATAATTGTGGCTGGCCACGCCGGCGAACAGCATGTCGATAATCGTCAGCATCGCGATCCGCGAGCCCATCGCTCCGCTGCGGAAGGAGATCTCGGGCGTCGAGACGGACAAGAGGGAGTCGGCCTGCATTGACAGCTCGCTCTTGCTGTATTTGGTAATTGCGATAATATGCGCGCCGTTCTTCTTGGCAATATCCAGCGCATCCAGGATTTCAAGCGTATTGCCCGAATTGGAGATGAAGACGGCCACATCCTCCTTGGTCAGCAAGGTGGCTGCAGTGAGTTGGCTATGTCCGTCTACGAAAGCGTGGCACATCATATTAATGCGGGTGAACTTCTGTTCGGCATCTTGAGCGACCAGCCCTGAAGCGCCAATACCGAAGAACATCATTCGTCTGCAGGCTAGCAGAGCCTGAACAGCGCCTTCAACGGCATCGCGATCGATAACGCTCAGCGTATCTTCTATTGAACGGATATTGTTGCGGCTAATATTGGCGATAATGGTTTGCAGACCGTCGCCCGGTTGAATATCCGTATACTGCTCGTCCGTCTCTTCATCCATGGAACCAAGAGACGCCGAGATGCTCACAATAAAGCTCCGGTACCCGCTGTAGCCCATCGTTTTGCAGAAACGCAGCACGGAAGCGTCGCTGGTCTTGCTCGCTTGCGCAAGATTCTTGATCGACAGATGGGGGATGTCTTCCTTATGGTTCAGAATATATTCGGCAACCAGACGTTCGACAGGCGTCAGACTGTCCTTCCTCTCGCGAATTTTAATGAGTACATTATCATTGATCGCCAATGCTTGCTCACCGTCCGTTCTATTATAATCATGATGACCGTTCACGAGTGTGATGTGGTATGATAAGTAGAAGCCTTGCTCGAATTTTATCATAGTATGACACGTTGTCCGTTACTTTTATCGATCATCTTTGTTGAAATATTATTTCAGAATATTTATAACATCTTGGAGCAAAAATTGCAACGAGAAACCCTCTAAGCTGAAAATTCTATTGGGATCATAAAGACAAGCCGCGACTGGCATACCGTATGTACGAGCGTCATATGTTGAAGAAAAAGTATGAAACGCGCTTTGCAAGTGCAAGATGGGAATAGAAGATTCGCAACCTATTAGGAGAGTGATTGAATTGATCGGAAGAAGCGGCAATCCAACCTTGAAGGACAGCACGTTCAAGCGCGCGGGGCAGCAAGCCTTGGGCGATACGATGACGATAGAAGGCACGGTGAACAAATCCTTCATTACATTAGCCATCCTGCTGGGAGGAGCGTTCGCGGCTTGGTCCATGTATGAGGACGGACGAGCGGGCATTATGGGCTATGCGGTAGGCGCGGCGATTGCGGGCTTCGTGCTTGCGCTTATTATCAGCTTCAAATCGACAACGGCACCGTTTCTCGTGCCGATCTACGCCGCAGTGGAAGGCTTCTTCCTCGGAGCATTATCGGCGAATTATGAATCGCTGTACGATGGTATTACTCTGCAAGCGGCGCTGCTCACAATGTCGGTGTTTCTGGCTCTACTGTTTGCTTACAAGACGAGGATCATTCAGGCGACCAAAAATTTTCGGATGGGCGTTTTTGCGGCGACAGCCGGAATTATGCTTATGTACTTGCTCAGCATGGTGCTCGGATTTTTCGGTATAACCGTTCCCTATCTGCATGACAATAGTTTGCTTGGGATCGGAATTTCCGTTGTCATCGTCATTGTGGCTGCGCTTAATCTGGTGCTTGACTTCGACTTTATCGAACGAGGCGCAGAGCAAGGAGCGCCGAAGCACATGGAGTGGTACGGGGCATTCGGTCTCCTGGTCACTCTCGTATGGCTGTACATCGAGATGCTTCGGCTTTTGTCCAAGATCATGAGTAGGGACTAACGGAAGAGACGAACAGAAGAGTTTGAAATTCCGGTCAGAAACGGTTCATATGAAGTCGTCTCCCAAGCTCACGTTAAAGTGAGCGGGGAGGCGGCTTTTTTTGTTGTTTTGGAAGGAAGGTAGGGCTCTCTCCTCTTATTTGCCTAGGTAATTTTTAATGAAGGGGTAGAACTTTTTACAGTTCAGCAATGAAAATAATCCTCATTTCCAGATCGGATTGTCTAACCTTGCTTCGGTTAATCGTATGCTATATTGAAGGGGCTTAAGCAATTTGGATAATTATGAAAGCGGTTACCTAACTGTGTCGCGCGCATGGAAGGGGAATGAAGGCTGTTGATTTGAAAGTTGAACCTATTCAATAGAGGAGGCACTTTCGTGTTACAAAACAAGTTGAAAGCAAGGATTTCGATTTCAAAGCTTTTGATATTCGCGCTCGCATTCGCCATGCTGCTGTCGCAATGGACAATCCATCCGGCGACGGTGGAAGCGGCGGGCGGCGCTGATCTCGTCGTAACTGATATAACATGGTCACCGGCAAGCCCGGCTGCAGGCGGTGAAGTGACGTTCAGCGCCACGATCAAGAATCAGGGAGGAGACGCAAGTCCGGCAGGCACCATTCATGGCGTGCTGTTCACCGTGGACGGCAATTCGGTGAGCTGGAGCGACAATTACACATCCTCCATACCGGCAGGCGGGTCTGTAACCGTTACGGCAACGGGCGGCCCGGCATCGAAGGACACTTGGACGGCAACTTCAGGCACGCATACGGTTCGTGCGTTTGTTGATGATGTGAATCGGATCACGGAGTCGAATGAGAATAACAACACTTTCGAGAAGAGCATCGTAATCGGTTCCGGCCCGGGTGGAGGCACGCCTGATCTTGTCGTAACGGACATTTCGTGGACACCTGCCTCTCCGCAGACAGGCAATGAGGTAACGTTCAGCGCTGTGGTGAAGAACCAGGGAACATCGGCCACGCCTGCCGGAACGATTCACGGCGTCTTGTTCACCGTGAACGGAACATCGGTCGGTTGGAGCGACAATTACACCTCCTCGATTGCGCCGGGGGCGTCGGTTACGGTGACGATGAACGGCGGACCGAACGGGAAGTCGACCTGGACTTCCGCAATGGGTACGCATACCGTGCGGGCATTCGTCGACGATATTAACCGCATGGCGGAATTAAGCGAGAATAACAATACGCGCGACGAGAGCATCACCGTTAGTTTGCCAAGCAAGCCCGATCTAGTCATAACGGATATCGCTTGGACTCCGGCTTCTCCCGCAGCAGGCAATGCCGTAACATTCAGCGCCGTGGTGAAAAACCAGGGAACCGCCGCTACGCCAGCCGGAGCGGCAACTAAGGCAGCCTTCTATGTGAATGGGGTGAAGGTAAGCTCTGCGCTGGGATATACGAATTCAATCGCTGCGGGCGCATCCGTGACGCTGACCCAGAACTCGGGTTCGTGGAGCGCGGTCAACGGCATTCATGCGGTTAATGCCGTTGTGGACGAGCCCTCATCCATTAACGAGCTGGATGAAAGCAATAACTCTTACGGTGAAAGCTTGACAATCGGCGCTGTCCAATCATACGGAGCGACCATGCCTTATGACAGCTACGAGGCGGAGGATCTGACGATCTCCGGCGGTTACGTCATCGGCCCAAGCGCGACATGGACGACGGCGGAATCGGAAGCATCAGGAAGGAAGG
The DNA here is from genome assembly GCF_011947265.1 of Paenibacillus sp. HB172176. Lineage (GTDB taxonomy): Bacteria > Bacillota > Bacilli > Paenibacillales > Paenibacillaceae > Pristimantibacillus. The sequence goes on from NZ_JAATHD010000019.1 coordinate 69,310, forward strand.
CCGTTCGACTGTCGCAAGGTCAGGCCGTGGAACTCACTCTGCTCAATCCCGCGCAAGGGTTCGTCATTCGTTATTCCATGCCGGACAGCGCGACGGGGGCGGATATATCTCAGAATCTAAGCGTATACGCGAATGGCGCGCATGCCGCGGACGCGGTCCTGACGAACCGCTATTCGCATCAGTACGGCCAGTACGGCTCTGACGGCGGGGAGATGCAATGGTCGAATACGCCGGGGTCGAATCATCACCGCTATTTCGACGAGTCCCGCGTGCTCCTTGGCAGTCAAGCAGCCGCAGGCTCTACGATTAAACTGCAATGGGACGCGAACGACTATAATCCGAGCGGATCTTCCTATATTTTAATCGACTTAATCGAGACCGAGGCGGTGCCGGCGGCGTTAGTCAAGCCTTCGGACTATGTGTCCATTGCGAGTTATGGAGCCGTGGCGAACGACGGGGCGGACGACACAGCAGCCATGACGGCGGCTATCGCCGCCGTGAATGGCACAACGATTAAGGGCGTGTGGATTCCGGAAGGAACGTTTCATTTTAACACGGGTACGCGAGGCACGACCAAGATTAGACTTCCAAGCGGCGTTTCGGTAAAAGGCGCGGGCATGTGGCATTCCACGCTGCAAGGCGCGTATGCCGGCTTCTACTTGCAGGGCGGGAATGTGACCTTATCGGACTTCTCAATCAAGGCTGAGGAGACATACCGCTCCAACGCGACAGGCATCGCCGGTGTGGAAGGGAACGCGCTTAACTCTACATTTATGAATTTATGGATTTCGCATACGAAGGTAGGCTTCTGGCTGAACGAGGGCACGAGCAACGCGCTCGTGACGAAGGTGAGAGTCAGAGACGTGTGGGCAGACGGCATTAACATAAACGGCGGCGCCAGAAATACGATCGTCGAGCAAAGCAGCTTCCGCAACACCGGCGACGACGGCATGGCGATGTGGTCCAAGTCGTTGAACGGCGGCACGGGCACGGTCGAGAATGTGACCTTCCGATACAATACAATTCAGATTCCGAACCTGGCGAACGGCATCGGCGTCTACGGAGGCAAGAACAATACCGTGAGCAACAATCTCGTTATGGATACGGTAGATAACGGCTCGGGCATTCAGTTCGGCACGAATCATGCGCCAACCGCTTTTACGGGGCTGCTGACCGTCTCGGACAATAAGCTGGTTCGAAGCGGCTCCTACCATCATGATTACGGCTATCAGATCGGGGCAATCTGGGGGTATTGGGTGAACAATAACGGACTTGCCTCGGGATTGACAGTGAATGTAAGCAGCAATCTTGTGGAAGGCAGCACTTACTCCGGCGTTTTTATCGAAGAGCCTAGCAATGGCGTTACCGTCAATTATACGGACAATACAATCAATAACTCCGGCACCTACGGCGTCCATATTAGAGGCTCGGCGAACGGAACGGCGGCGTTTACCAACAATAACGTCAATGTCGCTCCTTCCGGCAAGTTCCAGAATGATTCGCCAAGCTTCACCGTTACGGGTTCGGGCAACAACTGGTAGTGAGGGATAGATGACAGGCACGGCAGAAAGAAAACCTCCATCTCCGCTTTAGCGGTAATGGAGGTTTTCCTTCTTTTGATTAATTGAAATTTTTAGCAACTATAATCCATCTATGCTGATGCGATATATGTCGTGTATAATGGTTTTGAGCTGTTGCAAGATTTAAGATTCTGCGTAATACCAATCGGTATCGATACCAGTGACAGGGCAATACGGGAATTTATCTCCTTCTTTAAGTGTGACGCGGCGACCGGCATCGCAAATATAATCGCCAGTCTTTTCTACAGCTTCACCTGTCCGGTAAGACGTATTCGTTGCGCTCATGTCAGAAGCACCTCTTTTCTTGGATTTGCAGACAAGCAGTCCGGGGTGGGCTGCTCGTCTGCTTGAAGTATATATAACCTCGGCATCTTAAAATGAAACACTAAATTGCAAGCGCTTTCCGCAACATTTTTCGAGAATTCGCGTTGTAATGCTAGAGGAATGCCCCGACATTCATTGAAATGAACGAAATTGAGGTGATACAGAGATGAGAATGAGGGTCATGCTGCTGCTGTTCGTCGCATCATTAATTGCGCTGCTAGCGGGTTGCGCTGATTCGCAGCCGAACCTGTCGATTGATGAGGTAGAGGCGGGCTTCCATTCGGGAGGATTACTATATACGGTTCAGAAATCAACGCTGGATTCCAAGAAAAACATGGTCTACAACCATATCGCGCCGTCCTCGATTTTCGAAATGGATACGGGGCGATTAATAAAGGTCTATCTCTACATGTCGGAGAAAGAGATGAATATCGGCCTTGAGGAGTGGAAGGAGGAGCTTGCGAAGGATAAGACATACGGTCTTAAGGATTCGGCGCTTGCCGTGAAGAACGCGATGTTTATTTCCAATTTCTTCACGGAAGAGGAGCAGAAGGCGATCGAAGGCTTGAAGTAGGGGAGCGAAATATGCCGATTATATTTCCGAATTTGTTAATATAAGCGAGAAGCATATCTCCTTAAAAGCTTCAGAGATGTTCGATTAGTGGAGGAGTGAAGCTGTGCAGGCCAGACTAAGAAGATTTGTAACGCTTGCGATGCTGGCAGCGTGCATACTTGCCGTAGTGTTTGTTGTCATTATTGATCGTGAAACTGAGGATGAAGGCTCGCCGACGGTTGTCGCTGCGATTGAGAAGCAATATGGCGATGGATACGTCGATTATTTGATTCGTGAGAAGCTTGTGTCGGGCGGGGAAGTGGTATTTTCTATAGGCGATCTTGAGAGTGAGCAACCGCTAATCGAAGCTAATTATGTGAAGAAGAACGCAAATGGGTGGGTATGGGGATACGGAGGCGGTTTTGGCGCAAGCAATATTCGTCCTGGACTGACGGATGAAGAGGCGCGTGAAACGGCACCCTATTTCGAATACTTTCCAGATACAGAGGGCTCGCAATTCGGAAACTCCCCTTTCCCCATGATCTACGGCATCGTAACGAACCCCGAAATAACGAGAATAACGGCTAAAGACGCTTCTGGACTCGAGAAGCAGGCCGAAAAGATAGAGGTAGAACGAAATTTCTCTTTATTCTACGTCTTCGTGGATAAGGAGCAAGGTCCATTGTTCGACGTGATTGGCTATGATGCGGACGGTAAGGTCTTGCATCAGGAGAAGCTCGATCGGACGCAAATGTTCGATGCCGAAACAGGACAATCCGCCCGCTAACGGAATTTATGAGGCTGTTCCTCATTATGGGCAAGCAACAAGGAGGATAATATGGAAGGGAAATTATCTCCCAAGCAGCAAAAACGAAAGCAAGAGCGTGAAATGATAGACGAGTACCACAAAAAGGTAACCGAAGAAGCGTTGGAGCCGCTCTATCAATCCTTCGTGGAATGGAAATTCGGGTCGTTGCCCTATTATGAACTTACTGAGCTCATCCATCAATTTCATAAGCAGAATCAGGAGATCTACAAGGATTTCAACTATCAAGATCGGCATGTACTGCTGCTTCTTGCCAAGTACAAATTAGGGCGTCTTACAGAAGAGGAATTGGAGGAGAATAGGCCGCTGTTAGATTTGTGGGGATATAATGATAATGATGCAACCTCTGATTAAATAATAAGTTTATTTTAGCAGAGTCTTTTGCGGCATGCTCGCGGGATGTCTATACTTCAGGGATTACTTCAGGTTAGATTTTTATAGATTCAGGAAGCATTGGAAGCTCTGAACCAAAAATCCTTTTTGGGATGATTGGTTCGGAGCTTCTTTTTTAAAAATATAGGAAAGGCTGTCGATTCATTCTCAATAGTCGGAAACCACGCTAACGGAACCGACAGCGCTTATTTCGTCAAAAATGGACCTGATCTCCCTATGACAAGCTGAATAAGCGCGCTGTGTTCCGTTTAGAATCTCGAATGCTACTATTAGGCGGTTGCACACCATGAAGTGACTGTTCTGAGATGAAACATTTTCTTGACATTAATTATAGAACCATGTAATATCTCTGTATCCATATATCTTAGTCACTAAGATATATACAAGTATAATAAATTGGGAAGGCAGGGAGGTGCAGCAGGATTTCTGAACAAGAAGTGACTCAAGAAGCGGTCCTTGGCAAGAAGGAGAAGCAACTAACCGAGCTGTATGAAGTCATGATGCATTCGATTCAGACGATGAAGAACGTAAGCAAATCCATTGAAAATCCCTACAACTTGACTGGAGGGCATCTGTTTGTGTTGATGCAGCTTGGCAAGGAGCAAAGCTGCAAGGTTTCCGATGTGGTCGGCATGCTCGGCATTACATCCGGCGCGGCGACGGGCTTGACTGACAAACTGGTGACGCTTGGTTTAATCGAGAGGAATAGGCCCGAGGATGACCGGAGGGTCGTGCAGCTCAGCTTGACCGACAAGGGCAGGGAAACGGTCATGCTCATTCGCAAGCAAAGAATGGAATGGTTCAAGAATCTGTTCGGACAATTGGACGAAGAGAGGATTGATCAAATCAAAGACGCCTTTCAACAGATGAGGGAGTTGGCGGAGAAGTACGATTAGAGAGAAAACAAATAACGGGAGTGGAAAGAATGACAACTTTAGGATCGAAGCAGATTAGATGGATTACAACCGGCCTTATGCTGGGCATGCTGCTGTCGGCGCTAGACCAGACAATCGTCGCTACGGCGATGCCGCATGTGATTGCCGAGCTTGACGGCTTCAGCTTGTACAGCTGGGTGTTCACCATCTATATGCTGACGACGACGACGGCGATGCCGATCTTCGGCAAGCTGGCGGATTTGTTCGGCAGACGGAAGATTTATTTGACGGGAATGGGCTTGTTTCTTCTAGGCTCAGCGTTATGCGGACTGTCCCAGGACATGACGCAGCTTATCATCTATCGCGCGATTCAAGGGATTGGCGCAGGCGCGTTAATGCCAATCGCGATGACGATTATTGGCGATATCTACCCGCCGGATCGCCGCGGCAAGATGCAGGGCTTGTTCGGAGCCGTATTCGGTTTGTCCAGCGTGCTTGGGCCTGCGCTCGGCGGATTCATCGTAGACAATACGGCGTGGCAGTGGATTTTCTATATTAATTTGCCTCTTGGAATTCTGGCGTCCATCGTAATAGCGATCGCTATGAAGGAATCGAAGAGCGACGAGAAGAAGTCGATCGACTGGGGCGGCGCAATTGTGCTGACGGGAGCGGTTGTGATGTTCCTGCTCGGTATCGAGATGGGCGGCGAAGGCGGCTCGGAGGGCGGTATTACGCATTATCCTTGGGATTCTCCGCAAATTCTAGGCTTGTTCGGAGGCGCGCTCGTGCTGCTGCTGCTCTTCCTTATGATTGAATCCAGAGCGAAGGAACCGATTATTCCGCTGAAATTGTTCAAGAGCCGCGAAATCTCCGTATCAAGCGTTGTCGGTTTCTTGATGGGGATGGGCATGTTCGGCGCGATTACGTATATTCCGTTGTTCTCGCAGGCGGTTATCGGCACATCGGCTTCGAAATCCGGTTATATTCTTACGCCGCTCATGCTGTCGCTCATTGCTTCAAGCATAATCGGAGGCCAGTTGATTACGAGGTTGAGCTATCGAACCATCGTAGTGACCTCAATGGCGATTATGACGGTCGGTTATTTCTTGCTATCCCAGATGACCGTGAACACAAGCAGCTTCGAGCTTATTCTCTATATGATCGTCGTTGGTCTTGGTCTTGGCGCGTTGATGCCGGTGCTGACGATTGCCGCGCAGAGCGCTGTGGGGCATGAGCTTCGCGGCGTAGCGACATCGACAACGCAGTTCACTCGTTCCATAGGGGGAACCGTCGGCGTGGCGATCATGGGCGTGATCATGTCGAGCAGAATGACCGGCGGCATTAATGATATCAAAGGAGATTTCTCGGATATTCCGGCGGAGAAGCTCGAGGCATTCGCGAATCCGCAGGCGCTGCTTCAGCCTGAAGTGAAAGAACAAATTCCGGTGGACCTGCTGCATGTGCTTCAGAAAATATTAAATGATTCCGTTACTTCGGTATTCTTCATCGGGATCGCGGTTGTTGTGCTTGGTTTGGTCGCCGCGCTCTTCTACGGCAAGCTTCGCATGCCGAAGCGCAGCGAGACGACTGATGGAGAAGCAGCCGGGGATGGCGCCAATAGCAAGCCCCCTTTGAAAGCCGAGCCTGAGATGATGTAGTAATGTGATAAAAAAAGGGGCCCCGTCCACACGACTGGGCCCCTTTTGTGTATCTGAAATTGCGCACGAAAAAAAGGCCATCTTCGGGTGACCTTCAATTTTATATACACTTTCTTGACAGTATAGAATTTAATAAATGTCTGGGTGGAGTTGTCTGCCTTCCGGGTCGACTAGGCCAGGAACGGAAGACGGGGATGAACAGGAATAAATCCCTTATATTCGTCTGTTTTTGTGCTAAGCAACAAATAAAATGGAAAAACTCCATGAAATAGCCACGCGCTCACGGATACGCAAAGAATTGGCAGCTTCCAGAAAGTCCGTTAGAACGAGTAGCTGCTTTCAAAGAATTCCGTCAGCCGTTTTTCATATTCTGTGGACCGTAGATACACTATTTTGACAAATCAAGCTGTTTTTAAGATTTCGCGGACAGAGATGGCCTTATATGCGAGAAAACAGAGATTTTTTGGATGATTTTGAGGAAATAGCGTCCCCTGTGTCCGCCAAAGTGAACAATCTTTGAATTTTTCACAAATAGAGTCTTCTGTGTCCGCTTGTTTATGACTCGACGTATGGGATAGGCATATTCTTGGCTCCTGCTATCCCGATCGTTTCAAGAAACGTTCCCTTTCTTTGCCAAGGACGCCGTCAGGCGTCTGTTTTGAAATATAGGAAAGTATATGATTTCGCCATACTTTCTCTATATGAACGCTTGCTACTGTAACGGACATTTTCGGCCTTTAGAAGCTCGTATGAGCCAGCTCAGATTTTTAACGGACATTTGTTCCGCTTAGCGGACTAATCACGTCGATTATTCGTTCGATTTAATCGCTAAGGCGACCCAATGTCCGTTAGAGAAAATAGGCAGCGAAAAAAGCAGTTTAAGGTGACCAAATGTCCGTTAGAGCAGGTTACTGTTTTCCAAGGACGCCGTCAGGCGTCTGTCTTGTTACATATTAATCAATGGCAATAAACATTTAAACCGCTGTACGTACTAAGGTAGGTAATGAGATTCGCATTTTCGATGAACAAGTCGTAGTTATGCTTGGATTGCTGGAGCGTCGCGCTCGCCTCCGCACTGTCCGATTCCAAATTATGAAGATGGGCATGATAAGCATCATACATCTCTTCCGTAATATATTGGGCGACGGATAATTCCTCGGGCGGGGCGTTCAGCGGCTCCAATAAAGAAGTGACATAAGCCTCGTCTTCCTGCAAATCCTCAGCGGCTAGTTGATTCTGCTGCCGGAGAGTTGTATATTTGTCCACTTGATGATTCATTTCATTAACCGCATAAATAAGCTTCGCATAATACAGCTTATCGGAAGAAGCAGTTGCTTCCTCGGCCTTTGAGTCGGGAGCCGTCCAGTAAATGTAGCCGAAGGCTCCGATCAGCAAGAGCAGAACAGTTATTCGAAACAGTCGCCGTTTTAATGGATGATTCTGCATATTCGACCATGCCGTTCTCATAGCTGCTCCTCCTTGAAGTCCGATTTTTCATTATTATATTATGCGCTTATAATAAAGTCTACCCGCATACTTGGTTTAATGATATAATTAAGCTTGGCTTCTACAGAGATCGACATATTTCTCGGGAAATAAAGATGAACAGCCATAAATTCAAAGCAGAGGGGTTTCAAAATGAAAGGTTCAATGAAGAAAGTACTGGCAAGCGCATTACTGGTTATGATGGTTGCGGCACTCGCCGCATGCGGCGGCAACAAGAATGAAACGAACAACGCGAATAGCGGGGCTAATGGTGAGCAAGCAACTGCCGCGCCTGCGCCAACGAAGCTGACTCTCGGATATTTAAGCGTAATGGACGACGCCCAAACGATCCTTGCCTACAAGGCAGGTCTCTATGAGGAGTATGGTCTTGATGTAGATATGAAGGTGTTCCAAAGCGGTACCGATCTGATCAAGGCAATGGTTGGCGGTCAAGTGGACGGCGGCGTGCTTGGTTTCACGAATGCGTTGTCGTGGCTTAGCAAGGGCTCCGACCTGAAAATTGTAGGCGGCGCGCAAATCGGCTACCACAGCTTGCTCGTCGGCAGCGACAGCGGCATTGATACGGTCAGCCAGCTCAAGGGCAAGAGCATTGCCTCGCAGAAGCAAGGGAGCACGGCGGACATCGTATGGAACGGCGAGGTTCTGGCGAGCGGCAACCTGACGAAGCAAGATGTGACGATGCAATATGTATCTCCGGCTGTGGCGATTCAATCGCTGGCGGCAGGCAAAGTTGACGGCGCGTTCGTCTTCGAGCCGTACGCATCGATCGCCAGACTGTCCTACCCGGTCAAAGAGATTTATGAAATCGGCGAGCAATGGCCATTTCCTTGCATGGTTGTGATCACGACAGGCGATCTTGTGAAGAATCATCGCGATGCGGTGGACAAGATGCTGGATGCTCAGAAGGAAGCGATTGAGATGCTTCAGAACGATCCTGCGAAAGCGGCGAGCTTTATTACGGAAGAATTTATTAAAGAACCGACGCTCAAGAAGCTTGACGGCTCAGAGGTTCCATCCGAGCAAGTCATTCAATCCGCGATTGAATCCCAGACCTTCGAATGGGCGCTGAGCGATTCCGATATCTCTCGCATGGACGAAATTACGCAGTTCATGGTGGATCAGGAAATTTTGAAAGAGAAGATCGACGTGCATGATGCTCTTGACCTGACATGGCAGGAGCAACAAAAATAAGTTAGGATGTTACCGCAATGAAAAAGAATGTACGCAAATCATGGAATCAGCTTTGGCCTTTCCTTGTATCGATAGGTATTCTGCTAGTGCTCTTGCAGCTTGGCAATGCGAGCAATCCGATCATCATTCCATCCATTGGCGAGGTTTTCGAACGCCTGGCTGACGAGGTGCAGCAAGGGGATTTTTGGCATTCGCTCGGCGCCAGCTTATATAGACTCGGAATCGGGTTTCCAATTGCTTGCTTCCTGGGAGGGCTGCTAGGCTTGCTGGCAGGACTATTCCGCCATTTTGCGCATATTTTGCGCAGTTTAATCGGGATTCTGCAGTCGATCCCTCCCATCACCTGGCTGCCGTTCCTTGTTATTATTTACGGCTTCGGAGATTTGCCGATTATCGTCATTATCATTATCGCAAGCTTCTTCCCAATGGCGTTGTCCGTCATGAACGCAACCGAAGGCGTCAACCCTACGCATATCGAGGTGGCGAAGGTGCTTGGCGCGAATAAGGGGCAGCTGCTTCGCAAGGTGTATTTGCCGGAAACGCTGCCGGCCTTTATCACGGGCGCGCAAGTGGCCTTTGGCAACGCATGGCGTTCGTTGATCGCGGGCGAGATGGTCGGAAGCGCGGCTGTCGGCCTCGGCTTCGCCATCAGCTTCTCCGGCGAGGTTGCCGACATGGAAGGCGTTATCATGTATATTATCGTAATCGGCGTTATTGCGACCATTCTCGATCACTTCGTGCTTGAACAACTGAAGCGCAGATTGCTTCATTGGCGATACATCAAGGGAGGAGGAGATCACTAATGCAGACGCTGGAGCTTCGGCATGTAGGGAAATCCTTCGGTCAATTGCAAGTGCTGAAGGATATTAACATTACGATCGAGAAGGGCGAATTCGCTGCCATTGTCGGCCCCTCCGGCTGCGGGAAGAGCACGGCGCTGCGCATGTTCGCCGGACTTGAGTCGCCGTCCGAAGGGGATGTGCTGGCCGACGGCATGGCGATCAAAGGGCCGTCTCCCGAGCGAATGTTCATCTTTCAGGAGCATGCGCTCTACCCTTGGTCGACCGTGGAACAGAATGTGGGACTTGGCCTGGAGCTTGCCGGCGTGTCCAAATCCGAGCGCAAGGAACGCATTAATGCGGTGCTGGCGAAGGTGAATCTGGCCGGCTTTAACAACTATTATCCGGCCCAGCTGTCCGGGGGAATGAAGCAGCGCGCCGCAATCGCGCGAGCGCTCATTATGGACCCGGATGTGCTGCTGCTTGACGAGCCGTATGGCGCGCTCGATGCCATGACCAGATTGACGATGCAGAATGAATTGCAGACGATCTGGTCCGGCTCGGGCAAGACGATGCTGCTCATCACCCATGATATCGACGAGGCGTTGTATCTGGCCGACAAAATATTCGTCATGAGCGCAAGACCCGGTCAAGTCGTAGAGACGATTAGGCTCGATCAGGCAAGACCTCGGAATCGTAATGACGAGAGCTTCTCGGCAAACCGTCAGAAGATTATGAGCCTCTTGGGGCTTTAATTCATTCAACGGAAAATCGACAACAAGAGAGGATGTGCCAGCAGTGGCGAGAATAGTTTCTTCAGTCACGGAGCTTATAGGCGATACGCCGATCGTGAGGCTGAGACGAGTGGCAGCCGAGACGGGCGCATCCGTCTACATGAAGCTGGAATATTTCAATCCGGGCAAGAGCGTGAAGGATCGCGCGGCCTTCAACATGATTGATCGCGCCGAGCGCGAAGGCAAGATTAGGCGGGGCGTATCGACGATTATTGAACCGACCTCGGGCAATACCGGGATTGGTCTGGCGATGGTCAGCGCGGCCTTCGGTTATCCCTGCATCATTACGATGCCGGAGAGCGCGACGCGCGAGCGCGTCCAGGTGATGAGGGCCTATGGAGCAGAGGTGATTCTTACGGCTGCTTCCGAGGGCATGAGCGGGGCTATTGCGAAGGCGGAGGAATTGGCGAAGACTACGCCCGGAAGCTTCATTCCGATGCAGTTCGAGAATCCCGCCAATTCGGACGCGCATCGTCTGACGACAGCCGTCGAAATCTATGACGCATTCGAGGGCAAGCTCGATGCGCTGGTGCTGACCGCGGGAACAGGAGGCACGATTACGGGCGTTGGCGAAGAGCTGAAGAAGAAGCTTCCCACGCTGAAAATCTATGCCGTGGAGCCTGCCGGCTCGCCCGTTCTGGCGGGCGGCAAGCCAGGCAAGCATAAGATTCCGGGAACCGGACCCGGCTTCGTGCCTGCGATATTGAATACAGAGATCTATGATGAAATTTTGCATATAGAGGATGATGACGCGCAGCATATGGCGCGCCGTCTGGCCTCCGAGGAAGGCATTCTCGTGGGAGCTTCTTCCGCAGCATCGGCTTACTTCGCGGTCGAGCTGGCGAAGAAGCTGCCTGCTTCGGCGCAGGTGCTCTGCATCGCTCCGGATTCGGGCGAACGTTATTTGTCTACGGATTTGTTTGGGGAGTAGCGGCATAAGAATACAGTTCATGCCCAGTCAAATTTTGCTCGCGCCTTCAGGTGCGGGCTATTTGTCATTTACGAGCGGATTGATGAAGAAATAGAGATCTTGTATTTCGGATCTGTTTAAAATGAGGTATGATAGAGCAGCAAATGACCGGGGGGTTGCAGATGGAAAATAGAAAACGAAAATCCCATCTTTTTTACCAGTTTTTAATTTCCCATATCCTTATATTCGCCATTCCGTTCACGATCCTGAGCTGCGTCGTCTATTATAACGCCGTCGTCAGCTTTAAGGGCGAGGTCGAATCCTCGAACATGTTCAAGCTGGATCAGTTGAAGAAGACGTTCGACTTGATGGCGAAGGGTTTGGACAAGACGGCTTCGAGGATTTCGATTGATTCCGATTTGACTCCGTTTAACGTGAGGAACGGGAGCTACAATGGGGTAATAGCGAAGGATAAACTGGCCACCTATAAGGACAGCAATGTCATCGCGGAAGAAATAGCGCTGTACTTCCACGGGGACGACCGCTTGTATACTTCGGTGGGCATGAGCACGCTCGAAACATTCTTCAGCAGTATCTATCCTGTTGCGGCATCTGATGCCGACAGCTTAATGATGGATTTGGACCATCTTCATTCACCGGAATTATTGCGTTTGCCAGCGCCTTCGAACAAGCAGCAAGCCAACATTCTGGTATATGCGGTTCCGATTCCCCGTAATTCGCAATCACCGTACGGGACTGTGGTGTTCTTCCTATCCGAATCGATGCTGACTGAATTCGCCGACCCCATTCTTGGCGATTTCATTGGAGGCGTATACATCTCGGACTCCAAGGGCGACTTATTTGCATCCAAATCCACAGGCATAGCGCTAGCGGAAGCCGATATTAATCATTTATTGTCTCGATATGATCTTGACGGCGTCTACAACGCTTCGATCGACAAGGAACGGTATTCGATGATGCGCGAAAATTCCGAAGCGACGGGCTGGTCGTACGCCGTCGTTATGCCGACAAGCCAGTTCATAGGACGCGTGCTCGAGATGAGGACGTTCATTCTGATTGTATGTGCGGTTGTTGTAACGATTGGCCTTTCGATTGCTTTCCTGCTGTCGAGACGACAATATCGTCCGATTCGCGGAGTTGCCGATCGTATCCGTTCGTTGCATGCCTTGCGGGACGGCGCGAATGAAAGCAAGCATGAACTGGATGTTCTGTGGTCTTCCGTGGAATCTACGCGTGAGATGATCGAGCAACTCGATTACCAGAGGCCAATCGTTCGAGAGCAATTTTTCTTCAAGCTGCTGAAGGGCATGATGAAGGATGCCGGGGAGATCGAGACGAATGCTTCCCGGGAAGATCTGGTCTGGCGCGGAGAGCTATTCTTCGTGGCCGTCATATCCATCGATTCGGACGAGTATATTCCAACGCAGAACAGGGAGGGGCTGCTGCGAACCTTATCTGCCGTTCCGCTTCCGGACGCGGTTGGGTACGGCGTGGAAATGACGATGGAGCAGGCCATTGTCATGCTGGTGAATACCGATTGCGAGCCGTCCGGGATGCGTCAGATTCAGGAAACGGCCGCGAGCGAGCTCTCGCAGTTATTCGAAGGCTGCTGCGGCTTCAAGCCGATGATTGGACTCGGCAACGCGGTGTCCGCACTGACGAACGTGAACCGATCATTTATTGAAGCTTGCGCCGCTCTGGAAACGAATGTGAAGAGCAGGTCAGGCTCTATCTTGTTCTTCAATGACATTTCCGATTTGAAGGAACGCCATGATTGGTACCCCGCGGAGGAGCAGATCAGGCTGGTCCAGAGCATGAAGCAAGGCAACGAAGAAGCTGCGAACGCAGCTCTTGAAGCCATCCTCCTGGATCTGCAGGGCAAGGATTCGTCCTTATTCATGTTCCGTTGCATGAGCTTCGACTTGGTGAACACCTGCTTGAAAGCGATTAGCGAGTTGAAGCTGACGCTATTGAAGGGCCATGTGAGCCTGCTCACGGAATTCACATCGCTGGAGCAATTGCGTCAGGCGATGACGGGGATGATTGCGGATATTTGCAAGCAGGTTGAAGCGAGCAAACAGAACAAGAATCATGAATTGGGCGAACAGATTTTACGGTATGTGGGCGATCATTTCAAAGAATACGATCTGAATCTGGAGAGGATCGCCGACCACTTCCAAATGTCGTTGTCCTATTTCAGCCGCTTCATGAAGGAACAAACCGGCTACACCTTCTCCGAGTATGTCGCGGATCTTCGAATGGAGGAAGTGAAGCGCCAATTGAAACAAACCGGGCAACCGATCAAGGATATCGTGGCGGGCGTCGGCTACGCCGATGTGCCGAACTTTATTCGCAAATTCAAAAATGCCGAGGGCATTACGCCCGGACAATATCGCAAGCTCCATTCCTAGCGGAGGACTTGCGGATATCGGCTTTTCGCAAGGGGGGATATTTACCCCCTTGTTTTTTTTGTTCCAAATCATCAAAAAGCAGAAAAATGACAATCGTGAGCAACAAATACATAGCCGGGAATCATGGCGGGATGAAATACATGCCCGGTGTAGAAACACATGTTTACGCTGAATCCTCGTTCTGTTTAGAATGAATTCGCGGTACATTCCACCAGGAAAGGGTGAAGCTTGTGCAAAGGCATTTTGCAAAAATCTTGTTGATGATCGGGTGTATGACGCTTGTCTTGTTAGTGGGCCAATCCGTCATACATGCGTCAACAACAAGCCATCTTGATTATGATTTCGAAACGGTGGTGAACAGTGGATTCGAGGGGCTCGGAGCTGAATTGGATCCGTTCCAATTCATGCCGGAAAGCATGGAGAAGGGGTATAGCGAGCAATATTGGGAAATCGAAAAGCTTAGAATCAAAAAATACAAACCAAAATTAATTCGAATGTGGTTTCAGCTCGATTGGATCGAACCGGTCAATGACAATAACGATCCTTTCGTCATGAACGCTCAAGGTTTTTCCGTAGACAATGTCCGCATGGAATCCGTCAATCGCATTCTTCAATTTCTTAAAGAAGAGGACATCGACGTCATTCTGGTCATGGGGTGGAAGCGCGACGTTCCCCAGTGGGACTGGCTTACCTATCCTTCTTCCAAAGATGAAAGCGCTCCCTCGAATGTGGACGAATGGACGGAAGGCATCTCTTACACGTTGAATTACTTCCTCAATACGCAAGGCTATAGCAATATTAAAGCGATCCATACCTTTAACGAAGTGAACGGGAACGAAATGCTTGTTCCGGAAGGAACGGACAAGCAGGCCTTCTACATGAATTTGCTGCAGTCGCTGCATGACCGGCTCGTCGAAGACGGTCTCCGGGATCGCGTCCAGTTGCTTGCACCGGACGAAAGCGGCCGGGCTTTGCAGTGGGTCATGAGCAGCGAGAAGAACAAAGACGAGATTATTGACGCGTACAGCTCGCATGCTTACCGAATGGATGACGAACGCGTAGGCGGTTGGCTGGAGGAGCGAGCCAATATTCTGAGACCGTCCGGGAAAAAGCTGTATGTGTCCGAGTTCGGAGCGCCTAATAGCGATACGTATGAATCAAGAGAGTCATTCGATTATGGCATCAAGCTGTCCGAGGTCATTCTCGCGGGGCTTAACAACGATGTTACGAAAGCGATGTCATTCTGGAGAAGCCATGAACAGTATCTGGTCTCTCCGCGGGCGTACAACGCCAACGCGATCTCGAAGCCGGGATTGCAGGCGCTCGGCTTATGGCGCTGGCTTCCGGACGATCTGCAGCCCAGATATGTGTATTATGCCTTCAGCTTGTTGAGCACGATGATCGATAAGGGCAGCGATATCGTATTCTCCAGCTCGGACGATTCGACGATACGAACGGCAGGCATCGTCAGCGGAGCGGATTATACCTTTATTGTGCTCAATAAGGATGCCGAAAACGCGAAAGACGTTGCTTTGCAGTTCAGCGATACGATTAACGTTCCGCTGTACCGGTATGTATACTCCGATACGGTCGTCAGAGACGGGAACTTGTCAATCATTCAATGGGATAAGCAGTTTAGCGGCGGCAATCTCGACACAGTGACGGATGTGATTCCGGCGGGCAGCCTGATCGTCTATACAACGAAGACGACTCCCGCGCAGGCCTCGATTGCGCCTGCCGACGGCGTCACGCTGCAAGCCGGCCAGACGCAGCAATTCACCGCTTCATTGCAAGGCGCGACCGGTACGGTAGCGTGGTCGGTGTACGGCGCTGGCAGCATCAGTCCTTCCGGCCTGTACACGGCTCCCGGTCTCGTTGACGAACCGTCAACGGCGCTCATTCGGGCAGCCTTGACGACGGATCCGTCCATTTACAATCTGACCATGGTGAAGCTGGCTCCGGAGAACACGGATACGGTTGCTCCGGCCAATATAGCGGATTTAGAAGTTTCCGGCTATACAAGCGATTCGGTTACCTTGCAATGGACCGCGCCCGGTGACGATGCGGAGACGGGAACCGTTTCGGGCTACAAAGCGGCCTATTCTCTCTACGATATCGGCATGTCCAATTTTTATGGATCGTCGCAAGCCGATGTCACGCCTGTACCCGTTGCGGCCGGGAATACCCAGACGATGACGATTGAAGGGCTGTTGCCGGGAGCAACCTATCATTTTGCGGTCAGGGCGTATGATGAAAGCGGCAATTGGTCCGTCATTGGCGATTCGTCCCAGGTTGCGCATCAAACATTGCCCCCGATGCTGGAAGATTTTGAAGACGGCCAGGCGCAAGGGTGGGCATCTTCCGGTGGAACCTGGTCTGTAGCGGATACAGGGACATCATGGGTTTACCGGCAGAGCGATTCCGCTTCGTACAGCAGGGCCGTCTATGATAGCCGCGATTGGCGCGATGTGACCGCGAAGGCTTCATTCGCCTATCAGTCCGCCGCGAGCGATGCGAGCTTCGGTCTTATCGGCAGATATCAGGATGGCGGGAATTACTATATGTTCAAGTACGATGTTTCGAATGCGCGGCTGCAGCTGCAGAAGAGAGTATCGAATACGGTAACGACATTATCCGAAATTCCGCTGGTTCTTAATCCGGATACCTTCTATGATTTGACGTTCGATATGAGGGGAACGAGGTTGCTTGGCTATGTCAATGGAGAGCTGCAATTGTCCGCCCGCGACGAATCGCTGTATGAGGGGAAGTCGGGGTTGCTGCTGAACAAGCTTGCAGGCGAAGTCGACGATTTCCTTCTGTCCAACAGCCTGGGGGATATGGAACTGCTGCAAGCCGTCCCCGGAGACGATCATGTGGAGCTTAGCTTTACGGAGGTCAACGGGGCTTCCGGCTACACCGTCTTGTATGGCGAGAAATCAGGCGTTTACACGGATTCCCTTTCGATCGACGCGGCATTCGTCAACGCGCAATACGATAGCGTTACGGTTGACATTCCGGGTCTGAAAAACAACAACACGTATTTCTTCAGGATCAGACCGGAGAATAGTCTGGGACCGGGAATGCAGTCCAATGAAAGAGGCGCGATGACAAGAAGCCCGCTGTTAAGCGATTCCTTTGAAGACGGCGACGCTTCCGATTGGAAGGTGGACAGCGGAGACTGGACGGTTGCAAGCGACAACGGCAATCAAGTATTGCAGCTGCCAACGGCGGGAGCGTATCGAAAAATTTTGGCGGGGGAATACGATTGGAATAATTATGCGGTATCGGTTGATTTTCAATTGAACGCCGTCCCGTCTGAGGGCTCGTATGTCGACATCATCACGTCCTATGTGGATAAAGGGAATTATAATCTCCTGCGCTTTGATCCGATCGCGAACAAGCTATCCTTCCTGAATCGAAGCAACGGCATTACGCTGACGTTCAAGAGCGCCTCGTTAAGCGGCCCGCTCGATTCCGGAATAGCCCACAATATGAAGATTGTACAGAGCGAGAACCGGGTAGCGCTGTATTTCGACGGCCAGTTCGTTTCCTCGATTATGCATGTGTTGCCGGCGGGCAGCGGCCGCGTCGGTCTGCAGGCGCATATGCTGCCGGTATCGTTCGATCAATTCGTGGTCGCTCCGATGGAACAACCTTACAGATTGACTGAGGACGATTTCGAATCGAATCAGGCTTCCGCTTGGCAAAGCCTTAGCGGAAGCTGGCAAATCGAAGAACAAGCCGGAAATCACGTGTATAAGCAAACACAAGCAGGGGCTGTCACGGCCCGAAGCGTTATCGGCTCCGACGAATGGCGCAATTATCGCGTCTCGGCGCAGCTTGCCATCAATCAGGCCGCGACAACCGGAACGATTGGGCTGCTGGCAGGGTTTCAGGACGATCAAAACTATTACTTGCTGCGATACAATTTCAATCTCGAGCTGCTGGAATTGATTAAGAAGGTGAACGGAACAACGACGGTTCTGGACCAGTCCGACGCCCTTGTCGAGTGGGATGAAGCGCATCGCTTCGCGCTTGAAATCGTTGCGGGCAAGGTGACCGGTTATGTGGATGGCATGATCCGGGTACAGGAGACGGACGCCTCTTTGGACAGCGGGCGAGCAGGCCTGACCACCTATGGAGTTCAAGCTCAATTCGACGACGTTGAAGTAGAAGGAAGCGTCTCTTCCAAGCAGCGGCCGCTTGCCTACGACGACTTCGATCAGGGAATGAGCGAGCTATGGAGCGAGTCGGGAGGAGACTGGACCTTGACCAGTCAAGTCGACGGAGCAAGCTACGAGCAGCAGGACTTGTCCGCGAATACGGCGAGATCGGTTATGGCCGACCAGACATGGGAGGATGTCGAGGCGGAAGCCGTCGTTCGCGTAAATTCCTTTCAGGCGCCTGCTTTAGTCGGCATCATGACGAGATACGCGGATGAGAATAACTACTATTTGCTTCGGTATAATTTCAATCTGAGCAAGCTGGAGCTGGTCAGACGATTGAATGGGACGACAACGGTGCTATCATCCAAAAACATGTCGTTTGACATCTCCGAGGATCATCTATTCAAATTCCGGCTTAAGGGAGACGAGTTGGTCGCTTATGTGGACGGCGAAGAGAAGTTAAGAACAGAGGACGCTTCCTTGACAGGGGGCACGATTGGACTGCTTACGTATCATGCAGCGGCCGGGTTCGACGAAGTGTACGTGAAGTCGCTGCTTCAACCGCCAAGAATCACGAGTCTTACGGCGCAGGACAGTGCAATCGTCGTGCATTTCACGGAAGTGCCGGAGGCTGACCGTTATTCCGTTCTCGTAGGCACTTCGTTATCAGGTCCCTATGCGGAGCGTTATGTCAGCGTAACCGATTCCACTTACAGAATCGAAGGACTGTTGAACGATACGACCTATTATGTAAGAGTAACGGCGGTCAACGATCAAGGCGAGAGCACGGCATCCAATGAGTGGAATATTACGCCGCGACTGCCCTTGCTAAGCGATTCTTTCGAAGAAGCGACATTATCCCCATGGGATATTGAATCCGGAGCATGGCAGCTTGCCGGGCAATCGGCGCAAACCGTCGGAACCGCGGAGGCGGTCATGACAAGCGGCAAGCGTGTCTGGTGGAATTACAGCTTGGAAGCAAGCGTGATGAAGGGGCAAGCGGGAACGGGGGACAACAAGGTGGCGCTGCTCGGACGTTATCAAAGCAATGATACCTACTACAGGCTCGAATACGACGATTCTGCGGAGCAGTTGGCGTTGTATGCTGTCGTAGACGGAACGGCAACGCTGTTGGACAGCGTACCGTACGCGATGAGTTCTACCGAATCGGTCAAGCTGGGGCTTAAATTCGAAGGCGATATTATAGAGGCCTACGTGAATGATGAAGAAATGCTGCTGGTCAACGATTACAGTATTCGGGCAGGACGATTCGGTTTGATGAGCACGATGGATGGAACGCAATTCGATGACGTGAACGTATTTGAAGTGATCACGAACAAATAAACAAAAAGTCGATTCCGCTCTTCAATCGACGATTGGAGGGCGAAGCCGACCGGGAGGAGAGAGAGGATATCATGTCTGACAACCATGAGCAAATCGTGCGAAATTATTTGAAAGAGAAGCAAGAGAACATCTTGAGAAAACCGGAAGGAAAGCTGAGATTTCCTTTCCTGGAGCCTGGAGGCTCCTACCGCGGCGTGTTATGGGATTGGGATAGTTACTTCGCTGGAATCGGCATGCAGCCGGAGCAAGAAGGAGGCGCGTATTTGAAGGGCTGCTTGCTCAATTTCCTGGATCATATTCGAGAGGATGGATTCATTCCCTACCACATTCAGGCGAATTTGCCCGAGATTATTAATCCCGACTCGCCGCTGAATGTCGGCTATCGCAGCAGGAGTCCGGAGCTGCCCTTCAATACATGCAAACCGATTCTTGCGCAAATGGCGCTCGCCGCATCCCGGAAGCTGGATGATTTCGAGTGGCTCAGGAGCTATTATGGCAGGCTTGAGGCTTATATCAAGCACTGGGAGGAAACGCAGCTCAGTCAGTCGGGCTTATTCGTCTGGCGGTCGCATCGAGGAAGCGGCGCGGATAATCATCCGGCCGTCTATGGCAGGCCGCTAAATTCATCGGCAGGCGTTGATTTGAACGCCTTGTTCGTCAGAGAATATTCGGCGCTCGCCATCCTTGCGAGAACGCTGCACGGAGAGACGAAGGCCGAAACGTATTTGTTCAGACAACGCAAGCTCGCGGAGGCTGTCAATAAGCATTTGTGGGATCCGGTCGATCACATCTATTATCATGCGGATGCGGCCGGATGCACGCCGCCCCTGACAAATCAGCAGGTGGGCTGGGTCGTTCCTCTAAAGTACAAGGCCTGGACAGCCTTCCTGCCGATGTGGGCGAAGATTGCGCCGCATGACTATGCGGAAAGCATGGTAAACCGGTATTTGCTGCAAAGCGACAGGTTCTTCAGCGAGCACGGAATTCGAACGCTGGCCAGCGATGAACCCTTGTATCATCTCAAGGCGATGAGCAACCCTTCGAATTGGCAGGGGCCAGTATGGATCGTATCCAATTATCTGGTCTTCCGTTCGGTCCTGAACTACGGCTACGTTGAGCTTGCGCAGGCGATAGCGGAGAAGACGCTGCGCATGCTGAGCCTTGATATTGGGCGAACGGGAACTCTTCACGAATACTATCACCCGGATACGGGAGAGGGCATCATGAATCCGGATTTTCTGAATTGGAACTTATTAGCTGATTCCATGATGCTCGAACTGGAGCAAAACCGCGATTTGACCGCTCTGTAGGCGGCCTTGCATCATACACATATTCAAAGCATGGACAACACATTTACATGGCAAACGCATTCGCCCTAGAATGAGTCATGAATTGAACAGCAGGACAGCAGAAGGGAAGGGTTTCATGAATCAACAAGCAACAGAAGCGTCGCTGGTCGTCTCTAAGGAAAGCAGTAAAAGGCGGCGAAGAGGGCGATTGCGAAAAAACTGGCATCTTTATGCCTTTGCTTTGCCGACGGTGCTTTATTTTCTGATCTTTCATTATTTTCCCGCCTACGGCTTGGTGATTGCCTTTAAGAACTACAAGGTATCCGAAGGCATCTGGGGAAGCGCGTGGACAGGCTTCGAGCATTTCGAGCGGTTTTTCCATTCGTATTACTTCTGGGATCTCATTCGGAATACCATGGGCATCAATCTATACCAGCTCGCGCTGTTTCCGATCCCGGTTATTGTCGCATTGGCATTTAATGAATTGTCTAACGGGTGGTACAAGAGGTTTCTACAGACGGTAACGTATGCCCCGCATTTTATTTCGACGGTCGTCATCTGCGGGATGATAATCTCTTTTCTGAACCCGTCATCGGGCATCGTCAATCAAATCATTGCAGGCTTCGGGGGACAACCGATCTCGTTCCTGACGGAGCCGGGCTGGTTCAAGACGATTTTCGTCGTTTCCGGCGAATGGCAGCGTTTCGGGTGGGGAGCTATTCTCTATTTGGCCGCGCTTGCCGGCGTTGACCCTCAGCAGCACGAAGCGGCCAAGATTGATGGAGCAACGCGGTTGCAACGCATTCGGCATATCAATCTGCCCAGCATTATGCCGACGATTATCATTATGTTTATTTTAAATATGGGGGACTTTATGACCGTTGGCTTCGAGAAGATTTATTTGCTGCAAAATGAACTGAACTTGAAGACATCGGACGTCATTCAGACGTATGTTTATCGAAGCGGCCTGCTGCAGGCCCAGTACAGCTTTTCGGCAGCAATCGGATTTTTTAATTCCCTGATCAATTTATTCATGCTGGTGCTGGCGAATCGCTTGGCCAAGCGCTTGAGCCAAACAAGCTTATGGTAGGAGGACACCATGAAAGAATCTACATTGGACCGATTGTTCGTTTATTTGAATCACCTGTTTTTATTTCTGTTGCTTGTGAGCGTGCTTTATCCGCTTGTCTACGTGACCAGCGCCTCCATTAGCGATCCCGTAGCCGTTAATACGGGGAAGATGTGGCTTTTTCCGAAGGATGTGACTTGGGAAGGGTACCAGCGAGTATTCCGGGATGCCGAGATATGGATCGGCTACAGGAACACGATATTGTATACGTTGCTTGGTACAGCCGTGAATCTCTTATTGACGATACCGTGCGCTTATGCTTTGGCTCGCAGAGATTTCTCGGGCAGAAACGCGATTACCCTCTTTATCGTATTCACGATGTTTTTTAACGGCGGACTCATTCCGACCTTTCTGCTCGTGAAATCGCTGCATATGGTGAATACCGTATGGGCCCTTGTTCTACCGCAGGCAGCCGCCGTCATGAATATTATCGTATCGCGCACCTTCTTTCAAATGACGGTTCCTCGAGAGCTGGAAGAGGCGGCAGAGATAGACGGTTGCTCGAATCTAAGGATGTTCGTGAAAGTCATTCTCCCCATTTCGGGCCCGATTATAGCCGTTATGGCGTTATTTTACGGGGTGATGCATTGGAATCAATATTTTAATGCCATGATTTACTTGAAGGACCGTGACATTTTTCCACTGCAGCTATTTTTGAGGGAAATTCTGGTGTCTAGCGAGATGAGCGCCGCGATGCAAACCGGCGTCAGCGATTTGGAAGCGATGGAGGCGCAGGCCCGAATTGCCGAAATCGTCAAATATTCGGTGATGATCGTGTCCGCCCTGCCTCTCTTGGTTGTATATCCTTTCTTGCAACGCTTCTTCGTCAAAGGGGTGCTCATCGGCTCTTTGAAAGGATAATCCTTTTCTTTTGCCTCCAGGGGGGTGATGGAGATGTGAGCTTTAATCGAATGGCAGCACTTGCGAAGAGGCAAGCTTGCTAAGCATGAAGTCCGCACGATGACGAAAAACTAAAAAAGGGGATTAGAAATATGAGGAAATTAATCGTTGTATTCATTTGCTTCAGCCTGGTGTTATTGTCTGCTTGCTCGAAGGGCGATAATCGAAATAACGAGTCTTCTTCATCGGAGAAGCAGACGCCAAGCAATCTTAATCTGACGGGCTTCCCAATCACGACGGAGAAAATTACGCTTGATTTAATGGGGGAGAAGGCGCCTATCCATGGCCCATGGGATCAAATGTACTTTTTCCAGGAGATGGAGAAAAAAACAAATATTCATTTCGAGTTTGATACGCCTGCAAGAGAGTCCTATACGGAACGCAAAAATCTTGCTTTTGCGAGCGGCGAATATCCCGATTTGTTCTTCGGCGGTCAACTGGACACAGCGGATGAGATCAACTATGGACAGCAAGGGATTCTTATTCCATTAGAGGACCTGATCGAGGAGTATGCGCCAAATTTGAAGAAGTTCCTGGAAGAGAATCCGGACGTGAAACGATCCATCACCACGATGGATGGACATATTTATGCGTTGCCGAACGTGAATACAGTTCCTCGCGATCTTGTTATGAAGCCATGGATTAATGGAGAATGGCTTGCCAATTTGAATATTTCCACGCTTCCGGCTACGACGGACGATTTGCTTGAGCTGCTTCGCGCGTTTCGAGACGGAGACCCGAATCAGAATGGAAAGAAGGATGAAATTCCGTTATCGGCTCCAAACATGACAAATCTCAGAAAACCTTTGCTTGCGGCGTTCGGTCTGCTATCGAATGCCATTGAAGTGAAGGATGACAAGGTTGTGTTCTCACCGATCGAAACCAACTACGAGGAATATCTGAAGTATATGAATGTGCTCTTCAACGAGAAGCTGCTGGATTCCGAATTGTTCTCGCAAACGCCTCAACAGTTCACGGCCAAAGGAAAGTCGGACCTCGTCGGCGTGTTTGTTCACGCGGCTCCGCATCTTGTCCTGGACATTAAGGATCCAGCCGACAATGCCAAGCACCCGGCGTTGCCTGTATTGACCAGCGAGGTGAACTCGGCAAAGGTCTATCCGTTAAATTCCAGCATCACAAGAGGCACCTTCGCGATTACGAAAAAGAATAAATACCCGGAAGCGACCATGAGATGGGTAGACTACTTCTACAGTTCGGAAGGAAGCAATTTCGCTATGGTCGGCGATAGTTGGAAATGGAAGGACGAAGCCAAGACGCAATGGGAATTTGTCTATGAAGGGGACAGCAAGGAAGAATACAGAGGGAAGCTCGTACCCGATCCCGGTCTGCCGCTGCCTCTCGTAAGAGACAATGACTTCTTATCGAAGGAATACAATCTTTCTGGCGCTTATTTGAACAAAGTAACCGAGGAACAATTTCTGCCCTATGCGAAAATGGCCTTCCCTCTCGTCTATTTCACGGAAGAGGAACAGAATCGCCTGAATGTGCTGAATGCGGATATTACGACTTATGTCGAACAGATGGAAGCCAAGTTCATCGTCGGTCAAACGCCGATCAGTGAATGGGACAACTATGTGGCGACCATTAAAAAAATGGGTGTCGAAGAAATGATCGGCATTTATCAGGATGCCTATGACCGTTGGAAGAGCGAATGAAGCCAAACATCATTTTCATAACGGCCGATCAGTTGGCCGCTGCAACGCTGCATAGTTACGGGGGAAGCGTGCCTTCTTCTCCCGTGCTGGATTCCCTTGCCGCCGGCGGAGCCCGATTCGACCGTTGCTACGCGCATGTTCCCGTTTGCGCGCCTAACCGAGCCACTTTCTTGACGGGACGCTCGATGAGCATTCACGGCGTTACGACCAATAATCTCGTGCTTCCCCAAGATGTCCCGACGTATGCCCAAGTCTTGAGAAGCAATGGATATCGAACGGGCGGGTTCGGTAAATTTCATCAGACGCCGATGCAGCAGCCTCTGCCCGCAACGCTGAAGCATCTGGGCTTCGACGAAGCCGTATTAACGGAAGATACGAAGCTCGGACCGTGGCTGGATTGGATCGGGGAATATCACCCGGAGTATTATGACAAGGCGCTGGCGACCTGCTGGCCCATGCCGTACCTGGACCATTACGGAGAGGACGGGATCGATCTTCGTGAAAGGTGGAAGCATGCGTTCGAGACGTTCGTCGCTCCGCTCAGGAAGAGCTCGGACTGGGCGCCGATGTATGCGTCGCCGCTTCCGAAGGAGCTTCATCAGACGACATTCATCGCGGAGCAAGGTCTGGATTTCATGAGCAGACATGTGACGCAATACCCGGATCAACCCTTCTTCTGTCATATCTCATTCGTCGATCCCCATAATCCGTATGATCCGCCTGCGCCGTATGACGCTATGTTCAGAAGCGAGGATATGCCGCTTCCGGTGAAGCGGGCCGAAGGGGAGCGCGAAATTCCCGCGTTGACGAGAGCGAGAGAGATGATGGATTTTCGAAGGGTGAGTCAATCCGATCCGGTATTGAAGCAGCTTCAGGCCTACTTCCATGGTTCCGTCCGCTTCATTGACGATCAGATCGGCAGAGTCGTCGCATGGCTTCGTGAGAAGGAGCTCGACAGCAATACGATCATCGTGTTTACGACCGATCATGGCGAGATGCTTGGCGATCATGGCTTTATTACGAAAGGCGCCATGCATTATGACAAGAGCATTCGTTGCCCGCTTATCGTTCATGGTCCGGGCATTGAAGGAGGAGGAGTCTCCGATCGATTGGTAAGCTCGCTGGATTTCTTCCCGACATTCTGCGATTGGGCGGGCATCACGGAGGTTCCGCCGAATGAGGGCGTCTCGTTCGCTGAAGCCTGCGCTGGACGACATCATGCGATGACAGAGGCTCGCGATTTATCCATTCAATATGGAGCGGTAAGAACGTTGGTGACGGATACGGGGTGGAGACTGACCTTATACAATGAGGAAGATCGCATATATGGCCAGATGTTTCATTTAACCGAGGATCCGGATGAGCAAATCAATCTCTACGATAAGGATGAATGGCAGACTCAGAAGCTCGAGCTGCTGGAGCGATTGGCGATGATTCATGCGAGAGAAGGAGGTGTGCAGCAGTTCAGAAATTTGCCGATTCATGAAGGGTATCGCTGCCTCGTCGATGAATTCGAACTGAAGCCGATTATTCGAAATTAATATTCACAGCAAGCAAAAACCCACCGCTAAATAGGTTGACCGCCTACGGTGGGTTTTTGCTGATTAAAGATCCAATTCAGTTCGCCATGGTGATCGACAGCCTTTCAGATCTTCAGAGTCTTTGCCGTTACCCGTGTAGTCTTAATCTCCGCCGCCCATTGCGAACGTATAGTGAGTGAGGACGTCATCCTGAAAGTAGAGTGTAAGAGAAGGGAAGATATCTTCCGTGAATATTCTAATCTGCTGCTCTCCCAACCTCAGTGAATTAAACATGATAAACCTCCTTACCATTGTCACGGTATGAGCTGTTCTGATTGTTGGAGGCATGGCGGTCACGCTGAGTGCGATACTTTAGAAAGGTGTTGAAATGATCGTCTGCCCGGATATAAGGAGATTCGACGTCCATTTGGATAATGGGCGCTCCTGTTGAGTTCAAAGCATGCATTAACCCCAAGCTTCGAATGTCATAATGACGAATATAGAGGGCTGCCAGAAGCAGCATGAGTATGGGAATGCTAACCATCACCGAATGAACGAGTTTCCAATCTTCCTTCATGTCATCACCGCATCTTTCTTAATCCGGATGTGCATAGCATATAAATCATTAGACGCTGCGTAATTGGGAAAAGTTTCATGAAAACTGATACTTTTGGATATGGCTTGCTGTTTGTATATTAAATAGGCCTGGCAGCACACTAAGGTTACCCGCAAACGTTGGAGAGAAAGGGGCTAAAGCCATTGGACCGCTTTGATCCGGATTTGGTTTTTTTCGAGCCGCAGGCTTTGGAATACCCGCTTGGCAAGCAATTATATGCGCATTTCGAGAAAGTCGGCACGCCCATCAAGATGACCACCTCGCATAATCGGGTCACAGGCATCCCCGGGGACACGGATGCGAAGAAATACCGCAATGCCAAGCGAACACTGGTCGTGGGACTAAGGAAGACGATGGAGTTCGATACCTCGAAGCCTTCGGCGGAATACGCCATTCCGCTTGCGACAGGCTGCGCGGGCCATTGTCATTATTGCTATCTGCAAACGACGCTCAGCAGCAAGCCCTATGTTCGCGTATATGTGAACCTGGATGAAATATTGGAGAGAGCCGCGTCCTATATCGAGGAGAGGAATCCGGAGGTTACGCGCTTTGAAGCGGCATGCACCGGCGATCCGGTTTCGTTCGAGCATTTGACGGGCGCATTGAAGCGCTACATTGAATATATGGGCGAGCAGCCGAACGGGAGACTGCGATTTGTGACCAAATTCAACAACATAGACTCGCTGCTCGATGCCAAGCATAATGGTCATACGCGAATTCGTTTCTCCATCAACACCGCTTATGTCATACGGAATTTTGAGCCCGCCACTTCGGGCTTTGAAGAACGGATTGAAGCGGCTGGCAAGGTGGCGGAGGCGGGTTACCCGCTTGGATTTATTATAGCGCCGATTATTATTTATGAAGGCTGGCAAGACGATTACAAGGAGCTGATTATCCGTCTGCATGAGCGAATCGGACATCTGGTTATACCTGAGCTCGAGTTCGAGCTAATCCAGCATCGCTTCACGAAGGTGGCCAAGAATACGATCGAGAAGCGTTATCCGAAGTCCAAGCTGGACATGAACGAGGAGAATCGGCAGATGAAATGGGGGCGCTACGGCAGATTCAAGTATGTCTATAAGAAGGATGATGCGGCTGAGATGCAGAAGATGTTGCGGGAGCTGATCGGTCATTATTTTCCGAGCGCGGAGGTCGCATATTTCGTGTAAAATAGAGTACATGCTGTTCGAACGAGCGGCAGGTGCTCTTTTTTGCGGCGTTTAAGCAGGAAAAGGGACCCCTTAATTAGAAAATAAAGCGGAAAAAGAAGCTTATCATGGAGAAGAGGAGGAGTCGTTCATGAAAACATTAGAGGAGCTTAAAGCATATTGCTTGCAGCATGCCGGAGCGAAAGAGGATTATCCGTTCGGCCATGAGCCGCTTGTGATGAAGGTTGGAGGCAAGATGTTCGCCATTATTAGCGAGTCGAGCGGATCAAACGAGTCCGGTGGGGCGAATCGCACGACAACAGAGTCCGCACACGCCTCCATCTCGCTCAAGTGCGAGCCGCATATGGCGGAGTTACTGCGTATGCAATACGAAGCGGTCGCTCCGGGGTATCATCTGAACAAGAAGCATTGGAACACCGTCCAAGCTAATGGCAGCGTTCCGGATTCCGAGCTTCAGGAGATGATAGACCATTCCTATGATCTCATAGTGAAGAGCTTGACGAAGAAGCAGCGGGCGGAGATGTTCTGAGCCCTTCCCTTGCCGTTTCGATGAAAGATAATAGAATGGGCGAAAGCCACTTGTCTTTGTGCCACAGCATCTGTGTATACACATGCAAGTCTGGAATTTGCCATGGAAGAGCAACAAGCTCTCCGCGTTCCACTTCGGCTTCCGTAACAATGTCGGGAAGAAAGGCGATGCCGATTCCTGATATGGCGCATTGTTTAAGGGCTTCCGCACTTTGAAACTCCAAATAGGTAATACTGTCAATGCCCTCTTTCTCAAATGAACGGTCAAACATGGTTCGATAGGGACAACCCTTTTCATTGGTCAGAAAAACTTCTCCGTGAAAATCTTCCAACTGCAGCTTTGTTCGTTTTGCGAGCGGGTGGTCCGGAGCAGTGAACAAACGAAAAGTTTCTTCCAGCAACGGTTCCACGGTAAGAGCGCTCGACCGAACGGGCTCGTCCAACATATAGACGATATCCGAGGTTCCCTCGAAGAGGGATTGCTTGAGCTCTTGATTTGGAACAGAGCGGAAGATGAGACGAACGTTTGGATGCCGCGAACGAAACTGTTGAAAAACCGCTGGAAGCCGATAGGCGCAAATAACCTCATTGGCGCTTATCGTTAGTGTGCCGCTTAAATTTTCGGTGTCGTGAACAACACTGTACGCTTCGTCCAATTTATCAAGAACGTCGCGGATATGAGTTAAGAAGCGTTTGCCCGCCGTTGTGAGGGCTAGCTGCTTGCCCAGGCGATCAAAGAGTCGAACGCCAAGCTCATCCTCCAATGCTTTTATTTGCATCGTGACGTTGGAGGGGACGTAGTTCAGCGCTTCCGCAGCCCGAGTGAAATTTAAGGTCGACGCAACTGTGCGGAATGTATTCAGTTGGCGCAATTCCATGATACGATTCTCCTTGCACTATCAATATTTTTGAATGCTATTGTTAATTATATTCACTTTTATTGAGAGTATCACAGATTTATACTAACAACAAGACATACATTTCACCTCAGGAGAGGAGCAAAAACAGGATGGATTATAATATTTTTGATTTGGGTGACGTTACTTTGCAATCAGGTGTGACGTTGCCAAGCGCTTATCTTGCCTACAAGACCTATGGAAGGTTAAATGAACAGAAGGATAATGTTATCGTCTATCCCACTGCTTTCGGCGACCAGCATGTTCAGAATGAATGGTTAATTGGAAGCGGCATGGCACTGGATCCGGAGCGCTATTTCATCATCGTTCCCAATCTGCTCGGCAACGGATTGTCTTCTTCTCCGAGCAACACGCCGCCGCCATTCGAGGGGGCTAAATTCCCTGAGGTAACCGTCTATGACAACATAGCATTCCAGCATCGGCTGGTGACCGAAAAATTCGGCATTCAAGAGATCGCTCTCGTTCTCGGATGGTCGCTGGGAGGCCTGCAAGCGTTCCAATGGGGGGCAAGCTATCCGGACATGGTGAAACGACTGGCATCATTCGCTGGAGCTGCCAAGACCTGGCCTCAAACCTATGTCGTTCTGGAGGGGTTGAAAGCTCCGCTTATGGCTGCAATCCATTTCGATTCGAGCCGGCTAGGCCAGCTGACTTCATCAGACATGCGCGCCGTTGGACGTGTCTATGCGGGGTGGGGCGTATCTCAGGCCTTTTATAGTGAGGAGCTTTATAGAAGCCTGGGTATAGTCTCCCTGACGGATTTTATGACCGGCGTTTGGGAAGACAGCTTTACGAAGATGGATACTCATAATTTCCTTGCCATGTCCTGGACGGGCCAACATGCAGATATTAGCGCAAACCCCGTCTATAATGGAGATTTCGATAAGGCGCTCGAAAGCATTAAAGCGACAGCCTGCATCATGCCAGGGAGCACGGATCTCTTCTGCCCGGCGGCCAATAATGAATACGAGGCTAAGCTTATGCCGAATGCCGATTGCCACCCTATAGAATCGAACTGGGGGCATTTTGCCGGTCGCGGAATCAACGGTCCCGATAATCAATATATTGATGGCCAATTGAAGTGCTTATTGGCTCGAAAACCAAGCGAATAAATCGCTTGGTTTTTCTTTTTTTACGCAGGCAATCGGCTACTTCGCCCGCTTCGGCTCCTGCTTGATCGACTTGAACAAGGCGATGCCGATAAGCACCATAATGACGGTGAACGGCAGCGCGGCGATCAGGGAAGCGGTCTGAAGGCCTTGCAAGCCGCTGCTGATCAGCAGCACGGCGGCGATGGCGGCCATGAGCGTGCCCCAGACGATCTTGATGTAGAACGGAGGCTCCAGGCTTCCGTTCGTCGTCATCATGCCGAGCACGAACGTCGCCGAGTCGGCGGATGTGACCAGGAAAGTAATAATGAGCAGAATGGACAGGGCCGACATGATCTCCGTCATGGGGAAATGCTGCAAAGTCACGAACAAAGCGCTCGACACATCGTTCTGAACCGAGTCCGCGATATGCTCGCCCGATTTCAGGTCGAGCTTCAGCGCGGAGCCCCCGAACACGGCCATCCAGATGACGGCGATCAGCGGCGGAATGAACAGCACCCCAGCCACGAATTCCCGAATCGTCCTCCCCCTCGATACCCGCGCCACGAATGAACTCACAAACGGCGACCAGGCAATCGCCCATGCCCAGTAGAAGATGGTCCAGTCCCTCACCCATGTGCCGCCTTTGTATGGCGTCAGTCGCAGGCTTGTTTCAATGAAATGCTGAATATAGTCGCCGACTCCGAGCACAAGAGAATTCAGAATGAAAACGGTAGGCCCGAACGCGAAGATGAACACCATGAGCAGCAGCGCCAAGGAAAGATTGAGATTGCTGAGCCACTTGATGCCGCGATCCAGACCCGTTGTCGACGAGATGAGATAGAGCACGAGCAGCACAGCGATAATGATGAGCTGAACCCCGGTGCTGTTCGGGATGCCGTATTGATGGTTCAGGCCGCCGTTGATCTGCAGGATGCCCATGCCAAGCGAGGTGGCGACTCCCGTGATTGTGGCGATTACCGCCAGGATGTCAATGGGCGCTCGCAAATAAGACTTTCCCGATTGGCCGATCAGCGGATCCAACGTGGTCGAGATCAGACCGTTCTTATCCTTGCGGAATTGAAAATAAGCCAGAGCGAGTCCGACGATGGTGAACACCGACCACTGACTGATCCCCCAATGAAAGAAAGCGTAACGCATCGCAAGCCTCGCCGCATCCGGCGTTAACGGCTCTACGCCTTTGATTGGCGGTGTGAAGAAATGGCTCATCGGCTCCGCCACGCCCCAGAATACCAGCCCTACGCCGAATCCCGCGCTGAACAGCATCCCCACCCAAGTGAAGAAGGAATAACGCGGCCGATCCTCGTCCTTGCCGAGACGAATCTTGCCGTACTTGCTGAACGCGAGGAAGAGGCAGAACAGAATGATGAGAAACACGGCGAGCAGATAGAACCATCCGAACGCATAGGTTGTGAAATCGAACAGCCTTGTTGCCGATCTTGCCATCTGATTCGGAGCAGCGGCTCCCCATATGACAAACAACAAGAGCAGAATGGATGAGATCCAGAATACCGGGTTGTTCGCGTTTAGCTTAGACGATTTCAATTAAGCCAGCCTCCAAAAGGATGATCGGCGCCTACGTCCCGCGACCGATGCGGAAGACGCCGATGATCATCATAATGGGTTTATTATGGGGGATTATCCAGCGGGTTATTCCGGATTTCGAAACGGAGGCTCCTTGTGCCCGTTGCGGCTGCGCGAATCTTGTATTCCTTTTTCGCATTTACAACGTAACAATGTTATGTTACACTGTCGCTAACAGGAGGTGCGGCAGTGGAAGAAGAACTCATTTCGAAGAAGGATCTGCTGGAGCTGACCGGCATTTCGTACGGGCAGCTTTATCGCTGGAAACGAAAGAACCTTATTCCGGAGGAATGGTTTGTACGGAAATCAGCGTTTACGGGGCAGGAGACCTATTTTCCGAAGGGCAAGATCCTGGCCAGGATGGATAAAATTTTAAATATGAAGGATGAGTTATCCTTGGACGCGCTTGCGGATATGTTCTCGCCCATGTCGTCCCAGCTGATGATGAGTCGAACGGATTTACTGAAACAAAACATTGTTTCGATGAATGTGCTGGACTATGCTTCACCTTGCATGGGCAATCCATCCGTCTTCAGCTTTGACAGGGTGCTTTATCTGTATCTTTTCGAACGTTGCCTGCGGACTGGAGAGCTTAGTCTGGATGAAGGCAAAGGGATGCTGCAGCTTCTTGAAGAGCATTATAGCAAGTTTGCCGGGAAGAACGCCGATGTGGCTTTTGCCCGCAAGATGGGGGTGCCCTTCTTCCTGCTCGTTCCGTCGGGGACGGAGCTGTTCATGGAACAAGGCGCGAAGCTGGTCTTCCGCATGGCGATCCCAAGCGTAGTTGAAGAGTTGAAGAGCAAGCTGGTTTTACCAGGATGAAGGTTGGAGAAAGGCGGGAGGCTGCTATGGAATCATCGGCATTGCGGAATATGAGCATTACAGGAATCGGCTCGTCGAACGGCGGCTCATTTAGTCAAGCAAGCATAGATGGCATTTGCAAAATAACGGGAGATCTTGAATGCGAGAAGTTCAGCATGAAAGGCAAGGTTGATGTACGAGGCAGCTTGCAATCGAAGCGTATGGATATGAATGGGATCCTGCATGTGGAGGGAGCGCTGTCAGGCGACCGCATTCAGATGAACGGGAAGCTTGAGGTAGATCGCATTATGACAGGCGAAACCATTCTAATGAACGGAGAGCTCAAGATTCATGGGAATTGCGAAGCGGAGAGCCTCGAAGCGCGAGGCAATCTGAAATTGCAAGAGTTGAATGCAGAGCGGATCAAATTATCGCTGCAAGGAAGCTGCAATATGGATGCAATCGGAGGCGAATCGATTCGAATCAGGAGATCCGAAGTGACGGACAAAGGAAAATGGCTGCGCATATTCGGCATTCCCGCGGGGGGCGAGCTGTCCGTGAAGGAAGTAGAGGGCGATGTGATCGATCTCGAATATACGAAAGCGGACATCGTTCGCGGCGGAGAGGTTCGTATCGGACCGGGCTGCAAAATAGGTTTGGTGGAATACAAGAGCAAGCTGGATGTGGACAAACGGGCAAAGGTCGAACAAAGCGTGCAGCTATAGGGAAGAAGAGCGCTGCGGGGGTAATGGGCTGCAGCAACGAAATGCAAAAACGAAATCAATGGAGCAAGGAGGCGCATGCTGATGATGACGGCTAGCGAGCCTATTTCGCAGGGGAACTTGAGAATTCTGGGAAGCTCTACGGCCAGCGGGGGGCGATATGAGAAGGCGACCATTACCGGCGAAGGCAGGATTCATGGCGACATGAGCTGCGAGCAGCTCAAGGTGATAGGAACCTTGCAGATGGAAGGAAATCTGCAAGCTGCTCACATGAAGATCGTCGGTACGGCTGAATTTGACGGAAGCGTGCAGGCTGGAGAGATATCCGTTGCCGGCACGGCATTCGTAAAGGGGAATTCCGTTATTCGCACTGCAGAAGGCGGCGGCACGCTGGAAGTGGCAGGGAGCCTTCGCGGCGAGACGATGAAGCTGAAGGGTGAGCTGACCGTGAGAGGCGATTGCGAATATGAAAGGTTTGAGACAAAGGGTATCTTCCATATTGGAGGGCTTCTGAGCGCGGATATTGTGGATGTGAGGATGTATCAGGATTGCGATGCAGAGGAGCTCGGCGGCGGGAGCATCACGGTGAAACGGGCTAGCGCGATGAATGTGTTCAACCTCTTCTTCAAGCCATCCCCCCATGCGATGTTTCATGCGGGAGCCGTTGAGGGCGACGAGATCTACCTGGAGTATACGAGAGCTCGGCTCGTAAGAGGCAAGCATGTAAGGATTGGTCCCGGCTGTGACATCGAACGCATTGAATACGCGACGAAGCTGGATGTGCATCGATCCTCTACAGTGAAAGAGAAGCTCAATAAATGACGAGAGAGGACTAATGGAGATGGCGAACGGGAAGAAGGGAATGGGTCTTGTTCTGGCAGGGCTGCTGCTGTCGATTCTGATGGCATCGATGGACAATACCATTGTCGCGACGGCGATGGGCACGATTGTGGGGGAGCTTGGCGGATTGGATAAATTCGTGTGGGTAACCTCGGCATATATGGTAGCGGAGATGGCGGGCATGCCGATATTCGGCAAGCTGTCGGATATGTTCGGGCGGAAGCGGTTCTTCGTATTCGGCATTATCGTCTTTCTCGGCGGATCGATTCTTTGCGGCACGGCGGACAGCATCGTGGAGTTGAGCATCTATCGGGCGATTCAAGGCATCGGCGGCGGCGCGCTCATTCCGATCGCGTTCACCATCATGTTCGACACGGTACCTGTCGAGCAGCGCGGCAAGCTTGGCGGTTTGTTCGGCGCGGTGTTCGGACTCTCGAGTATTTTCGGACCGCTGCTTGGCGCCTATATTACCGATTATTTGAGCTGGCATTGGATCTTCTATGTGAACATACCGCTTGGACTTGTAGCGCTCGCGTTGATCTTGTTCAGCTACAAGGAATCCAAGGTTCATGTGAAGCAAAGGATCGACTGGTTCGGCGCGGCCTCGCTCGTCGGCGCTATTGTCAGCTTGATGTTCGCGCTGGAGCTTGGCGGGAATGAGTATGCGTGGGATTCTGCGGAGATTATCGGGTTGCTGGCTGCCTTCGCAGTGCTTGCCGTCGCTTTTGTATTCATCGAAAGGAGGGCGGCGGAGCCGATTATCTCTTTCCCGATGTTCAAGGTGCGGCTGTTCAGCGCGAGCAATGCGCTCGGCTTGTTCGGCGGCATGGCGTTCATCACCGCCTCCGTCTATATTCCGATCTACATTCAAGGCGTGCTGGGAGGCACGGCGACGAATTCGGGGCTGGTGCTGCTGCCGATGATGCTTGGCTCCGTTGTGTCCGCGACGACGGGCGGCGCGCTTATGAACAAATTTTCGTATCGCTCGATTATGATTCCGTTCACGCTGCTGCTGGTGCTGGGCATGGCTCTGCTGAGCAGCCTGTCGCCGGATACAAGCCGATTCCTGGTGACGATCTACATGATCATCGTTGGTCTTGGCATCGGCGCTTCGTTCTCGGTGCTGTCGAATGCGGCGATTCACCATTTCGAGCCTTCGCAGCGGGGTTCGGTCAATTCAACGGTCGCCTTCGTGCGCTCGCTCGGCATGACGCTCGGCATTACCGTCTTCGGCATTGTGCAGCGCAATCTGTTCTCCGAAGATCTGAAGGAGATGTTCCTCGGCATGGGCAGCGGCGGCGCGGATATGGCGAGCAATCCCGTGTTCAGCGATCCAAGACGGCTGCTCGAGCCGGATGCGAGAGCACAGATTCCAAGCGATATTCTTGGCAAAATAACAAATTTCCTCTCTTCCTCCATCGCCTCCACGTTCATGTGGGCGCTTATTCCGACAGCCATCGCGCTAGTCGCGGCGCTGATCATGAGCAGAGAGCGGCTGAGCGATTCCGTCGAATATCGTCAGGCGGGCGGTGGACAGTCGGTCAGCGGAGGGCATTAACAGGCAGTGAGGTCCATGAGCGGGCGCGCTCCGGATAGAAGAACAGGATACTCCTTTTTCGCATGAGCTGCGGAAGGCGTATCCTGTTTTTGCTTTTATGGGGCGACAATCTTCATGTTGTCGAAGTAGAAGCTTCCCGTATGGCCGCTTCCGATTCCGAGCAGCAGGCCGGAAATGTCGGAGACCGAATTGCGGAAGTCGGCGTCCGTGATTCTCCTGACTCCATCCACGTACAGATCGAATTGATCGGTATTCGTATCCAGCACGGCTTGCAGGTCATACCAGACGCCGGCCGTGAACGCTTGGGCATTCGTAAGCGTGGAGCCGTCGTACGTTTTGATATAGCCGTTCTCGAAGATGAGGCTGACGGCCGCCGTGCCGCCCGAACTGGTAATATACGGCGCCATCTTCCAGCCGCTCGTCTGTTCGGCCCGAACCCGGGCTTCTACCGTGACAATGCCGCTGGCGGCGCTTATTGTACGGTTTGCCGTAGTGCTTCCCGTACTCGAGGCTTTGCTGACGGCCACGCTTTTGTCGCCCGCGCCCGGCACATCGGCAACGAGGGCGGATCCGGTGCCGCTCGCGACTGTCCACCCCGGAGGCGAAGCTCCCGTAGTCGCGGCGTCGAAGCCGTCGGACAATCGCACGATGACCGGCTCCGAGTAGGCGGCTTGAACGCCGGCGTTATCCTTGACGCTTTGGGTCTGCGCGGCATTGTTCACCCACTGATTGTTCTGCGCCCCGATTCCGGTCTGCTCGTACGTAAGCGATGCTCCCGAGGCGGTGTCGATATCGCTCAGCACATTATCCTGCGCGGTGACGAATTCGCTGTAATTGTCCATGTAGAGTCCGGCAAGCGGATAGCTCATGGCGTAATCGCTTTTGGCCAAGCTGTGGATATAGTTCTGATAGAGATAGGTTCCCGGCTGGCGTCCAAGCGTATAGATCGCCCCTCCGTCGTCATGAAGCTGCATGACGTCATGCAAGTCATTATAGCGAATTTGATTGCCGGATATGCCGGTATTGCAATTGCAGCCCGCCTGGTTGCCAAGTTGAATGCCCATATACGGCATATTGTAGATGTCGTTATGCTCGATCAGAACGTCGCGAACGAAATGGGCGAGGATGCCGATACCGTTCGTATAGAGCTGCCCGACGCGGGAGATGTCGTTGTTGCCGATCAGCACATTCTCGGAGAGATTGGCAGTCGAGGCATTTTTCGGCGATCGAAGCTCAATGCCGTTGGCTGCAATGTTTTGCAGCGTATTGCCGACAATTTGGCTTGATTTGAGTCCGTAGCCGAGCTTGATGCCGGTGCCGCCAAGCTGCTCGAACGTATTGCCGATCAGGCGGATGCGATTGCCGTTGGATGCCTGAACGGCGCCGGGAACGGTTAAGCCGTTGATCGGCGTAGCGCCCTGGGTGGCGACGAGTCCGCTTCCGCTCGGTCCGCTCCAGCCCGATTGCTTGAAGGTGACGCCGCTCCAGGAAATGTCGTGAACGGGAGTCTCCGACGTTCCCGCCATGTTGACCAGCACGTCGAGGGTCGGAGCAATAACCGCTGCAGTCGAGAGATCTTCGCCGCTGCGAGGCTTATAGTAGAGCGTGTCCGCAGATGTGTCCAAATACCATTCTCCGGCGGCATCCAGAAGCTCGTAAGCGTTTTCAAAATGATAGGCATTGGAGCTGTAGAAGGAAGCCGATTTGGTAAATGCGCTGCCGCTTTCGGCTGCCTGAAAGGAGACATAGGCGTAGCTGGCATCTGTCGTGAAGGAGGAGAGGCGCAAATTATTGTGATACCAATGGGGCTGCAAGACCATCTCCACCTTGCTCAGATTGGACCAGGAGGCAATCTCCGATTTGTTGATTTTGTACGTTTTGGCAGTCGTGTCGGCACTGACGGTCGTGTAGTAGCCGCCCATGGTGTCGGCATCGGTCAGATTGGGCGTCCGGGCCCGAATGGCCGGAGTATCGTTCACGATAAGCTGTCGGAACTCGCTGCTTACGCCGCTTCGCTTATAGATCTGCTTCGAGGAATCATGCAGCGTCCAGGAGCCGGACAAGGATTGCCCGCCCGACAGAACGGGCGTTTCTCCAGGATAATTGGACCATTGCACCGAGTAGCCGTTCGTGCCGGAATCCGAGCTGTCGAGCGTTAATGTGGAAGACATGCTGTACGTTCCGCCGCGCAGATAAATCTTGATGTCGCCGGTCATGGCGGAGTTGACGGTTCGCACTTTGTTGCGAACGCCTGCGAGCGAGCATGGCGATGCGGCGGAGCAGGCGGAGCCGCTCCCGGTCGGGGAAGCGTAATAGGTGGCCTGCGTGCCGGCCTCCGCCCGCTGCATGCCGAAGGGGATGCAGGCGGCGATGACCGCGGTTGCGGCGATCAACAGGCATCGGCGAAGCTTTTCGTTTTTTCTCATTCGTCATTTCTCCTCCTTCTCATTGTGGAATTCCTTCTCTCATGTGGCCCAAGCGCCAAGCGATGTTCGCGCCCGGCCCTGCGTCCGCGCCTTCACCTCCTTTCCGTATAGCCATAGCCTATCGAATGAACGTCAACAGGACAATGAACAATAATTCCCGATGCACAAATGGCAAAATGCTCGTTGTTCCTTGCTTGAAGCGTACGTACAGATGGATTTGGTCCAAATTGTGGACGCGAAATTTATGTGGATTGATTCGGACTCCGCCCATTGTGTACAGTACAACTGCGGAGTCACAAGCAGGGGAAGCGGGGCGCGCCTCAGGCATCTCGCCATCGGAATCAAGCGAAGCGATTGATACATTCAGAAGAAGGCTTGCGCCGCTCCTCAGACTGTCTGCCGCAAGGATCTCATTATTCGAAGGAGGGAATGATTCGTGTACAAAAGGGTAAGAGGACTATCGGCCATTCTGGCCGCGGCGCTGCTGCTGAACGTGTATGTCAGCGGGTTCGGACTGCTGGGAGGAACGACGACGACGGTCGCCGCTGCAGGGAATTCCGAAGCCGCGCAGATCGGCTTGCTGAGCAATAGCGGCTTCGAGACGGATTTGACGGGATGGTCCGCCTCGGGGGCGACAATCGTTCGCGACACATCCGAGAAGCACACCGGGGAGGCTTCGGCTCTGGTGGATCGCTCGACGGCGTATTCCGGCAATATCCGGCAGACGCATATCGCTTTCGAGCCTGGGAAGACGTATTACTTCTCCGCTTGGGTGAAGCGGATGGTCGGCACGGGGAAGGTCGGTCTCTTCGTGACGCAGAGCGGCGTGAAATGGAATAATGCCAATTATCCGATTATGGCGATCGGCAATGTGGACACCGAATGGACGCATATCGAAGGCTTGCAGACGTTCCCTACTGCAGGAAGCGACCCTGCTTCCGGTTATGTGTATGACGATGCGACGGTGTTCGTTCAGCATCAACAAAATGACAGCGCTATCAAGGACGAGGACGGGCATTATACCGACTTCTACGTCGATGACTTTGCGGCCGAGCCTGCGTGGCCGTCTTCGCTCTCGGTAAACGGTCCGGCGACGGCGACGATTCCGGTCGCGGGACGCGCGTCGTACGCTTACTCGGCTGATGTGCGCAATCAGCTCGGCACAACGGCGGGGCTGGAGGATCCGGCTGTCGTATGGTCGCTTGAGGGCTCGGTTGCCGGCGTGAGCGTGGATTCGGCGACGGGCGTGCTTAAGGTGACCGACGCGGCTTCCGCAGGAACGGTGAATATCCATGCCGTCGCGGCGGACAATCCTGCCGCCGAGATCGATTACGCGGTGACGCTGGAAGCAGGCGTGCCCGCGAGCGAGCCGCTGGCGCCGACGGCTTCGAACGTCGAGCTGAGCGGCTTGGCGAAGCCGGGCCGAATGTTGACGGCCAGCTACGATTATATGGACGCCAACGGCGACGCTGAAGTCGGAAGCGAGTATGGCTGGTATGTCGGCGATGCGGCGAACGGCGCTATCGCGGCGATTCCCGGTTCGACCGGCACGAGCTATACGGTGGGCTCCGATCAGGAGGGCAAATATATTACCTTCGCGGTCGTTCCTCATGCGGGGGTCGAGCCTACGGTCGGCGAAGCGGTCTACAGCTCGTCCGTGCTCGTCACGGCGAATGCCGCCCCGGTTGCGGGCGATGTGGGAATCAGCGGCGTTCAAATCATCGGTCAGCAGCTGACCGGCTCGTATTCTTTTGCGGATGAGGAGGGCGATTCGGAGGTTGGAACAACATACCGCTGGCTGCAAAGCGATGCGGCGGAAGGACCATACACCGGAATCGAAGGCGCGACAGGAATGACGCTTCTGCTCGCTCCTGAGCTGGAAGGAAAGTTCGTGAAGTTCGAGGTAACGCCGGCTGACGCTTATTCGCAAGGAACGGCCTACGCAAGCGAGCCTACCGAGCCGATCGACGAGGCGGCCAGATCGGCTTATTACGTCGATCCGGTTAGCGGCGACGACATGGGGCCGGGGACGGAGGCCGAGCCTTTCCGGACGATTACGAAGGCCAGAGACAAGGTGCGCGCGATAAACGGGGTCATGACCTCGGATATTACGGTTTATTTGGGGGGAGGCGTCTATAAGCCCGAATATGAGGTGACGGAAGAGAAGCTCTACAATCAGAGCGGTCAGAATTACGCGACAAGGCAGCTTAAGACGAGCCTGCTTACCTTCGACGAACGAGATTCGGGCCAAAATGGCTTCAACGTCATCTATACGGCGGTTCCGGGCGAGACGCCGGTCATCAGCGGCGGCCGCGAGATTGCGGGCTGGACGCTGTTCGATGCCGACAAAAATATTTACAAGGCTTCGACCGGCGGAGATCTGGATACAAGGCAGCTGTACGTGAACGGCGTTCGCGCCGTGCGTGCGAGAAGCGAGGAGGGGTTGACGAACGCCGTCAAGACGGCGAGCGGCTATACGACAAGCGACGCCTTCCTTGCGGACTGGGGCAATATCGGCGATATCGAGATGGTATACAGCGAGAAGTGGACGAATCCGCGCTGTCCCGTGAACAGCATCAGCGCATCCGGCGGAACGGCAACCATTACGATGCAGCAGCCTTGCTGGTATTTTGCTTCGAATAAAGGCGGCACTTCCATTACGGTTCCGTGGTTCTACGAGAATGCCTACGAGCTTCTGGATTCGCCGGGAGAGTGGTATCTCGATCGTTCGACGGACAGCATCTACTATATGCCAAGAGCAGGGGAGGACATGGCCGCCGCCGAGGTGGTCGCGCCAGAGCTTGAACAGCTGATGGAGATCAAAGGAGCGGAGCCCGGAACGCCTGTCAGCCATCTCGCGTTCTCCGGCATCACCTTCGCCTACAATACCTGGCTCAGGCCGGGGACGGACAGCGGCTTGTCCGATGCGCAGAACAGCCATATCCGCGAGAGCGGCAGCGGCACAGGCGACTGGCTCGGCCTGGCAGCGGTGACGTTGCAGAACGCGCATGATATCGAATTCAGCGGCGACACCTTTACCCATCTGGGGTCGATCGCGCTGAAGACGCTGGAGGGCAGTCAGGATAATCTCGTGAAGGGCAACCGCTTCACCGATCTGTCCGGCACCGCCATCGCTATCGGCGAACCGAGCGGCGATCAGAAGCTGACGACGGATCCTCAGAAGCTGAACCGCAATAATGATGTCATCGACAACTATGTGTACGATATCGGAATCGATTATCGCTCGTCGGCGGCCATATCCGCCGGTTATCCCGTCGATATGGATATCAGCCACAACGAGATCGGACACGCGCCTTACAGCGGCCTGCATGTCGGCTATGGCTGGGCGAGCGATCCCACTTCGAACACTCGCAATCTCAAGATTCAGAATAACCTGATCTACGATACGATGGAGCAGCTTGTCGACGGCGGGCCGATCTATACGCTCGGCAGGACGGGGGCGACGGTCGAGGAGCCGAACATCGTGTCCGGCAACTATCTGCTGCGCAATCATAGCGGGAGCCAGGGCTCGCTCTATTTTGACGAAGGAAGCGATTACTGGCATGCCTATGACAATGTGATGGAGGATGCGCCGAATTATGTGTTCATGTGGGCGCAGACCATTCACGATATTGTGATGGACAATACGTATACGACAACCGAGAAAATGGTGAACAACGGCACGGATACGCCGATAACCAATACGCAAGTGTATGAGGACGCTAACTGGCCGGCAGAAGCGCTCGGCATTATTGCGAACGCGGGCCTCGAGCCTCCATACGAGCATCTGCGCCGGGATGAACCGGCTGAGAAGCTCTATCTGGACGATCTCTCGCTCTCTACCGGCGATTCTGCGCAGCTCGAAGCGAAAGCGATTCTGACGCACAGCGGCTTCGCCATTGATCTTGATGAGGCGGAGATTGCCTGGACGAGCGAGAATCTGGAGGTTGCTACGATTGATAGCGAGGGAGTGGTACATGCAGTCGGACCGGGACGGGCGACAATCACGGCAACGGTGAACGGGCAAAGCGTTATCGTAAGCGCGGCCGTATTCGTCGATGACAGCATCAGCGAATTGACCGTGACGGCGGAGAAGCAGGAATTGATGGTCGGCGAATCGGCGGATCTGGAGGCTGAGGCTATCACGCAATACGGGCGCAAATTCCCGATCAGCGGATTATCCTTCGCAAGCTCGGATTCACAGATCGTCTCCGTTAACGAGAGCGGCTCGGCAACGGCTGCCGCGCTTGGAACCGCGACGATTACGGCAACCGCCGAGGTCGAGGGCGAGCTGCTGTCAGGCAGCACAGTGATTACGGTCGTGGAGGCGCTGGCGCAGGATTTGATCAAAGACGAAGACTACTGGTATCTCCGAGGCTCGACGTTAACGTCAGGGGAGGGCAGCGTGACGATTGCCACGCCGAGCGGAGACGCGATCTTCCAAGGCAAGAGCTATGGCGACGAGTTGATTCGCTTCGAGATGCAGATTAACGGCACTTCGGGCTGGAGAGCGCTGACATTCCGCAATCGGGCGAATGATCAAAGCTATTCGAGCTCCTCGAATGAGCTGTATATGCTTCTGTTCACGCCGGGAGGCATCGAGCTTCACCGATTCAACAAGGGCCAGCGCACGATTCTGTACGGCGCGCTCGACGGCTATACGGCCGAGTTCGGACCGGCCATTCCGAACGATGCGCTGACATTCGGAGAGGAGCATGAAGTTGAATTCGGCGCGTTGAACGTTGAGGGAGGCGTTCGGCTGGTGCTTCGCGTGGACGGCGAGACTTTGATAGACGCCGTCGACAGCGGTGAAGGCTATCTCGCAACTCCGGGCTTCTTCGGTCTCTATTCCCGCAGCGGTTCGATCACGATCAGCGCGGCCAGATCCTCTTTGCAAGCTGCGCTCGAAGAGGCCGAAACGCTCCATGACGGCGCTGTAGAGGGAGGAGCGGAAGGACAATATCCTTCGGGCTCTAAGGCTGCATTCGCGGAGGCAATCGCGGCGGCGCAGGCCGTGTATGACGATTCGGCCGCATCCCAAGTCGATGTCGACGAGGCCGAAGCGGAGCTGGAGGCGGCTCAGGCCGACTTCGAAAGCAGCAAGGTTGTCGTTAACGCGGAGGGTCTGCAGCAGGCGATTGCCGATGCTTCCTCTTTGCTGGACGCAGCCGAAGAAGGGACTTCACCGGGACAATTCATGATCGGCTCCAAGGCGGTGATGAGCGAAGCCATCGCGGCGGCGGAAGCCGTCCTGAGCGGGCAGTCATTATCCCAGTCGGGGGTCGATGAGGCAGCGGCCGAATTGAACGCCTCCGCCGCCGTCTTCCTCTGCGCGGTCATCTCGGCAGGCGGTTCGGAGCTGGAGGCGAAGGCCGAGGCCGCGCTGAGCGTCTACTTGACGGCTGTGGATGACAGCGACTCGGTCGCTTACATCCGTACCGTGCATAACGACTTCAAGCCTTACATCGATGCCGTGAAGGATGTCGACGGTCTAACGTTTGCGCAGCGGCTTGCCGCAGTGCGGAATGTGATGCAGCTTTACGCCGCCGAGGCCATCTTCGTGAAGGACAGCTTCATCCGGGAAGCGAAGCTGCTGAAGACAACAGTTGCAGATCTGTTGGAGCGCTTTTTGGGCGGCGGGCATTAGGGGATGGCATGGGCGTCCGGCATGATTAGACGGGCGTTGATACAGAAGGGGCCGCGCTCGCGCGGTCTCTTCGTTCTAAATTATTATTTATAAGATTTCGCGTCATAGGAAATGACAAATAAAATCTTAATGTGCGTACGAGGCTGCTTTGAACTGCAAAGCTTTAGGTCGCCGACTCTGAAAGGCCGAAAGTATGGGGTTTGGGAGTAATTCCTGCAACTGTAACGGACTTTTTCGACCCTTAGAAGCTCTATTTAGCCAGCGCAGATTTTTAACGGACCTTTTCGCCTCTTAGCGGGTTCATCCCGCTGTTTTTTCGCTCGTTTGGTTGGCTAAGAGGATAAAAAGTCCGTTAGAGCAAGCGAGTGTTGAAAAGCGGCGTCTAAGAGGACAAAAAGTTCGTTAGAGCAGGTCGCTGCTTTCAAAGGACGCCATCAGGCGTTTTTCTTAAAATATAGGAAACTATATGATTTCGCCAAGACGGGAATGAAACGAGCCTCGCCGCCAAAGGAAGGCACAGCCGTTTCACCTTGGATGAATGAGAATATACAAGTCGGCGAGTTCGGAGATGTTCAGGGATGTGCAGGGATGCGAATTCCTGCATTTATCCATCTTTTTTTC
This sequence comes from Paenibacillus sp. HB172176, assembly GCF_011947265.1. GTDB lineage: Bacteria > Bacillota > Bacilli > Paenibacillales > Paenibacillaceae > Pristimantibacillus. The sequence continues at coordinate 113,693 of NZ_JAATHD010000019.1, forward strand.
GGGTAGGGCTCGAGTGCTGCGGAATTCCTGCAAATATCAAGGAATGATGCGCCGAGAGACTCTGATAAGGAAAACGATGAGTAAATGGATGGATAATTGCATCAATTACACTAATTTGCGCTTTAATCAGAGAAAAAGCTGGATTTTTGCAGTATTTCACAGTATTTCTTTCTCACCGCGCTTGAAGAAGAAGCGAATGAGTTAGAAGCGGGGCATCACGGTCCTGCGCACAGGCAGACCAATAAGCGGACAGCTCCAAAAGGAGCGCGCGATAAAACGGAGGTTGCGAGAGATGAAAGAAGCCGTACAGGTACAAGTACAGGTACAACGCATCATTGAACAAGTCGGAGCGGAGCGTAAGTTCGACGCCTATATGGAACGGATTCGCCCGCGCATGCATGAATATATGATTCGCAAAGACAAAGGTCACACGAAGGCGGTAGCGAATCTCGAATTCGTTCATGAGGGCCGCGAGACCGCGAGCTGCTATGCGGCAGCCGCCTTCCTCGGCAAGCTGGACGAGGATGAGGGACTGAAGATGCTTCAGGAGCTTGCGAAGCTGCAGGTGCGGAAAGAAGGGCATGAGAAGCGGGGCGGCTTCCGGTGGTACCGCGAGGAGACCGAGATTGACGATTCGAACGCGGCTTTCTTCATTCTGGTGCCGCTCGTCTCGCTTGCGCTCGCAGCGCCCGAGAGCATTCCTGCCGGCCATGAAGCCGTTCTGCGAGGCATGTTCGAGGAAGCGATTCGCTGGTTCGCCCACGAATGCGCGCATCCCAAGCTGTTCTACCCGAACAAGATTATCAGCGACGGCGCGCTGCTCCTCGGACTCTCGACGCTCGTGAACGATGGGGAAGGCCTCCAAGGCGCGAAGAGCTTCTTCGAGAGATGGCTGTCGTATACGGAGCGGCGCGGCTGGGGCTGGGGGGAGAACACCAGCTCCGGGTACGGGAAGGTCATCCTCGACGCTTTCCAGCTCGCCTTGCTGGCATGGAACGGACGGGAGCCGGAGCTGGAGCGGCAGATTCGCGCGAGACGCGACGAGCTGCTGAATTATGCCCGGTTCTTCGGGGGACGGGAATATGTGCCCTCCATTCGCGGCTATAACTTCGAAGGGCATGTAATGAAGCCCTCCCTAACGAATTTCTATGCGGGCGTTCGCTGCTGGGAGCAAGAGGTGACAGGGAATATCGTCGCGTTTCTGCTCAGCTTGCTTCTCTACAACAACCTGCTCCCGCAAGGAGATGTTCAACTGACGGAGGATCCGGCGAAGCTGTCGCCCTCCGCGCCCGATCTCCCTGTACCGCGCTCGCGGCAAGAACACATCTTCGATGATGCTTACGCTTATAGCTGGATTGGCGCGAACTGCCGCATCGGAACCGTAAGCTGCTTTCCTGCTATGGCCGGCAGCTATCACTGGCCGACATGGGGGCTCGGCTGGCAGTCGATGCCAGTCAGCTTCCTGGTCGAGGGCGAGCAGCTGTCGTTCCTTCGCTTTCGAGTCATGGAAGGCGGGAACGAGAGAACGCATCCCGCGGCGAGCTATCACGGGGCGTATCTGAGTCCTGCGTTGTTCAGCGAAGACTGCCTGCCCGAGCCGGAAACGCGCTGCACCCAAAGCGGCAATATCGCGATCATTCACCGAAGCATGTCCCATCTCGCGAACAGCGCTTCGGAAATCGCCGACGAATGGCTGGTACAGCGGTTTGAAGGCGCCGTCCATCGCATTCCCGCGAGCTTGACGGCGGAATGGACCTCGACGGAGATCACGACGCATTCCGTGCCGCAGCGAATCGAATCGGGCGAAGCCGTGTGGACGGTGCTGGAGTTCCCCCATTGCTATGCGGCAGTGTTGTCGCTCAGCTACATCGAATGCGGATCGAATCAGGCGAAGCTGTCGGATATCGAGACGAGCGAGCAAGGAGGAGACCTCCTGCTGACCCGCCGCTGGTACGAGGGCGAGGAACGCGATCTTCGTCAGCATCGGATCGATCATGGGTGGGTGGTCGTCATGATCGACGACAAGCCGGAGCGGGAGGAGCTTGAGAAGCGATTACAATGCATTGAAATAACTGATCGTCGAATGACGGACTGGGAGCTGCCGCGCAGCGATCCTTTCATGATTCGCGAAATAGCTGTCAAGGCGCCTGACGGAGTCGAATTGTCGCTGCGTGTAGATCCTTACGCAAGCGCTGGTGCTAGTGAGCGCTGATCGGTTTGCAAATTGGTAAGTCGGCAACGCTGGGAAGCTTCGCAGGCTGGTAAGCCAACTGTGGTCTGGCAACGCAAGAAACGTTTCATCAACTGAGGTGCCAAAGCGCAGTTGCCACCCTCTCAGAGCCGCGAAAGCGCCAATTGTGCATGGTAAATAATTGTGCAGAGAGCCGAACGGCTGCCGAATCGCTTCTTTTGTGCATGAGAAATTCATGTGTATTGTTGAGCGGAGGCGCCCCGGGTTACAGTGGGATCATTCCGGGAGGCATGATCGGCCCGGAAACGGGAGGTGACATATACAATCACGATGAATAACAGAGCGCAAACTTTCAAAATCGCAAAGAGGTCGCCCAGGGTCGATATGAACAACGCCGGCACGAACGCGTCCGGAGCCCGGCTTCGCCGCAAGCGCAGATTCAAGCAGAATATTCCCTGGCTGCTGATGTTTCTGCCGGTCGTCGCCTTCTTCCTTATTTTCAAATACGCGCCCATGGTTGGCCTGATTATCGCCTTCAAGCAGTACACCTTCTTCGAAGGTGTCTGGGGCAGCAAGTGGGTGGGCTTCGACAACTTCCGGCTGCTATTCCTTGATCCTTCGGCGTTCCGCACCATTCGCAATACGCTCGTGCTCAGCGTCCTCGGGATCACCATCACGTTCCCTTTCCCGATCGCGCTGGCTATTCTATTCAACGAGGTGCGACAGCTGGCGTTCAAGAAGACGGCGCAGACGCTGCTCTATCTCCCGCATTTCTTATCCTGGGTCGTCGTGGGAGGGCTGGTCGTCACGATGTTCTCCGAGGATGGAGGCATCGTCAATCATCTATGGCAAAGCATCACTGGACATACGTATCCGTTTCTGTACAAGGAGGGCTCATGGATCGCCATCTTCATCGGCTCGGGCATTTGGAAGAGTGCGGGCTTCGGCGCGATTATCTACCTGGCGGCGCTGACGACGATCGATCCGAGCCTTTACGAGGCGGCCGCGATGGACGGGGCGAGCAAATGGCGGAAAATCTGGCATATCACGCTGCCCGGCATTCGCCCGACGATTGTGCTCATGATGATTTTAAGCGTCGGCAATGTGCTGGAGGTCGGCTTCGACCAGATTTACAATCTGCAGAATTCGGTGGTTTCCAATGTTTCGGAGGTTATTTCGACCTACATCTTCAGAGTGGGTCTGCAGGGGGCGCAATTCAGCTTGACGACGGCGATGGGACTGTTCGAGTCGTTGGTCGGACTGGTGCTCGTGCTGGCGATGAACGCAGTGGCGCGGCGCTTCAAGCAGGGGCTGTGGTAGCTGACGTCTGTCGACAAGAGCGATGAGTTGTTTCTTGCCGTAAGAAAGGTGGTGAAAAGCTTGAAGGATACGATAGGAGAAAAATGGTTCTATGCCTGCAACTACGCGCTGCTCACGTTGCTGTCGCTCACTTGTCTGCTGCCGCTGCTGAATATCGCGGCGCTTTCGCTCAGCAACAGCACGGCCGTGCTGTCCGGCAATGTGTCGATCTTCCCGATCGGGCTGACCTGGAAATCGTACGGAACGCTGTTCGAAGCGAGCTCTATCGGCAGGGCGTTCGCGAACAGCGTGCTGTTGACCGTCGTCGGGGTGGCGCTATGCCTGTTGTTCACGCTGCTCGCAGCCTATCCGCTGTCGCGGCCGGCGTTCTACGCCCGGAAGCCGGCGACGCTGGCCATCGTGTTCACGATGCTGTTCAGCGGCGGACTAATTCCGACCTATCTGGTAGTCAATGCGCTCGGATTGGTCAATTCATACGGCTCCCTGTGGCTGCCGGGACTCATCAGCGTTTACAATATGCTTATTATGAAAACGCATTTCGAGAATATGCCCGATGAGCTGGAGGAGGCGGCGCGCATCGACGGAGCGGGGGAATGGACCTTCATCACGAGAATTGTGCTGCCGCTGTCGCTGCCGATGCTGGCGACGATCGCGCTGTTCTACGGCGTCGGCTTCTGGAACGCGTTCATGAACGTGCTCATCTATATTAACGATCCGCTGAAATACAATCTGATGGTGCTGGTGCAGAATATGATTCGCAGCCAGTCGATGCTGCAGTCGCTCAACAATCTGCAGCCGGAGGATCTGCTGCTCGTCACGCCGGCGGGCGTGAAGTCGGCCGGCATGATGGTGCTGATCATTCCGCTCGTCGCGGTGTATCCGTTTTTGCAGAAATATTTTGTCAAGGGAGCCATGATCGGCGCCATCAAGGGGTAGCAAACGGTTTGAATAACAAGAAGCTATTATTCCAATTATTCAGGAGGGTCTGCGAATGCGAGGGACGAAAAAGAGGGGTAAAGGATTGTGGTTGACGGCGATCGCCGGCATCATGCTGCTGGCGATGGTGCTGGCGGGCTGCTCGAACGGCAATAACAATGATCCGGCAGCGGAGGAAACGGCGGGAACGGTCGGCGAGGGCAATAGCTCAAGCACGCCTGCTGCGGCTACCGACGAACCGGTCAAGCGAGGCAAGATCACGTCCTCCATCTACGACCGCGGGCTGGTGCCGAAGGAGGAAGGCACGATCACGGACAATCGCTGGACGAAGTGGATCAACGAGAACGGCCCGGCCGATGTCAAGTTCGAAGCGATTCCGCGCTGGGATTCCAAGACGAAGTTCAATGTTATGTTCGCGTCGAACTCGGCGCCCGACGTAATCTTCGAATATGACAAGGCGTACCGCGACCAACTCGTCGCGCAGAAGCAAATTCAGCCGATCGACGAGCTAATCGAGAAGTACAGCACGACCTATAAGAGCTTGTTGGAGAAATATCCCGAAATTCGCAAAATCGCAACCAGAGAAGACGGCAAAATGTACGAATTCGCTCATGTGACGCCGACCGGTCCGAATCACAGGCTGTATATTCGCACGGACTGGCTGGAGAAGCTGGGACTCGACACGCCGAAGACGAGCGACGAACTGCTGAGCACGGCGATTGCCTTCGCCAAGGACGATCCGGACGGCAACGGCAAGGCGGATACCTATGGCATTAATCTCAGCTTTATCGGCGGCATGGTCGTCGACTATATGTTCGGAGACGTGTTTACGATCTATGAGAAGATTCCTTGGCATGTCGAAGACGGCAAGCTGGTTCATGATTGGGAGCGTACCCGTCAGGCATTCGATTACATGAAGCAATTGTATGATGGAGGCGCCGTTGACAAGGGCTTCCTGGCCGACAGCCAAGGAGAGAAGGCGAAGCAGGACTGGCTGAACGGCAAGCTCGGCATCTACGGCGGCTCGGGAATGAGTTCAAGCGATATCGAAGCGTTCAGCGAAAACAATCCTGACAGCGATTTCACGGTGATTCCGCTGCCGGAAGGTCCGAACGGAGCCTTCAGCCCGGCGATCGGCAATCCGGTGCAGATGACGACGGCGATCAACTCCGCAGCCAAGGACCCCGAGGCGGCGATGCGATTTATTGATTTCATGGCTGACCCGGCTACAGTCGAGACGCTTCAATACGGCATAGAGGGTGAAACCTACAACATGGTGGAGGGCTGTCCTCAGATAATCGATCAGGACAAATTTAAACAGGAGGTCAGCTATACCGGAGACTTCCGCATGCTTGCCAACAAGCCTCTTGACGCCAAGGTTTGCCCGCTGATCGATCCTACGCCCGCGCAAGTGAAAAGCCGCGAGTTGCTGGAGCTGTCGCAGAAATATTATGTCAGCGAGGATCGCCCGGAGCCATATCTGACAGTTCCGGAGCTTATGCCTGCGCTGCCGTCGGAGATGCAATTAGTCGTGACGAACGCGTTCAAAACCATTTTGGATAATTTTCAAAAGTCGATTGTCTCCGGCTCGTCCTACACGCCGGATCAGGCGCTACAGGAATCGCAGGCGGCCTGGGACCGGGCGGGCGGAGCGAAAATTGATGAGTGGTACGAGAATTGGTACAATGAAAACAAAGACACCGCTTTCTTGACCAAGGATATGTACAAATTCATGCCGGTGCAATAAGCCGAAGAAATAAGAGTATCGAAGCCTTCCGCCTCCGGGGGAAGGCTTCGACCGACTACATAGGAGAGGATGAAGATGGATGAAGGGAACGGGGTATCGAAAGCTCTTTCTCACCTTTGCGCCCATCTTCTTTTTTATCGTCACCGTGCTGTTCGTCGTATTCTTCGTGTCGGTCTATCAGATGACCCGCAAGGACACGGAGCAGGCCAACCGCGTATTCGCCGAGCATGTGATGCAGACGCTTGATTACGATCTGCAAACCGTCGATCAATTGTCGATTCGCGAGTTGCTTACGAACGACACGATTGCCGAGTTCTTCGATCCCGCGTCCCGCGACAATTATTATCTCGCTCATGAGGTGCAGGTGCAGTTGAACGAATTCGTCAGCACGCTGCCGATTCTCGATTCTGTGTACATCTACCGGGCACACGACGGCATGGTCGTCTCCGACAACCTGTTTATGAAAGCCGTTTCATTCGGCGACAACGCCTTTATTGGCAGCGATCTGCCGGGCGGCGTATCAACCGGAGCGAGATGGTCTGAGCCGCGGCTGTTTCAAGGTCTCCCGAAGGATAATCCGCGCACGGTCATCTCCCTGGTCCGTACATTTCCGCTGCTCGGGGGCAGCGAGGGCAAGTTCGTCGTGAATGTGTCGACCGCGGAGCTGGCGCTTGTGTTCAGCGAAATGTCGCAATCCGAGCTGAGTGAGTTGTACCTGACCGATGCGAGCGGGCAGCTCGTCAGATCCGATATGACGGAAAACGAGAATCGCGCCTGGGAGGAGAGCTCCCTGCTGACGGTGCGTTCGGAGCTGAGCGGGCTGGAAATTCGAGCAGGCATGAAGAAGCGGGGGTTGTTCGGCATCTTCAGCGCGATGTCTTACTCTTGGCTTATTCTTGGTCTCGCGGGCGTCGCCGTCGGCATCGTATGGATGATTCAGGTCAGCCGCAGGCAATACAGGCCGGTGGAAGCGATCCTGCACCGAATAGGCCGGATCTCGCAGCGCAAAATCTCGGAATGGTCGGGCAAGGACGATGATTTCGGCTTTATCGAGCATGCGATCGAGCGCTTGATCGAGAATGCCAATGACCTCGAGCAGGAAGCGATTTCGGGACAGGTGTATCGCCGCAAGGTGCTGTTTACCGACATTATGGAGGGACGGCGAGTCATCTCGGCGGAGGAATGGCTGCGCGAGACGGAACGTCTTGGTTGGCATAGAGCCGACGGCAGTTATCGGGTAGCGATTGCCGAGATTGACAAGTATAAGGAATTTCAGGGCAGCTTCCCCGAGAAAGATCGCTATCTGCTCAAGTTCGCTATGGTGAACGTATTGGAGGAGCTCGCCGCCAAGAATGGCGTCGCGCAGTGGAATGATTGGCTGTCGCCATCTCAGCTGGGCGTTCTGATCCAGGTGGAAGGTGAGGATGACGAGCCTGCTTTGAAGCTGATGGAGCTGCTCCGCGATTGGGTGGATGAGAATTTGCGATTTACGCTGACAGCTTCGGTGGGAGAGACGGCTACAGGCATTAACGAGGCGGTCGTCTCGCGCGAGAACGCCGATCAAGGGCTTCGCTATAAGTCGACGCTGGGCCTCAATCGCGTCATCGTTCCGCCTGGCGGGGAGAACCGGGAGGAACAGCCCGTCTACGAGCAACTGCAGCATATTAGAGAGCTGGCCCGGCTGTATCGCCAGGGCAATGAGGAGTGGCGGAGGAGCTATGGCGAGCTGGCGGACTGCATCCGGAAGAGCTTGTACGAACGCTCCGAAATTATCAATATCCTCAGTTATTTGCAATATCAGTTCTCGCTCGAGATGCGGGAGCTGTCCGATGAATACGTCGGATTGTGGAACGAGGGAACGGCGCCGGCGATTGCGGAGCTGCTTGCCGGGTTCGAGACATTCGAGGAGCTTGACGAGCGATTGAGCGGGATGTTGGATGACTTCTTCGGGCAAATGTCGAAGCTGCGAGAGGGCAAGGATATCTATGCCACTATCCAGCAAGTCAAGAGCTATGTCGCGGAGCATTTCCACGACTCCAATCTATCGCTCGTACAGCTTAGTGACCGATTCGAACTGACGCCAACGTATCTCAGCCGGATGTTCAAGGACGAAATCGGCGAGAAGCTGATCGACTTTATCGCCAAGCTGCGAATGGAGCATGCGATGAAGCTGCTGACCGAAACCCGCGAATCCGTCCAGGACATTTCCGCTCAGGTGGGCTATATTCACGCCTTCTCGTTCATACGCGCGTTCAAGAATATCGTCGGCATGACGCCGGGCGATTATCGGAAGAAGCAGATATAGGCATGACTTGCAAGCTGGCGTAGCCGATTCATGAGGTTGTATTGCCTGAGCGGACCGTAGATACGCTATTTCTGCAAAATGAGCCGTTTTTGTGATTTCGCGGACAGAGATGACGTTATTTTCGAAAAAGCAGCGATTTTATTGTATTTTTGAGGAAATAGCGTCGCCTGTGTCCGCGAAACTGAGCAAACTCAATATTTTCACTAAATAGCGCCTCCTGTGTCCGTCAGCGGCCTCGTATATTTCCCGCAGCTTCTTTCCGCCTACCGACAATCCATCCTCCAATACAACCTTGGTTTCAAGAAGAGTTAACGTGTTACCATTGAAAGATCAAGGCGGCGTCTCCGCGGAAAAAGAGATTAATTCTGTTCCAGGCGAAAGTGAAATCCATTCCAAAGCTTTGGGCGCTTAACATGATACAATAGAGGCAAGCTCAGCATCCGGGAGGAAGTTCATTTCATGTGGAAACGATTGATCCCGAAAACCCTCACTTACCGACTATTCGCATCCTTCTTATTATTCATCGTCATTCCTTTCCTGGCGATTCAACTGTATAACTATGCACAGATCGAGAAGATTATCGGCAAGCAGCTGTCTGACAAAAATAATGAACAGCTCGATTTTATTATGAATAACCTGGCTAATGTTCGGTCCAATCTGTTCGTGCATATGCTGCAAATCGAGCTGAATCCGGCCATTATGGGGCAATTGGAGCAAGAGCAGGGCCAAGAGCCAGAGCGGATCGGCGTCCCCGATCAAGAAGAACAAATCATTCCCGCATTGCAGCAATACCGCGAGCAATATAGACCTTACGGAGAGGATTATGTGCAGTTTGAAATTGTTGATCGGCAGGGCTTTGTTCATGGCAGCATGGACGCTCAGGCAATCGAGGACCCGGACATGCAGCAATCGCACGTATTTCGCGAGCTGGAGCAGGGGGAGGAGGATTTTCGCTGGGTATTAAAGGACAAGCTGTTCTTGTATGCTCTGATACAGTCCGATGACAAGATTGCAGGATGGCTCAAAATCACTTTCGATTATGCAGGATGGCTCGACAGCTTCAGCCGCAATCTGCTCATTCAGCAGGATTATATGATTCTGGACGGGAACGGCCGCATTCTGGCGCAGACCGATTCCAATGCACGCTTGGACGAGAATGTCATTGCCCGCATTCTGAAGACTGATCAGGAGAAGGCCTCCTTCATCGATCAGAAGAACGCGTCGCTGGTTAACGCCGGGTACGTCAGATCACTTGATTTCCATATTGCCTCCATGTTCACCCTGGATCTGTATTTCGGCAGTCTCGATCAGATCAAGAAGCAGCTTATCACGACCTTCATTATTACCGTATTGGTGTTCGTGTTCATCACCTTCGCCATCTCTTCGAGCATAACGCGGCCGCTGAAGCTTCTGCAGAAGAAGATGTCGGACATGGTGCAGGAGAATTTCCAGAAGTCCAAAATTTCCGAGCACAGCTATCAGGGAGAAATCCTGACTCTGGCCCAAACCTTCAATCGGATGGTCAACGATATTCAAGAGCTGATTCAGCAGCTCAAGATGGAGGTCAGGGAGAGAGAGGCCATTCGTCTGCAGATGCTTCTCATTCAGATGAATCCTCATTTCCTGTTGAATACATTGAATTTGATCAAGTGGAGCGCGCTTGAGAAAGAGGATCGGGAGACGGCGGAAATTTGCATTGCGCTCGGGACATTGCTGGAGCAAAGTCTGGCGTCGGATGTAGAGATCATTCATCTGCATAAGGAGCTGGAGCTGCTGCAAGCCTACGATTATATTCAGCAGATTCGCTTCGGAGGGCGGTATCGCATCCGCTATGAGTTTCAAGAAGAGCTGAACTACGCGCTGGTGCCGAAGTTTATTCTGCAGCCGCTTGTCGAGAACGCGATCAATTACGGCTTCGCGCAGCTGAAGAGGGACGGGGTTATTACGATACGAGCCTATACGCGCGAGCAAATTCTCATTCTCGAGGTCGAGGATAACGGAGTCGGATATCGGGCCCGGGAGAAGACGGACAAACGCAAGCGCAAGGGAATCGGCCTCGCCAATATTCAGGAGCGTCTAGCGTTGTTGTTCCGCCACGAGGGCGAATTGACGATCGAGGAAGTTAATCCGGGAACCTGCGTGACCATTCGGATGCCGCTGTTGCTGTCGGCCCCGAAGGAATTGGAATGAAGGGAGGGTGCCGGCATGTGGAAAATCCTGTTGGTGGAGGATGAGCCGTATATTCGTCGTTCCCTGCGGAAGCAGATTGATTGGAACGGGCTTGGCTATGAGATCATCGGGGAAGCCGATGACGGATTGCAGGCGCTGGAGATTATCAAATCGGAGAAGCCCGATCTGGTCATCACGGATATTATGATGCCGATGATGGACGGGCTGGAGCTGCTCAAGCAGACGCGGCAGCTTGGCGTCGACACGCGCTTCATTATGCTGACCTGCGTCAATGAATTCGATTATGCGAAGGAAGCTTTGGAGTATGGCGCATCGGGCTATGTGTTGAAGCTGTCCATGTCTATCGAATCGCTTTGCAAGAAGCTCGGCGAGCTGGGGGCGGAGCTTCAAGCGGACAGGGAGCGGCGGGCAGAGCGATTCGGCGGCATCTGGAACAGCTTTTATGCCTCGTGGTGGGACGAATATATGTCTCACAGACTGCCGGTTGAAACAGATTCTCTCCAAGTTGCGCCAGAGCCATCAGAACCATCTAAAGCTTCGGAGTATGAGGCCTGCACGCTTATCGTCTTTCTAGATGACGAGAAAGCCGAGATGCTCCTTAAAGCTCTCGGGGGTGATATCGTCGGTAAGGAGATGCACGTGTTCCGTCGCGGCGGAATCATCTCCCTCTTCTGCTGGAGCGAATTCGCAGGCAGACGCAGCGAAGAGAAACCGGGCTGGCAGGATGCAATGGAAGGGCGAGCGGTCGTTAGAGGAATCGAGGCTTCGTGTCCAGAGCGAGTGAGGGAGGCATGGTTCCGCTCAATGGACCAGTTGCGTGACAAGTGGTACGGGGCGAAGAGCGGGTATGCCGCGCAAGCGGTCGCGAATCGTGTCATACCATGGGAGCTGGAGGGAAAGCTCATTCAGCTCATTGAGAAGGACAAGCTGAACGAAGCTTTTCTTGTGCTGGAGCAAATTTGGCTGCATTTCGAGGGTCAGGGCTTGCGCATTCCGATCGTGAAGGAGGAAGCCGTCCGCTTGGAGGCCATGCTGCTGAGCATTATGAGCATGGCCAGAGAAGATCATGAACAGCTGTGGCTGGCTCCCTCGCATGAAGAGCTTCTGCGAAGGATAGAGCTTCGGCTGGAGGAGGCGCAGCATGAACGGATGCTGGAGACGCATGAGTATACCGACCATGAGGAGATCAACAAGATTATCGGATATATTCATCAGTATTACGATAAGGAAATTACGCTGAAGTCGATGGCGGAGCTCGTCAATATGGACGAGCATTATGTGAGCGGCTTGTTCAAGCGCAAGACGGGCGACACCTTGATTAACTTTCTTCAGAAATATCGAATCGAACGGGCGAAGCGGTTTTTGACGAATACGGATGTTCCCATCCATGAAATCGGGCGTCAGGTCGGCTTTGCCAATGACAACTATTTCTCCAAGATTTTTCGCAGATGGGCGGATATGACGCCAAGCGATTTCAGGAAGCTTCACACTTAAATGTGGCTGTCAATAATGCAGCTCTCAAGTCAGCGCCACAGGGGTAACGTATCCGGCGGATTGGAAGAAGCCAGGCAAAATCTAACGAAGACTCACAGCGTTATTTCCCTCCTAACGCCCACTGTATAAATCTAACGAAGACTACTATCGCTATTGCAGCAAAGAAAGGTATTTTTTCACTGAGTAGCAGCAAATAAGTATATAGATATTCGTTAGAGTTCCAATCATTCAGAAAAATAACAAATAACGCTATGAGGATTCGTTAGCGATCTAGATTGTGAAGTCTGAGCTAGCGGAAACGAAATAACCATTTCTTAAATATGTTCAAATCGCTACAGAAAAACCGTCCCAAGGGCGGTTTTTTCTTCTAGTGCCTCTTAAGCTCTTCTGGTATTTCTTTAAATTTTCGAAGGCTATACTGCCGCTTTCGTTTCCTGAGTGTTGCTTTCAGCCACTCGACTCCCGCTCTCCCTCAAATTTGTTCTAGAAAGTCGATAAATCCGTTCATTCCCGTCAGGAGGCAAGGCTGATACCATGAAGAGAGCAAATCAAGGGAGGGCACTCATGGCACGGAAAACGAACAATGCGCAAGCGATGTTGCTTTCGCCTTCTCTCCGCCGCAAAGCGTGGAAGGAGATTTGGTCGCAACGCTCCTGGTATTTCATGTTATTGCCGGGGCTCGTTTTTTTTATCGTATTCAAATATTTTCCCATGTACGGCGTTATTATTTCGTTCAAGGATTATGATCTGCTGGAGGGGATATGGCGAAGCCCGTGGGCGGATCCATGGTACAAGCATTTTCAATATTTCTATGAATCGACGTACTTCACGCAGCTGCTCAGGAATACGTTCCTCATTAGCTGCTATAAGATCCTGTTCGGGATGTTTCCGGATATTATCATCGCTCTGCTGCTGAACGAGTGCCGGAAAGCGTGGTTCAAACGAACGATTCAGACGCTGACCTATATGCCGCATTTCTTGTCCTGGGTTATTATCTACGGCATTGCAATCGCGTTCTTGTCGGAAACCTCCGGCGTTCTGAACCGCTGGTTGCACGAATGGGGCTTCGAGGCTATTCCATTCCTCTCCTCGACGGATTGGTTCCGCAGCGTGCTCGTCGGCTCGGAGATCTGGAAGGATATTGGCTGGGGCGCCATCATCTATCTCGCGGCGATGTCGTCCATTGATCCTTCCTTGTACGAGGCGGCGCGCGTAGACGGAGCCAGCCGATTGCGGATGATGTGGCATATTACGCTGCCAAGCATCACGCATGTGTTTGTCCTGCTTCTAATTTTGCGTGTGGGCCATATTCTGGACGCGGGCTTCGAGCAGATTTATGTCATGTACAATATTCGCGTCTATCCGGTTGCGGATATAATTGACACCTGGGTCTATCGCACGGGCCTGGAGCAGCTGAATTTCAGCCTGGCATCGGCGGTCGGCTTGTTCAAGTCCTTCATTGGACTTTGGCTGGTCATAGGCGCCAATGCGGTCGCCAAGAGATGGGGGCAGAGCGTATGGTGAAAGGACATTCAGAGCGCATGTTTGACATCGTCGTATACGGTGTATTGCTCCTCGCTGGCATTGTTGCGGTTGTTCCCCTGATGTTCGTGGTCTCCATGTCGCTTACTCCCTACGGAGAGGTTATGCGCAACGGCGGCTATGTCTTCTGGCCGAGCGGCATCACGTGGGACGCTTATCATTATTTGCTCGAGAAGACGGATATGCCAAACGGCTTAATGGTTACGATATTCGTAACGGTAGTCGGAACCACGCTCAGCCTGCTCTTGACGGTGCTCATGGCGTATCCGCTGAGCCGCAAGAAGATGAAGGGAAGATCGCTCCTGCTCCTGATCATCCTGTTCACGATGCTGTTCAATGGGGGACTGATCCCGACCTATCTCATCGTGCAGAAGGTGGGGCTGCTCAACTCGATTTGGGCGATGATCATTCCGAATGCCGTATCGGCCTTCAATCTCTTGATCATGAAGAGCTTCTTCGAGAATCTGCCCGAGGAGATCTTCGAATCGGCCAGGATCGACGGAGCGAAGGAATGGCGGCTTCTGACCACGATTGTCGTCCCGCTTGCGGTTCCGTCTCTGATGACCATCGGATTGTTCTATATGGTGCAGTATTGGAACCTGTATTTCCAGGCCGTCTTGTACATTCAGGATGGGGATCTGTATCCGCTTCAGGTCGTGGTTCGCAATATCTTGACTTTGAATGAGTCCTTGGACAATATTAATCCCGAGGTGACGCTGCCAACGGTCACTCTCCAGATGGCAACCGTTGTGGCCGCAAGCTTGCCAATGATTATCGTCTATCCATTCATTCAGAAGTATTTTGTCAAAGGCATGCTGGTAGGCGCGATCAAAGGGTAAATTCCGGCAGCCGGCGCCGGTTTTTATCACAAACACCGAGAATACTCCTGCCTCTAAGCTACTTTACTCATGAAAGGAGAGCGAAGGCGGGGGATGAATCGGGAATTTGTCAGTGACTATGTACGAACGTATGTACTATAATAAAGGGGGTTAGAGGCTTTTCAATCTTGATGTAAGGTGTGATGGAAACGATGCTGCATCATAAAGCTTTCAAATATCGTATCTACCCTAATCAAGAGCAAAT